>JANXZO010000028.1 GCA_025355465.1 Bacteroidales bacterium
TTTTCCAGGCTGCTAAAGCAAAAGCCCGGGGTTATCGAAGATCTGACACCATCAAAGCAATTATTTACCTGCTCACCGGAAAACTCGACTTTTCTAAAATCAATCCTCATTATGTTACCCACTCAAAGTGATAAAGAACCCTTAATTTTATCATCTTTGCCTTATCCAGCCCACATGAAAAAGATTCCCGGAAGATTTATCTGTATGCCTCCTGCAGTTCTTGCCCTCGCTGCCCTGTCTGGCTTTCGCGACACGCCCCCTGCCAGGAATGCATCTCATCCTAACATCCTGCTGATTATGGTTGACCAGATGCAGACCCCGCCGGAAGGATACGGTCCCCGGGAAGGTGCTGTGCAGGAATTAAAAGAGATCCTTGGGTTCCGGCAGATAACTCCTGGTAACTCTTATACGCGCTTTTTCGAAGGGCTGATGCGTCTGCGGAAAAACTCCGTAGTCCTGAATAAACATTACACCGCCTCATCTGCCTCCGTTCCAAGCAGGTCATGTATCATGACAGGACAGTACCCGGCGGTTACCGGCGTGGATCATACCGACGGACTATTCAAATCAGCCGAAGATGTGCCTTTCCTCGACTCCCTGGGGACACCGACGCTGGGTGACTGGTTCCGCGCTGCCGGTTACACCACCCATTATTATGGCAAATGGCATGTGTCGGAGGCAAAACCTCCCGATTACCTCGAACCCTGGGGGTTTGCAGACTGGGAAAGCTCCTATCCCGAACCGCATGGCGGAACCTCAAGCAATCTTGGGGTATTCCGCGATGTTGTATTTACAGAAAATATCGTTGACTTTCTTAACCGTCAGGCGGGCGACTCCACCGGTGTGCCATGGTTTACCGTAGCCTCTATCGTAAACCCCCACGATGTCAGTGCCTGGCCCATCAACTGGCAGGTTCCGGGCGGAGGTGGTGTTGTTGCCTGGGAAGGGTATCCTCCACCCCCGGATATTCCCGGCAAGGGAGATAAAAGTCGTGTGGATACATGCTGGACCATCGTAAACGGGGATTCTGTGCAGCGAATTTTCCAGGTCGACCTGAACCCTGACGGTTTCCCGCAGTACAACAGTTATCTGCCGCCAACATTCAATGAATCTCTGGGAACCAAACCCTGGTGTCAGCAGGATTATTCGTTAAAGTGGGGGCTGGCCTGGGGTTCCAAAACCGACTACAACTTTATTCAGCAAGGGATGCCGGTGCGATCTCCCCATCCCTTTCAAATGCAGGGGACAAACGATTCAGCCTGGTCGCTGAGCTATATCCGGTTCTATCATTATTGCGAATATCTGGCCGATCTGCAGATCCGAAAAATTTTACATGCGCTCGATTCAAATGGCCTTACCGAAAATACCATCGTGGTTTTCATTTCCGATCACGGCGACATGACGACCGCGCATGGCGGTACGATCCAGAAGTGGCACAATGCATACGAAGAATCGGTTCGTGTTCCGATGATCATATCCTCACCGCTGGTCAATGCAAACAGTCAGGTGATGCGGGAGATCAGCGAACCCACCAGTTCCATTGATCTTGCGCCAACGCTTCTGGCATTGGCCGGTTATCAGCAGGCTGAACTGAGAAACATGATGGCAACCAGCCAAAATCACATTTCGGGTCCCGTCTTTCCAGGGGCCGATCTCTCATCTTACATAAAAGGCACTGCCAGCGGCCCCATCATCGGACCTGACGGAAATCCGCGGAACGGGGTCTTATTCGTGGGCAATGATATGATAACAGAGCTTGGAACCGTTAATCCGGGTACCCAAAAAATGGACGCCTATAACCTGTTTCTTCACAGAGTTGATTCAACAATCAATATCGGCTATGCCATTGATACCGGCACCGTGCGACAGCCCAACAACATGCGGGCTTTTTGCACCGGCGACTGGAAAATTGTCAAGTATGTTGACCCGAACGGCCATGAAAAGGACCAGTGGGAGCTTTACTGCCTCACCTATGACCCGAACGAGCTCATCAATCTGGATGATTTCAAAACAGGGAATGTTCGCACCGATGTTTCAGTTCCAGGTATGACTGCTGAAGAACTCATGCTGAAAAATAATTTTCTGAAAGAGCAGCTGGCCGTTGCGACCAGCATGGCAGAGACCCCATCCAGGCCAGACCAGGTAAAACTATTCCAGAATCTGCCCAACCCTTTCAGCCTTCACACAACCATTCCTTTCTATCTGCCTCAGCCCGGGAATGTACATCTGTCCGTTTCAGATATGTCAGGGAAAGAGCTAAAGATCCTCATAAACGAGACAATGCCGGCCGGGTCGCACACCTATGATTTTAATGGAAGCCATCTTCCTTCGGGTGTTTACTTCATACAGCTTAAAGCAAATTCGCAAAGTGTGGTACGGAAAATCATCCTGCTGAAGTGAGGTCCATCCGCTTTTGAGCCCATTGCTTTACATTCGCAGGCAACCTTTTGTGATGCAGTTCATTTGCCATGAAATCGAAATAGGGTTTGGTGTGTCTGTAAAACATCTTAAACCCGGCACAGAGATAGTTTAATCCCGGTTCACCTTCCGGGGTCCGGATAATGCGGTTTTTCGGACACTCCCCATTGCACACATTGAGGAATTCGCACCTGTGGCAGTAACCAGGCAGCGAATCATATTTGTTCTGCCCGAATTGTCGCTGAAACGGAGAGTCCATCATCGTCATCATAGATTTTTCCTGCAGGTTGCCAAGTTTATATTCCGGGAAAACAAAATGGTCGCAGGCGAATACATCCCCATTGTGTTCCACAACTCCGGCATTACCGCAGGTTCTGGCTGCAACACAAACAGAGGGCGGCACCCCCATCCGGTTTTCCAGAACACAATCGAAGGTAAGCACGAAATAGTCTCCGACATCATGACGAACCCACTCATCAAAAATCCGAATCAGGAAATTTCCGTAATCTACAGCGTCGACTGTCCAATCAGTGATTTCACCTTTGATTGCAGAGGTAGCGGGCAAAATTCTTGGCCGGCCATGTTTCGCTTCAGGATCAACCCATTCAACAACCGGCAGGAACTGCATATACCGGCTTCCGATGTTTTTTAAAAAGCGGTATACCTCCTCCGGGAACTGTGAATTGTAATCATTGACCACAGTGAGCGTATTGAATTCGGTTTTATGTTTCACCAGCAAATCAAGGCCATTCATGCATTTCGTAAAACTGCCCCTCCCGCTCCTGTCAACCCGGTAATGATCGTGGCAATGCTCAGGGCCGTCAATGGATAACCCTACCAGGAAACTGTGATCCGTGAAAAAACGGCACCATTCATCCGTGAGCATCGTGCCATTGGTCTGCAGCGAGTTCCCAATCGTTCTTCCGCCTCCGTGTTTTTGCTGCAGCGCGATCACCCTCCTGAAAAAATCGATTCCGCGTAAGAGCGGCTCACCCCCGTGCCAGGCAAAATTAACTACCGGATCCGGCGAGGAACAGATCATCTGGACAATATAGGTCTCAAGAAGTTTTTCGCTCATCTGATTTTCAGAAACCAACCCTGGCCAGAATTTTTCCTTTTCCAAATAGTAGCAATAGGTACAGCTCAGGTTGCATATGGAACCGATCGGCTTGGCCATCAGGGAGAGGGGCAGTTTCGGGGAAACAGTAAGATTCATCGTCTTGTCAATTGTGAATTATATCAGCCATTTTCAGGATATTTAACAAAATTATAAGATAAAACTCAAGTTTCTTCGTTTGCGTTTATCTTTACAGATTCTTCAAACAACCTATCATGTCGGCTCCCGGTGTAAAAAAGAGTTCACTTTCCATGTTAATTCTCGCTTTTGCAACCGTATACCTGGTCTGGGGATCCACCTATTTCTTTATCCAGATAGCCGTCCGCCATTTTCCTCCAATGATGCTTGGCGCCCATCGTTTTTTATTAGCTGGGATACTATTGATGGGATGGTGCCTGATTAAAGGAGAAAATACCGGTTCCTGGAAACAGATACAACCATCCATCATCATCGACCTGATCTTTGGCTTCATCGGAGTGGTGCTTATGTTTGGTGAAAAAGTAGCCGGAACAGCATTTTTGCTGGGCGTCTTCCTGGCAGACGAACACATGACCTTGCTGCAGATAAGCGGTCTTGTCGTAATCCTTGTGAGCGTGCTGCTGATCAATCTGGCAAAATACAGGAAAAGGGTCAAAGGATATTGCCTGGAGGCCGCTCGACAATTTCATGTCTGAACTAAAAAAAAGAGGGACACCGGTATATGCCATCGCGGGGAACCACGAGTACATGGGCCCCACATCCTGTATTCCAGAAATCCAGAACAAGAATTTTGTCATTAAAGTAGTTGTTGGAGACTTTAGTGCTATCTTCCTGAAATAATTCAAAAGGGGGACAGGTTTCTGACACACTCCCGGACAAGGTCCCAAAATTCAGATAATGAAGATATAAACTATAACCATTGAGATACATGAAAACCAGAAATACAAAATAGGTTATGCTGACCGGGACACCGATTCTTCTGGATTTGTAAAAAAGGAAGGCGATCAGGATGGCAATATTATGAATTAAGAAATCTGGGAAGGACTCCAAATTCGCATTCCAATCCATAATCCTGATGGGAATTTGAAGAACCGATAACCCAAGTATAATTACCAGTAAGATATTCCATTCAGAAATAGTATTATGAAACTTCTTTAGAAAGAAAAAGGTAATTCCAAAATAGGCAATGGAACCCAGTAAGGAACTTGTCTGAAAATTCACATAGCTTCTTAGAAGTCCTGTAACGAAGACCAAAGAAAAGGAGGCCATAAAAACCACTACCAATTTACTATACCTATTCATATCAAATGTCTCCAAAATTTAATTATACGCCAAAAAATCAATCCACTGTTGACCAAGAGAGAAAGCTGATTGAATATGAAATCAATCCCGCAAACACCTCACCGGAAATGCATTCGCTTTTGAGGATGGATACAATGACACCGAGAAATCGTATATATTCATCCCATGCGATATAGCTTTTACAGCGCTCCAAGGAGTAGATGACCAGAAAAGGGTGGCAAATCCGTTGAAACTCCAACTCGAATTCAGGTAGAAGACCCCGCTTGTCTGTGCTTTAAAACCTGAAATAATGGTATCCTGCAAAGGTTTGCCGGCAAGTGCATTGCCCTGGTAGAAATCGAAGAGTGTGGTCCACTCTGAATCTGTTGGCACATGCCAGCCTGGTGGACACAACCCCTGGCCTGCCGGTGTGTCATCATATTTCATCACTTCATCCCACTGGTAAAGCCCGCCATAATTGGTGCAATTACCGGCCAGGTCGTTATAACAATACTTTTCTGAAATACAATTATCATATTGAACCTGCGAAGAAGGAACAGTTGAGCCGTAATTCAGGTTGGTAGTCATCCAGCACTGGGAGCCGATCTGAACGGTTGGATAGACTTTGTTGTCGCGGATGTCTGTTAAGTTATTGCCGCAGCTGAAGGCAGGATTGGCCTGAACCGTGATGGTTTGCGTCTGGCTGGCGCTGCAGAGGGCCGCATTGGTGTAGGAGTAGGTGATGGTTTTTATCCCAATCCCGGCTGCTGAGGGGGTAAACATCCCTGTGGATGAATTAAATCCGGGGCCGGAGTAGGTGCCGTTCAGGGGCAGTCCGCCTTTCAACCTGATCGGTTTTGCATTGATCGTGGTGATGGCATCGAAACAGTTGATGAAGGTGACGACAGGCGCCGGCAAAACTGACATCTGTACAGGCAGTGAAGTAGCCGGATTGTTGGTCGCACACGCAAGGGAGGATGTGAGGATGCAGGTTACCACATCCCCGTTCAGCGGCATGTAAGTAAAATCTGCATTGTTTGCATTGATTGCATTCACTGCATTCACCTGCCATTGGTACCCGGGCGCACCTCCTGCATTGGTCGCAATGGAGGTAAAGGTGATAGGCGAGCTACCGCAGACGGGGTTGGCGGAGGGGGCGATGGTAACAGAAACCGGAAGCACCGGGTTGACAACCATTGAAATAATATTCGAGGTAACTGGATTGATGGCAGTACATGGCAGATCAGAAGTGAGGGTGCATTTCACTAGGTCACCATTGAGAGGTACGTAATTATAAACATTGCTGTTCGGTCCGACATCGGTTCCATTCACGTTCCAGGTAAAGACAGGGTTGGTTCCCCCGTTGGTCGGGGTTGCTGTGAACGTGACAGGCATTCCGGCACACACCACGGGTGGAGTTGCTGTTATGGTCACAACAGGCAGCGGTCCAGGTGTAACGGTCATTTCCAGAGCTTCGGTAACCGCTGCGCCGGTCCAGTCGGCCATGCAGTCGACCCTGGCCACCCTTCGATACCATGTGGTTTGCGTAATCAACCCTGGTGAATAATCGGGTGAATTACTCACAGCGATATCAATAAATCCGGTAACAGCGTTGGTTGTTGACTGTTGCCATTTATATTCCAATGTTCCTGATTGTCCAGATGGCAAAGTGAGGCTGGTGATGGGAGATGGGGTAAAACTACCACACCCTGATTGACTGCTGCCGATTGTACCGGCTCCGGTTGGATTCAAACAATTCAGAATCCAGTTCGCAGTTGAGGTCGTAGAAATATATCCGAAACATTCCGCATAAATATTGTCGATACCTGTGGTGGTACCTGTTCGGGCATAGCAATATTGTGCATTTCCCGATGCATCTGTGTAGGCATTTCCGGTAATATTACTGATTCCGCTGATGTTGAAGGTTACAAGTACACCGGCAACGGGATTTAATAAGTAATCTTCAACATGTGCTGTAAAACAAAGCGTGGAAACATCTAGGGTGCCTGTGGCAATGGGTGGAGAGATTGTAACGCTATTAACCATACCGACAGGAGACAGTGAACAACCGCCGGGATAACCATAGGAATCAGACGGAGTCCAGCCATAAATAGATACCCCAAAAGGAAACGTGCTTGTAAATGTATGTGAGCCTTCAGAAACCAGTCTTTGTGCTCCATAATAATTTGTCGATCCGATCTGGATAAAAGCAGCATTCGGAATTAGAGCTCCATCCTGATAAATTGTTCCAAGGGCATAGTCAGGAGCGACTACATTAACCCAATGTGAAATAAAACCAGCAACGGTTGAAACCGTATAATTTGTTAGAAACTGCTCCCTCGGCGGGATTAACATCATAAAAGGATCGCCTGTAATATTTCCTGAACATGCGATCCCTTTAGCAAATTGTGCCAAAATAACTGGTTTGGATGTTGTTATTGAATTATATCCAATAAGATTAGATTCATAATAATCACCGGAGTTTATTGTTGCCACAAAGATTCCGTTAATTGCTATGTCAGTCCCATTCTGTGCAGAAACTATCCTGAATATATCTCCGCTGGCATCGCGGCCTGCTAAAGGAACGGTTACGAAATTCTTCCCCCATGAATAATAAGGGAACATCTGCTCAACGATATGATTGGCAGAACCACATATTAGTCCTGTGATAGAGACCTGATCGGACGAACCGAATACTGCAACAGGAAAATTGGACTGTACTCTTGATCCCGTTACATCTTCGTCGACATTCGGAGCTTCAACATGGTAGGTTTGTCCTTGATTCAGATTGATATTGGTCGTTGAATTAGTCTGATGATTAAAAACAGTCAGTGTTGTTGCATCTTGAGTTGCAACGACACTGAAGCACGATCCAAAATTAGTAATGGACGTCTTATAAGTGACAATTCTGTAATCTAACCCCAATGCATTGACAGGTAGTGCAAGGAAAGCATCTGTAGTTGAGTAACCTTTGTTTAATCCGTATACGGAGATCGGGTCATTCGACACAATGTGAATTCCTTTGTCTTCTAAACCGCCCTGAAGACAAATGCCAACAGGTATTGACAGTTGGGTGACGACTCCCGTTGTGACGGTGAAGTTTTGATTAACTC
The DNA here is from genome assembly GCA_025355465.1 of Bacteroidales bacterium. GTDB lineage: Bacteria > Bacteroidota > Bacteroidia > Bacteroidales > FEN-979 > JANXZO01. The sequence goes on from JANXZO010000028.1 coordinate 7,909, forward strand.
CAGGGTAAGCAGAAACCACTGTTCCACTAGTTGAATAGTTGGAAGATATAAACAGATTGATTTGCCATGGCGCCCCACTAGGAGGAAATGCAATCCAGAAATCGGTACCAACATTGGTTACGGTTTGTGAGAAAGCTGTGATGCCCAACAAAAGACTAAACAGAATGAGTAAATATAACTTTTTCAAATTCCGTTTTTTTTTTACTTCTTTCCAAAATCTGGATTTTACGCTCTAATTGACCCCTCTTGTACGCTTCAAATTGACCCCCCAAAGTTAACTGGCCTGTTTCAACATTTATCATACGCGAGAATGCCATAAGCAAAGTTAAACTTTATTGCATTGTTATGATATTCATTTC
>JANXZO010000059.1 GCA_025355465.1 Bacteroidales bacterium
GGGTTCTGACAGAAAGACTGGAAAACGATGGCGACATTCCACTATTATCAGTAAACGATATCCGAATTCTGATTGCAAAAGAAATAAGGTCAAGATTCGATTATGACTGTGATGAAAAACGCGGAGAACAGTTGGAGAAAAGGCATCGGCAGAGACAGAACGACATCAACAGATATTATGAATTCAATTTACCAAAGTAGAATTAGTTACGTTATAGCAAATATAACAACAATTGAAATATACATACATATATTCAATGTCTGCCTTGCCAGGAATTGATTTCTTATCCATTCCGGAGATATGGCTAAGTCTCTTGTGTATTAAATATTTTCTCAATACATTGAGAAAATTTACTCAGTATATTGAGATATTTATTATTTTTGTGAAAAAAGTAAAGAGATGTTTAAGCGCTCGTACTATAAGATTATCGAACAGAGACTTGGTTTTTCGAGACAATTTATACAGGTCCTCATGGGACCAAGACAGGTTGGAAAGACAACTGTAATCCGCCAGTTACTTGAAGATTACCCTTTTCCGTGGCACTATGCCTCGGCCGATGACGCCACATCGACACAATGGCTGGCCCAGCAATGGGAGACCATCAGGATCAAACTGAAGGCATCCGGAGCAGAGGAGGTTTTACTGGTGATTGACGAGATTCAGAAAATAGCGGATTGGAGCAACCAGGTAAAAATTCATTGGGACAGAGACACGTTTGATAGAATCCCGGTAAAAGTCATTCTTCTGGGATCGTCACAACTATTAATTCAAAATGGATTAAGCGAATCCCTTGCCGGCAGGTTTGAGGTCCTTTATCTGCCGCATTGGTCGTTCAGGGAAATGAAAGAAGCCTTCAATTTTTCCCTGGATGAATTTATCTGGTTTGGCGGATATCCTGGTTCATCGTCCCTTATTGGAGATGAAAAGCGATGGAAAGATTACATCCGGCATTCGCTTATCGAGACCACGCTGATGAGAGACATTCTCTTGCTGGCCCGAATTGATAAACCGATTCTGTTAAGGAATTTGTTTGAGCTCGCTTGTTCCTGGTCAGGTCAAATTCTTTCATATAACAAGATGATCGGTCAGTTGCAGGATGCCGGGAATACGACCACCCTCGCTAATTATCTGCATCTGCTGAAAGGAGCAGGACTTGTCACCGGATTGGAAAAATTCTCACAGAATTTAATCCGCCAGCGTTCGTCCAGCCCGAAGTTACAGGTATTCAACACAGCATTAATGTCAGCCCTGAGCCCGCTCACCAGGGACGAATCCAGGAAACAGCCGGATATCTGGGGAAGATGGTTCGAGTCGGCAATCGGTACGCATCTTCTCAACCATTCTCTGACTGACGGTTACGAGCTCAATTATTGGAGGGAGGGGAACCATGAAGTTGATTTCATTCTTCATAGAGGAAAAAAAGTCATTGCGATGGAGGTGAAAAGCGGCAAAGTGAGGTCAATCAAAGGGATTGATGTTTTCACGAAAAAGTACAACCCCGCAAAAGTTCTCCTTGTCGGAAGAGAAGGGATTCCGGCTGAAGAATTTCTGATGTTATCACCGTCTGTGATGTTCGACAAAGTAAATTCCTTTACTTAAACTGCTGCAATCGACCGTGACGGCGTCTTCATGGGAGGGAGGTAATGTCGAATCCTTTTATATCTTTGTGTTATGAGATGTTACGCTTCGTTCGAATGAAAACCCTTCTATCCGCTGTTTTTCTTATCATCCTGATTTCAACCGTACAGGGACAGGATATGATCTATCTTAAAAACGGCAATGTGATCCGCTGCAAAATCAACGAGATCAAAACGGACCTCATCCTGTACAACAGAACCGACATCACCAACAGCCCTGAATGTGAGGTGAAAAAGGAGGAGGTGATCCAGGTGAAGTACAAAAACAAAGTGTTGGATAAATCAGATCCCGGATTTCAGCGGGTCATGCGCGACAGTCTGTCAGGAAACCGGGATACGGCGACTTTTGCGATGATCTATATCGTTTTCGACCCGGCTGAAACGACGCAGATTTTTCCGGTTTATATCGGAGGTAAATATGTTTGTACCCTCCGGCATCATTCGCGGCTTGCCGATAAAATTTTTTCGCAGGGACAAACGGAGATTTCAAGGATTTCAAACGACCGGACCGGTCCTTCGAAGATGCTGAATTTAAGGCATGGTTGTACGTATGCAATTGCAGTAGGGGTAAAGGATGAACAGATCACCGAACCCGGCCGGCGCTTCTATATGACGGTTTATGAAGATCAGGCTGCAGCGAAGAGTTTCATTGAGCAGTATTATCAGGGTTTCGACCTGTATGCCTCGGATGACCATCACCTGACAGAGAAATTGTAAAGTAACCATTAACCCATCATCATAACACCGACACCATGCAGGACCTTTCGTTTCAGCACTATCTACTGGGTTTGTTTGCTGTAGCCAACAACATTCCCGCGATTCCGATCTACCTGAACCTGATCCAGGGGTTATCGCCGGCGGAGCGTAATAAAATATGCAATGTCGCCTCCCTGGCTGCCTTCCTCACGATGATTATCTCCATGGTGACGGGCATGGGGATTCTATCATTTTTCGGCATCAGTGTAAGCGCATTCCGGATTGCAGGAGGCTTATTGTTGCTGGCTACCGGGTTTTCCATGATGAATTCTGTGAAAAAGTCAATCAAAGAGGCAGGTGCAAACACACTTGCAAAGAGCATCTCCACAGCTATTATTCCCATCGCCATCCCGCTAACCACAGGTGCAGGAACCATGTCGACGGTGATTCTTTTTACGCAGGACATGAATCATTTTCAATACCTTGAATTGAAACTTCTTTCCGCCATCGTGGTGATGTCGGTGATTAACTATCTTGCCTTTCGTTATGCACCCAAACTGGTGAACCTTGTGGGCCCGACAGGGATGGATGTGATGACCAAAATTTTCGGACTTATTACCATTGCGTTGGGTGTGCAGTTCATCCTGACAGGTCTGGGTGGTGCATTTCCAAAAATTTTGTAGCTGAAATCAATGGGTTTCCGGACCCTCCTGGGAATTCATATCTGCATATTTTTCAGCACAGTAGGGAAGGAGCATTGAACCTGACTGCTTTTTTAATATTTTTGACAAAATTTTCGGCAACAGGAGCCGGATGAATTTTGGAAATCTGTGTATTTTGCACAGCCTTATCTGACACGTAAGATGGTTAAAATCGACAAGAAATACCAGATGTTTGTTGAGTTTGGTATTGATGCGTTTTTTCAGGGCGACCATGACGGTAACCTGATCTTCGTGAATGAAAAGGCATGTCTGCTTACCGGATATTCCCGGGCTGAACTCCTGAAAAAGAATATCAGCGAACTTTTCAGCAAACAGATCTTAACGGAAAAGCCGCTGAATTACGAGCGGCTTAAAAAAGGGGAAACCTTAAAAACTGAACGGGAAATAATCACCAGGGATGGCGTTTCTATCACTGTGGAGATGAATTCCAACCGGCTTCCCGACGGATCTTATCAGGCTTTTTTCCGGGATATCACGGAACGGAAAATAGCGGAAGCCGCCCTTGTTGCCTCCGAACGAAAATACCGGAAGCTCCACAACAGCATGATGGATGGATACGTATTCGTTCGGATGAACGGTACCATTGTCGACAGCAATGTTGAATTTCAGAAGATGGTAGGGTTTACGCCCGCCGAGCTGATCATGCTCAGTTACGTTGACCTCACCCCCTTGAAATGGCATTCCATGGAAGAGCAGATCGTGAAGGATCAGATCTTACCTCATGGACATTCCGAAGTATATCAAAAGGAATACAAAAAAAAGGACGGAACTATATTTCCGGTGGAACTGAGAACATTTCTTGTTCATAATGAAGATTGCGAACCTGAAGGAATGTGGGCCATTGTGAGAGACATCACCAGACGGCACGAAACGGAAGAGACCATCCGGGAATCGGAAGAGAAATTCCGCAGTATTGTTGAGTCGTCACCCACCTCCATGTATTTCTACCGTCTTGAACCCGATGGCAGACTGGTTCTTACAGGCGCCAATCCGGCTGCGGAAAGAACCATTGGAATAGCACATAAATTATTGATTGGCAAAACGATAGAGGAGGCTTTTCCAAACCTGGCCTCAACCGATATCCCGGCCATGTATAAGAAAGTGGCCAGTGGCGAACTCTCTGATCAGACCTTCGAGATACAATATTCTGATGAACGTTTTTCGGGATATTATGAGGTGTATGTTTTCAAGACCGGGAATGCTGCGATTGCCGTGGATTTCGTTGACATCACCGGCCGGAAGCATGCCGAAGAGATGAATCAGCGGAGCGCCGAGCAAAAAAGCATACTGCTCCGTGAAATCCACCACAGGGTCAAGAATAACCTTGCCATTGTGATCAGTCTGTTGAATTTTCAACTCCGGAGAAACGAGGACCCCGAGCTAAGCCGGATGATCCGCGACATTCAGTTGCGCATCCGCTCCATGGCCCTGATCCATGAACATCTGTACAGTTCTGAAAATCTCGACCGGATCCCGCTGGCTACCTATATCCAGTCACTCTCCTCAATTATCATGAGCGCATTCAGCGGACATCGGATCACACTGAAAACGAACCTTTGTGCCCTTGATGTGGGTATTGAAACTGCACTGCCCATCGGACTTATCATCAATGAATTGCTGACAAATGCCTTTAAATATGCCTTCCCCGGTAACCAGAATGGAACCATCAGCCTCGAACTCGAAGCCAATAAAGAAGACTGGTGTACACTCGTCGTGAAGGATGACGGCATCGGAATCCCGGAGGATATTACGATAGAATCTGAAAAATCTCTTGGGATGTATATCGTTGGACTGCTGGCAGAACAACTTGACGGAGGCGTGGAGATCGTCAGAAACGAAGGTACCACCTTCATCATCCGCTTCAAAAATCTAATCAGGACCTGAACACGCCATCAGGGTTTCATCAACCGTGTAAGATCATCTCCGATCCCGATCCGGTAACCTTCGGAGAGGTAGATGACCTCGCTTTTTGGATTTAGGTAAAGGATGACAGGCAAACTCGCCCCCAGCGTTCTGTTTAGGCTGGTGCCGGTATATTTTAAGGCCGACTGACCAGCCACACGATAAATAAGCCCTGCCGGCATTTCGCTGCCGTGGAGTGCAATAAAACCAGCCTTCTCCGCCTCCGATCTGAACAAGAGGATGATATTTCCCTTCCAGCCCGAAAATTCCGCAGATTTCAGCTTCAGGTCGGCAATAAAATGGCGGGAAGGTTCCTTATCCGGCTCCATGAATGCAATGACGAACCCCTTGCCGGCATTGAGCTGCATGGGTTTGCCTTCAGTATTCTCCCGGAAAAATTGTTTTGTGTCGATGGTACCGATGACAGGCAATGGTGCGGTGTTTTTGCGCAGGGTGATGACCTGCTCCGTTTTCATATCCGGTGAAATGTTGAAAAACCTGAGATCGGCCAGAACAGTTCCCCCGGCTACCCTGTTGCCTGTTACCAGCAGATAATATCCGGGTGTTAGTTCCAGACTGCATGGAAAAGCGTTAAACCGGTCATCATACTCATAATCGAGCGAACGGAAAAAGCCATGGTCGAATTTTTCGATGGTGAAATGGGTGAAGTACTCGGGTTTACGGTCGTTTTTAGGATCGGAAGAGAGTTGCAGCGTTCCACGTTGTCCGGGCAGCGCCACTTTGGATTCGAATACTACATCTGTCCATTTCGCGTCTAAAAAATATTGCGGAACCCTGCTTCCCGGCTCGAGACGTGCAGCAATGCCAAAACTGCGACAGAGCGCCACAAAAAGTATTTCGCGGGAATGCGATTCTGCTGTTCTCAACTCATAGGCGCCGACAGGAGTAAGCGGGGCGCGGCCGTAGTTCGATACAAGGTCTGGTTTGATGTTGGCAAGAATCCAGGACCTGATGAGGCCGGGATCGCGCCTTGCCGAATCGATGAAGGCTGGCCGGAATGCCTTCTGAAAGTATTGTTTGTAGGGCCGAAGCCATTCATTGTCGACCCTGGGGGAGAGGATACAGTTGACAAACAGCTCGTTGTTTCCCGACCACGATTTGAGCTCCGGTGAAAATCTGAGGTTGTCCTCAAGCACGGCCGGGGTTATATCGTGCAGATCCTTTTCCGAGATCGATGAGAGCACCGGAAAAATCATTGATTTCCGGTCACTGGCCACGCCTGAAACAAAATCGATGATCTCACGCCAGTTACCGCGGCTCTTCCGGAGAAACGACCACAAGGTATCCTTGTTCAGTTTCAAGTTGGCTGCCAGTCTGAAGGATTTTAATGAGTCGATGAAAGTAGCCTCGTAATTTCCGCGGATTTTATCTTCAAAGGCAACCCTTTTGGAGTTCTCTGCCTTATGGGATTCTGGGACAGCGTTACCGGTGCTTTGCTCTGGCGGAGGAACCAGGTCTAATTCAAGTGAATATTGCTTACCGGCAGTGAGGTTAAGGACAATTTCAGCAGTGTCGGTTTGTTTGACGGTAACCTTCTGAAAACCGTATTTGTCTCCCCTGGAAGCCCAGATGACCAGGTCGCCATAACCCGTAAGCAGGGAGGCGATTCCATTTTTATCGGTGAAAGTCTTGTGCAACGGATAAAATTCGGCATAATTATACAACTGAAATTCAACGGTGGCGCTATCGAGCGCTCTCCTGTTTTCATCCGTGACCTTTGCATAAATCCGGCGGGTGGCGGCATAGTTTGAGAGGATATTGATGCGAGTGAAGAGCGGATCCATCACCAAAACATCTTCAGGGCCTTCATAAGCTCCGAAAACATTAGTGTTTACAAGCATGGCCCGTTTTGCCGGACCGGTAAACCAGGCAACATCCAGGTCGGCTTCAGGTTCACAGGCACCGATGTAATGCCACGAACTATCCACCCACACCTCTACCCAGGCGTGGTTGTCGTCGCTATGTGCCCAACGCGGCGTGTAGCACTGTCTGGCCGGAATACCGACCGAACGGAGGGCTGCCACCGCAAAGGTAGACTCTTCACCGCAACGGCCATAGGCGGTTTTTACCGTGGCCAGTGGGGACGAAGTACGGCCGTCGGTTCCGCGATAGCTTACCTTTTCGCGGCACCAGTGGTTTACTTCCAGCACCGCCTGTTTCATCGGCATATTTTTTATGCGGTCTTTCAACTCCATAAAGAATACCCAGCGGGAGGAGTCGAGGTTCTCGTTGTTCACCCGGACGGGAAGTACGAAATGCCGGAAAAGCTTCTCAGGTACCTGTTTCCCCCACGAAAACGTGTCGCGTGCAGCTAGGGATGCTCTGACATTCCTGAGGTAGAATTCACCGTCATAATCGGCCAGATCGCTGAGCGGCATATATGCATACAGAAATTTCAACGCCTCCTTCTCTGTAAGGGAAAGGTCGTTATTAAATACCCCGAACAGCTGGTCAGCGCGACTGGCTGCTTCCGTCTTCCTTTTCTCAAACTGTTTCTCCACTTTTTCACGATATGTGCTGTCGGAGATAAAATGGTTACCCGGGTGACAGGAACTTAACTGAAGCAGCAGCAGAAAACACAGCCACCAGGTACCTCTCCACAAACGGGAAGGCGATGGAAATGAATTAAATATTTGAATCATAGTAATTTAGATTTTCAGATCTCTTCCGTGCATTTTATAGACTGACCTCGAATTTGTCATTGTTTAACAGAAACTCACTGGCACGTCTTCCTGATGATTGAAGTTTCAGCATCACATCACCGCCATTTACCTTAATGGTCATCAGGTCATTAAAACCATGCAGCACCAGGCGGACCTTAGTAAACTTCGAAACAAAGGAGCCTTCCGGTTGCTGGAAAATCAGCCGGGATGCGGCAGGTTCGTAGCTGATCAGTCTTTTATAATACTGCCCTTTTTCAAAATTATAGGAGCTTCCGTCGTCCTCATAATAAACGAAGGAGTTTGGCATATCCCCCTTGTAGACATGAAGTTCCAGGGTGGGTTCAGGTTTCTGATCAGTATATTGGATGGCTGATTGCATGGGGATGATGGCAGAGGCTTTTACAAATACCGGAAGATCCGAGATGGGGGCATCAACAGTTACTTCGGTATTGCCCGGATAGAATTCTCCGGTACTCATTCTGTACCAGCTACCGGCAGGCAGGTACACCTTTGCAAAGTTTTGGTTACAGGAAACCGGAGCCACAAGGAGGTTGTCGCCGAACATGTACTGGTTTTGATAGCTCCACCACCAGATCTTCTCGTCGTTGGTATAGTTTATTGCCAGGGTTCGCGCAACGGGCATACCGCTTTGGGTGGACTGGTAAAATGCCGAGTAAATATAGGGGAGGAGTTTGTAACGAAGGGATATCAACCGGATGGAGAGGTTCTCTGCGTCGGTTCCAAACGACCAGGGTTCCTTGGCTTTGGTATCCCAGGCCGAGTGGTTTCGGAAAAAAGGCGTAAATACCGCCAGGTTCAGCCAGCGCTGATAGAGCTCTTTTGAAGGGTTGCCAATGAAACCGCCCAGGTCAGGACCTACGAACGAAACGCCTGACAAACCCATACTGTTCACCAGTCTGCACGATGCAAGCATGTGCTCGTCTGTTGCTTCGTTGTCGCCTGTCCATACGGCAGAATAGCGCTGAATGCCGGCATAACCTGCACGTGTCAGCACGAACGGACGTTTGCCGTTCAACAAGGCTGTTGTTCCCTCGCAGGTGGCCCTGGCCATGTTGAGGCCATAAATGTTGTGCGCTCTGGCAATGGTGCTTTTTTGACCGTCGTAATCAAATTGAACGATATTCGGTATATTTTGTCCCCACGCGCTGGGTTCGTTCATGTCGTTCCAGAAACCCTCTACGCCGGGTTCAATAAGGCGGCTAAATGAATTACCCCACCATTTTCGCACGGGTTCCTTCGTAAAATCGGGAAAATGACATCTCCCGGGCCACACACTGCCAGTATAAAATTCACCCGTGGGATATTTTGCAAAATAGTCGTTCGCAATACCTTCATTGTAAGCAAAATAACCTGAATCAATTTTTATTCCCGGGTCCACGATGGTTGCGATATGAAATCCCATTCCGTTTAGGTTCCTGATCATCTCTTTAGGCTGCGGAAACCGCTCTTTGTTCCAGGTAAATATTTTATAGGAGTCCATGTAATCGATGTCGAGATAGATCACATCGCAGGGAATCTTCTTATCACGGAATTTCTGTGCCAGTCCGAGTACCTCCGTATCGGGAAAATAGCTCCACCGGCTCTGCTGATAGCCGAGGCTCCAGAGCGGCGGCATCTTCATGCGACCAGTGAGCCAGGTGTACTCCCCGATAATGCCGGCAATGGTAGATCCCCCGAAAAAGTAGTAATTCATTTCACCGTCTGCCGCGGAAAATCGGGAAAACTGGTTGTCGGTTGAAGCGGCAAAGTCAAACTGACTCCGGAAGGTGTTGTCGAAAAAGATGCCATAGGTGAGTTTGCCATGGATTCCCATGTAGAACGGGATGCTTACGTAAAGCGGGTCGTCATTTATTCCATAGGCGGGCACATCTGAATTCCACATCTCATATTTCCCTCCCCGGCGGTCGAGGTTACCCGTTTTTTCACCCAGCCCGATGAATTTTTCATCGGCAAAAAGCTTTTTGTAGCAGGTAACCTCAGTGCCGAGCCAGGTGTAGGAAAAGGCCTTGTAATCTTCGCATAAAACCTTTCCATTGATGTTTGATATCCTGATGTTTAGCGGTGACTTCCCAACGAAAAATACCAGTGAGTCGGTCGCAAATTCCCATCCTTCGTTCGTGACCTTTACCTCTTTGAATGTTCCTGAAGGTTTCTGAATCACGGCGTAGGATATATCCCTTGCAAATTCCTTCGGTACCATCCTGAACCGGATCAGGGTGGGGGAATAGGCCGTGATCAACATGGTAGCGCGTTCGGTTTTTAAAAGGATCCCGTCTTTTGTCCTGGTCAATGAACTGACGCTACCTGGAGTGACCGGTAATGAATTCTGTGAAAGGAGAAGGATTGGAAAAAATAAAAAGGACAGCGGCAGGAATAATGTCAACGCAGTTTTTTTCATATGGAATAATGTTCAGTTCTTTTTATAATCTCATTTTGAAGATCTTCGCCAAGGTCATTGAAATAATCGCTATAACCTGCCACGCGAACAATCAGGTCGCGGTAAAGTTCAGGGTGTTGCTGGGCATCGCGAAGTGTATCGGCTGAAACAACGTTGAATTGAATGTGGTGACCATCCATCCTGAAGTAACTTCGAATGAGGGAGGACATCTTGTGAATACTCTCATCACCCTCAAAAAAATCGGGGGATAGTTTCTGGTTCAACAGGGTTCCACCGGTGCGGATATGGTCTATTTTTGCCGCCGATTTGAGCACTGCTGTCGGACCTTTGCGGTCAGCACCCTGCACGGGTGAGATGCCTTCGGAAAGCGGCTGCCAGGCATTGCGTCCATCGGCAGTGGCGCCGGTAACGCTGCCAAAATAAACATGACAGGTTGTAGGCAGCAGGTTGATGCGGTGGGTTCCGCCGATTGCATTGGCCTGACCGTTAACCGCCGCGTAAAAGAGTTCAAACACAAGCCGGGCCTGATCATCGGCATAATCTTCGTCGTTGCCATATTTCGGCGTATGGTAAACAAGTTCGAGTTGCAGCTCCTCAAAGTCCTTGAAATTCTGATCGTCGGCTCGCATCAGACCACTCATCGAAACCAATTTCCGGTCAAAAACATGATGTCTGATGGCGGTAAGGGAATCGGTTATCGTACCCAGACCAACACCCTGGATATAGGTTGTGTTATATCTTGCACCGCCGGCATTGTAATCGGTACCGTTTGTAATACAATCATCGATAATGAGCGATAAGAAAGGCACAGGCATCTTTTCGGCGAAGATCTTTCCGATCGTGTTGTTCCCTTCGATCTTGATCCTGATGAAATGGTTCAACTGTTTTTGAAATGCCTGCATCAGTTGATCGAAGGAGGAAAATGTCGCCGGATCCCCGGTCAGGAGGCCGATCATCTTTCCCGTCCGCGGATCGATCCCGTTGTGGAGCGTCACTTCCAATACTTTCGGTAGGTTGAAATATCCGCTGAGAATATAGGCTTCCGTTCCGAAGGCACCCGCTTCAACACAGCCGCTGGCTCCGCCGTTGCGCGCATCTTCAAGCGATTTCCCCTGGCTGAGCAACTCCTGAACAATGGCATCTGTATTGAAAAAGGAAGGTTGGCCATACCCGGTTTTCGTAATATTCAGCGTCCGGTAAATAAACCTGTCGGGGCTCATTTTACTCACCTGTACCATCGATCCCGGCTGCAGGAGTCGCATTTTTTCGATCACATCCAGCAGCATGTAGGTAAGTTCATTCACTGCATCCGATCCGTCGGATTTAACGCCCCCCAGGTTGATCAGACAGAAATCAGTGTACGTATTGCTTTCCAGGGCTGTAACGCCTACTTTAGGCGGTGCGGGATGGTTGTTGAATTTTATCCAGAAACATTGAAGGAGCTCCATGGCCCTGTCTCTGGTAAGGGATCCGTCGGCAATACCCTGGCGATAGAACGGATAGAGGTGCTGGTCGAGCCGGCCCGGGTTGAATGAATCCCACGGATTGAGCTCCGTAATCACCCCAAGATGGACGAACCAGTAATACTGAAGCGCTTCATGAAAGGTGCGTGGGGCGTGTGCAGGCACATGGCGGCAGATCCCGGCCATTTCCAGAAGCTCCTTTTTTCGTTTTCTGCTCTTCTCCACAACGGCAAGCTGTTCAAGCGTTCCTGCATGTCTTTCTGCAAATTTTATCAGTGCATTCGCAGAAATCTCCATGGCCTTCAGTTCTTCCTGTTTTGCAGAACTGGCTGCATCATCCTGAAATCCGGGTTGCAACAAAACGTCATGAATCTCATCAATAAGATCGAGCATCCCTTTCCGATATATCTTACTCCCCGCAACGGTATGTCCCGGAGCCCGCTGTTCCTGGAATTCGGTGAATACACCCGCCTTGTATGCCGCCAGCCATTCCGATGAAACCTGACCCATGATCAGGTCGCGGTTGCTTCTTCCCTGCCAGTACGGAGTTATATTTTCATGATAGATCCGCCTGGTCTCTTCATCAACCTTGAAGGATACCTTCTGACGTTTATCGAGAATTTCCAGGTCTTCCGGCGAATGAACGCATATTTCCGGGTAGGTCGGACAGGCTTTTGGCGCTGGTCCCCGTTCTCCTACGATCAGCTCTCCATCATTGATGCAGATATGTTTGTGGGTAAGGATATAGTCGAAATTGAGTGCGCGAACCATGGGTATTGATAAATTCCGGTGAGTTACAGACTTGTAAAAATCGGTAACCAATACCGCCCGTTCTGCCGAAATCCGGTTGATGGCCTTCAGACTCTGGTCTCTCAGTTTTTTTACGCGATCGGTCATGGATAGTAAATTTATGAACTCACCCCGATGCCAGTCGTTTCCCTCAGATATTAATGACCGGAGCAGGGTAGAGCGTCAGTCGTTCTATTGAACACTACAAAAATAAGAGAAGATCGGAAATAACAGGAGTTGAAAAAATATATCTTTATCACTGCCGGATCCTTCTTCTGCGATCATCCGCCAATCTTCACGGTAAGTCCCATCTCCTCAAACTCCTGTTTCAACCCGGCAAGTGCCTCTTGTTTAAGATCATGGACTCCCTCAAGCTGATTTGTTTTGCAAAACCTTCGATACTTATCCCTGGCGATGGTGTGGTAGGGCAGGAGGTGAATGCTTAATGGTGAGCCATGAGCCATGGGCACCGGGCGTTGACTTTGTAACCGGATAATCAGGGTTTTGATCTGCTGAATGTTGTCGTATGTATCTGTGATTCCAGGGATTACAGGAAAGCGGAGCGTGATGTTTTTTCCCGAGCGGTAAAGAAATTCAAGGTTTTCAAGAATGGGTTTGTTGGAAACGCCGGTGTATTTCCGGTGAAGTTCGTCGTTCATGAGTTTGACGTCATAAAGGAAGAGGTCCACCAGCGGGGCGGTGTGCTCCATGGCTTTGTGTGTGGCATAACCGGATGTGTCAACTGCCGTGTGCCATCCCAAGGTTTTTGAGGCTTGCAGCAGGGCATGAAGGAATGGCTCCTGCATCATGGGTTCACCACCCGAGAAAGTTACCCCGCCGCCCGACTCCTCATAAAAAATCTCATCCTTTTGCACTTCGGCCATTACTTCGTCAACCGTCATGAAATTTCCGGTGGTTTCTGAATGTTGAAATTTCGTGCCCGACAACACCAGGTTTTTAATTGATCTTTCACTCTTGAAGTCCTGACTTTCGGGGTTGTGGCACCACCAGCAGGTGAGCGGGCAGCCTTTAAAGAATACCGTGGTACGGATCCCGGGGCCATCGTGCACCGTGAACCGCCGGATATCGAAGATCAGTCCCCGGATCACCATGGGATCGTATCACAGTAAAACCTGATCATTCTTGCAATGGCACGCTGGCAGGCCGGACAGAAACCTTTGGCTTCGTTCGATTTCATCCGGCAGTCCATCATCGGACTGAAAACGCCTTTGCTCACATAGCCACCTCCTTCAAACATACCTACCACCTCTTTGTTGGCGGGTTCGCGTGGTGTGGGCATCGGGATTCCTGATGCAATGAGGTCTTTCCACTTGCCGGCAAAATCGACGTTGGTGGTGATATTCGGCTCCCATGGTTCAAGCTTCAGATTGTAAAAATCAGCATAGGTTACCTGTGAGGAATAATATTCATCAGCCAGACCGGCAAATTCATGGCCGAATTCATGGATGGCTACCTCCTTCGACAGCTGGTGATCCACGGTTCCCTGTGCGTAATGGTTGTAGAACCCGCCACCGCCGTAGCGCTTGCTGTTGACCAGTACGAAAATGGCATCATACGGAACATTCGCTGCAATATCATAAACCGATTTGGTGTTTGAGGTGGTTAAGTACCGGTCCATGTCGAAAGTGTAGAAAGCGCTTCCAATGCTGGTATTCACATAGATATCCTGGCCGGGAACCGTAACTCCCGACTCATCGGATGGCGAGGATACCGCGTAAAAGCTGAACTTGTGGCGGTTTTCCGAAAAGGGCGCCACCGATAGAAAGTAATCTGCCATGTTGCGGGCATCCGTCACAAATTTCGGCAACTCCTCAGGAGTGTAACCCTCGGCAAGAAAGGCAATGTCGACATGGTTGGCGGGATCGCCTGAATCGACCAGTTTGTCAACCGTCAACCGGTGAACATTCTCGGCATTAATAAAATAATCCTCGGGATTGATCAATCGTTGGAAAATATGCTCGAACTGGTTGGTTTCATAGTTACGCTTTTCGATGGTGAAGAGGATGGTTTTTTTGGGGAATGGCAAAACGGCCGTCATGGGAAAGGCGCGCCTGAGTGAATTTGCCTCCGGTGTTCCCCTCCACTCCTGAAAAAGCGTGCTAAATCCGCGGGAAAACAACTGCATCCCGGTGGCAGAGTCGGAAGCACTATAACGGTAGCTCCCATAGCCGAAAGGATCGACGAGGTTTACATGCGGACCGCCCCAGAAGGGCTCTTCCTTCATCTGGCTGAAAAATACAGTCTCCGACCGTGAATCGCCGGCAAGGAGGTAATCAACGCGCAGGGTCCTTGGGAAGAACCAGGTATTGAAATCCACGGTCTGTGCATGGCCGGAAAGAGCCACCAGACACAACAGGAGCACGGTGAGTTTCATATATTTCAAATTAATAATTTTTCACCATTTCGATTCCTTAAAGTGTACGACAACCATCCCTGAAAGCATCAGTCCACATCCGATAAGCATCCGGACGGTCAACTGTTCGTGCAGGATCATCCATCCTCCAAGTACGGCAAATACCGCTTCCAGGCTGAGGATTATAGAGGCATAGGCGGGGTGGGCGGTTTTCTGCGCAATTACCTGCAGGGTGTAGGCGATCCCCACCGACAATATTCCGCCATAGGCGATCGGTATCCAGGCCTGGAGGATCGTGTGAAGGGTAACGATCTCAAGGGAGAAAGCAAGCGAGAGGTTTATGATGGCGCAGATGGCAAATTGAATGATGGCTAGCAGGAAGGAGTCCATCAGCGGTGAGAGCCAGGCAATGAAAAGCACGTGAAATGTAAAAACGACGGCACATACCAGCACGAGTTTGTCTCCCGCAGCCAGGTGAAATCCATCGGTAATGCTTAACAGGTATAAACCGGTAAGCGAAAGAACGGCGCCTGCCCAGATAAACATCGTTGAACGCTGCCCGAACAATAAACCTGCAATGGGCACGAGTACGACATACAAACCGGTTATAAAACCAGCCTTCCCGGCGGTTGTGGTTTGAAGGCCTACCTGCTGAAAGGTGACGCCTCCGGTGAGGAAGAGCCCCGTCATCAGGGTTCCCATTAGTATTTTACGACGGTCGGCGGGATGTCTGGCATGGATGAGGGGCTCTGTTCTCCTGGCGCGGAAATACAAAAAGGGGAGGAGGATCACCGCTCCAAGTGCAAAGCGCACACCGGTATAGGTAAAGGGGCCAACATATTCCATTCCCATTCGCTGGTAAACGAAAGCAAATCCCCAGATGGCGGCTGCAAGAAGCAGAATAAGGTCTGATTTTACTTTGCTGTTCGCCATATATAAAGCGCTCTTTCGTGAATCCTGTTTCGCAAATTATTCAATGGTGATCTCGTCGGCAAATATCCATGCTTTTTTCCCTGCGCCAAGGTGCCATTCGGGACAAGTTCCGCGGTTCTTCGCCACCACACGGATGTATCGCGCCTTCACCGGCTTCAGCTCAAGTCTGTAATCCCTGAGCACGGTTCCGGCGGCATGTTCATCCGTGTTGTTTTCCACCATGCCTATCTCCCGGAAGTTAACTCCGTTGCCGGAAATGGAAAAAGTCACGGTTACCGGCATGAATATCCATGAATCCTGATCCTGCAAGGCACTGAATGAAAGCCTGTGAACGGGCTGTTCTGTGCCAAGATCAATGACCGCATCCACATCCACCCCTTCATAACCCTGCCAATTCCCCGTCCGGAAATTCTCTCCCCCGCGAATACCATTGATGAGCGCCAGGTTTCCTCCGCCATTGTATTGACCGGCACAGGCAGTGTTCAGTGTGATCTTCCTGTTTTTCGGTATTTGGATGAATTCTGCCCTGATCGGATCACTGGGTGGTAGTCCGGGTTTTACGGCAATTGCCCGCAATGTCGTGTTCTTGCGAAATACGAAAGGGTGCTGATAAACGCTCGATTTGAGGTTTGGTTCCCTGCCATCCAGGGTGTACCGGATGATTACTCCGCCCGCCGGACAGGAGAGCGAAACGACGGTGGAATCAAGGAATGTGCGTTCTCCTTTTTCCACCGAAGGTACCGGAGTGATCTGGTTGGCGGTAATCCTTGTGGATGGGAAATCACCGGCTCCGATACCCCAGGCTTTGTTGGGTTCAGAACCCATATTGAAAACCAGTTCACCTCCTTTCATCAGCTCGCTGTGGTTCACGTAACTTTTCGAGTAGGGTCTGCCGTTTAACGTGGCCGACTGAATGTAAAAGTTGGTTTCACTCAGCCGGTTGGCGCGCACCACAAATGATTTTCCATTCTCCAGCTTTATCGTAGCCCTGGGGAACAGGGGCGTCCCGATAGCATAAACTTCAGATCCGGGTGTTACCGGGTAAAAGCCGAGGCTGCTCAAAACAAACCACGAGGACATCTGTCCGCAATCTTCATTGCCGATCAATCCGTCGGGCTGATCAAGATAAAACTCCTTGCAGATCCGGTGTACCAGCGCCTGTGTCTTCCAGGGTTCAGCCGCATAGTCGTAAAGGTAGGCCATGTGGTGACTTGGTTCATTGCCGTGGGCATACTGGCCTATCAATCCCGAGATGTCGGCCTGATCGCGGCCTGTGGTCCTTGAGTCGGCGCTGAAGAGTGCATCAAGCTTCTTCGAAAACCGCTCACGCCCACCCAGCAGAATCATCAGCCCATCGAGGTCCTGGGGAACATAAAAGCTGTACTGCCACGCATTGGCTTCCGTATAATTGAAGTTAACCTCGGCAGGATCGAACGGGGTAAGCCAGGTTTCATTCATTTTGGCACGCATGAAACCGGTGGAACGATCGAAAATATTCTTGTAATTCTGAGCCCTGCGGATATACGTTTTGAAATCATCGTCGCGTCCCATGGCTTTGGCCATTGTTGCAATACACCAGTCGTCGTAGGCGTATTCAAGTGTTTTCGATACCGACTCGCCTTGCTGGTCGCCGGGAATGTAGCCTTTGGTTTTGAGGAATTTGAGGCCGAGGTGGTCGAGTTCGGCGCTATGTTTCATCGCTGTGAGCGCTTTTTCTGCATCAAAACCGGTGATCCCTTTCAGATAAGCATCGGCAATTACAGGAACGGCATGATACCCGATCATACAACCGGTTTCATTACCGGAAAGTTCCCACACCGGCAGCGTTCCTCCTTCGTCATACTGCCTGAGGAAGGTCTTTATGAAATCGACTGTACGCTTCTGGTCGATGATGGTATAAAGCGGGTGGGCCGCACGGTAGGTATCCCAGAGTGAAAACACTGTATAATAATCGAATCCGTCAGTCTGATGCACCTTCAGGTCCCTTCCCCGGTATTGACCGTCGACGTCGTTGTAAATATTGGGCTGCAGCATGGCATGATAGAGTGCGGTGTAAAAGACCGTCATCTGTGCAGGAGAGCCGTCTTCGATCTTTATTTTTCCCAGCTCCTTATTCCATAAAGCCATCGCATCACTTTTCACCCTGGCAAAATCCCATCCGCTGTTCTCCGCCTCAAGGTTTTTTCTTGCCCCGTCGATGCTTACCCCCGAGATGCCTACCTTCACAAGGATGGTTTCACCGGTCTCTGTCAGGTACCGAAAACCTGCACGAAGATTGGTTCCGCTGGCTTCCCTGATACCTGATGCAAGGGGTTCTCCATTCGATTCGATGATATACGAACTGAACGGTTTGGAAAACTTTGCTACAAAATAAACCATTTGCCGCGAAGCCCATGCCTGAGACACGCGAAAACCTTCAATTTCGCTGTTGTTTACGATTTTCATCCCGGATTCCAGCACCTTGTCGCGGTGCACGAGATCCAGGATTATCGAAGCATAATCGGAAGCCGGAAAGGTGTAACAGTGCATCCCGGTCCTGGCGGTTGCCGTGAGTTCGACCAGGATGTTGGGTTTATTCAGAGTTACCCGGTAAAATCCCGGTGTTGCTGCTTCACTCATTTTGTTGAAGGTGGACTTGTAGCCATATCCCGCAAGTTTTACGGGGCCGATAGCCGGCATCAGGAGGATATCTCCATAATCCGAACAACCCGTGCCGCTCAAATGGGTATGACTGAATCCGTAAATTACCGAATCTGAATTGTGGTAGGCCGAACAACCATCCCAGCCATCGAGTCGTGTATCCGGACTCAACTGAACCATCCCGAAAGGAACAGACACTCCCGGGAACGTATGCCCGTGTCCGCCTGTGCCGATCATCGGGTTCACCAGACTTGCAGGAGAAAACGGCTCCTGGCACAAGCCCGTAACCGTAAAGAATAACAGGAGTGCAAGGAAAAAGACATTGGGTTTTTGCATATTATTTTTTTGTTTGCAGGATTTCAAATCGAGTCAGCACCGGAAGATGATCAGAAGGATATTTCCCGTTGAGATTGAAGGTGATCACCTGGTGTGACTTCACTACGATACCCGACAGGTTTTGGCAAAAGATAAAATCGATGGTATTGGCGGGTTCCGGCTGAAACGGGAAGCCGATGAAGGTGTAGTCAGGACCAGCAGGTTCGTTGCGCGAGATTCGCTCGGTGTTCATAAGCGGTTTCGCGGTTGCCGACCCGGTAAGTATGTCATACATCTCGCTCCGCCTGGTATCATTGAAATCACCGGTAACGATAACCTTGTGTTTACCGGCAATCTGCTGGATCGCAGATAGCAGTAGTCTGGCGGATTCGTTTCTGGCCAGCACACTCATATGATCGAAATGTGTATTGAAGAAAAACAGCGTCTTTCCCGAAAAACTGTCTTTGAGTTTGGCCCAGGTAACGATTCTCGTACAGGCCGTATTCCACGATTTTGAACCGGGTACTTCTGGAGTCTCAGACAACCAGAAGGTGCCCGAATCTTTCAATTTGAAACGAAGAACATTGTAAAAAATCGGAGAAAATTCTCCCGCCTCTTTCCCGTCCTCACGCCCCACACCAACGGATGCATAGGTTTTCAACAACCGGGTAAGGTCTGTCAGCTGGTCTTTAAGCACCTCCTGGCAACCAATGACATCCGGCTTTGTTTCATTCAGCATCTCTGCAACGATCGGTTTTCTCAGCGGCCAGGCGTAGATACCGTCATCAGGGTTGTTCAGCCGGATGTTAAAAGTCATCACGGCGAGATCCCATTTTTGCGTTTTCGCGGTGAATGGCAGCAAAAGTGTAAAGGCAAGTAACCAGAGGGTTTTCGGCATATCATTAATAGGAATCTACCAGAGATTTAATTTGGATCTTTTCGGTGAGCTTGGGATCGTTTACAGTGGTATAGAAAAGTACCTCATAGATTTCACCCGGCAGGATATCAAAATAGTTGTCTTTAAACTCGCCCGGGACAGAAGATTGGAGCATCGCGTTCTTCACCATAAAGTCGGTGACGATCTGAATTTTATAACCTTCAGGAATCTTAAACGCCCTTAATACGGTGGTTGGTTTAGGGAGATTCAGCGCAACGGGATCGGCAAAATAGAGGTTGTTTTCTGAAAGCAAACCGTTCAATCCGGCCAACCTGGCTGAAAAAACGACATTTTTCGGGTCTATTCCGGCCAGTAACCCCGACTGCAGCGTATCGTAGTAAACTTCACTCGTGTTGGCAGGAATATCAACATAATACATTTCATCCAGCAACACCTTCCCGGTGAAGTCGTACATCTTTAGTTTCATGGTACCTTTTTCAAGATAATTCTGATCTGAAGAGATGTAAACTTTCACGCGATCATTTTCAACAACCGGCGAGATAAGGATTTTTCTGTACTGCTTCTCAACCTCAAACCATAAGGCCTTCTTCTTTCCATAACCATCCCGCGACGACCACGAAACCACAGGCCAGCAATCGTTCAGCTGCCAGTACATGGTTCCCATGCAAATCGGTTTCGCCCTCCGGTGCGCCTGAATGGCAACCGACATTCCTTCAGACTGCAATAACTGACTTACGTAGTTGTAGGAATCAAAATCCTTTGGCTTCCGGTAATCGCGCAACAGATATTCGTCGATGGTTTCGTAGCCAACCGGATGTTTCTGATGGGCTTTCATCACGGGTGACCCCAACGTTCTGTCTGTCGGCAGGGTGATCTTTTCAATGGTAGAAGGATCCGGAAAACCCTGGAATCCGAATTCTGACATAAAGCGGGGGATCTTTTTCTGATAGTTTGCCAGAGGCTCCTTTCCCCACCATACACCCCAATAATGCATGTCCCCATCGGTGAGGCTCTGCGGCCGGCCCCATCCGTTGAGCGGAGAGGAGGGGATATAGGGCCGGAGCGTATCGAAACGCCGGATGCCGTTAGGGATAATTTCATTGAAAATTGTACGATATATCCGGTGGATCTCTGTTGAATCCTCCTTGCTGTATCCATATTGTTTCTGCCAGCCCCAGTTCTTCCATCCTTCGTCTATTTCATTGTTGCCGCACCATAAGGCAATGCTGGGGTGACCGCGCAGCCTGACAATGTTCTGGATCACTTCGTCGCGTACGCTGCTCAAAAAATCCTTGCCGCCAGGGTACATGGCACAGGCAAACATAAAATCCTGCCACACCATGATCCCATTCTGATCGCAGAGATCATAAAAGATGTCATTTTCATAAATGCCGCCTCCCCAAACACGAAGCATATTCATTCCGGCTTCCTTCACATCATTGAGCAGCGTGGTGTATGTAGAATCCGATACCCGGGGCAGGAAGTTATCCTGTGGAATATAATTGGCTCCCTTCACAAAACAGGGAATGCCGTTCACCTTGAAATAGAAGGAACGTCCTGTTGAATCAGGGTCGCGGATGAGCTCGATGGTTCTCAATCCAACCCGCTGGTGACCTTTTCCGATTGCCTTTCCCTGAATGTCAACCTGCCAGTTAAAGTTGTAAAGTGTGCTGTTCCCCATCCCATTTGGCCACCACCGTTCGGGATGACCAATAGCAAAGTCGCCCCGGATAAGGTTGGGCCCTGCGCGGAGAATTACCGGCTGTTTGAAAATCAAGGTGGAATCTCCAAAGAGCTTGATCTCCGCGGTATCGGGTTTGTCGGCCAGAATGGTGAAAATTGCCGACATCACGGCGAGGGTGTCAGTCAGCTTTTTCTGAACAAACTGCACTCCCAGCACCTTGGCGTAGTTCCATTGGTTAAGGTAGATCGGACGCCAGATCCCGCTGGTGATCAGCGTGGGCCCCCAATCCCAGCCATACTGATAGGCAGCCTTCCGCGACACAACCTTTTCGTCGCCCGGAAGTTTGTACCTGAGCTGGCTGTATCTCCACTTGTTCTCACCAACCACAGATGGAAACTGTATCCTGATGGTATTTGCCCCGACGCGCAGGTAACGCTTCACCTCCGTGGTCCAGTCCTTGAACATATTGTCGGCTACAACCACCAGCGAATCATTCACAAAAACATTTGCATAGGTGTCTAAGCCTTTGCAAACGAGTTCGATATGTCGTGAAGCATAATTTTCCTTATCATAATTGAAGGTTTTCTGGTACTCCCATCCGATCTCACCCACCCACTGAACTTTTGACTCATTATCGCGGTAATAGGGGTCAGGTATCGCTTTGTTGTTCATCAGGTCGAGCTGAACCACCCCGGGTACATGTGCCGGAAGCCAATCCGATGAGCCTGCCTTGCGGAATTTCCACTCGCCGTTAAGATCAAACTTATTCAGCTCCTGAGCGAAACCTGCGATATGTGTAAGAAAAAGAAGAAGGAGCAGCGAAATGGAGAAGATACGGTTCATTGCACGATATTTTGAGTCGCGAAATTACCGAATTAATATCAAAGTTGGTTCCTTTGGGGTGTTTTCTGCCGTGCCTTATGGAGGCAATTGATTTTATGTTTAATTTCGGCATACTATAATAATTACAACACAGTAAAATGATCGATTTAAATACGCTTCATAAACATTTTGTTGATTTGTATGGGAACGCTACAGACAAACCCAGGCTTTTTTTTGCTCCCGGAAGGGTGAACCTGATTGGTGAGCATACAGATTATAATGGCGGCTTCGTTCTCCCATGCGCACTGCAATTCGGCACCTACCTGTTCATCCGGCCTACGGCTGATAACCGCATCAGGCTGGCTTCTCAGAATGAATCGTACAAAGGCGATATCCTCCTGGATGACATTTCGAAAAAGGTGGAAAACCATTGGATCAACTATCCGCTCGGCATTATCGATCAGTTCCGGCAACTGGATATCCTGGTACCCGGTTTCGAGATGTTGTATTCAGGTGATATACCGGGAAGCGCCGGACTATCCTCCTCGGCCTCCATCGAAATGGTTACTGCCTTTGCGTTGAAAACCATGCTTTCTGCAGACCACCTTGAAATGATCGACCTGGTAAAGCTTGCGCAACGTGCCGAAAACCAGTTTATCGGGGTGAACTGTGGCATCATGGATATGTTTGCAGTTGGCATGGGCAAAAAGGATCAGGCGCTCTTCCTGAATTGCCATACCCTGGAATACAAATGCGTGCCCCTTGAACTCAAAGGTTTTACGCTGGTGATCATCAATACGGGTAAGAAAAGAGGTCTCGCCGACTCCAAATACAACGAACGTGTAGCCGAATGCCAGCTGGCGGTGTCATACCTCGACCGCATTCGTCCGGTTTCCAGGCTTGGCGAAATTAATTTCATGGAGTTCTTCAAGGAACAGGACCTCATCCCGGATGAGCTCATCCGCAGACGAGCCCGCCATGTGGTGTCGGAAGATCTGCGTGTGCTGAATGCCGTATCGTGTCTACAAAAGGGAGACCTGCATCAGTTCGGCGTTCTGATGAATGCTTCTCATGAATCGCTTCGCGACAACTACGAAGTAACGGGGATTGAACTGGATACCCTGGTGGAAGAGGCGCAGAAAATCAATGGCGTACTTGGCGCCAGAATGACCGGTGCAGGCTTCGGTGGCTGCACCGTAAATCTGGTGAAGGAAGATGTTGTGGATCAATTCATCACGCAAGTGAGCGAAGTCTATCAAAACAAAACCGGACTCACCCCTGTATTTTATCTTGCAGAGGTCTCCGACGGGGTTAAGGAAATCCTGTTAAATCAATAATTCTCATTTAATAACACGATCATGGGACACAAGGACAAAAAAGAGAAGAAAAAGAGTAAAACCCAGGATGCTGAAAAAAATGTGAATCCGGAAGACTCAAAAAATCCGATCGCAGTATCACATGATCCTGAGGATGAAGGCAGTGAGAAACTACCCCGCCGGTATTATGAGGAGGAACTGGTAAAACTCCAGGTGGAACTGGTAAAACTCCAGGAGTGGATCAAATACAAAGGTCTGCGGGTTGTTGTTCTCTTTGAAGGCCGCGATGCTGCCGGAAAAGGCGGGGCAATCAAACGGATCACCGAAACGCTCAATCCCCGCATTTGCCGGGTAGTAGCGCTTGGTGTTCCCACCGAGAAGGAGAAGACACAATGGTATTTTCAGCGTTATGTCACCCACCTTCCGGCCGCAGGAGAGATGGTGTTGTTCGACCGCAGCTGGTATAACCGGGCTGGTGTTGAAAGGGTCATGGGATTTTGTACCGAAGCACAATACTGGGATTTCCTGCGCTCCTGTCCGAACTTTGAAACCATGTTGATCCGCTCCGGGATAATGCTCGTGAAATACTGGTTCTCAGTAAGCGATAAAGAGCAGGAGAAAAGATTTCTGCAACGTATCGACGATCCTACACGCCGGTGGAAAATCAGTCCGATGGATGTTGAATCAAGACAGAAATGGGTGGAATACTCAAAAGCCAAGGACGACATGTTTTCCTATACCGACACCAAACAGTCGCCCTGGAATGTGGTCGAAGCCGACGATAAGCGGCGTTCGCGGCTTAACTGCATCAGCCACCTGCTGAGCCTGGTACCTTACGAGGAGGTTCCGCGCGAAGAGATCATCCTTCCTCCGCTGGAGCGTGATAAGGCTTATGTTCGCCCGCCAATGGCTGAACAGACCTTTGTGCCGAACAGGTATTAAAGGTTAACCGGCAGAGCGTACCGGGATGGTTTGCAGAATTTGTTATTTCAGGGTGGAAAACCGGTAGATGGTGGTTTCTTTGAATTTCTGCCCTGGGTTCAGGATCGTATTCGGGAATGAAGACTGATTGGGTGAATCCGGAAAGTGCTGGGTTTCCAGACACAAACCGTAATGTTTTTTGTAAACCTTCCCTTTTTTGCCCCGGATGGTCCCGTCGAGAAAATTACCCGAATAAAATTGCAGACCGGGCTGTGTTGTGAAGATTTCTACCTGTCGTCCTGTTTTGGGATCGTAGAGCTGAGCGGCAACAGATAAGTTCCCGGCTTTTTTTCTTAACACGTAGTTGTGGTCGTAACCTCCCTTTACCAGGTCCATCCGTTCTCCGATCGTTTCCGAGGTGTTGAAATCCATAGCCGTTCCTGTAACCGATGGGAGCACACCTGTAGGGATCAACTCATCGTTTACCGCAGTGTACCTGTCAGCCACAAGTGTAAGAATATGACCGAGGATATTGGTATCTGCTTCTGCCAGGTTGAAATAGGTATGATTGCATAAATTAACCGGCGTGGCTTTGTCAGACTCAGCTTCAATTACAGTGATGAGTTCATCGTTTTCGGTCAGGGTATAAGTGACCTTCACCTTCAGGTTGCCCGGATAACCCTCTTCGCCGTCTTTGCTCAGGTACGAGAGCACAAGACCAGTTTTCGTGCTGTCGGTGAATTCGCTGGCTTGCCAAACCACCTTGTCGAGGCCTTTCAACCCTCCGTGAAGACTGTTTTTACCATTGTTCACCGCAAGGGTGTAAGCTTTCCCGTTCAGCGTGAATTTCCCGGCAGCGATACGGTTTGCATACCGGCCAACGATGGCGCCGAAATAGGGATTGTTGGCAAGGTAATCCTTCAGACTGTCGTAGCCAAGCACAATATCTCCCGGTTTTCCATTCTTGTCCGGACAGATGATGGATGTGATGATGCCGCCATAGTTTGTGATCTTAACGATTATTCCACTGGGATTGGTCAGCGTATATAACCATACATCCTTGTTATCGACCTTTCCGAAATGCTTTTTCATAACCGATAAAATTGAGGTGTCGTTAACCTTGTTGTCATTGAGATCGAGTTTTATCGTACAATCTGCCAGCGAAAGTAAGAGCAAACCCGAAATCAAAATAAAAATCATCCGTTTCATGAGCGACAGATTTGAAATCAACACAAACGTAATGAATTTTAAAGAATCCGGGACAATATTCTTACTTTTGAACTCCGAAACTTACGGATCCCCATGAATATATTGAACCAAAAAGTCGTCCTGGTTACCGGGGCCAGTTCAGGCATCGGAAATGCCACGGCGCTTGCCATGGATGCAGCAGGAGCAAGGGTTGCCATCGCGTCGCGCCGCAAAGAACGGCTGGATGCCTTGTCAGCAAAAATGCATGATCCGCTGGTCGTGACCGTTGATATTGCCGATGAAACAGCGGCCAGACAGATGATCGCGAGGGTAGTGGAACATTACGGACGCATCGACGTACTGATCAACAACGCTGCCAGCATCATTGTTTCGTTATCTGATATTGTGACATCTGCAGACCTGATGCAGGCTTTCCGGACAAATCTTACCGGTCCGGTGGCCGCTACCCAGGAGGCAGTGAGGCAAATGAGACGGCAGGGGGGAGGGCACATTATTAATATTGGTTCGCCCGGATTCATGATGGGTATCCCGTTTTATGCTCCGTATGTCTGTTCCAAAGCCGCCTTCTCTGCCTGGACCCGAACCGTGCAGGCCGAATGGGCAGACACCGGGATTGTTGTGAGTGAGTATTATCCCGGCTACATAAAAACCGATTCACGACCAGATTCCAGGATTGGCGTGGTTGAGCAGGATCTGCTGATGGAGACGAAGCAGAATGCCCTGGCAGCTATTTTTACCAAACCCAAAAATCCGGAAGATGTGGCCCGGCAACTGGTGAAGCTTGTTGTTCGCCCAAGACCGCTGGTTTATTCAGGCATTTCAGTTCAGATCGGCGCATGGATCTCAAACCTCCCCGGATTCAGACTCGCAATTGCTAAACAAATGGCAAAAACTGCGCGTAAAAAGAAGAATCTTACTATTTTTACAGAAAATTAATTCCAGACAAAATATTTCCCCGGATGCGACAAATTATACCGCTCAAAGAGCGTAAAATTGACTACATATACCTGGCCTTTTTCTTTTTGAATCTTTTTTATATTACTTATATAGTTGACCTTGAACAACTTGTAATCAAAGATCCCAATAATTTCACCTACCCTCTCTGGCCTCTTCCATTCCTGGTGGATATGGTACATTGGTGGGGTTCGAGTTTCGATCCGCTTCAATGGGCACGACCAACCTGGTGGAAAGCAACCATCTGGCTCGACGTACTCTTCTTTGGTCCCTACTATCTTGCAGCGATTTATGCCTTCATCAAAGGAAAAGAGTGGATTCGTATACCGACATTTATCTATTCATCCATACTCTTCACCAACGTTTTCATCATTATGAGCGAGGAATATTGGGGCCCCCATGCCACCTCTTCGGTTTTCATTGTTACGCTGGCCAATGCCCCATGGTTTCTATTTCCGGTCTTTCTGATATGGAAAATGTGGAAAAATGAACATCCTTTTACCCGGTAAATACAACCTCTCCAATGTCCGGATTATTTTCTGAATACATTTTAAATGGAAATCCCATTAAGAACAGGGTGGTACTCCCGCCGATGGTAACTCCGCATTTTACTGGTGCAGATGGAATTGTTACCGGGAAAAATATTCGTCATTATACCCAACGTACCGCTGGCGGAGCCGGCATCGTGATTGTGGAGGCCACTGCAGTGCAGAAAGATGGCCGCCTGGCACCGTACCAGCTCGGGTTGTGGAATGATCAGTTTATTCCCGGAATGGCCACCATAGCCACCACCATAAAGGAAGGCGAAGCCCTGGCATTGATCCAGATACACCATGCCGGACTGGTAACACCGGAGAGTGTTTTTCCGGTTTGCAAGGGACCCTCTGCGGATGAGAAGAACCCCAGGTCGCAGGCACTCACAACGTCTGAGATTGAAACATTGTGTGAAGATTTTATTGCGGCTGCGGTAAGGGCAAAAAGTGCCGGCTTCGAGGGTGTGGAGCTGCACGGAGCGCATGGCTACCTGCTCAACCAGTTTGCCTCTCCCATGTTCAATAACCGGGAGGATGAATACGGTGGCACGCTTGTGGGAAGATTGAAACTTGCTACCGACATTATTCACGGCATACGGATGGCATGCGGTCCGGCTTTCATCATCGGCTACCGGATGGGAGCCAATTCACCACAGCTCGATGATGGTGTTGAGATCGCAAAGTACCTGGAATCACAAGGCGTTGACCTGCTTCATGTCTCCCACGGTGGTAGCCTTCAGAACCTTCCGCGACCCCCAAAGGAGTTTGAATACAACTGGATTGTTTACAGCGGTACTGTTGTGAAGTCCATGATCAAGGTCCCTGTGATTGTGGTTAATGAGATTAAAACGCCGGAGCGGGCCGCCTACCTGGTCGAAAACAACCTCGCCGATTTCGTTGCCCTCGGACGCCCTATACTGGCTGACCCTGCATGGGCAAACCATGTGAAGAATAACCAACCCGTGAACATCTGCTCCTCCTGTAAACCAAAATGCCGGTGGTATGATGCTGCAGATCAATGTCCGGCTGTGAAAAGATTATCCGAATCCTCTGAAAAATAACTTTAAAAAACTGTTAAAAATGAAGACCAGAAATTTAATGCTGATTCCTTTATTGTTTGTTGTACTGCTTGGATGCTCGAAAAAAAGCTCAACGGAGGACCCTGTAGTAGTCCCCGATCTGTTCCCGCTGAAAACCGGAAATACCTGGACCTACAAAACAACACGCATGGATACTGTCATTTCCAGCCATTTTAACAAAGTTATCGGAGACACGATAATTCTCGGCGAGACCTGGTCCAGGGTGAGCTACGATGATGCGTTGGTATCCATCATGAAAAACAAATCAGATGGACTCTGGTTCATGAACCCCACCAAGAGTACAAGCGGAATAGCGATCCTTTACTACAAGTATCCGGTACCTGCAGGTACGCAGTACGTAACTACCGATGGGGTTAACGTAACCGTTGTTTCTGTGAATGAAACCGTCACCGTTCCGATGGGAACTTTTTCATGTTACCATTATACCATGACGTATCCCAACTCAGAGGTTTACCAGGAATATTATTGTCCGGGGAAAGGGTTGGTGAGAATGGACAAATTCGCTGTTAACGGAGGCATCAGCGTGTTAAAAGAAAAAGTTGAACTGGTTTCAGCTGTGCTGTACTAGCCTTCCTTCTCAGCGGATTGAATCCAGCTTCAGCTTCATTGCCTCCGAGGTTTTTCTGAACCTCGTCATACCGGCTGCCGGCACAGGGTCGGTTGCCGGTGATTCCATCTTCAGCGGATCGGTTGGCTTGTTGTTTTTGTAAACCCGGAAATCGAGATGAGGGCCGGTCGAAAGTCCGCTGCTTCCAACATATCCGATCAATTCACCCTGCCTCACCTGTGCACCTGTTCTGATTCCTGAAGCATAACCCGACAGGTGAGCATAGGTAGTGGTATAGACGCTGTTGTGGCGGATACTGATGAACCTGCCATATCCGCCATGCCATCCAACTTCGGTTATCCTGCCATCACCCAGGGCCACAATGGGCGTTCCGCGTGAAGCAGCATAATCAACGCCGTAATGGGGCCGTGCGATACGCAGGATCGGATGCATCCTTGCACCTGAGTACCGGGAACTGATTCGGTTGAATTTGAGTGGCGCTTTGAGGAATGAGCGCCGCAAACTTTGACCGGAAAGATCAAAATACCCCTCCTTGCCCGGCTGATCGAAATAAACGGCATAGTAAGAGCGGCCATTGCTCGTGAAAAGGGCCCCATAAATCCTGTCGATCCCGATGGGTGAGTTGTCTACGAAAAGTTCATCGTAGATAACTTTGAACCCGTCACCTTTTTGCAAGCCATAAAAATCAACGGTCCAGGCATAAACATCCGACAAACCCATCCCCAGGTTAACATCGAGCCGGTTCTCAGTGAAACAATTCCATAAACTGGTTTTGATGGTCCCCATGGCTGACCGCCGCAGACGGGTTACCTTCTTTTTGTCGCAATAGGCCCGGAGAGAATCGCGAAAATCATAAACCACAAAGTCGATGTCGTTGATCTCGTAAATAAAATAGAGGGTACGCCGGGTAGAATCTTTTGCTGAAATGCGAGCATACCTGTTGCCTGCTTTAAGTTTTCGAACATCGAACACCTGGCGGGTCTCTTTGCCGATTTTTTCGATCACCTGGCTTGAAATAAAAGGGGATAAAAGTGCCGACAGATGTTGATTTATTCCAAGCGTTCCGAATGAAATGTCGAGACTGTCAATATTGATTTTATAGGCAAGATGGGGTTTCACTGCAGGTCGGGCAGGAGGGAAGCTTTTTTTTGGGAAAACCAGAAACAGTGTAACCAGGAAAACAACCATCAGTACGGTAATGCCTGTGATTACAGAATAAAGCCGAAGTGAAGGTTTTAGCATCCGGATATTTAATTGAAGGTGAGCCGGATATGAACAACTTCGGGGCGGTTTCCGAGGCGTACCGGTGGGCCCCAGGTGCCAAATCCGGAGGAGACATAAAAGTGAGTTTTTCCGATTTGTTTATACCCCCAGCTTAATTCATAGATCGCCTTTGTAATATAATTAAAAGGCCACATCTGTCCGTGATGTGTATGACCCGAAAGCGAAAGATCCACACCCAGTTCAGCTGATTTTTCCAGGTTGAATGGTTGATGGTCCATCAGGATAACAGGGTAGTTGCGATCGATCCCTTCCATAACCTGAGCAAGTTCCTTCCGGTTTTTTTCGGAAAACCTGGGCTTGTCTCGATCATCGCGGCCTACCAGATAAAAGCGTTGATCGACAAGGGCGAACGAGTCACGGAGCATGGTAATGCAATGATCTCCCAGGTATTTGACAGCTTTCTCGGCGCCGCCGATGTATTCATGGTTTCCCGTGATGGCATAGGTGCCGTACCTGGATTTGATCTGACAGAGTGCGGAGCCAAGGTCGTTTTTTATGACCGGTGCAAGATCCTCATCCACGATATCTCCCGCAAACAGTACCAGGTCGGGATTCATTGAATTGATGGTCTCCACGAGACGTGTCACTTTTCTCCTGGCGATCAGTGTTCCGAGGTGAATATCCGATGCCATCACGATATTCAGCTGCTTTTGGCCAGAAACGTGCTTTTCTATATGCAGGTTAAGCTCTTTAACACGGGGATTACGCGCATTGATAAAGCCCGCAAGAACCACAATGGCAACCAATCCGGCTGCTGAATAAAGCACGATGAGTTTTGTTTTTGCATAATCTGTAAAAAAGAAGGCGGGGTAAATATGAAAAAAATGGTTCAGCACCCGAGATATATCAACCACGATAAGAATAAGAATAAAGTACAGCATGAATGCCAGCCAGAATGATCCGATCCAGGTGATCATTCCGGTAAAGAAACAGGGATAGGCCCGTTCCATGATGCGGGCGAGGATGAAGGTTGAAGCAACCGACCAGAAAGCGATGGTAAACCAGGTTCTTATCGAACCACCGGATGGAATGGCCTGGATTGCACGCGAAAAAATATAGAAGTTTACCAGAAGGTATATCGTGGTAACCACGAGGATAAATACAACAAATGCAGAGGTTTTCACGAATTCTGAAAATTAACGGATTGGATGGCAAAGGTAAAGAAATCCCGGGTATTGTTAAAAGGAATCCTTGTAGGTCCTTTCATAGATCTTGCGGTGGAAGCTGTAATATTGGGCCGGTTTGTGCGATACATCCACCTGTTGTTCGTTGATGGGTGTTATGTAAGGCATATTCAACCCATCGATAAAGCTTCTCTGCCAGAGCACGAATTTCCCGCTCCGTCGAATTCTGGTTATCAAAGTTGGTCATACATGTCAAAATCATGGATATTTTGGGATCATTCAAATTAACCTTTTATATTTGTAAATGAAATGTAAACCATAAACAAAAAATTGTTGGAGAACGGATTTATACTGAGTTGGATCGACTACCTGATCATGATAATTTACTTCGTTTTTGTGCTGGGTATCGGCTGGGCATTGAAACGATATATGAAAGATGCAAATGCTTTCCTCGAAGCCGGCAGGTCGATGCCTGCCTGGGTTGCCGGACTCGCATTTATCTCCACCAATCTCGGCGCGCTCGAAGTAATGGGCATGACGGGATCAGGTGCAAAATACGGTATGCTTACGACCCACTTCTATTGGATTGGCGCCATTCCTGCCATGGTTTTCCTCGCCCTGTTTATGATGCCTTTTTATTATGGCTCCAAAGCCCGTTCAGTGCCGGAATACCTCAAACTGAGGTTTGATGAAAAGACCCGGGGGCTCAATGCCATTCTTTTTGCCGTAATGACCATCCTGGCTTCGGGAATTTCCATGTATGCACTGGCTATCCTCATGGAGAAAGTTCTGGGCTGGAATTTCCATCTTAGCCTTGTTCTTTCTGCCGCCATCGTGCTCGGTTATACATACCTCGGGGGACTATCATCCGCAATTTACAATGAGGTACTGCAGTTTTTCATCATCGTGATCGGATTGTTACCCATCGTCCTGCTTAGCCTGCAGGACCTGGGAGGATGGGCAGGCATGAAAGAGCAGCTGGCCCCGATAGTCACAGCCAAAGGGTTTGCTGCCGATACCTGGACGACAACCTGGAAGTATACCGGTTCTGCTGCTGCAAATCCCATGGGCGTTGAATGGTATGGGATATTTGCAGGATTGGGGTTCGTGCTCTCATTTGGATACTGGTGCACAAACTTTCTTATCGTTCAGCGTGCAATGTCGGCCGAATCACCTACTGCTGCAAGGAATACCCCGCTCATTGGTGCCATCCCGAAGATGTTCATCCCTTTCCTGATCATCGTTCCCGGTATTGCTGCCCTGGTATTGCTGAACAAACAAGGCTCCGGCTTTACACTTCCTGAAATTTCCCCGGGCCATTATAACTACGACTACACCATCATTGCCCTGCTCAAGCAATACCTGCCAGCCGGCGTACTTGGATTGGGCATCACCGCCTTGCTTGCCTCTTTTATGTCGGGCATGGCCGGCAATGTATCGGCTTTTAACACGGTATGGACCTATGACATCTACCAGAGTTACATACGACCGCTGACCGGGAACAAGGAAGCCGATGATAAACATTACCTGTTTGTAGGCCGGATGGCCACAATTTTCGGAGTTATCGTAAGTATTGCCGCCGCTTACCTGGCGAGCCTTTTCGGGAATATCATGGACTTTCTGCAGACCATCTTTTCCATGATCAACGCACCGCTGTTCGCCGTAATCTTTCTGGGTATGTTCTGGAAGCGAACCACAGGCCATGGAGCCTTCACCGGATTGCTGGCCGGGTTCTTTATTGCTCTGCTCCATCATGGATTGACTGTTCCTGCCGGCGCTGCAACCCTTGTTAAAGGAGGCTGGATTTGTAACCTGCATACCTATCCTGTTGAAATGGCACAGAACTTCTGGACAGCTATCTTTGCCTGGTGCACCGCCACCCTTGTTACGGTGCTCATCTCCCTCGCAACAAAACAACAAAAAACCGATGACGATATGAAGGGCCTGGTCTATTCGCTTACGCCCAAATTTAAAGAGGAACATGTTGCCTGGTATTATCGTTCATCAACCCTGGCAACCGTCGTTCTTGCCATCGCAGCTATTTTATCCATCTTGTTCTGGTAATTGTAACGTTCTGATTTAGTGACTTCATTACTTTAAATTTATAACCCCAAAACAACCAACCAAATGGGCATCGATATAAAATTTCCAATCGGATTAATGTTTACAATCATCGGATTGTTACTGACTTGCTATGGCTTTTTAACCAATGCTAATGTTGCCATGTACACCAAATCGCTGGGTACAAATGTCAACCTGTGGTCAGGCATCGGCATGCTGGTGTTCGGCCTGATCATGCTGCTTTTTTCGCTTTTAGGCAAGAAATCTAAAACCACATAATATGACGGCAGTTCAACGGGCCTTCCTGAAGACTCCGGTAGGATTCCTTGAGGTTACAGGCACCGAAAACGGGATCAGAAGCCTTTATTTTCTCGACTTCAAGGTGAGGATAGCCCGTGTACCTTCTCATCTGCACGACTGTATAAACCAACTGGAGGAATACTTTGCCGGAACCCGGAAATGTTTTTCTCTGACGCTCGATTTGGAAGGTTCTCCATTCCAACTCAGGGTTTGGCAGCAGACTTTGAAAATTCCTTATGGAACAACAGTCTCATATCAGGAACTTGCCAAAGAGCTGGAAAATCCCAACGCTTTTCGTGCGGTCGGAGGGGCCAACGCCAGCAATCCGGTTTCCATTATTGTTCCCTGTCACAGGGTATTGGGAGGGAACGGGAAACTCGTTGGATATGCCGGCGGTCTGCCACGAAAGAAATGGCTTCTTGAGCATGAACATGCATTTGCCCAGGGCGATCTGTTTTTTTCCAGAAAGCACAAATAACCACCATTGATCTTTCTATGAACGCAAAAACGAACTTTCTGTTTGCCTTGCTGCTTTTGCTTATTCCGATGATTGGCCGAGGGCAGCTGGAGTCATTGAAATTTGATGACCCGGCGTCGTTCACGGTAAAGGGGTTAAAGTTCAGCGATCATCAAACATTAACCCTCGCTTATGGAATTCCACTCTATTCAGTGATGGTGGACAGCAATTTTTACAACTCCTATTGCTCTCCGCCGAAATTTCTGAAAGATGGAATTCATTTTATGGTAGCCGACAGCATCGAAGGAACCTGCAAACTTGACAGCAAATTCACCCCAGGCCTGAAATATACAATCCGCTTTACAAATAAGGGAAAACGCCGGCATTCCATCGAAAACCTTGTTCCGCTGGGAGAAGGTGGCGATAAAACGTATATCACTGCCGATGGTACAAAAGCCTGGCCTCAGTATTTGTGCCGCACAAGACTCTACCGGCAGGGATACGGACCCGTGGGGGTAGTTATGCCCGATAATGCGTGGAATGCCGGGTTTGCCGATTTTAAAATCAACGATTCAATTTCACTCGTTGGATTGACACGCCGCACGGCACGCGACAAAGAAAAGACTGACATTGACCGGTGGGCAACAACACTAAAGCCAGGTGGCTGGGTTGAATACAGCATATATATCGATATCCACAAAGGCGATTGGCATGCAGGGTTGAAGCTGATGTTCCAGGATCGGTGGCTCTACGACCTGCCGGCCTTCAACAACAAGCTGTTCGAACGTAAAGATCTCAACTGGATGAACGGGGCCTACATTATGCTCCTGCAGTTCGCCTGGGACCATAAGTACTTCGACTACAAAGAAAACAAGTTTAATTTTTATAAAGAGCTCACTTCCTGCGACTCACTAATAGGAGGCTTCGACATTTTTACCCTCTGGCCAACCTGGCCGCGGCTCGGATTGGATCAGCGGAATCAGTGGGATATGTACCGCGATCTGCCGGGTGGTGTGAGTGAACTGAGGAAACAGGTAGATTTTGTTCACAAAAAAGGGAAACGGTATTTCATCTCCTACAATCCCTGGGATGAGGCAACACGCCGGGAAGATCAGCTAAAAGGTATGGGTGAACTCCTGCGTGCCACCGATGCCGATGGAGTTGTGCTGGATACCCAGGGTGCCTCGAGCATTGAACTACAGGCTACAGCCGATAAAGTGAGACCCGGTATCATCATGTACAGCGAAGGAATGGCAGTTCCTAAAGATATGCCCGGAATCGTTTCAGGACGTGTTCATGATGCCTTGGTCATGCCGCCTCCGCTAAACCTGAATAAGCTGATTAAACCCGATTTCGCCATATTCAGGGTGCTTCAGCTGGCAGATGACCGCCTGCACCGTGAACTGGCTATTTCGTTCTTCAATGGCTACGGAGTGGAGATCAATACAATGCGTCCGGGAAGACCTGTATGGATTAACGAGGAGTTCAGGTACCTGGGAAGAACAACGATGTTGCTCCGTGAAAATAATTCGGTGTTTCATAATTACCAATGGGTTCCTCTCATTCCAACCCTTACAGATTCTGTCTATGTGAACCGATGGTCGGCCGGCGATAAAACAGTGTATACGCTCCTGAGCCTTAAGCCTGAAGGTTTCAATGGAGCCTTGTTTGCTGCCGGTGACCTGAAAGGAAAACACATCGTTGACTTATGGAATCATCAGGAAATAAAGACCGTAAGCCGGAAAGGGGAGGAGTTGATCCCGGTCAGCATTGAACCTTTTGACCGCCATTGGCTGAATACGCGACGCGAAGGAAACGCTGGCTGTGTCGCCATCCTGCCTGAGCTGCTCGAGTTAACCACCTCGAACGACACGCTGAAATTCAAGGCAAAGCAGGGCGATAGAATCGTAATTACTGGTGGAAATCCTGATTATCAGTCAAAATCATACACTTTCTCTGCCATGGGCAACGAAATTCCATTTTGGGATTATTTCCCTGAAACGGTTGAGAAAATCGTAGTACAACTGTTCGAAAAGGGTGAACTGCTTGACGAAAGGGTCTTTATCCCGGTGCACAATGCGCCACGACTTATCAGCCGGGTCGAAAGAACGACGCACGGCAACGGAACCCCTGCACGCATGTTTGAGATCCCTGAAGGCAAATTCCGCTTTTACACCAAACGCGATCCCAAGACGCTTGAACCTTTCATTCCCTTCCCCAACTACGCTGATACTACGACCGTTACGATGAACCGGTTTTATATGGATGAATACCCGGTAACAAATCAGGAATACAGATTGTTTGTAAAAAAATCAGGCTACGTTCCGCGGGATACTGCAAACTACCTGAAACACTGGGTTAACAATGCACCGCGTGAAGGAGAAGCAGACATGCCGGTTGTTTTCATAAACCTTGAGGATGCCAGGGCCTATGCAAAATATTACAGCAAACGACTTCCCACTGAAAAAGAATGGCAATATGCAGCCCAGGGCAATGACATGCGGAAATATCCATGGGGAAACAACATGGATTCCACCCGCTGTAATTTCAACAGCAACCACGCAACACCTGTAAACAAATTCCCACTGGGGGCGAGCTTTTACGGGGTTAAAGACCTGATTGGAAACGTGTGGCAGATGACAAACGATGTCTATTTTAATGGGTGTTATTATTTCAACATCATCCGCGGAGGGAGTCATTACTACCCCAAATCAAGTATCTGGTATGTTACCGGAGGTGCGTTACCGGCCGATCATCCTGAAATGCTGCTGCTGATTTCACCGGGTTTGGACCGGAATGCAACGGTTGGTTTTCGTTGTGTGAAAGATTAACTTTTCAGCAGCCAGGCATCTTTATATTTCTTTTTGATCTCCCTGAGTTTTGTAGTGGCCTCCGTTTTATTCGGCGATTCAAATACTGAAATCCGTGCCTTACCATCTTTCTCCAGTATTTTCGCTTCAGGATAACCCGCTGATTTTATTTTTATGATCGCCTTATTTGCAACCTCCATGGTGAGGTTACTTTTTACAATAACGTAATAGATTCCCGAACTGGCAGGCGATGCCTCAATCTGCAGTTGTGGTTTATCTGTAAGGGTTGTATCTGCTGTAACTTCCGCTTTTGCCTTTTTTCCCGTCTTGAGGTGCTTTGGAGGCTTAACCTTACGCATGACACCTGCTGTATCAGGCAATTTTTCTGTTGTGGTTCCACATACATTGGCTGTCCCTTCAGGATCTCTGACCTCTCCAAACCAGGCACAGGCATAGTTTTCATAAATCCCGACGCCGATAGCAGTCCATTTTTTTCCAGCCCACTTCCCGGTACCCAGCATGATGCTGTTAAAATATCCTTCCGATCGCCAAAAACTCATTATACTGTCAATGGATGCCGGACTGTTTTCCCAGTAAATTATTTCGTAACCTTTTCCGGGATAGGTGGTGATCTCTTTTGGTTTATCCCATACAGAACTCTTCTTATTTTCATCCCTGGGATAGCAAAAAGCCTTCCAGGGGCCACGATCAGACCATGAATGGAAGTTGCATGGGGACTTGTCCGGATTGTTGATAAATATATCCCTTACATGAGTTACGGCTACAAAGGATAATGACCGGGATACCGGAATCGCCGGAAGGTTGTTTCTTCGCCGGTAATCGTTGATCATCCTGCACAACTTCATCTCAGCCTGGCTGATACAGAAATCGGCAGGCACCGGATTTCCCTGTCTGACCAATGTCTGACCGGCAACTTCGGGATAAAGCGAATACAAACCAAGAAATAAAATAAAGTATTTAAGGTATCTCATCCTTTCATTTGATTGGCAATTTCTGATCGGCATTTAAAATAAGCGCGTGATTGTGGTCGAGCAGCCTTGCATAAAAACCAAAACCTCCCATATTGTTTTCAACCTTAAGCAACAGTTTGTTCCAACCCTGCTTCAGGTCAAGTTCCACCTCCGCCTGATCGGGCACTGCAATCCGCAATCCGGAAAAACGATAAACCTCCTTGTCATTCAGAAAAACCTTTCCTCCGTCATCAGTGCCTACATAAAGAACGACTTTTTGAGGCGTTTTTGCATAGATATAAGTTATGGCATAGGCCACAACAAGTTCATCCGGATACATTGTGTCTGAAAATGACACATAACCACGCTCAGGTGTTTTTACGTATTTCCAGCTAATAGGTTTCTGATCAACTCCGGAATATACCATTTTAATGTTTGAATTTTTTTCCGGTGCATATACAGAGTCCAATCCCCGCCTGTCTTTCAGCCCATTTCTCGGATTTGGAAAAGGACCGAGAATATACCAGCCCGGTATGAAAACGCGTTTCGGAACAAGGTTCAGCCCATCTATTCCAAAATAATATCCCTTTGCATTTTTGTTTTTGCCGTTTACCAAAAAGGTGAGCTCAATGGTTTGTCCGCTGTTTTTAATATTTGAAACAACCATTTTACCTTCCGGCAGAACATACGGAGAATATCCATCCATCACACCGGCTTTCGTCCCGTTCACAAACAGTTCTACATTGCCGTAATCAGGGCTTTTGGTATAATAAAGGGTAAGATCATACATGACATCCTTCAAACCGTTCAGCGTCAATCCGAAAGTTGATTTATCGTGCGATTCGATTATAAGCTGCTTATTCTCTCCCCAGTCCGGACCGTAATCCGACATGTCTGCCACTCTGGATTTCAGTCCGCCAAGGTTGAATTTTAAGTTTTCTGCCTCGGTCATTCCCGATGGTTTGACAATTCTTAGCGGTATCCGTTGTCCGGCTTTGGGAAATGCCGGAAACGGTTTGTGCGGTTCCATCTGATACCAATAGATCGTACTGCTGTAATCGGCAACCTCAAGGTTCGCATGACCATGTTCGAAAGTGAATATTATCCCTTTGCGGAATGGTATCGGATCAACAACAAAAAGCCGGTAAGCCGCAATACGCCCTAATGAATCATCCTTGTACATCAATCCGCTGTAAGGACCGTTGTAAACTCCCTTACTGAAATAACCTCCGCCGGAAAAGAAGTCCTCCGTTCCGGTACCTGCAATGGATGGCTTCTTTTCTCCATCCACATAAATCATTTCATCTCCCTCAAGATAACTGAATCCTCCATTGTATGACTGCAGGTTAAGATTTACGCCAACCACATGCCCTTGTCCTGTTGCATTCAATACCACGTAGTTGGAATCACCCGTAGTTTGAATTTCCCGTTTCCATAAGGCATGAAAATAGGCAACGTCCGACTCCAGCGCTGCTTCGAATTTCTGAAAATTGATCTGGTAATACAAAGCGGAAATTTCATGTAAGGTCTCATTGGCGATTTCGATCCGGGCTCTAGACTCGAACGGCATTGGGAAATAGCAGACAAACCCGCCGCTGGTCATTCCCAGATATTGGGATACATATTGATTGTAAACAAAGCCATTCCCGAAAAAATCTCCAAGCGGGGCCTCCACAGAAGGCTTGGTCTCCCTGTCCCAATATATTCTGATGACAATCCTTCGAAGATAATAGGGATCCTGTGAGTGTATCTTAAACCATATGCGGCTGATCATTCCCGGTCCTTCAACATTAAAAATAGTTGCCTTCTTGCCAGGGGGAATGGTAATATGATCATTGTTGCCGCCGGAGCTGTCAGAACTGGAAACCTGGATCAACTTGCTGTTTTTCAGATAGGGCAGCGAGGCGGGGTCTATCAAACTGGCAATGTCCTGCCGGTTCCCGGTATTGCATGCAGAAAACGAAAGGAAGAGGCAAGTGGATACAAGAAAATAGCAATACTTTTTCATCGTGGATTAATTAGGCAGAATTTCCATCAGCGCAAATGTACAACGAAAAACAACCCGTAATCAGGTTCTCTCACCTTGTAGCCGGCTTGCTCTCTTCAATTAACAACCGGGCGATGATAGCGTCCCATATGTAATTCGGAGGACAATTGAGCACTTCATTGTCGGGACTATATGACTCCCAGTAATTGTGGTTTTTGGATAGTTGAATGCCGACACAATTCACCATCTTTGCCGCGAGTTGCCGCGCTATATCATTGTACCCGTAAAGTTTTAGTCCATCATAAACCATGTAATCCCACAACATCCACACAGGCCCATTCCATTTGCAGCAATAATCAACATACGGACTGTACCACGGGTCCTGAGCAGACAGGGTAGGTACACCGTATTTCCTCCAGAATTTTGTCGTGTCGGTCAACGTTTTGATCAGCCTTTCTGCCCGGGCCTTTGGCGCTGCTTCTGCCCACAAGGCAAGAAAACCGATGATCTCCTGCCGCTTCAGGTCGCGGGTCATAAATTTGAAAGTATGGTCCTTTTTATTCACGGAGTAATAGAACCCTGTGGAATCATCCCACATTCTTTCGTTTACCAGAGTGCTGGTTTTCTCTGCAAGGTCAGTCCACTTCCTTGACTCTTCGCTCTTTCCAAGCAACGTGGCCATTTTCGCCAGGCAACGCTCCTCCTTGATGACCATCAGGGTGAGGTCGAGACACTCCAGCTCGTCTGAAATATCCTCTTTGTCAACATCCAGGTAACGCTCTGCAGAAACTTGAAAAACAGCATTGTACCAGTCGCGTACATTCTCAATTATACCATATGGTCCCCATTCAAAAGTGCCGTCATGGTCATTGTCACGGTTGTTTATGAGCCATTCTACATAGCGGCCTCCGGATACATAGGCATCCGCGAGGAATTCTTTGTTTTTGCCTGCATTATACACTTCAAGGTTGATCCAGCTGAAAAACGGTGCTGAGGTGGTCGACATGTTCTTATGCGGGTAATCCTGCAATCCGCGCGGACCATGACGATAAGCGATGAGCCCATCCTCGCGTTGCTGTTCCATATACACCCGCTGTGAACCTTCCGCCGATTTCGGATCAAGGTATGCATAAGCCAGCATACTAAGCGATTCATGCAGCACCTGGTGCCCATGCCCCCAGCCCCAGAGAGGATTCCGGCTGAATACATACGAATTGTAACTGGTTTTACCGGAAGGCGGGTACATACATCCCCGGGCCAGATTGAAAGCCCCAAAGTAGGTAAGCTTCTCGCCTGCGGTTTTAAATTTTATCCGTGGGATTTTGGAATAGAGGATCAGGTTGTCTTCAAAGTAAGTGCGAAGCATTAATTGTTTCACGGAATCTGCCTCCGCCATCAACTTCACCGCATCTTCATTTTCACCCTGAAAACCCCGGATATACCTGAAGTTTGTTGCCTCAGACGGTCTTAACCTTTTATTTAATTGAAGAGATACAAAATCAACAATACCAATGTCTTTACCATTGAGTGAGTCGCCTCTTTTGTCGGAATAGAAATCGGTTTTGATAATGTTGTAGAAATCATCCATGTTGCCTGAATATCCTCCGTGTGAAGCCGCCTTTGGGAAGGCGGTGAACAAGTCACGAACCCGGGTAGGGTAGGAGTACTCAGTCTTCAGACTGCTGATGAGCCGGTAAGGACTTTCATAGCGACGGGTAACAAAACCATTCAGCGTTTTATCATAACCGGTCATCTCCAGCGAGTCGTTACCCATTTCAAATACCGGGTAAACAGTAACATCATGGGTAACCTGGTCTGCATTTTTGACCTCCATGTTTACAAGTGCAATTGTGGAACTGTAAACAAGAAAAGTCTCCTTCACACGAATGCCACGAAACGGTTCGTACTCAACGATTGCCATATCCGGAAAAGAAATGGTAACCACCGGCTTTTTAAAATATTCTCCGATCCTGCCAATCACCACCTGGTCAATCTTCCATATACAAAAAATCCTGCCTGCATGGTCGCTCGAATAGGTTATAGGACTGCAATCCGAATAGTAATCCATTTTGTAGGCTTTATCACCGTATAATCTCGATCGCGCCATGGCTGCGGCATAGGTGGTGTATAGCGGGTCGTTCGCCTTAGCCCCGATGCGTATATAATCCTCAATGGGTTTAAACTGCTGGGCAAAAGAGGTAACAGTAATAAATGACGCCGCAATCAGGAAGAATATTTTTTTCATAGGACGGTTTCCAGAAAGTAAAAATAGGATAAAATACAATACTTTTATGGCTGTAAATCAATCAGAAACCTGGCCGCAATACCTGCCCAGATATAGGTTTTATTCCAACCTGCCTGGTGGTCATCAGCACTGTAGAATTCCCAGAAAACATGATCATCTTTCAGGTGGTATATCATGTTCCTGAGCACCCTGTCAGATAATTCTCCGGCCTCCTGCTTGTAACCATAATCAAGCAATCCACGGAATATCAGATAATTCCACTGTACCCATACGGGACCATTCCAATACCCGATCGGACAATAATAATTGCTTTTCGCCGAAAGAGAAGGGATGCCATAAGGTCTCCAGAATTCGGTGGTGTCTCGCATTTGCCCGACCACCAGCCCTGTTTTGCCGGCATCGGTGACTCCGGCCCAAAGTGGCAGAAATCCGATGATCTCTTTGACTTTTAAGTCGTCCGGCTTGGTATACGTAAAGGATTGATCATTTCTGTTAACGTTGTAATAAAACCCGGTTGCAGTATCCCATAACTTCTCATTGATCAATCTGGTTCGCCTTTCGGCATCTGCTTTCCATACATCGGATTCCTGACTCTTTCCAAGAATGGTCGCCATCTCCTGCAGCGACCGGGCCTCTTTAACAAGCATGGCATTCACGTCAGGTCCCTCAAAATTGGAAGCCCAGCCTGTCTGGTCCCACACGGCAACCTTCGCGTCTCTTACCGATTCCAGTTCCGCATGCCCTCCCCACTCGCAAAGACCGTTTTGATTCGAGTCCCGGTTGGCCACATAAAACTGGTAAAATTTCTTCCCCGACGTGTAGGCTTCACCTAAGAACTGCCGGTCCTTAGAGATTTTAAAAATCTCAAGATTCTCATAATTGAACCAGGGGGCCGACGTGGTCCTCTTTCCGCCGGTCTCAATGGTCTCATCCAGGTAAGGACCGGTTCGGTAATTAATGTATCCATCCTTTTGCTGGCGGTCGATATAAACCCGCTGAGAGTTCATGGCACCTTCCGGATCCATGTAAGCATAGGCCATCATGCACAGACTTTCGTGAAAAACTTGTCCGCCATAACCCCAACCCCATTTCGGCTCCCGCGAAAAAACATAATAATTCTTCAGGCATCTGCCTTCGGGTGGCATCATGCACTGCCGCATCAGCGAAAATGCGCTCCAATAAAGCATCTCCTGGTCGGGGTTTTCAAATTTCAGCCGGGGAATACGCGCATAACACTTTTCATCTTCCCTGATCAGTTTCTCCGGATCCACCTCCAAAAGAGTTGAGATCATAGGCTGATGGCCGGTTTTGGGCGAACGATCCCCATGCAATCCGACAATGGTCCTGAACCCTGTCGATTCACCCGGACCAAGCCGGATCGTGCGGACACCGACAATTCCTTTGATATTGTTCCCTCTTTTAAGCGTACCGAACGAATTTTTCAGGGCCGCCAGCGGATCAACGCGGGATGCAGGTTGATTCTCTTTAACAGGCTGAATAAAGGTCAGGGTGCTGTCAAATTCAAGGGTGGACAAAAAATTTCCGGTTATGTCCTCTACAAGCGGAATATTATGTTCCTTCATCCATCCATCCAACGGTTTTTTAATCTGAAATGTAAACCCGTCAGGATCAGCCGCATGCTGAATATCCTGCAAAGTATCCCGGGAAGGGAGATAAAGGTAGGGCAATATACCTGTTTCCAGAACATTGCGACCGGTGTTGATGACTTTATAGGCGGTGATGGTCCATTGCGAACTGTAGACAATTGCTTTTACTTCAACCCGTAGTTCAGGAAAGGGGTAGTAGTAGTAACAAACCAGATCGCTGTAGGAAACGGTAACGACGGGTTCGCGAAACAGTTCATTCAGCCTGAATCGCAGTTTCCCGTCAAGACTAAACGCAAGGCCTGTATTGGGACCGTCTTTCGATATCATTTCAACTCCATTCTCCGGATCAAACCACTGAAATTGGTATGCCTGATCGAGTTTGTAAGCCGATCTGCCGACAGGTGCAGCATAGGTCGTAAATAACGGATCCCTCCGCGTGGCGTTCAGATTGGATAAATACTGCGGAAAGATCTGCAGCGGCAGGGCAAACAAAAGGATAGATAACGTTCTTTTCATATAGAAATGACTTTACGTCCGGATAATCATTCCAGCACGATCTTTACGCTCTTGGTGGCATACTTCATGGTGCCGTTTTCGAACAGAACTTCGATCTGGGTTATCTGGTTGTGCTGGCCACGGATCTCCCCACCTTCCACACGAATGATCTGCTGACCATTGATATAGATTTCCAGCTTACCGATACTTCCCGGCACCCCTTCCATCTCCACCGTATACTCTTTCCCCCGAAGCCTGGCGCTAATGATCCTTGTTCCCGCAGAAGGGTAACCTGGCTTTGGATCGGCGATCACAGGCAAAACGGCGATCCCTTTGTCGGTATCAAACGCAATCCGGTGAAATTTGCTGATCCTGGTTTTTATTAACACCGTCACGTTTTGTTCTGACTTGAAAATGGTAAATGGAATCTCGGCATTGTCTATGGTTACGCGCTGAACAAAGGCACCCGCCGGAAGTACAGCGAGAAACTCCAGCTCAATTCCCGATCCTCCGGAAAGCAGGAAGTCGTAAGTGTAATTTCCTCCCTTGCGATGAAAATTAAACCCCAGCCGCTTATCCTCCATCCTGATATTTCGTACATCGAGTGTGTCCCAGTCTGCCGGAAGTCTGGGTGAAAGTATGACCTTGTTTTCCTGGGCCCGGATATCAATACCAAGCATCCCTTCGATGGCAGGTTGCAGCA
This sequence comes from Bacteroidales bacterium, assembly GCA_025355465.1. Lineage (GTDB taxonomy): Bacteria > Bacteroidota > Bacteroidia > Bacteroidales > FEN-979 > JANXZO01. The sequence continues at coordinate 44,624 of JANXZO010000059.1, forward strand.
CCATTGTTTCCGACCAGCACTGGTGAGCACAAACTCCGGATGGCTTGTATTCCGCACCATTCATGACCTCCTCCACAAATCCAAGACCCCAGTTCCTGTAGATGTTTAAATTGTTCATGAGGTGCGAAAAGCCCTGCGGGTAGTTGCCATAGGCATATTCAGCAAGCGCTGTCCACCCCGTAAACAAGGGCCATACGCTGCCGTAATGATAACCGGTAGGCTTAAAGTAAGGGCTGTCATCGCGAACGATCCTGGTGCCCCAGTTGGTACTGAATGAATTTCCGGCAAACTGTTTCAGACATTCCTTTGCCTTTTCCGGATCGGCAGTTTTGAAATATAGCGGAACTGCCGGCAGCACGGTAGCCTCGGTCCTGAATGTTCCGTTCCGGTTCTTTCCATAGGCAAAAAATTGGTTGGTTTTGTTCCAGAATTCTTTGTTGATGATATCTTTCAGCTCCTTCGACTCAAGTCCGTAACTTTCGGCTTCCCGATCCCCTGTAAATGCTGCCATGTTTGCTGCTTCACGCAATGCAGCCGCCCATATTCCCGTCATGTAAATGGTCGCATGAGATCCGTAAAGTTCACCTCCTTCAACCCATCCGTGGCCTACATTCGTATTTTCAATCAAATGGTCTCCGTCGGTATCGGTCGAGAAACAAAAATCAATGGCCTTGCGGATATGAGGCCAACTCTTGCGAATAAAGGCTGTGTCGTTCGTGTGCCTGAAATATTTTCCGGCAAGCACAACATACAAAGGTGTTGCATCTGCCGCATCGTAATGTATAAATCCCGATGTGGTAGCTTCATGAAAGATTTTTCCCGTGAGGTCCTGGTATTTATTGAAAAATTCCAGCTCCTGTTTCACTTTGTCAAAATCCCCGTAATCAAGCAACGCAAAACTGCTCCACTGTCCGTCGCGACCAAAATACCAGCTGTATCCAGGCCTTCCGCTTACTTTCTGTCCGCCATCCCATCCATGTCTTGTGCTAGCGTAGCCGGCCACCAGCGCCGTGCCCATGCCCGGGGTATTGACCAAAAACCGGTTGGTGCCGGTTAGCGCCCATCTGTACCCAAGGTTGAAATTGTTGTCAGGCGTGGTGATCAATAACGAGGATGCCAGAAATTTTCTGCTGTTGTTTACCGCTTCTTCATAAATAAGTTTGGGATCGTGCAAGGCCAGGTCAAACTGCTTGTAGGTGGTAGCATAACCTTCCACGGAGGCAGTGTAAACAATGTCCAGCTGGTCATTCATACCCAGTGCGTAGGTGAGAAGAAAACCTGCCTGCATCATGTCTGTAGGCTTTCCTGAAATTTTATTGGACCCCTTGTCAAACGAAAACCCGTCAAACTGTCCCGACTGGTGATCGAGAGGCCTCCTGTTGGCACCAATGAACACATTGAGATCATTTGATTTATCGCGGATATTAAAAGCGTTCAGGTCTGCATCCCAGGAATGACATACAGCGCCGGTGGCCATGGATGAATAGGGCCACATCCATCGAAGGTTTGACTTGAACTGGAGAACCAGTTCTGCCCCGTAAACACCTCTGTATTCATAATGAATCACCCCCGTTGGATTCACCGGATCATTTACAATGACCTCCTTCAGGTAGGCCCGGGGAAATTTGTACTGCCGCATGAAATAGGCCGGGTCTGCTGCAATTTCCGGTCGTTCATCTGAAAGCCAGTAAATCGTGTCACGATAACTGAACCTGATGCCAACCTCATAATCGCGGAATGCCATAAACGGATGGGACCAAACTTCTTCGATTCCCCCGTTTTCACTTCCCATGGTTACCAGTCGCTCTCCTGCAACATCCCAGAAGTTTTTTGTAGCAAAGCGGTTTTCCAGGGTAAGATCATCCTTTGTTGTCGCCCATGGCTTGCTCTCCGGAACGGCTATTAGTAACTGATCGGTTTCAGGCTTGAGATTGTCACAAGTGTTGACACTCCCTGCTTCGTAAGTCCAGTAATAAGCAGGCTGACCGATAAATTTACCTTGTAAGAAATCAAAGATATTTTGTGTGAACATTTCAAGATGCGCCCGGTTCAGGTTTGGCTCTGCAAAATCCATGTAACCTCCCACCGCGATCAGTCTCCCTTTTCCCAGAGTGTACTCAAGAACAAGCTTCGAACCCTCCTTCAGAATAATATAATCCCAGTCAACAGCGATCACTTTACCATTTTTCGGAACCTTATTACCAAAATAACCTGTAATCCTGGTGGTCAGATCACGGGATGGTCGCTGAACATATCCGCCACCATGCATTCCGCTGAATAACGGATGTTCCCTGAACGCATGAAATCCGAGTTTTCGCCCGTATCCCTCATCAACGCAAGGTTTGGTGCTGTCAACGGGGACTACCGGCTCTAGTCCGAGCACATTGAGATAATGAAAAGCCTGCTGGGTCAGAAGTAAGTTTCCACCATTCTGCAGATATGAACGGATAGCATTGATAAATTTTTGGCCTGACTCGATTTCTGTCAGCTTTACGCTATCGGGTTTGTGTATCCATAGAATTTTGAATTTGTTGAGGACTTTCTGTTGTTTTGCAACCTGGTTAAACGTAATGTATTCTGCATTTGGGTTTTTCCCTTTAAGGAAATCAAAAGCGGATTTTACCTTCGCTCCTGATTTTTCGTAAGGAAGCAGGCTGATAAATCCGATTGCAGGAACTTCAACCTTTTCGCTCTGGCTGCCCGGATTTTTTGACAAAGGAATGCTATGCATCCTCATGTTTTGTCCCTTTACCGACTGAGCAAAGGTGTCAGCTTTCCATGATCCCGCTGCCAGAAAAAAAATGGCAAGAACCCACATCCTGTATGTTTTCATAGTAGCTCTTTTAACTCAATTAACGATATTATGAGCGGGATATCCAGTACTGATAACCGTTCTCTGGTTTGATGACCATTGGGGATAAGCAAACAATCGATCCCCAATTCAAAGGCAACTTCGGCGTCATGTCTTGTATCACCGATGAAAACAATTTTTTCAAGGGGACAGCGGATCTCCTCAATCAGCCTGAATCCAACTCCGGTTTTTCCGTGTGCGTAATGATCATCCAGGCCGAAAATATGGTCGAAATACTTAAATACACCAAGAACTTTCGTCTCCCCGATCAGTTCTGTCTGCTCGCGGGCCGAAAGGATATACTGCCTGAACCCATGGTTCCTGAAGGCTTCGAGAACGGGCACAACACCGTGGTGCAGACTGCTTTCCCATTGCCGCAGGTTGTACTTGTTCATAAACTCCATACCGACTTTCTCGAATGGCTCCTTGTCAAAATCATAACCCAGTTTCTGGTAGTAATCTTTCACCGGAAAGTCGAAGATAGCCTTGTATTGCTCCACAGTGAGGATGGGAAGGTTGCGGTCTGCAAGCATTCCATTCATTACATCCACGCAAAGCCAGGCATCATTCAGTAAGGTTCCGTTCCAGTCCCAGATGACATGCGAGTAATTCGAAAGATCGCTCATGGTAAAAGCTTATTTTTGTGCGATCAAAAGTAACGAAAATACCATCGTTATATATGGACTACGAACGCCTTCTCAATCCACTTGAGCTTCTGCACGACTGCACCAATTGCCCGAGAAATTGCCATGCCAACCGGTTTACCGGCAAAACAGGTTATTGCAGGAGCGATGCTTCGTTGAACATTGCCTCTATCTGCGTTCATCGCGGTGAAGAACCTGTGATCAGCGGCCATTCAGGCATCTGCAACATTTTTTTTACCAATTGCAACCTTCAATGTATTTACTGCCAGAATCATCAGATCAGCGATCGGCACATCCGCAGGAATACCTCGGCAATGACACTTACAGAGGCTTTAGGGCAGATCACAGCGATTCTCGACAGTGGTGTTGAGTTGGTAGGGTTTGTTTCCCCATCGCATTTTGTTCCACAGATGTTGGTTATCATTCGTGAAATAGAGGCCATGGGATATAGTCCGGGTTGGGTGTATAACACCAACGGGTATGACAAGGCTGAAACACTCCGGTCGCTTGAAGGTATAATAGATGTTTATCTGCCGGATTTTAAGTATTATGAAAATCAGCTGGCATACGAATTGTCAGATGCAATGGACTATCCTGAAATAGCCTCCCGGGCGCTGAGGGAGATCTTTCGTCAAAAGGGCGCCACCCTCATTACAGACAATAACGGGAGGGCTGTTTCCGGAATGATTATTCGTCACCTGGTACTCCCTGGACAGGTTGAAAATAGCATAAAGGTCCTTCAATTCATTGCAAATGATCTCTCTCCTCGCATTCACATCTCGCTGATGGCGCAATATTATCCACCTGACCGGGTAGCACACCATCCTTTTTTGTTCCGCGGAATCACAGCAGACGAATACGATTTGGTAAAGGAGGAGATGGAGCGGCTGGGCATCTGCAACGGCTGGATCCAGGATTTAGGAAGCGGCGATCATTACCAGCCCGACTTCAGCAATGAGCATCCATTTGAGAGAACGTGAATCCGATCGCAGATCAAATCTTATGAATAACCGGCGAAACGGACTCTTGATCGTCGTTTTATGGCATTAGAGAAAAAAATCTTGTCCGCTTGGGAAAGACACAGTATTTTTGAACATTGTAAAAAATCAATCCACCCTTACTAATCATATTAACGAAACCTAAATGAGAACAACTTCCGTTACGCTGCTTATTTCACTGATAGTGGTTTTTGCATGGCCTGGTTTTACGCAGACTACAGTAAAAAATGCTGATTCAGCTTACAATTTCACAATGGTCAGGAAACTTCCGGCGGTTTCAGTAAAAAACCAATACCGCTCAAGCACGTGCTGGAGTTTTTCTGCGATCTCATTTCTCGAATCCGAATTGCTGCGTTTGGGCAAGGACACATTCGACCTCTCGGAGATGTTCTGCGTTCGCAATTGCTACAACGACAAATCCAAACTCTATGTTCGCTACCACGGAAACCATACTTTTGGTAGTGGCGGAGCCGCTCACGATGTTACCTATGTGCTGAAAAACTACGGCCTGGTCCCGAATTCTGTGTACAATGGACTCGTAATCGGTGAGAATAAGCCTGTCACAGGTGAAATGGACGGCGTTCTGAAAGCCTATGTTGATGCGGTGATTAAGAACCCGAACAGGCAGTTGACACCCGTCTGGCAGCAGGGATTCAACGGAATTCTGGATGCCTACCTTGGTAAAGTGCCTGAAAAATTCAACTATCAGGGCAAAGAATATACAGCCAAGTCGTTTGCTGATATGCTGGGGCTGAACCCCGAGGATTATGTGGAACTTTCCTCTTTCACCCACCACCCGTTTTACAAACCATTTGTGCTGGAAGTTGAAGACAACTGGCTGATGGAAATGGTATATAATGTGCCAATGGACGACTTGATTAAAATCATTGATAACTCCATTATGAATGGTTATACCGTTGTTTGGGGTGCCGATGTCAGCGAAAAAGGATTCGCCTGGAAAAATGGTGTAGCTGTTGTCCCCGATAAGTCAGCACCTGAAATTGCAGGTCTCGAACGCTCAAAATGGGAACGGATGTCAGACAACGATAAGGAGAAACTTCTTTTCAAATTTGACAAACCAATGCCTGAGAAAAACATCACCCAGGAGATGCGTCAGGTTGAGTTCGACAATTATCTCACCACCGATGATCACGGATTACACATTACCGGCATAGCGAAGGACCAGAACTCAAAAAAGTATTACTATATCAAAAATTCCTGGGGCACGGATGGTAGCCCTTACAATGGTTATTTATACGCTTCGGAGGCTTACGTGAAACTGAAAACCATGGATATCATGGTTCATAAAAACGCTATTCCCAAAGAAATTCGTCAGAAACTCGGACTCTGATTTTTTCGTACTATTGATTATGCGGCACTCCATTTTCCTTTTTTGGTGGGAAATGAGAGTGCCGTTTTTAATAACTTCAGATACGATTCACGTGCCATCGTTTCGGCGCCGAGACTTATTAGATGCGGGCTTTCCACCTGGCAGTCTATGAAGGCAAAGTCCCAGCTTTGAACAAGTTCAGCCAGATGAAATAAGGCAACTTTTGACGCATCCCGGCTCCTGAAGAACATACTTTCGCCAAAAAAAGCCGACCCGAGAGAAACTCCGTAAAGTCCGCCGACAAGTTTATCATCGGCAAATGTTTCAATGCTGTGTGCATAGCCGGCATCATGCAGCATGCAATATGCTTCAATAAAATCATTCGAAATCCAGGTATCCTCCTGGCCGGGGCGCGGAGCCGTAGAACACTCCTCAATTACCTGACGGAAGGAGGTATCCATGCGAACCTCAAACCGATGGCTGGCAAGGGTTCTCGCTAACGATTCGGTGAGCCTGAAATTCTGCGGAAGGATTACCAATCTCGGATCCGGTGAAAACCAGTAAACCTCTCCTTCTGCCTGAAACCATGGGAATATCCCGCTGGCGTAGGCATTAATGAGGCGTCGGGGAGACAAATCACCGCCGATGGCTATCAGTCCGTCGGGTTCGGCTTCGTCGGCCGGAGGAAAAAATGGTTCATCGGGAAGCAGATATACCATTTTCTGATCACGCTATAATTGCGTCAAGCGCCCTTCTCAAACGCTGGCAGGCCAACTCAATCTCGTCGGTAGTAATCGTAAGGGCAGGGGCTATCCTGAAGCATGCTGGTTTGAAAAGGTACCAGTCAATGATCACTCCGCAATCCAGGGCCGACTGCTGGAAAGCATTTCGCTTCCCGGGATATGTAAGATCAATACCCATGGCAAGGCCGGCTCGCCTTATTTCCGATATTGCCGGATGACCCTCCAGGAGTTGCTTGAAAAGCTGACCTTTTGCTTCAACTCCCGGGATGATCTCACCGGAAAGCAATACCTCAAGTCCTGCAAGGGCGGCAGCACAACTTACAGGGTGTCCTCCGAAGGTGGTGATATGTCCAAGTTCCGGGTTGAATGTGAGGGTGTCCATTACTTGTTTTCGCGCTGCAAAGGCACCCAGCGGCATACCGCCACCAAGGGCCTTGGCCAGAACCAGAATATCCGGCGTGAAATCATAATGCTCAAAACTGAATAGTTTGCCGGTTCTTCCCATTCCCATCTGCACATCATCCACAATGATCATCACGCCATCACGGGCACATCGCTTTTTTAGCTGATAAATAAAGAATTCCTCAACCGGAATTACTCCCGCCTCAGCCTGTATCATCTCAATAACAACACACGCTGTCCGTGTAGAAATCTTTTCAAGGTGGCAATAATTATTGAATTCCATCAGCCTGATATCCGGAAGCAAAGGCCTGTAAGCATTTTTTAACGTCTCGTTGCCGAGAATGCTCAAACAGCCATGGGTGCTGCCGTGGTAAGAATCGATGAACGACATGATCTCCGTACGTCCGGTATATCGTTTTGCCAGCTTCAGCGCTCCTTCAATAGCTTCGCTTCCCGAGTTTACAAAATAGACCGAATCCAGCGCCTCCGGCATGACCTCTGTGAGCCGCTTTGCCAGTTTTACCTGCGGCGCCTGGATAAATTCACCGTACACATTAACATGCAGAAATTTCTCAATCTGATCACGGATCGCCGTCAGAACAGCAGGATGCCGGTGGCCGATATTGCTCACGGTAATGCCTGCCACCAGGTCCATGTAACCCTTGCCCACCGGATCATAAAGCCAAATCCCTTCAGCCCTGGCTATCTCCAGTCCCAAAGGGGTGAAGGAAGGAAGTCCAAGGTGACGATAGAATATCTCTTTTTCGGTCATTGCGTTCAGAAGTGAGTGCTTACGTTGAATGCAAAGATGGGAAAAATATAAATATCTTTGCGCGTTCGAACTTTGCAGCGACCACAGTTCATCTTCGAAAACAAAATTGCCATGCAGAATAAAGTTATTATCATCACAGGTGCCTCGTCAGGTATTGGAAAAGCGCTGGTTATTGAAGCTCATAACAGAGGCGCAAAAGTTGTGCTCTCGGCCCGCAGGAAGGAAGTCCTGGATGAATTCACTGCTGCATGGAACACTGCGGATTACATGAATGTACAGTCCGACGTTACCAGTGAAGCTGACTGTCGCCGATTGGTCGGGGCTGCGGTTGAAAAATTCGGACGAATTGATGTGATGATCAATAATGCCGGGATCTCCATGAGAGCATTGTTTGAAGATCTTGAGCTGGATGTGATCCGCAGGCTGATGGACACGAATTTCTGGGGAACGGTGTACTGTTCGAAGTATGCGCTGCCATACCTTCTGAAAACAAAAGGATCGTTGGTGGGCGTTTCTTCAGTGGCAGGCTACAAAGGACTGCCGGGACGCACAGGATATTCGGCATCCAAATTTGCAATGCACGGTCTCCTCGAAGTCATCCGCATCGAGAACATGAAAAAAGGTCTGCATGTCCTGATCGCCTGTCCGGGATTTACCACCAGTAATATTAGGAATGTAGCCCTTTCGAAGGACGGCAGCGCCCAGGGTGAGACGCCTCTTGATGAAAGCAAGCTGATGACCTCCGAAACGGTCGCATTGCATATCTGCAATGCCATTGAAAAGCGACGCGACAGGATAGTGCTGACCCCAGTTGGCAAAATAACTGTTCTCCTGAACAAATTCTTCCCCAAATTCATGGATGGCATAGTGTACAATCACATGGCCAAGGAGCCCAATTCTCCTTTTAAATAACAACTTAACCGCTATTTATTCACTATTTCGCTATTTCGACCTTGGGTGGAATTGAATAATGGTACTCCGCAGGTAATCCCGGTCGAGATGGGTATAAATCTCCGTCGTGGTGATTGATTCGTGACCCAGCATCTCCTGCACAGCTCGCAGGTCGGCGCCACCCTCCACCAGGTGTGTTGCAAAAGAATGTCGAAATGTATGCGGACTGATATTTTTTTTAATTCCGGCTTTAACTGCCAGGGCTTTAATAATGGTAAAGATCATCACACGTGACAACTTGGCTCCGCGACGGTTAAGAAATAGTATATCTTCATTGCCTTTCTTAATCGGAACATGGGTGCGTATCTCATCGAGGTAAAATACGATCTCACGCCGGGCTGCATTGCCAATCGGGACCAAACGCTCTTTGTCTCCTTTACCTGTCACCTTGATAAAACCTTCATTGAAATATAGGCACGAGATCTTCAACCCAATGAGCTCTGAAACACGCAGCCCGCATCCATACAAGGTTTCCAGAATTGCCCTGTTACGTTTGCCCTCGTCGCTGCTGAGGTCAATGACCCTAAGAATTCGGTCTATTTCCGTAATGTCAAGCGTAACCGGGAGCTTTCGGCCGATCTTTGGGGATTCAACCATTTCTGTAGGATCCTTTTGCACCACATTTTCAAGCAGCAGGTAACCGTAGAATGACTTCAATCCCGAAATGACCCGGGCTTGTGTTCTGGCTGTCATTCCCAGGTCCGTAATCCAATGCAAAAAATCTTGTAAAACAGAGAGTTCAACCTTCTCCGGCATCACATTGATCCCTTTTATTTCTAAAAATTGTGTCAGTTTAATGACATCATGAATGTATGCTTCCACCGAATTTAAGGAGAGCGCCTTTTCAAGCTGAAGGTGTGACTTAAATCCCATTATGTAAGAGTTCCACATAGTCATGGTCTGATAATAAAGGTTATAGCCTGTTATACGGTGCGGAATAAAAGTATGAAAATATTTTTGTTTTTTCGCGGGAAAGGTTTAATTTTGCAGTCCCTTAAAAAAATAAAGGAGTCTCAAGATGGCAAAGAAGAGCAAAGACCAGCGGATTCAGGTGATTCTGGAGTGCACCGAGCAGAGAACGAGTGGTGTTCCTGGCATTTCACGGTATATTACAACCAAAAATAAGAAGAATACGCCGGAACGGATTGAACTTAAGAAGTACAACTCCTATCTGAAGAAAATAACCGTACATAAAGAAATTAAATAATTACGCGAAATGGCAAAGAAAGTAGTTGCATCGTTTAAAGCCTCCTCCGGGAAAGATTTCACTAAGGTTATCCGTATGGTAAAATCCCAGAAAACAGGTGCTTTCGTTTTCAGGGAAACCATTGTAGCCAACGATATGCTGAAAGACTTTTTAGCAAACAAGGAAAATTAATCATATTACCGATTCAGGAAGGAAAGCTTTTTTCTGCGGAAAAAAGCTTTTTTTGTATCTAAAAGCGAGGTTTTATGGGTCTTTTCAGCATTTTTACAAACGAAAAAAAAGAACGCCTTGAAATAGGACTGGAGAAAACAAAAACCAACATCTTTACAAGGATTTCCAAGGCCATCGTAGGAAAATCACAAGTGGATGACGAGGTACTTGACAACCTTGAAGAGATCCTGGTTACCTCCGATGTCGGGGTCGAAACAACCCTTAGGATCATCGAACGGATCGAAAAGCGTGCCGCAAGAGATAAATACCTTGGCACTTCTGAACTCACCAAACTCCTGAAAGAAGAAATTGCTGCACTTTTACAGGAGAATAATATCGAAGATTTTACCGACTTTTCGCTTCCGGAAGGTAAAAAACCTTACGTGATCATGGTCGTTGGCGTTAACGGTGTTGGAAAGACAACCACCATCGGAAAGCTTGCATACCAGTTTAAAAAAGCCGGTAAATCAGTCCTTCTCGGTGCAGCCGACACTTTTCGTGCTGCAGCCGTGGATCAGCTGACAATCTGGTCGGAAAGGGTAGGGGTACCTGTCGTTACGCAGGGAATGGGCGCCGATCCTGCATCGGTGGCTTACGATACGGTAAAATCGGCCATCGCGCGGGATGCTGACGTAGTGATAATCGATACCGCTGGCCGGCTGCACAACAAATTGAACCTGATGAACGAACTATCCAAAATAAGGAAAGTTGTTCAGAAATTATTACCAGATGCTCCCCACGAAGTACTGCTTGTTCTTGATGCTTCCACCGGTCAGAATGCCTTCGAACAAGCCAAACAATTTACGGCAGCCACGGAAGTTAACGCACTTGCACTCACCAAACTCGATGGTACTGCAAAAGGGGGTGTTGTAATTGGCATTTCCGATCAGTTCAGAATACCTGTCAAATATATAGGAGTTGGAGAAAAAGTTGAAGACCTGCAGGTATTCAACAGGATCGAATTTGTAGACAGTCTCTTTAATTGATAATCCCGTGAAAAATACTTCGGTAAAGCACAGGATTGGCATGGTATCACTTGGTTGCGCCAAGAACCTGGTTGACTCCGAACTGCTGATGAAGCAACTGGAGGCCAATAAATTTGAACTGGTTTTCGATCCGGCTACCACCAGCGGTCTCGACACAGCAATCATCAACACTTGCGGTTTTATTGGCGAGGCAAAGCAGGAATCCATCAATACGATCCTGCAGTTTGTTAACGCCAAACAGAACAATCAACTGAAACACGTTTATGTAATGGGCTGTTTGTCCGAAAGGTACAAATCAGAACTGGCCATCGAGATTCCTGAAGTTGACGCTTTTTTCGGGGTAAATGACCTTCAGAAAATTATTAAACATATCGGCGGACAATTCAAATCCAACCTCCTTGGCGAACGTATAATAACCTCTCCCGGACACTTTGCCTACCTTAAAATTGCGGAGGGTTGCGACCGCAAGTGCAGCTTCTGTGCAATTCCGCTCATACGCGGAAATCATGTGAGCCGGCCCTTTGAAGATGTTGTAAAAGAGGCAGGAAAGCTTGCCCGTTCAGGGATTAAGGAGGTCAATATTATTTCCCAGGATACCACATATTATGGGCTGGACCGGTATAAACAACGCAGAATTCCTGAGCTCCTTTCAGAAGTTGCAAAAATAAAAGGGCTTGAATGGATCCGGCTTCACTACACGTACCCCGACGGATTCCCTTTAGATGTACTCAATGTAATTAACCGTAACCCTAACATTTGCCGGTACATCGACATCCCGCTTCAACACATCAGCAACAGAATTCTGAAATCGATGCGGCGTGGTATAACGGCCGATGAAACAAAACAGCTTGTTGATACAATCCGTAAAATCGTACCGGGAGTCGCCTTGCGTACTACTTTTATCGTGGGCTATCCTGGCGAAACTGCCCGCGATTTTCATGAGCTGAAGGAATTTATCCGTGAATCCGAATTCGAACGGATGGGGGTATTCACCTATTCAGCCGAAGAGGATACCCACGCTTTCGGACTGAAAGATTCTGTTTCCCAACGTGTTAAACTTCAGCGTGCAGAGGAATTAATGTCACTCCAGGAAGGAATTTCATTGGCTGCCAACAGAAAAAAATCAGGTTCGGAAATGAAAGTACTCATCGATCGATGTGAAGGCGATTATTATATTGCCCGTTCAGAATTCGACTCACCAGAGGTTGACAATGAGGTTCTTATTAAAAAAACAGGGGTGGGGCTCGAAACCGGTTCATTTTACAACGTTCGTATTACACAAGCCGAAAGCTTTGATTTATATGCGGAATTGATCTAAATTTGTACATAAAAACTACCGTATGAAAAAATACATTCTTCTGTTCTCAATGATCATTTTAATGCTTCCTGTCGTAGCCACAGCTCAGGTCAAAGCAAATGATCAGAATCTTCCCGACACCGTAAACCGTTTTGACGCTGCTGGTGCAAAAACCGGCTATTGGATAGAGCGACTGGGAGAACTTACAGCAAAAGGCACTTATGTCGCCAATAAGAAATCGGGAAACTGGTTGACCTATTATACAAATAATAGCCTATTTAAACTGGAATATTATACGGATGGCATCAAGGATGGAGTCAGCCTGCAATTCGATCGTAAAGGAAAACTTACCCTTCAGGAGTTTTACCGGAATGGATTGTTAAACGGGCAGACCATCTACTTTGGTCAGTTGACTGAAACCCCTACCTCAGAGTCCAATTATGCTAATGGAAAAAAGAGCGGTCTTTTCCGGCAATATTACGATAACACCAAAATCCAGGAAGATTCGTACTATAAAAACGATTTAAAGAACGGACTTTCAAGATTTTATAACAAAAATGGACGCCTCATCGCTGAATATAATTATAAGAATGGCAATTTTGAAGGTGTTCAAAAAACGTTTTATGAAAATGACACTATCCAAACCCTAAGTCAATATTCTGACAATCAACTTTCCGGAGCCTATAAGGAGTTTTACCGAAACGGTCAGTTGAAGCTTTCAGGTACTTATGGTGCCGGCCTGAAAGAGGGTGCCTGGACAGACTACAACGAAGTCGGGAAGCCACAAAAGGTAACCAGGTATAAAGCCGGTATTACAAAATAACATCCGTTGAGTTGATGAAAACGATCAGAAACCCTTTTGTTCCGCTTGAGGGCTACAACTGTTTTGGCTGCTCTCCCGGAAATCCACTCGGTCTTCACCTTAAGTTTACCGAAGATGGGGATGAAATACAAAGCACATGGTCTCCGGATACGAATTTTCAGGGGTATTTCAATATTCTGCATGGAGGAATTCAGGCAACGCTGATGGATGAAATTGCAAGTTGGACGGTCTATGTTAAGGTGAAAAGGGCAGGCTTTACATCACGTGCGGAAATAAGGTATCTGAATGTTGTGGGCATGGACAATGGCCCTGTTTTCCTTCGTTCCAGGGTGAAGCAAATGAGAAGGAATCTCGCCGATATAGAGGTAAAACTTTTCGATAACACCGGGTTGCTTTGTGCAGATGGTCTACTGACATTCTTTACTTTCTCAGAAGAAAAGTCGAAAAAGTTAATGTATTATCCTGATCATGAGAGGTTCTATGATGAGGTGGACTAACTCAGAAAGATCATAGAGTTGCAATAAGATTTTTGAAAAACCTGGCCCAGACCAGGTCGGTTGATTTTTTACCGAACCTTACAATGACTATCCTTTTTGCCGGACAAACGTAAATATACTGACCCAGTACTCCCTTTGCGAAATAATCACCATCCTCCGTTACACGCCAGTGAAAAGTATAGGGATACCCTTGCGAATCATGCGAATCATTTCTGATGGTAAGGCTCTCATTGACCCAATTAACCGGAACCACGGTATCGTTTCCAACCAACCCTTTGTTCAGGAATAATTGGCCAAAACGTGCAAAATCCTCTGCTGTACCGTTGATACAGCAAAAGGCCTTCGTTTCCCTGTTCTTATTACTATCGAAACTCCACGATGCAGGGTAGGCGGTTCCCATCGGCATCCATATTTTCTCCTCCATGTATTCGGCAAGAGATTTTCCGGTAGCCCTTTCCAATATCATGGCAAGAATCTGAGTGTTGGCACTTTGGTAGCTGTATTCCAGCCCGGGTTCGGTAACCGTTTTAAGGGATAATGTGTATTTTTTCAAATTAAGCCCATAGTAGAATTTGGGCATCTCAGCAAACGGACTTCCATAACTCTCCTTGAATTTAATACCGGAACGCATCTCGAGCAGATTTCGGATAGTTACCTTCCGGAATCCGGTGTCTCTCATCTCGGGAATGAAATCAGTTACAGGCTGATCAATCGAGCCAATTTTTCCTTCCGCAATGGCTATCCCCACCAAGGCTGAAACAAAGGATTTTGCAATGGAAAAGGAAGGGAGCACAGACGCCCGTGAAAATCCCTGAAAATAATGCTCATATACCAGCGAGTCGTTTCTGAGGATGAGAAATGCTACAGTTTTGTGATTGGATAAAAACTCGGTGAAAGTTGAACTGGTATCAGATTCCTGAAAACTTGCATTAAATTTAGGTTCTGATAACTTATAGGATCTTTGGAAGGGAGTTGAATTTGTAGATTTTTTGATGACCCTGACGGGAAATTTTTCCGTGTCATTAATATCCGCAAAGTTCCAATAAACATACCTTGCAACATGACAGGAGGATAGGAATAACCCGATAATAAAAGCAATGATTAAGAGGAAATTACCCGAGATCTGCGGTTTAACGGCCATTCCTGATCACATAATCCTTATGTACAGGCCTATATTTGAAAGTATACCTGGAGCCGTAATTGCTCCGGTTTTTCTTCATGGTTTTTGATTTATTGTGCCGGTTCGCTTCACAGGTGGCCTTGTTTGACTTACACGATGAAAAGGTGGCTGATCCGAAAATTACCACCAAGGTCAACAGAACAGAAAAAGCTCTTTTTGCGTTCATTAGCTTGGAAATTACACGCTGTGGGTTAACCATGCAAATTTAACAATTATTGAAGACTCATTTCGTTTTTTTTGTATTTTTGTGAGGAACACAGACCCGATCTTCAAATCATTCATTTTGTCAACCGAAAACTAAAATCTCTTATATATGAAAACTATTTTTCTTTCTTTGACGCTACTGATGTTAACATCTTTTTTTGCTGTTACAAATGTTCAATCTCAGGACAATGAATGGGTTAACCAGGTCATTGTTGTAAATAGCGGAAAATTTGAATCTGCTCCCCCTTATTTGGATTACGTCACTGTTCAATCTTACAATCCCACATCACAGTCTACCAACGTTTTCAATACAATTATGACCCAGTCAGCGCAGGATGTTGTGATCAAAGGAAATATGGCCTATGTTGCTGCGCAGGATTCTATCATAATGTATAACATTGACAACTATCAGCGTGTTGCAGCAATTTCCGACTCCGGACTCAGCAGATTACTTATTTATAATGACAAACTCATTGTAACGAAGAAGTATCCGGTTAAAAGATTTTTCGTTGAAGTCCTGAATGCAAGTAACCTGGCGCTGCTCGCACGGGTTCAAGGAATTACTGGCAATTGCGGAGGCGCTACCTCTAGCAAAGATACGATTTATGTTGCTGTTAATGAATCTTATACTTCAACTGAAGGCAAAATGGCCTGCATCGGATCGAGCACCTGGACACTGGGACGTGAGATCAACTTCGGTACCCAGGCGGTAGGAATTTCAGATATGTACACGTATGGTGGAAACATTTTTTCGATAAACAAAACTCCGAGCGGTTCTACGGCAATTGGAAGCATCACTGTTTATAACCTTTTCACTTTGACCTATTCAACAAAGGTCTTCACTGCGAATGTCGGTGAAGGATGTGGAATCAGAAATAACTTACTGTATTTCAAATATAATGGCGGTATTGCCTCCTTCAATATGGACACTCAAACCATAGCGAACCCGCAGGTTATTACTGCCCCTATGTCATCAAACGTGTTCATAAACTCTGGTGAGATCGACTATCTTGAAGGAAACCTGTATCTCCAATATGGTAACAGACCTCCGACATTCGGAATTGGGATTGTTGCATCATCTATTACAGGGGATTCAATTACAAGTTATCCTACCGGGATAAATGCGGAATCAGTGGCCATCGATTATCGTACACCCGTTGGAATTCATAATCAAACCTATGTGAGTCCTGCAGTGAGTATTTTCCCCAATCCGGCTTCCGAGAAAATTACAGTAAAGTTTACCGGCCATATGGCAATGGTCAATGTTTTGGATATCACCGGACGCATTGTATACAGTATAACTGACGTTCCCGAAAAAAATCTGAATATCAATTGTGCAGATTTTCCAGCTGGAATCTATTTTGTTTCAGTTTTTTATGCTGAAGGCAAAACAACCGGGAAGTTCATTAAACAATAAATTTGCTAAACGGACATCGTATTTAATTTCCTGAATGTCTGCTTACTGATCAGATTTTATGAATTCTAAATCATTCTTGCTCTTCATAGTTGGCATATTTACGTTTGCAATCTCAAATGCGCAATACCCACCACCTGCCGGGCAGCCTGGAACAACTGCCATTTTCAAGGACAGTTCAATAATTATCGGCTGGGCAAAAGCATGCGTTAATGTTAAGCGGGGGTACATCAACATTGTCGACACTAACATACAGTACAATGGGTCCAATATCGCAGATTTTGGAAGTGTGCTGTATGTTAACGGGCCATCCGATGAATTTGTCATGAGCCTCGGTGATGGTGGTTCTGCAGTACTCACTTTTGATCAACCCATCGGGAATGGCGCAGGCCCTGATTTTGCAGTCTTCGAAAATAGTTTCAGTGATACTTTTCTGGAACTTGGCTTTGTTGAAGTAAGTTCTGACGGAACCCGGTTTGTCCGTTTTCCGTCCGTCTCCCTGACTGATGAGACTACACAAATCAGTACTTTCGGCACTACTGATGCCACCAGAATTCATAACTTCGCCGGAAAATACAGAGCCCAGTATGGTACACCTTTCGACCTTGAAGATCTCAAAGACAGTACGGGTATTAATGTGAACCACATAACCCATGTCAGGATCATCGATGCCATCGGTTGCCTGCAGACGCCATTTTGGACCTTTGATTCTCAGGGGCATAAAGTAAACGATCCATGGCCCACTCCATTCGACACCGGGGGCTTTGACCTGGATGCAATTGGCGTAATGCACTACGGACCCAATGGAATTAATGACAATGGGCCGGAACTCAAAGTAAGCACTTACCCGAATCCGGTTTCTAACACGGTCATTTTTGTTGCCCGGGTTAATGAACAGGTACAATTTTCACTGTGTAATTTGTCCGGTTTGACTTTACAGGAGGATAGCTTCACTGGCAGGGGAACTTTCGACCTTTCAGAATTGAAGAGTGGTCTCTACATTGCTCATTTCTCTTTTGCCGATGGCTCCACTGTATTCAGAAAAATCTTAAAAAAATAGATTTCTGAAGTAATTCAGAGAATTTGAGAAAACTCCACAGTTATATCAGTCTGGTTGGTATGTTTCTGTTATATTGCGGAAGCCCACTTTCCATACAATCACAAAGCCTTATCGATACACTGCACCTCGCGGAATTCGAAGTAAAATCAAACTATGTTTTAGACAATCAGGGTTTTAAGCGGGTAAAACTCGATTCAGTTACGCTTCTGCCTCACCTGAATGCCGACCTTTCAACCATCCTAACTGAATATTCCACCATATTTATCAAGTCCTATGGTAATGCAACGCTTTCTACTCCTTCATTTCGTGGGACTACCGCACAGCACACCCAGGTAGAATGGAATGGCATCAATCTGAATTCACCTATGCTTGGGCAAATTGACCTTTCCCAAGTACAGGTTGCACAATTTGATAAAATAGAGATCCTATATGGTGCCGCCGGACTCGCCCTAACAAGCGGGGCATTCGGTGGCGTGATTAATCTTGTAACCGTCCCCGACTGGAATAACAGGCTTAACGTTATGGCGTCTCAGACAATTGGCAGTTTCGACAATTATGTCACCAACCTGTTTGTCGTTACCGGATCCCGAAAATTCCAGTCGCATACAAAGTTTAACTATTTATCAGGTCTGAATGATTTTCCCTACACAGACTACCAGGGAAATGTGGTATATCAACCAAATGCCTCCTTTAAACAATATGGATTCACACAAGAGGTCTTCTGGCAATGGAAAGACCACCATATGATATCGGCAAAGGTCTGGTATGGTCGTTCCAACAGAAATCTGCCTTCAATTGTGGAGGTATACAACCCGGACTACCATGAAAAACAGGAAGATAACACCCTCAGAGCGGTATTGGAGTATAAATATGTGCAACGCGGCTACAACCTGATGGTTCATTCTTCCTTGTCCGACCAGTTTATGCATTACTCAAGTCCGATCGTGGATGCCCGTCACCAGGTATATACTTGGACTAACCGGGCAAGGTTTACCTATAACAGGATCAAAAAGCTGACCATGAAACCCGGTTTGGATTTCAGCTATGATTGGGCGATCTCCGAAGATTATTCCGGTCTGAAAACCAGGGCAACGACTTCATTCTATGCGGAAATTATCTATGAAATTTCCCCGGCGGTAAAATCCTCTCTCATTGTAAGGGAAGAGTTGATTGACGGGAAGTTCATGCCGGTGCTTGGAACACTCGGAGTCGAATATAGGCCTTTCCGAAAGGAAAATTTCGCGCTGACGGCAAACGCACTCAGGAATTACAGGTTCCCGACACTAAACGAACTTTATTGGAAAATTTCCGGAAATCCCGACCTGGATCCGGAATCCGACCTTGGCGGTGAGATCGGCTCTACCTATAATCGGACAACTACCAACCGTAACTTCTTTTTCGAGGTCACAATGTCCGGCTACACAACCTGGATCCGGAATATGATCGTCTGGATTCCGGTGAAAGATAATTCATCCATCTGGAGACCTGAAAATGTTAGCCAGGTTTTCGCAAGAGGGATCGAAGCTGGATTAAACATCCGGTGGGAGATTAGTGGCTTCCATCTCGGATTTAAAAACAACTATTCGTGGTGCCGCTCTACCTATGAAAAAACGACAGCTGAAAATGACCGGAAATTGGGCAAACAACTGATATATACCCCTGTAAATACTTTCAACAGCATGGTTTCAATTGAGCGATGGAAATTTTACCTGAGGTATAATTTCATGTTTATCGGCGATAGATTTACCTCTCCCAATAACCTTTCATATATGCCGGCGTATAACTTGTCTAATATTATTTTAGGCAAAAGTATCAATCTGAATAATATTTGTTTAAATTTACAGGTTGAAGTCAAGAACTTGTTTGATCTTAACTACCAATCAATTGCCAGTCGGCCAATGCCAGGAATAAATTATGCTTTTACACTGAAAATCTCGTTTAATCGGGAAAGCAAGCTTTAATAATTAACCAAAATAAGCCTAAGTGAAGCTATTTACCAACTCCTCAAATATATTTCCGCTTCTTCCTTCAATTGTTGCATTCACCTGTCTGATAGTATCCTGTTCCAAGGAACCCATTCGGGAAACTCCGGTAATACCTGATCCTACAGATTCCACTCCGGTGGCGACCACCTATGAGCATGGTGTTTTTGTGGTGAATGAAGGAAATTTCAATTGGGGGAATGCCTCGGTCACCTTTATCGACAATTCCGGGAATAATGCCATCCAGGACATTTACAAAAAAGCCAACGACAGAAGCCTTGGCGATGTGGCTCAGTCAATGACAGTTATAGGAACCAAAGGGTATATCGTAGTCAATAACTCCAACAGGGTAGAAGTTGTTAACCTGAAGGATTTCAAATCGGTTAAATCCATTGATGGTTTCTCTTCACCCCGTTACTTCGAAGCAGTTGATGCCAATAAGGCATACGTGACAAATTTGCAGCACAATATTTCCATTATCAACCTTACTACAAATGTCGTATCCGGTGTTATTAAAACAACATCCTGGACAGAAAGCCTGATTCACTATAAAGATTACATGTATGTGACATCGGTAGGGTCTTTCAGCGAACCGAATTCAAACCGTCGGGCCCAGATTTATGTTATTTCCACTAAAGAAGACCGGATTATCGACAGCATTCAGACAGGCAAGGAACCACTTGGCATGGTAATCGATAAAAAGGAGAAACTCTGGGTTTTATGCACCGGAGGTTACGACAATTTTGAAGCTCCTTCATTAGTTCGAATCAATCCTGAGTTGAAAATGATCGAAAAAGCCTATGTCTTTCCGGCAGGGCAGGGAGTGCCTTCCAAGCTATGCATTAATCCGACCGGAGACACACTCTATTTTCTGAACGGTGGAGTCTTCCAGATGCCTGTCACTTCAGCAGGACTTCCATCCCAACCATTTATCAGCAGTAATGGACGGCTTTTCTATGGACTGGCAATACATCCTAAAAACGGAACAATCTATGTGTCCGATGCCATCGATTATGTTCAAAATGGCCGAGTATTGAAATATAGTGCCACTATAGGTTCAAAATTAGCTGAATATCAGGCTGGTCGCATTCCCGGCTCCTTCAGTTTTACCGACTCTGGTAAGAAATAGTACCTTATTCAATTCCAATGAATGAAAAAGTAGAGACCACCTGGAATGGCAATATGGCCTTTGAAGCTAACATTGATGGGTATTCGGTAAAAATGGATGCACTTCCCAACTTCGGTGGAAGCAATTACGGTCCGCGTCCGAAACCATACCTGTTAAGTGCACTTGCCGGTTGTGGCGCTATGGATGTGATTTCGATCTTGAATAAGAAAAAAATAATTCCTTCGGAATTCCGTATTCTTGTGGATGGCGAACTTACAGAGGTACACCCCAAGTATTATAAGAACATAGTTGTTACTTATGAACTTAAAGGCGTAAACTGGGAAAATGATCCGGTTGTGCTCGCTGCAGTGAAACGAGCCGTTCAATTATCAGTTGAAAATTACTGCGGTGTAAATGCTATGCTGAAAGGGACTTGTAATATTTCGCACGAGATCCGGATACTCAACTTCTGATATTCCCTATAATTTCTTTTAATTCGCTCAGGATCATTGCAGTGGCACCCCAAATAACGTTATTGTTGATGTAAAACGAAGGTACTTCAATTGTTTCCCCATTGTGTAATCTCATCACTTTCTGTTGAATATTAGCGTCCGAGATCAACTCGTTAATCGATATCTCAATTATATCTGCCACCTCACTAGGATCAGGTGTGAAAACAGGAGGGGAAGCCAGATAGCCCACAATTGGTGTTACCAGATAATTGCTGGGAGGAATATAGATTTCAGATAATTGACCAAGTAGCTGTACACGCCAGGGGTCAATACCCATTTCCTCTTTTACTTCTCTGAGCGCAGTGTAAATAAGACTTTCATCCCCATCCTCGTATTTACCCCCCGGCAAACTGATCTGTCCTGAATGAACTCCATCATAATGGGGCCGTAACATCAATACTAATTTTATTTCCTGGTCTGCAGGATAAAGGAGAACCAGAACACTACTCTGAACAGCATCCTCTCGTGGCCCGTCTTTCATTAATTCACGAACCCTTGACATGGAAGACATTTTAAGCTGCGCCATGAGTCCTGGCAAGGGCCTTTGAAGTTGATCTTCAAGTTTATGGATAAAACTGGTAAATTCCATGGAAGTGTCGCGAAGTCTATGCAAAGGTAGGGCATCGTATATTAAAAATTACGTAAATTTGCAGGTACAACAACAAATCGATGGTTAAGGAAAAAGTAAAACCTGTCAATTTACAAAAAGACGATATTAGCACTGAAAAATCATTGATCCTTTTCAATGATGATGTAAACTCCTTCGATTTCGTCATAGAAACCTTGATTGATGTTTGTGGTCATGAACCTGAACAAGCAGAACAATGTGCCGTAATCGCTCATTACAAAGGGAAATGCAATGCCAAATCGGGCGATTATCATTCATTGAAGCTGCTCTGCACTGAAATGACACAGCGCGGACTGACAGTTTCAATTGAGTAGCTGACAAACAGCAAACTGGGTATTCCAGCACGCCTCCATTTTTTCTTGAATGTTTTTAGGGTATGTTAATAAATAATATTTACATTTAGGAGCAAATTGGTTTTATGGTATAATTCCATTCGCCATGAAATTTGTGAGGTAAAATATTTACTGATTTTAATTCATCATCTTCAACAATAATTCCTTTTTCGTATTCATTTTCATCGAGCACAGATTTTACCTTCAATCCTTTCGACGTTGTTGTTGATCCTATTAGGTTTACGATGGTCTCAAAACTCGTTAATGGCTTGCCTTTCCAATTCATTGTGATAAATGAGAAAAGCCTGTGTTCTATTTTATTCCATTTACTTGTTCCGGGTGGAAGGTGACAGATGGTTATTTCCAAATTAAATTCATTGCTGAATTTCTGCAGTTCTGTTTTCCATAACTTTCTTCTATAACCATTACTGCCACCGCCATCTGCCGTAATTAACAATTGTTTCGTTTTATTATATTCAGGCATTCCCATTTCAATCCACCATCTGCGGATGCTTGAAACTGCAAATGAAGATGTATCATAGCTTTTGCCAACATTTACAAACCCTTCATTTTTCCCTATGTCATAAATGCCGTATGGTACCGCTTTACCGACCGTCTTATCCTGAAAATCGTAAACATTCACAGTAATGGGTTGACCTGTTATCTCCCAATCAACTCCTGCATTTTTATAGTTACCAATCAATTCCTTTATCTTCGTGTCGACAGATATTACCGGCAGTTTTCCTGAAAGACATTTCTTCGATAATTTGTTTATGTATCTGAACTGTTTATCCCGGTCAGGATGATCGCCACCTTCAATAACTTTGGCATTGGCCTGCAAACTGTATCCCATTTCCTTGAGCATCTCTGCAATAGATACATGGCTGACAATAATCGATTTCTTTTTCAACGCTTCCGATAATTGACGAGTGCTTTTACAGGTCCATCTCAAGGGTGACATTGGGTCTCCTCTGGTTACCGGGTCTACTAATTTATCAAGCTCTTGTAATAATTTCGGTTGCTTTTCAAATATTTTTTTTCGCCCACCTCCTTTTTTTCTAATTCGATCGTGCGAAAATTCAACAACTTTTTCATTTATTTCTTTTTTACCCAAAATAATGGTAGGTCTAGAGATTCCGCTGGCTTCCGAGATAGCTGTTACACCACCAAAGCCCAAATATTCAGCTTCAGAAGCTAAATAAATGCGTTGCTGTTTTTCGTTTAGAAATGGCAACACCTTTTCGATTTTTTTATCTATGGACATTTTCATGCCCACAAATATAATACAAATTATTTTAAATGTCAAGGTTATTTATTAACAGACCCTTAGTTAGTAGTCAATGGTTTTATAGTTATTAACAAATTGTTAATAACTCAAGTGAATATTTTGTGTAAAGAAGTGTCTTTAAATATTTGCTTTTACCGGATCGCCAGGTGTATATTTGGCGGCTCAGGTGAGCGATAAAAGGCACGGAACGAAAATGGCCGGCGAAAGCGGGAGCCGCAAGGTAACAGCACTCATCGGCAATCATAAAAAGAACTGACTCGCAAGGTCAGGAATCTTAATGGTGTTTTCGCGACGGGGAAACTTACCCAAGCAAACTGCAAGGAATGCTGAGGAGAGTTACCAGGGTGAATCGGGAAAGGGTAACCAATTCCGTCTAAAACTGCCAAAATAACCGTAATTTGAGCGCTCCAGGCAGCTACGGCTAAATGGATGACGGGATGGGAACCACTTCGGCCAGAGGAGGTTCCCATCGGTGTAAAAAGGGGTTTCAAACTCCATAAAAAAACCGCCGAGAGGCGGTTTTTTTATTTATCATAGATTTTCACGGTAAACAACCGACCGTATATTACGAATAAGCGGCTCCCTCAAAAATAATATTTTTGTTTCCGAGCATTTTGTATTTCTGCAGATTAAATATTTGCATTACTTCAAGTATAAGCGGGAGCTCTCTTTTCTTTTTTAATTGCACCGTAATTGCTCTTTTCCCGATTTCAATATCTGCTCCGTTGAGAATAAATTTATCATACAGGGTTTGTGCTGAAAGATGCGAGTACCGGCCCAATTCCATCGCAAACAACCGATATAGGTTATGGGCGAGGATACTCATGGTGAGATCAAAATCAACTTTAATGACCATCGATGAAGAGACCAGGTTGAGGTGAAAGAAATCAATGTGTTCAGAGATTTCTTTTTCAACCAACCAACGGCGTGCATATTTTCTGATTATTTGTTCGATTGGTAAATCAAAGTCATTTGTAATAATAATCGCGGGTTTTATTTTTCCATTACCCGTTATGGTGATTTGTCGTATCTCTTTATCATATCCATTGAGCATTACTATTTCATCATAAACATGCAATGTTCTGGTCTTGTTCCCGGCACATTCGACTTTCACGTCTTTCCATCCTTTGGCAGGGAGTTTGGCAATCCTGTCAAGTATCAGCTTGCCTCTGCGGCGGATGGTGATAAATTTGATCTCATCCTTATCCAGTTTCTTTAAGTTTTCATAATTGGTGAACTTGCTGTCGAAAACAAGATACCTGAGTTTGTTTTCCTTTTTCGTATTTCCTTCCCGGTAAAAGTCAAGGAACTCAAGCACAACAGCGCTTTCGTCTTTTTGTAATACATTGGCGCTTCCATAATCGATCAGCCCGCTGTCAGGATCATGGGCAAGCACGGCCAGCATACTGCCAAGGGCCTTGCCACGTTTGCCCGACCAGTTGTTCTCCAAATGGCTGTCATCGCCCCAGTAGGGGATTGTGGTAAAATCGAGGTTGGCCGTATCCTCCAGTAGCCCATGCTTCAGCCATAATTGATGAAGCTGCTTTAAGAAGGCCTGGTTCATCTCTGTGGTTACACGATCAGAATATGATGTATACCAGGCCGTTTTTGGCAACACATTGAGACCGGCAAACAATCCCAGCCCCCTGTCCATGCACCAGGTATCATCCGAAGAGTACCGGCGGCGATTGGCCAATTTTAAGGCCAGGAAACACAATATGGACGAGGCCTTGGTGATAACCGAGGTTCCGGGATAGTTTGATTGGGCTATCACGGTATCTATTTCATAGCGTTTGATAAGGGGCAAAAACATCAGTATTCCCGCATTGGAGCTTTTGAAGGTCTCGTTTTCAAAACTCAGGGGAGCAGATTTTTCTGCCTGTATCTGAACCTTGTCCAATTGCTGTTTCACAAGTTTGGTGCGTCTTGGCAAACGAGAAAAACCTTCGGCCGCAATGATGTTGTAAATATTCTTTTCTGAAAGAGAATGCCCCAGCCCGTCAAGAGCGACTTTCATATCGGGCACAGAATAATACTTCTTACGCATATCAATAATCACCGATTTGGCCCCAAGGGTTTCGGCCGATGTTTTTCTTCCGGGCGTGTGCTCAACAAAGAATAAGTTGCCAGAAATACCATCACCAATCTTCTCCCTGAAAGAAGATACCAGGGAAGTAAAAGCACGGTAAGTATAGCCAAAATGATCGGCTACTTCCCGGGCCGGAACGCCTTCAACGTAATACATCCGCAGCGCTTCGTATTGTTTGTGTGCCACTGATTTTGGCTTCAAAAAAAAAAGAGAGAAGGATCATAATACTGTTTATTATTACCGTGATAAAGATAATATTTATTCACTAAAAACAACAGCAATACATTGTATTTTTATTAACAAATTGACAGAAAGATGTTTATAACTCGATACAATAAAATACAACTTACATTTTATATAATGAAAATAAATTGAATATTATTAATATGCCGTAATTGGAAATCCCACAAGAAATTGAAATTAGATGTAACGAATTCATTATCACCTTGCAATGTATAATGTTTTTAGAACCTCCAAAAATGAAATACGCTCAATTATTACGGTGAAAATCTATGTTTATAGTATAAATGGAATTATGGCTTTTCTGGACTTTGGATAGTCTGGAAATATATCCTTATACCATTTGTGATGATGAAGTGCCCTGGGAAGCAGATTCACAAAAGTCCAGACAAGGAATGCCAGGCCGGGTGACGACCAGGTCATCATTGCAAAACCTGACCATTCAATGATCTCTCCAAAATGGTTGGGACAGGAAATATATCGGAAAAGACCTTTTATCGGGATAATATACCCGGTTTCCCCGGGTTTTCTCAAGTGTATTAAAATGTCATCAGCGTGCCAGTTGATAAACATTCCCCCGGCAAATAATAAAATTCCAATGATGAACCGTGGGTCGCTTAAATAGGAGAGGGGATACTGCGCGGCAGTTGCAATACTGCCAAGGTAATAGCCATTGATAAAACCATTCACGAAGTTAAAGCCGATAGCCATGAATACAATCGCAATTGGCATTTTCTTGCCACTTGTACGCAGCCTCAAAGGAAAAATAAGGGTTCTGTTGACGTAATGAAATACCCAAAGCGTGAAAAATATCCATGTAATGGCCGGACGATCACCAGTTCCACAGAGAAAAAAGATTGAAAAAACCAAGAGTGCAGGAAGTTCCATAAGTATCCATCCAACCCGGTTATCAATCATTTTCCCCCATTTCTGGGTAGTATGTCGGCCATAGGGTGCAGCAATTCTGATGATTACCGGAAAGATAAAGATTGCAACAGCAATCCAGGCATAAACAATTAAATAAAATGTAGATTCCTTCATCACTGATAATTATGTTAAGTAACCATTTTCACGGAACCACAAAATAGTATCTTTTATGGTATCCCCAAGAGGTCTTGGACTGAAACCCAGCTCCCGACGGGCCTTCTCATTGCTGATCATTCTGTTTCCTTCACTGATGATGGTCAGTGATTCGCTGGTGTAAAGTGGCTTTGTACCGGTAAGACAGCTGTATAGATTAATAAATGGTAACCCGAGTCGCGCCGACCAAAGCGGAAGGACGGTCTTGACGGTTTTCCTGCCTGAGTACTGCTGAATCAGTCCCGAGAATTCTTTTAAACTACACCAATGCCCGGCAAGCAGGTACTTTTCTCCGGTGCGGCCTTTTTCGATAGCGCTGATCGCAGCAGATACGATATCACGAACATCTATCCAGTCATAACCGCCAGGAACCAGGGAAGGAATTTTGTTGTTGTAAAGGTCCAACACTGCCGTACCAATTAATGATGGTTCGGGGTCGGCGGGTCCAATGATGGCTGTAGGACTGAGAACAAAAGCATCTAATCCCTTTGAAACCGCCGCCATTACCGTACGTTCGCCGGTGGCTTTAGACATATCGTAGGCAAAGCCCTTATCGGTTACCAAGGGCCGTGTTTCGTCGAGTGGCTGATTTAACGGATGTTGCTGAAAAGCATGGATTGAACTGAAATGAATAAACCTTTTCACTTTACATGCAAGGGCAATATCCACCATGTTTGCGGGTCCTTCTGTATTTATCCGTTTAACCATCCCGTCGGGATCTCCGGTTATGGATATTCGCGCAGCAAGATTGAACACAATGTCAACCCCGTCAACCAGCGGCAAAAGTGTTTCACGCTGCAGCAGATCACCTTTTACAATTTGAACCTGAATATCTTTCAGTCCATCAAAGTGTTTGTGCATAAGTGCCCGGACTTCATGTCCAGCGGCAATGAGTTCTTTGCAAAGATTCACACCAACATGTCCATTGGCGCCTGTAACAGCAATTTTCATCTTTAAATTTGATTTTTGCGACAAAAATAGTAAATAATCAATTCCGTGTTTGTTTAGTATTTTAATCTGGATTAATTTTACACAATCTAAAACCTTAAAACATGAAAACATTGAAAAAAATCCTTTTATGGTTCCTGGGAATAATAGCAGTAATTGTAGTTGGGGCATATCTACTGCCAAAGACCTATAAGGTCGAACGGACCATATATATTAAAGCAAAAAATAATGTCATCTATGACCTTACGGCCAATTTCGGCAAATGGGTTCTCTGGGTACCCTGGACCAAGGCGATGGATTCCAC
The DNA here is from genome assembly GCA_025355465.1 of Bacteroidales bacterium. Taxonomy (GTDB): domain Bacteria; phylum Bacteroidota; class Bacteroidia; order Bacteroidales; family FEN-979; genus JANXZO01. The sequence continues at coordinate 72,704 of JANXZO010000059.1, forward strand.
GGCTGTGTTTGAAATTCAGGGCAGGGAAGGCGAAATCGGTACAACCTGGAAATGGGAAGGAAAAAAAATGGGTGATGGCACAATGACCTCAACGGAATACCAACCTGGAAAACTGATTGCCTATGATCTGGCATTCCAAAAAGGCGCCTACAAAAGTAAAGGCAGAATTGAAATTGAGTCAGGAGATTCATGTAAAGTAAGCTGGATTGACGAAGGTGATCTTGGGGACAAGCCATTAGCGCGATATATGGGACTGTTTATGGGAAAGATGATGGGTCCCGATTTTGAAAAAGGACTAGCAAAACTTAAGAAAATATCGGAAGAGCGAAATGGCTGGCCGAAAATAGAAGAAGTTGTAATTCCGGCACAGCAGGTAATTTATATCCTTGATTCAGCAGGACCTAAAGATTATGCAACCGTTATGGGTAAAGCATTTTCGGAACTTGACGGATTTTTAAAGGGGTCAAGGCTAAAGCAGAATGGGGCACCGTTTGCTACTTGCCTTAAATGGGATTCTGTGACAATGTTTTCTGTTATGAATATTTGCATACCCGTCGAAAAAGTTGAAAAGGGGAAAGGCCGGATCAAGTTAATGTCCATACCACAGCATAATGCGGTACAGGCAATTTATTTTGGATCCTATGCTAAAACGGAATCGGCATACAGGGCCCTGGCTCAATATATGAAAGAATCACAAAAAGTTGAAACTGCCGGACCTTCAGAAATATATATCAATGACCCGATGAGTGTAAAGGATACGCTAAAATGGGAGACCCATATAGTTTTTCCGGTAAAATGACGTAAACAATATGCATAGAAAAAGGCTTCCTTAACCGGGGCTTTTTTTTTACGCCCTGTTTTGAATTAGCCAGTAGTGTTTGTCGCAAACTTTTGTCTTAATGTCTTATAATTAATATTGGGAGGACAGTTAACTGTTTATAAACAAAATATATTGTGCTTGTTAATGTGCTGATAATCCGTAATTTTTTAATTCATATTGAGTTTTCAGCAATTTGAGTTACGTTTTATTTCAACAATCGTGCGCACATTTGCACAAACCCATATTTTCACACTTTTTTTTCACTCAATTCTTTCCTTCAGACAATTTATTTTAGTTTTTCCTTCAGTATTTTGATCAGGTCTTGAAGATTTTGTTTGTCTTGCTCCAGCTCAACTATCCTGGCTTCTAATCGATCAATTTCATTTGAATCGGACTTCCTTTCGATTTTATCTTGTTCTATGAACCAGTAATCAACTGGTATGTCAAGTTCGGCTGAAATCTTCGCCAACGTTGAAATTTTCAAGGTCCCATTTCTCAAGGAATAGCGAAATCCGTTTTCAGTCAGCCCTCTTTCATTCGGATATTTCTCCTTTAATTGCTTCAAAAAGTCTTTGATGTGCAATTTTCGATCCAATAAGCACCTTGAAATTTTTGTTCCAAAATCTTTTACGCTATCCATTTCAGTCAGTTAAATTTGTTTTCATTCTCAATAAGTGCTGTTGAGCATAATTAATTATGTTTGTGACTATTCTGGACTATAGTAGGCCAGTGATTCTGGACTAAAGTCGGCCACTCATTCCGGAGTAAAGTAGGCCACTCATTCCGGAGCAAAGTAGGCCAGCGATTCTGGTCCAAACCAGGCCAATTTTTTAGAAAAGCTGG
>JANXZO010000029.1 GCA_025355465.1 Bacteroidales bacterium
TACCTTACCTGATGAGAACCATTTCTTATTAAACCTGGCCTTATCACGGACACAGCAGATTACTTCGTGTCCCTCTTCCAATAATACAGGTAAAAGTCTTTGTCCAATATATCCGGTTGCTCCTGTGAGAAGAATTTTCATAACAAACCGTAAAAGAATGGCAGAGTAAAAGTAGAAGTTATTGAAGACAATGCCAAAATTGAGAACTTTGTACTGATTTTAAAAGGATAATATATGCCAGTCAACTCAAACCCGAAGCCGGAGAACACAAGGACCTTCATCCGCCCGCTAAAAAGAACATACAGGATCATCCCGCTGCTATTCCTGATCCCTTTACTGATGACACTGGCCTTCTGCAGGAAAAGCAGTTCCGGAAACCAGGAGAGTTCTGGAGAAAGTTTCCGCTTTATATTCATGGCCGACAGCCGGGGCGATTCCCTTTCTAACCCTGTTCACACCGAGGTTCTGAACGCCATCATCCGCCAGATAGGGACCTTATCACCCAAACCTTCATTCATCATGTTTGCAGGCGATATGTCATACAGGGGTTTCATCGGTACCCAGTATACCTTCAACGCCTGGAAAGATCTTTTCGCCCCGCTGACATCAAAAGGAATTGTGCTTTACACGACCATTGGCAATCATGAATTGACCCGCCCTGTAGCCGATTCGGGCCTCAGACTGGTGAATCAGCAGGCCTTTCAGGCTGCATTTAGCGATAATCCTTCCAACGGTCCGGCCGGTTATGAGAGGCTGGTCTATTCTTTCAATTCGCCGGGAAACACCTGCTTCTTCGCTGTTCTCGATCCGTATTACCTGACCCATGATACGATACCACTGAATTTGGGCGGACACATAAACGGGACACAGATCTCATGGCTCAGGTCACAAGTGGCACAAAGCAAGGCGATGCATAAATTCCTATTCATCCATACCCCGTATTACTATGTTTATAATGATCCTGTAGAACCCTCAACTCCCGATACCTCCTACACAAAACTCTGGTCTTTGGTTGATTCCAATAAGTTTGATCTCTGGGCATGCGGTCATTCCCATCTGTTTTCCCGCCGTACCGTAGATCCCGGTGTGCTGCCCAGTCCGCAGACCAATCCTTTAACCCCGGCCTGGAAAAACAATGTGGTACAGCTGCTCAACGGAACCTGCGGCGCCGGCCCCGACCTTTACAATATCGATCCCGCAGTCAGAACCTCCTGGAACGCACATAACGACTCCCTGACTTATTATTTCAGTGTGATCGACATTTCAGGGAATATTGCCAAGGTAAACAGTTACAGGGGCTATACCGGGGCTTATACCCTGTTCGACACTTTCGTAGTGACGAAGTAGGTCAATGGATAAATTATTCCGGTATATTCCGGGAAATGTTTTCGCTGCCGCTGATATGGCGGTTGTTTACCGGGCGGTCTATTGTCTTTCCATCGTGGCGGGGACCCATCAGGACCTGGATGAAAACCTGTGATTTGATCCGGAAATGGAGAAATGCTTGAGCAGGGCCGGGGCCTTAAATAACTCCCTTAATTCACTCCGGTTTAAGATCACAGGTAGTTTTATTTCTTCTTTGAGCGAGGGCAGTAATATCGCACGCTTATTTTGTCCGATCAGCCGAAAATAATAACGTAAACCGTAAATGGCATGCTTAAAAGTGCTTCGGGAGGGTTTTTGGGGGTTCGATGCCAGGGCGGCAAGATATTCGTTGATCTCTTCTTCTGATATGTCCTCCGGCAGTCGACCAAAATGTAAACTGATCAGCGCAACACGCCGGATATAATTTTCTAACGTGCTTTTGCTCTGTCCGCGCAAAATGACCTGTTGCTGGAGCATTTTGTAAACTTTTGCAAAACCATCAACCGTTTGGGTGGCTTTTTCGACAATCGTCGGTTCAATTCTTTTCATGGTACTGAGTTTTTAAGGTTAATAACTTAATTTGGGAGCACTCACTCCCTACTCAGTACTATTTTACTAAATTTGTGGATAGCTATCCCACGATAGTGGGATTTAGTTCAACACGCTTCCAAATGGAACGCTTTGGCAAGCTTCAAAATGAACCACACCGGAAAGCTCCATTCCCAATGAAGCCTGGTAACGTTCATCTATGCGTGTAGCTCCGACCCCGATGATGTCGGATACAAGAAAATCGGCAATATTCCTTTCACGGGGAGTGGTGGCAATGGGGTCAGCATGACCCTGCTCTACTTTTTTTTAATAAGGTTCCCATTGCCCAAGTGATAGCGGATCGCACTTTCACTCAGTCCCAATGTTTTTGCTATGTGTAATTGACTA
>JANXZO010000012.1 GCA_025355465.1 Bacteroidales bacterium
TGAGTCCTTTGTTGTTGTAGTCGCCATTGTATCGTTTAACACACCCTTTAAAGACATCATCTGATGCAAACTGGATCAATTGGGTAAACACCATCTTTCCTTTGTTCATGCTGAAAAATTTGCGCAAAGGAAACCAAAATCAAATTCAAATCACCGCCGTCAAAAAACCTTAGCAAACGAAGATATATCAAGACTTTCAAAGAACATTTAACAATTTATACGCAACGCTACTGGTGACAGGTAATAATTTCTATTCCTACGAATTATCACCTCTGTACGCAGATGCAAAATCCTGACCTTCTGAAGTATTTCCGTGCAGATTCCGCGATGGGAAAAAAAGGCATGACCTATTTTTTCACAGGAGTACCAAAAAACTGCGAAGGCACTGACTTTGTCGAGGTGGAACACAACATCCGTCCACGCCGGTGCATGATCCTGACCGCCATCGTCCCAAAGGAGTATGCAGGGAAAGAGACCCGGTATTTCAGTGAATGGATATTAAGCAGGGTTAAGTCGAAAACCATGCTGAACGAACGCTCTCTCAAACTTTTCGACAGTATTGCAGGCACATCTGCCGACAAAGATTCAATAACCTGCGCATTGTTTAGCTATGTTCGGGACTATATAAAATATCACTACTGACCGACTAACTTTTTAAGAGAGGGGGTCACCCCGAAGAGTTCCCCCCAATGTTGTAAGTTTGTGTTGCAAACCAAACTAAACAACATGGGTAAAGATACAGAAATAAAATTAGTCGGACAGTAGTGTTTATTTATCAGAAAGGCAGACTTACTCCCACCATTTACCTGTCAGGTTGGCTACAAAGGGACCCAATCCGGGCGGATCATTTCGCTCGACGATAGTCTTTTCACGATCAGCCTTGCCGACTGGCTTTCGCACACTACCATCTCCACCGACCTTGAAACAAGGAATCTTGATGATTACCTCCCCTACCCATATACTGAAAAATTCACCTCCATCTATGTTTTCCAAGGCCCTGTGGAGATTGTGAATGGAAAATCGCTTTCGACCTTTTACGACAATGATTTTGGAACCTATTCGCTGAAGGTTCACCAGGATGTTGCAAATAAAATAATTGTAGAATCGCTTTATTGTATAAAATCTGCTTTTATTCCGGCCACTAAATATCTGTTAATAAAGTATATAAATATGTGGCAACAGCAATTCAGGGATGCCAAAATGATGATCAGGAGGATGTGACTAATTTCTGAATTTTTGTCATTAACGCATCGATTGATGATTATTGTCGTATATTTGTTTTATTAAGTCTAAATTAATTTAATATTCATCAATATTCCATTAGCCATGAAAACACATTCCTCCTACATAACCGGCTTCACCATATTATTGAGCCTTTTACTCTGTTCACCCACCTTTGCATTGAAGCATACAGTCAATGTTGGGAATTATTTTTTTAATCCTTCCAGCCTGAACGTTAGTGTTGGGGATACAGTTCGCTGGGTCTGGTTAAACGGTAGTCATACTACCACATCTTCGTCAGTACCTGCCGGCGCTTCAACCTGGGATCACATGATTAACAGCACGAACACATTTTATGAATATCCTGTAACAGTGGCAGGAACCTATAATTATGTATGTACTCCGCATGCGGGAATGGGCATGGTAGGTTCGTTCGTGGCTGCAGGGGCCGCACCAACCCTGGTGTTGACGCCATCCAATCAGAATGTTTCCTCCACTTCGGGAAATACATCGTTTGATGTAACCTCGAATTCAAACTGGACCGCCACTTCAAATGTATCATGGTGCACAGTAACCAATTCGGGAAGTGGAAATGGTACAATTTCGGCTACCTATACCTCCAATTTATCTACAACCCCGCGTGTTGCCACCATCACCGTGACGGTAACCGGTTTACCTGCGCAAACAACAACGGTTTCACAATCTGGAGCTGCTCCTACACTGGCTGTTACCCCTCCCAGTCAGAGTGTGAATAACACAATTGGGGCAACCACATTCACAATTACCTCAAACACCAACTGGACAGCTGTAAGCAATTCAACCTGGTGTACGGTGAATCCATCCGGTTCGGGTAACGGAATCATAACCGCCACCTATACACAGAATCCCGGAGCCGATCCCAGAACTGCCCGGATTACGGTCACCGTTTCCGGGATTGCGCCCGTTACTGTAACGGTTTTACAGGATGGAACTGTAGGTATAATGGAGAACACGATGGCAGATCTGAAGGTCTATCCTAACCCAAGTAACGGATCATTCACTGTTGGAACAACGATGGGTGAACTTAAAGACCTTGATGTCACAGTTCATGACATCAGTGGACGGACTATTTACTTTCAGCACTGCACAGGAGATGCATCGTATCAATTCAACCTGACCGGTAAGCCTGATGGGGTCTACTTCCTCCGAATGAAAAGTGCTGTCGGAATTCGTGTTGAACGAATACTTATCAGGAATTAGTCTCAAACTGCCTGACCCATTTTGCAGGGACATTTTGCTCTTGTTGATAACACGCCATTTTTCCTGAGTACATAACGGCAATGCAATAGTTTGCATGATTGCATTCTGACCTGGTGACGATACCGGATCTCAGCTTGGTGATAAATGACGGGTCGCAAATTAGTGCCCTGCCCAACTGGATGAATTCAAATCCGGAGTTATGGACCTTGTTGATGTTTTCAAGCGAAACCAGGCCGCCAACATAAATCAATGGTAAGGTTACTGCTTCTCTTACTTTCATTGCATCTTCAAGGAAATAGACTTCCCGGAATGGTTCGGGTTTCATGAGTATTTTACCAAATAGCCTGACGCCCGGTTTCATCCAGGTTTCATGCATGTAATGGGCCATCACATTCACCGGCATACTGCCCCGCATCACATACATCGGCGCTTTACTCACGAATCCGCCGCTCAGCACCAGTCCGTGAACCCCTTCAGATTGCAGAATCTTTGCTACTTCGATGGCTTCTTCGATCTCCATACCTCCGCGAAATCCGTCGCGAAGGTTCATTTTGACGACCACGGTCATATTGTTCCTGGCCGCGGCCATCACCTCCCTGATCACCTCGGTCATAAAGCGGCATCTATTTTCGAATGATCCTCCATACCTGTCGGTGCGCTTATTGGTGTATGGCGAAAGAAACTGGTTGATCAGATAACCATGCCCCGCGTGTACCTCCACAGCATCAAATCCGGCTTCACGGGCGTTATTCACGGCCATCCCAAAATCACGGATGATTGCTCGGATCTCTTCCTTGGTAATCGTCCGTGGGAATGTGGGTCCGTAGAGATTGAAACCTCCGGTAGGAGCCAGACAAACGCCACCTGAGAGCGCCTTCTTTGCCATGAGACCGCAATGGCCAATCTGGATGCCGGCAGCAGCACCCTCTCTGTGTACTGCATTGGTAAGCACCCTGAGCGATGGAACCTCCTTCTTTCTAAGCCAGAGCTGATGATCGAAGGATAACCCGCTCTGTGAAACAGAGGCATAGGCTACCGTTGTCATACCGATGCCCCCTGCAGCCACGGAAGTATGATAGTTTATCAGATCCGTTGACACACGATTTCCCGGACACATCCCTTCAAAAGCTGCCGAACGGATAGAGCGGTTCCGAAGCTCCAAGGGGCCTAATTTTCCCGGTGTAAATAAAATGGATTCCATATTGAGAGACTGGTTGAGAAATCGTAGTACCTTTGACTATTGTTAATAACGATGCTAATTTATCATCAATTATGTTCCAGAAAACAACAAACACTGCCCTTCTGAAAATTATTTTTTGGTTTGTTCTTCTTATCCCTTTTGCCGGCCATTCGCAAGAGTTGGAAAGGAACCCATATGGATTGCAGATTGTCGGAAACCTGAAGGAGTACCGGGCAAGTTGTGTTAAAGACAAAAACAATGAGCTCGTTGATCTCTCCGTTGCAATTCCCGGTATTCAACTTGATGTAAGGTACGCAACTGAAAATAATTTCACGCACAAGGTGGTTTATACTTTGCCGAAGGCCTATTTACGTTTGCCCGCTGCAAAAGCGTTGGGAAAAGTTCAGGAAATGCTACGTCCTTACGGGGTGGGTCTAAAGGTTTATGATGCCTATCGCCCGTATGCCGCCACGCTCAGTTTCTGGGACATTGTGAAAGATACGTTGTATGTTGCAAATCCGCAAAAAGGATCGAGACACAATCGGGGTTGTGCAGTTGATCTCACCCTCATCGATCTGAAGACCGGTGCAGAGTTGGAGATGCCTACCGGTTTTGATGATTTTACCCCACGCGCGAGCTCGACCTATATCCCTAAATCTCTCGAAGCCCTAAAAAACCGACAAATGCTCATCGATGCCATGTACACAGGCGGATTCAAAGTCTATGCAAGTGAGTGGTGGCATTATGATTTTGCCGGATGGGATAAATACAGTCTGATGGATATACCGTTTGAAGAATTACAGGTTGGCAGGAAAAATTAGTGGTCAGGATCAGGACAATCCCCTTTTTTTCTTAATCTCTTCGTAAGCAGCGCTTATTTTCTGAAATTTCTCGGTGGCTGATTTTTTTATGTCCTCTCCCAGATGGGCAACTTTATCGGGATGATGTTTCTTCGCCATTTCGCGATACGCCTTTTTCACCTCTTCATCCGTAGCGCCGGAAGTAATTTCCAGCACATCATAGGCCCAGCTCACCTCTTTCACGAACATGGCTCTGATGGAGATGAAATCGGCTCCGGAAACGCCCATGTAACGGGAGATGTTCTCGATCATGGCGACCTCATCAGGATGGTAAAGACCGTCGGCAGCTGCAATACCAAAAAGGTAATTCAGGAGTTGCAGTTTTACAGGATAATCGGTGTACTGCCCGATCTGAACACTCACCTCCTGCACATTGATCTCTTGCTTTAAAATTTCACGCAGCATGAACACCAACCGGTTCCCCTCATCCTGACCGAACTGACGTGTGAAAAAATCACGGACAAATTCGAGTTCTGCCTTGACAATCTTCTGATCTGCTTTCATCACTGCGGCAGAGAGCACCAACAAACTCATGGCAAAATCACCCCGGGGAGTGCCGCGGTATGAGGTTGTTCCAGTATTCATGCCATCGAAAACAGAGCCAAGGGCGACACCCAGGATGGCTCCGATCGGGCCGCCAAAAACCCAGCCCAAACCACCGGCAACCCATTTGGCATATCCTGCAGAGCGACCAGAACCATTGCTGCCACCGGGAGATGAATGTGGTGGGGAGGAATCTTTACCGTTGCCCTGTGGATCTCCTTCTTCTGTTTCCGGTTTTTTCTTTCGCATGCTGAAAACACTGAAGATCACAATTGCCACAATGGCGATAACGATTATTTCTCCGATACCCATAAAAACTAATTGTAAATGGTAAAAACAGTAAATTTAGACGATCATTTCGGACATTGGCAACTCATATTCTTCAACCATCTGTATACCAAGTTTTTCCAGATGGTCAAGCACCGGATTGTAAATCTCGGGAATCACCGGAATATGCACGCCTGTCAGAGCTATCTCGCCACAAAGGATCATCTCCACTCCAATGGCAGCCGGAAGTGCAACGGTCCGGGCAATCGAGGTGTCGGTTGCCAGTGTTCCAAAATCAAGCATTCTTGACCGGATCACCTCTTTGCGACCATCGGAAAACGCTGCCAGAAAGGTATGCTGCATCACAACCATGTCGCGTTCTGTTTGCCCAAGGCTCATCTTTTCGATCATCAGATCGGAAGTAACCTCAAAAGTAGAATCAATACCACGGTTCATCGGGGTTTCGTCAAAGAGTCCCAGCCACCTGAGGGCTTTAATGGCATGTGATTCTTCAGAGATGCCGAGTGCCAATGCGATGTGGGTCGTGAGGTCGGAGGGGTAATGGGTGAGCGGGTGAATATTCATTAACTGATGGCGCATCATCCCGGCATATGTCATGTCAGTCATATTGAACCTATCGTTGGAGATAAGGTTTAATTGTTTCATAACATCCAGGGTTTCACACCATCCTTTATACCGGAAAGTGCCGCGAAACATGGTCTGTGCCTCAGGTATCCCATAAATTTCACGGTACGCCAGTGAATCACGGTTAGGATATACCTCCAGTTCGCCGATCGCCGGGAAAGTGACCCGGAATGGATCTTTGAAAAGATCCCTGGTTGGCAGGTCAACCACCTTTCCATGCCTAAGGAACATTGCATCGTTGTTGCCGGCCATCACGACACCTTTCGGACTCCACGAAAATTTATAGCGGAACGGGTTATCGGCAGCTTCAGGGGCAGGCAGCGCACCACATATAGAATAAAATTCAAGCACCCCACCTTCCCGGTTATGGATGCCATCGATGATGCGCATGGCCGACATATGGTCGATACCGGGATCCAGCCCCATTTCGTTAAGGATTATGATCCCTGCCTCCCTGGCCGCCTGATCGAGGTCGCGCATTTCGGGCTTCACATAAGAAGTTGTAACCATGTTCTTTTTATGGTTGATGCAGTGCTTTGCGACCATCACATGGAAAACATAGGGTAAAAGGCTGACCGTGATATCGTGTGCGGCGACCATCCGGTCAAGCGATATTTCATCACTGGCTTCCCAGAATACAGAGGTTCCGCGGGGATTACCTGCAATCATAAGGTCGGATCGGTCGGTGGTATTGGATGCTATTGTAACACGATAATTTTTCAACAAGAGATATTGAATGATTGGCCTGGCCACGAGACCCGAGCCGAGGATTAAAATATTGTTCATGTGAATAGGTTTATAATAACGAAATAGCGAAATGGCAAAATTATTTGAGGAATTCTTCCATGTATTTATACTCAGGGGTGAGTTCGCCCTTATGCAGGATAAGCGCCTTCTTGATTGGTTTAGGGAGGTCGAGGTCATCAAAGTGTTCCTCGAAATCGGCATCGGCGATTGGTTTGACAAAGTTGACAAGCACATCTCCAAACCCATCGGAGGAGTCGCGTGGAAGTTCAGCTGGCAGAATATCTACCGCCATCACAAGCATACCCTCTCCTTTGTGCCCCATCGTGATCTGTTCGGTTGAAGGATTGTAAACATAAACCGGATCGTCGATCTCTGCAGGTTTCAGGGTACATTCAACGGAGCCTTCTACATCGCAACTGATATCGCCGATCACGGTAAGTTTAGGCTGGCCTTTTATAAAAAGTTTTCTCAGGTTCTCTTTCGTGATGAGTCTTGGGTATCGCTTTTCCCAATAAATACAATTAATGAACACAGAAAGACAGGGAAGATATTTTTCAAATTTACTGCGGTAATTTCCCGGATTGGCATAATAATCATGCACATCAAATGGTTCTCCATGGATGTTTTCTGCAATGTCTTCTTCCTTGAATATAACCTTGTAAACGATGTTATCCGGAAGTTTCTTACGGCGGTGCAGGCCAAGCAGCTTTTCTGGAGAAATCTCCTTTACGGGGAGGAGACCTGCAATCTCCTGGGCCCCTTGTGAACAGTTTCCATAACCTGAAAAACCAATCACAAAAGGTCTTAGTTCATGTGGAATCCCATTTTCAGCAATTAACTGGCCAATGGTGGAAATATCCTCTCTTGCCTCCTGCAGTGAATGATAATGGTGAGCTTGCTTCAGTCGGGTGAAGTAGGAATTGTACCCGAATTCCCGGAGCCGGGTACCAAGGGCCCACAAAGAATTTATCATCCCTGCCATACCTGCATAACGACCGAAAAATATCAGCCGCTTCCCTTGTTCATCCACAACCCGTTCGTATTCGATAAGATTGCATTTCAAATCCATCAGACGTCTGAGCATATGCATGTTGTATTCCTGCCCTTTAACAACATGTGCAAAGAAAACGTAGGTTTTGCCTTGCTCAAAAAAGGTATCCGGCATCTCCTTTACTCCAAAAATAACAGAACATTTTTTCAGATCCTTTGCAATTTTTGCTCCGGCTTGCAGATACTCCTCGTCAGTGAACACCCTTTTGTCGGAAGTTTGCACCACAATGTCGAGCTTTTTCTGTCGGACAAGCCGTGCAACATGTTTTGGGGTCAGAGGTGCACGTCGCTCCTGTTTATACTTATCTTCGTGACGGATTCCGATGAAATTGCTCATAGTTCTGGCAGTTTGGGGAGCCAAAGGTACAAAAATTCACTATTTTTGTTGTCACAGTCAGGCTTATATTAACAACTAAACATATTCCAAATCATGAAAATATCACTGAAACCTATATTATTCGCGATTGTTGCACTTATCTCAACAACAGTCAGCGCCCAATGGACTTCGCTTGTTGTTTTTGCTCCGAAAGGCGAAAAATTCACGCTTTACTTTAACGGCAACCGGCAAAATTCCGAGCCGGCTTCGCGTGTTCAGGTAGATGAGGTGCACGGCCCTACCTGTAAAGTTCGACTTGTCTTCGATCAGCCGGGTCCCGAGTTGAGTAAAACCATTTTCAATAAGTTGTCGTCCACCATGTATTACGCCGTACAACCCAATGCAAAAGGTAATATGGCCCTGCAATCTGTTTCCTCTGAATGGTCTGAAGTTCCTGCAGAATCTTCAAAAAAGGAGAAGGCGGCTGCGCCCACTTCGGATAAGCCGGCACAAGACGGCAAAAAATCCGGTTCCGCCGGTGGAAATAGCAAGAAGGGATGTTCCGCCCCCATGAGTGAAGGAGATTTCATTGCCGGGTTGGTGTCGGTATCCACACCCCCCTTTGATCCGCCCAAGCTTTCTGCGGCAAAGAAACTTGCTTTGGCACATTGCCTTACCACAGCGCAGGTAAAACAGGTAATGTATACTTTCGACAATGAATCGACACGACTTACCTTTGCCAAGTTCGCTTATGATTATACGTGGGATTTAAAGAACTACACCGATGTTGGCGATGCCCTGCACAGTAGCCGGTCGAAAGATGAACTTGAACAATTCATCAATACAAAAAAATAGCAATCGACCGTGTCAACCATTGCATTCAGCGCTTAATGTACGGGTTGATTGAATTGCGTAATGAACTATGAAGAAATTCTTAAAGGTTACCTGGAAGGTATTTCTGTATTTCCTTGCCATCTATTTTGCATCATCGATTTTGTTCGTAGTCGCTTACCGCTTCGTTAACCCGCCATTGACCCCGCTTATGGTGATCCGCCTTTTTGAGCAGGCAGCCAATGGACAAACGATTAAACTAAAAAAATCCTGGGTTTCACTGCCAAACATCTCCCCCAGTCTTCAAATTGCAGTGGTAGCCTCCGAGGACAACCGGTTTCTTGAACATGCCGGATTTGACCTGGAGGCCATCGAAAAAGCCAAAGAGTTTAACGACCGGAAGAAGGGACAGAAAGTGCGCGGTGCAAGCACCATTTCACAACAAACCGCCAAGAATGTTTTCCTCTGGCCGCAGCGCTCGTGGTTACGGAAAGGACTGGAAGTTTATTTTACGGTGCTTATCGAATTCGTTTGGGGCAAAGAGCGTATCATGGAGGTTTATCTCAATGTGATTGAAACCGGAAAAGGCATATATGGCGCCGAAGCTGCCGCCCAAACCTACTTCGAACGTCCGGCTTCGAAACTAACCAAAGGTGAATCTGCCCTTCTGGCCGCCATCCTGCCCAATCCCCAGAAATGGAATCCCGCTTCGCCCACTCCCTACCTGCTGGGACGCCAGCAATGGATCCTCTGGAACATGGGAAATATCGGGAAAATAGAATATTAGCACAAGATTTCAAACCCATCCGGAGTACGAATGACATGGCAAACACACCCGGTTACCTTGTCACTTGGCAGCCCGGTTAACCTGTTAAAAGATAAACCCGTTAATAATTGCGGGAAGCAAATTTTCTTGTAATTTTGCACCCTTAAATTTTTCATAAACTAAAATATTGAAAACCATGGCAAATCAAGCTAAAGAAAAGAAGTACGTGTACTTTTTTGGCGGTAAGAAAGCAGAAGGCCAGGCCGACATGAAAAACCTTCTCGGTGGCAAAGGTGCCAACCTTGCAGAGATGGTGAACATCGGTCTCCCTGTACCTGCCGGCTTTACAATCACTACAGAAGTTTGTACCTACTACCAGCAGAACAAAAAAAACTATCCGAAGGAACTGAAAAAACAGGTTGCCGATTCACTGAAAGCTACAGAAAAAGAGATGGGTGCCATCTTTGGCGACAAAAATAACCCCCTGCTTGTTTCGGTTCGTTCCGGAGCCCGTGCCTCCATGCCCGGCATGATGGAAACCGTTTTGAACGTTGGTTTGAATGATGTTACCCGCGATGGTCTGATCAAAAAAACCAATAATCCACGTTTTGTTTACGATTCACAACGTCGCCTGATTCAGATGTATTCAGATGTTGTGATGGAAAAGGCCGCCGGCATTGAACCAAAAGAAGGTCAGGGTGTGCGCATTCAACTTGAAAAAGAGCTTCACAAACTGAAGGAAGCAAAGAAGTATAAGAACGACACCGACCTCACGGCAGAAGACCTGAAGGGTTTGATTGAAACCTATAAAAAAGTTGTTAAGAAAGCCCTTGGGAAGCCTTTTCCGGAGGATCCGATGGAGCAACTCTGGGGCGCAGTCGGGGCAGTTTTCTCCAGCTGGAATGGTAAACGTGCCATTTCTTACCGCCGTTTTGAAAACATTCCCGATGAGTGGGGAACTGCTGTGAATGTACAATCCATGGTATTCGGCAACATGGGCGATTCGTCAGCCACCGGCGTGGCGTTTACCCGCAACCCGGCTACCGGCGAAAACTATTTCTACGGTGAGTGGCTCGCGAATGCGCAGGGAGAAGATGTGGTGGCAGGTATCCGTACCCCGAATCCCATCAACGAAATTGGCAAGAATGAACATACAATTTCCCTTCAATCTCTGGAAACAGCCATGCCCGTTGTTTACAAAGAGCTATACAAAATTGAAAGGTCGCTTGAAAAACATTATCGCAACATGCTCGACATCGAGTTTACCATCCAGGACGGGAAGCTCTATATGCTTCAGTGCCGCGTTGGAAAACGGAATGGTCCTGCTGCTGTTAAGATGGCAGTTGACATGTTTAATGAAAAACTGATCACCCGTGAGGAAGCTGTGTCACGCGTGGAGCCCTCTCAGCTGGATGAACTCCTTCATCCGATTCTCGATCCCAAAGCTGAGAAAGCACTTAAACCCATGGCCAAAGGTTTGCCTGCAGGTCCGGGTGGTGCCACCGGACAGATTGTTTTCACCTCTGCCGATGCTGTAGCCTGGGCAAAGAAAGGCAAGACAGTGATCCTGGTCCGTGAAGAGACAAACCCCGAAGATATCGAAGGGATGCGTTCGGCGCAGGCCATCCTTACCGCGCGCGGGGGTATGACCTCGCATGCAGCCCTTGTGGCACGCGGATGGGGTAAATGCTGTATCGTCGGAGCTGGTGGTCTTAAAATCGAAGCCGCTAAAAAAACCATGAAAATCGGCGAATTGACCCTGAAAGAGGGCAATTTTATTGCGCTCAATGGTTCCAAGGGGTATATCTACAATGGCCAGATGAACATGATCAAAGCCGCCGAAGAGAACCCCGATTTCCAGGCTTTCATGAAACTGTGTGACGCGGTTCGTACCATGAAGATCCGAACCAATGCCGACACACCCGAAGATGCTGCCAAGGCACGTGCTTTCGGAGCCGAAGGGATTGGGCTTTTCCGCACCGAGCATATGTTCTATGGAAAGAATGCAGAGAAACCTCTTTTCCTTCTGCGCAAGATGATCGCATCCAAATCGGAAGCAGAACGCCGCAAAGCGTTGGATGAGCTCTATCCTTACGTTAAGGAAGATATCAAGCAGACACTCACGGCCATGGATGGGTACCCTGTTACCATTCGTACACTCGACCCTCCGTTGCATGAATTCATCCCCCAGCAGGAGGATGCCCGTAAAAAGATCGCTGACAGCCTGAAGATCTCGAAAGAAGAGTTCGACCGTCGTGCCGATGCCCTGCACGAAACCAACCCGATGATGGGTCACCGCGGCGTGCGTCTTGGCATCACCTACCCTGAGATCACCGAGATGCAAATCCGGGCTATCTTTGAAGCCAGCGCCGAACTTCTGAAAGCAAAAAAGAAGGTATTTCCCGAGATCATGATCCCGGTAACCTGTACTGAAAAAGAGCTGAAACATCAGTATGTAATCATCGACAACATCTATGCTGAGGTTTGCAAAAAGTTCAAAATAAAAGAGATCCCGCACATGGTTGGAACCATGATTGAGATCCCGCGTGCTGCCCTTACTGCCGATAAAATTGCGCAGACGGCACAGTTCTTCTCGTTCGGAACCAACGACCTTACTCAGATGACTTTCGGCTTTTCACGCGACGATATCGGCGGATTTGTTCCGGAATACGTTGAGCAGAAAATCCTCCCTATTGACCCATTCGTTGTGATTGACTTTGAAGGAGTGGGTCAGCTGATGAAAATTGCTGTTGACAAAGGACGTTCTTCCCGCAAAGACCTGAAGATTGGTATCTGCGGAGAACATGGCGGAGAACCTGCATCGGTTGAATTCTGCCATTCCCTGGGATTCAATTATGTTAGCTGTTCCCCGTTCCGCGTTCCCATTGCACGTTTGGCCGCTGCCCAGGCAGTAATCAAACAGAACAAAGGCAAAGTTGTCGCCAAACCTGCTGCAAAGAAGGTGACCGCGAAAAAGCCAGCCGCAAAGGTTACAAAGAAAAAATAACCTTTCGTCCGCCTGATTAGACCAGGCCGTAATTTCTGCAGGGGCAACCAGAACGGTTGCCCCTGTATTTTTTTCATGACCCCTGTTTTCCCGACCGAACTATTCAGTCAAAAAAAAACTTCAGGCTTGCTGATTATTCATTTTTTTTACAATTACTTACACATCCTGAGGACCTGCCAATGGTCATTGAAACCCTTGGGAGACTGATCCAGTATCCCTCCACTGTCCCAACCATTTAATACCGGTACCGCCACAACAACGGATCATGGAGATGGATCGAAAGCACCTTTACCTCCCGGAAAAATCTTTCAGATGCAGAATCTGTGATTGTCACCGATGGACACATACTCAGAGGCATATTTTCAAACCTCCTTGAAAATGCAACCAAATTCACAAAGGCCGGGAGTATTACGTTTGGATATCAGGCACCTGTTAATAATACGATAACCTGCTATGTCACCGACACCGGCATCGGGATTTCTCCGGAGAACCATAAATTGATCTTTGACCCATTCAGGCAGGCTGAAGGTAAGAGAGCTGATATGGCAGGTGGCACAGGACTTGGGTTGTCTATTTGCCAGGGCACCCTTTCTTTACTCGGAGGGTCTATCAAGGTTGAATCTGAACCCGGTAAAGGAAGTACTTTCATTTTCACGTTGCCCTTTGAACATCAAACAGCCAGATCTGTGACTCGTGCAACTGGTCCTTCTCCGGTCGCCAGAAAATATAACTGGGCAGGTAAAAGGCTCCTGCTTGTTGAAGATGAAGAGGCCAATATGGAATACCTGAAAATCATCCTGGGCCGAACCGGTGCCGAACTGGTCCCGGCCAGAAATGGAAGCAGGTTGAGAGAACTTTACGGTGTTCTCGAAACTTTTGATCTGATCCTGCTCGACATCAGACTTCCTGATGCAAGCGGCTGGGACCTTGCCCGCGAGATCAAGTCAATCTGCCCGTTGCTTCCGATTATTGCGCAAACAGCGTTCGCCATGCCTTCCGACCTTCAAAAGGGTGAAGAGTCCGGGTGCGATGGTTATATTTCAAAACCGATAAGCAGAGAAAAACTGCTTGAAATGGCAGCTGGCTATATCGAGGTTTAACAATACTACCTGTCTGATATTGAGAAATTGAAAAACCTCACATCGCCTCCCTGAACTCAATTTCAGCATATCACCATTTTTTCATATCTTGGCCGCAAGAATATTTTACTGTAAATAAGGAAACATGGAACTGAGGAATTATTCCGATCTCACCATCCTGATTGCAGAGGATGATGACACCAATTTCGATTACATTTCACAAACATACCGTAACACGGGATTAATTATTCTGCGTGCTGAGAACGGGAAGGAGGCCATTGAATGCTGTGCTTCACATCCGGAGATCAGAATGGTTCTTATGGACGGCATGATGCCTGTGCTTACAGGCTATGAAGCAACCCGTGAAATCAAAAAATCACGGCCCGGTTTGCCTGTCATCGTTCTCACGGCCTATGTTAGCCAAGAGTCCATCCGGGAGGCTGTAACCAGTGGCTGCAACGACTACCTTGCAAAACCCATCGGACCGGAGGAGCTGATTACGATGCTCAACAAGTGGCTGGTAGTTTGATCTGTTGAGTTATTTTTTTCGGTTTGTACGAATAAGTTATAGCTTTGACAATATATTTGCCGGGAAAACCAAATTGGCAGAAAAATGGAGGTCATAAAATCCTTGCGTGAACACTTTCGGTGGCTGTTACTTTTAATGTGCTTTTTTATTTGCCTGAGCCTCTCCGCAGTAAACGATGCGGATAGCTTGCTGAAGGTCGCTTCCAATTCATCAGGAAAAACCAAATTCGATGCATTGAAAGCATTGAGCAAGTTTTACAAATCTGCTGATCCGCAAAAGTCTGTCAACTATGCAGTAGCGGAGCGAAACCAGGCCCGGCTCATGAATGACCGCAGTCTGGAGGCGGATGCCCTTAACGACATGGCCATTCCAATGCTGATGATGGCGCAGAACAGACAGGGAATTTTATTGTTGCAGGAGAGCATACACATTTATGATTCCCTGAAAAATGATGTGGGCAAAGCCAGGGCAACCACGAACCTTGGAATCGCATGGGGCCAAATAGGTTCGTTTGAAAAATCGCTAAACTGCTACAACAAGGCGCTTACATGGTATCTGAAGACTAACGATCAGATAAGCCAGGCTCGCATTTATATGAATACCGGACTGGTATATGAGCAGCTTGGGAAATTTGACCAGGAATTGAACGCTCAGCGAAAAGCGCTGGAAATTTTCACATCCGCTAAAAATGAAAAGATGATGGCTGATGTTGGGGTTAACATTGCTGTTGCCTTAAAATCAACCGGGAATTTTACAGAAGCGGAACAGTATCTTAAAAAATCATTCGAATATTACCAGCGCGAGGGTGTCGTTTACGGTATGGCTGTAGCGACCAATAATCTGGCGCAGGTTTACAAATCGAAAGGCGATTACCGCCAGGCATTTGAATGTTACAAAAAGGCGCTTCCACTCATCCGGCAAGTCAATAACACCTGGGCTGAGGCTGCCGTATTCCTCGACCTCGCAGAAATTCAATTCGAAAAGGCAAACTGGAATGAAGCCTTAAGCAACCTCACCACAGCCGATAAACTGAATGTTCCGGAAAACGATCCGGGGATGCAATCGCACATTTTTCTCCTGTACAGCAGGATATATGACACAATTCAGCAAACGCGGCTTGCATTTAAATTCTTCAAACGATATACGGCCCTTAAAGATACGTTGTCATCTGCAGAAAAAACGAAAGTTATCGAAGAGCTGAACATCCGCTTCGAGACTGAAAAAAAGAATGACGAAAACAAATTGCTGATGTCAGACATCCGGGTTCACAAGCTCAGACAGTATATGCTGTTAGCCTTTTCGTTGGCTGGTTTGCTGACTACGATCATCCTTGTCAACTATTTCCTGAGGAAGCGAAAACTCTTACTGAGAAAAAAAATACAGGCTGAAGCTGAACGGGAAGAAGCCCGGGAGGCCATTGGCAGGATGAGCCAGGAGCTTACTGCCAAAGCACTCCAAATGGCCGGCAATGCAGATAAAAAGGCTGCCTTTGCAGAGAAACTGGCATTACTGATCCCCCATATTGACACAGAGGGCAGACCCCATCTACAGAACCTCGTGGAAGAGTTCAACAGCGCAACCGACGAGAACCTTTGGGACGAATTCCACAACTATTTTGGAAAGATGCATCCCGCCTTTATGACCACCCTTGCAAAACAATTTCCTGAGCTCACCGGCAACGACCGGAAAATCTGTGCCATGGTCAGGCTCAACCTCTCTACCAAGGAGATCGCCCTGATACTAAACCGTAGTGTGCGCACCATTGAATCGGCCAGATATCAGGTTAAAAAGAAACTTTTACTTTCAGAAGATCAAAATCTTACATCATTTTTAATGGCATTGTGACTGTCCCTGGTCACCCTGAAAAAAATTTGGTCTTACAGTAGTTTTTAAGTGTCCGATTCTCACCCTACGTTACAATAACGGTATATTTCAAGTAGGCAATTATTTGCAATACACAGGTTGTTCTGATTATCATTGCATCATGGAAAATGAACTACCCGACACCACAAATAACCTCCGGCCATCTTCAACTGAATAACGTAACGACTTGGAACGGCGACTTATCGAGATTGCCGAAGAAGCCAGGATGAAAGGGCTTGTGTACAGGAAGCTTGTTGAGGAAGTGGAAAGAGTAAAAAGTGCAGAACAAAAAATCAGAAACATATAGAAACTATAATCCTTAAAACCAAACAACGATGAAAACATCAAACCTTTTAAGAAAAATCGTTGCATCGGGCTTCCTGGTGTTATTGATGATGCTGGTGGTGCTCTCTTGTAAGAAAAAAGACGATACACCGATACCGGAGCCAACGCCAACTCCTAAACCAACTGTACCAGTCAACATCTTTCACTCAGGTTTTCATAAAATGATGACCGATGACGAAATTATTTATAAAAAGAAATTTGCGGGCAGCTTCTTATACGAGGTAGGAGCAGGGCTTAGGGGCGAAGATCCTGGCATACCTTATGGTGAATGTGTTAAAATGTTGTCTGAAATTCATGAGAACAACCAAACCAAGGATGAATTCGATAAAATCGACAAACAGCTCGACAGTATATCCGCGCAGATCACCGATCTTAAAAATGAAATCACTCAATTATCACAGCAAATGGAGATTTCCCAGTCCGCCATTCTCAGCCAGATGAATACATTGCTGACAAATACCTACATTTCAACCATCAATACAGCATATGACAGCACCACCAACGGCGGCCTCTGCTATTATTCTTCAGCGGCAAGGCAGATCCAGAGTGGTCAATACCACATCACCATGGCCCAACTGGACAGTA
Organism: Bacteroidales bacterium; assembly: GCA_025355465.1. Taxonomy (GTDB): domain Bacteria; phylum Bacteroidota; class Bacteroidia; order Bacteroidales; family FEN-979; genus JANXZO01. Next base: position 17,074 of record JANXZO010000012.1, read on the forward strand.
CTGCCATGAAGGATTTCGTACCGAATTATGGTCCTTCCGCTCCGGGGAATCCCATGCCCAATTGCATTAATCAGATTCAGACCCTCATTTTGGGATCACCAACCGGGCCGACGTTCGCCAGCAGCAGTATCAAACAGTTTGCTGATGTGATCATCCTGAACCAGAATTCTCCGCAGGCTACTGTTACCTATGCGATGAATTGTTATAAAATTCTTGAGAATTACTTTCTGATGTCCGTGAACAGCCAATTCAGGGCATTCACCATTTATGGTAACGCCTTATACCGTGCGGAAACTGATACCACTGAATCAAACCACGACTATCGGAACTTCCTGGCCGGATTCACCGCAATCATTCAAAGTGAATTACGTATGTTCCTCCTGGTTACCGATTATTTGAGTGTTAACCTGGTCGATTACAGAAATCCCTGGATTTTTAACTCAGATGCCCAAGTCTACTTCAATACCGGGTTAAAACCTGATGAAGTTTGTGCTTCGTTTATTGCCCGTGCCAACATGCTTAACCAATTGATAAATTTCTCCCTCGGACAACCGACGAAGGATTTCTACCTCACCATCTCCGTACCCAGGAACTACGGGAATTCGGCAACACTAACCTGGACATCGTCACCTGGTACATATCCATTAACCATTGACAATGGAGGAAGTCTGATAAGCAGGTATCCCTATACCGGATGGAGTACTGCTCCCCAACAAGTTGGCACCTGCAGTGCAGACAATAACATTACATTTTATCGTGATAATGACGGAACCGGCGGAAGCACAAAAGTTTCACTTGGAAATATTACGATCGCAATTAATGGCGCTCCCTGGAGACAAATTTCGAAATTACAGGGAAACGCCTCCGTCGGGTATTATAACCCAAACGATATTACAGCTACACCCCAATCAAGTTACTCATCGACCTACTGCCTTGCCTTCGGATCAGTATCCTCCTGCTGGTACTGGGGTTACCTCTGGCTCAACGACAATGCTGCAAACAATATGGTTCAAGCGACCTCCGTCAACTGGCAGGTTCCCAACGGCAATTCTGGCGAGCATACACATAATTCGGTATTTATGATGGAAAACGATGATGAAAACGATCACACTGCCCATTATGGTGGAAATTTCTACTGGTCATACAATTCTCTGGGCTATAGTGGAACATTTCCGACTACGAGTAAATCTGACTGGCTGTTAACCGGCCAACTGAGATCGGCTGTCATAAATGTATCCGGGTCATCCGCGACTTACAGCCCTTCAAATAATATATACTTTTCTTATTCTTTGATACCATTTTCCTGGACTGAGTCTGACGAATATTATTTTGCCGGTACGGAAATCAATAAAAACTGGACGAATGCATCTCTGTTGAATAATTTCCAGACCAGTTCCACCAAATACGCACAATCCTCGGTAAGTACAGCAACAGTCGGGGCAGGCGAACACACCTTCAACGTTGGATTTTATACGTTAAACCCAGCTGAAACAGGCAATTTCAACTCCTGCAGTATCACCTGGTACGGCCAGGTCATTTATGGCGGAACGTATAATATTACGCAATAGTGAGGGAATCACCTTGAGAAACCTTAACTTAGAAACTGTTTTGATTTTTAAAAAAGGAAGTGTTTTGTTGAAAAGAATGTTCATAACTAATTGAAATTCAGTTAGATGGTTAGATAAATATTTGTAACTTTATGATTATTAACCACATAATTCATAAAGCGATGCAA
>JANXZO010000031.1 GCA_025355465.1 Bacteroidales bacterium
CCCCCCCCCCCCCCCCCCCCCGACCTCCCCCACTCTGGGGAGGAGAATCTTCAGGACGATTTGAAACCCTGATCCTCACCTCCTCAATCCCCAGGTAATCATTCGCCACCGGATCCACAGCAATGACCTCTCCGGTAATCCTGTTCCCGATGGTTACAAAGTCGTGGTTCATCAGAAATGCCGAGTGTGTTAATTGGTGCACATTGAAGCCCAGCAGATATATTTTTCCAACCCGGTGTGTTGCCCGCCAGTATCCGTCGAGTCCCTGTTTTCTTAAAAGGTAGTTGCAAATCGTCGTAAAGAGGGCAGCATATCCGATGCAATTGGCCTTTTTCGTGTAAATTAATTGATTGGGATCGCTGCTGCATGGGGCGGTTGTGAACTGCAGGTGACCGGAGGTTGCTTTTAGGCAAATCCTTACGATCTGCTTGATGTCATCGGGCTTTGCATTCGGGGCCATCTTTTCGAAGACGGCCACCAGCCTTGGGTCGGTAGCCAGAGAAACCTCTCTCTGTCTGGTGGCTTTATAGGTCACCAAATTCCTGTACAACCAGCCCCTGAAGAGGACTGCGATAAGGAGGGTGGTGATGGTTATAAGCATTACAACACTGAATGGAGTGAGCCATGAAAAATTACCAAAATGATATTTAGTGGTCATGGTTAATTTGCAGCAATGATAAGGCGCTTAGCTGCGGAATATCCGCAGCAATATCTCCTGGCCACCCTTTTCATGAAGAAATGGAGCCGTGAACCGACCAGTACGTTTTTCAGGGTAACGGGGTAAAATCCATGTTTGTTGGGAGCTTTTGACACTGCAATTGTGGCGCCACTGTTTTCACCTCCCGGTTCTGCCTGCAGGTCTGCAACAGCCTTTTTTCTCCAGGACGCGGCTTCTTTTGCATCCTTAAAGGCGATGCTGAGTTTAACATCCTCTCTTTTTCCGGTTTCCCAGAGCTCATCTGCCAGCCAGGCGGGTTTCACATTCCGGATGTTCTCCCTGCCGAACGACCGGATGATCCTAATCAATTCGGGTCCCAGGTAAATGTTATCAAGGCTTACCTTCATCCAATCACCATTGAAGTGTACCGACTGGTGCCCTTTTACGATCGGGATCATCCGGATATAGTCAACATTGTTGTATACCGGGCCATTCTTCACCTCAAAGCTGATGTTCAACGGACTTCCCAGGCGGGTGATTCCTGCACAACCGTCCCAGTATTGGTTGGGATCAAATTTTTCGCGTATGAAGGAGCGCTCCTCATCCGGGGTTATCTCTCCCATGATCCTGTTTACCGGTATGGCTCTGAACTCCTTGTCCCCTGTGCATTTGCCAACAAGGTACCACTGCCCCCTCGACTGTTTCAGCACATAGGGCATAAAATCCTTTACTGTTTTTTTCTCAGGCTCCCTGCCCGGATAATAATTTCCATAATGGGTGATCTCAGGGATGATAAGCCTGTCGCTGATGGCATAAAAAAGACCCTCGACCAGCGACCTGAAGTGTTCATCCTTCACAAATGGGGTCTCCAGGTCGGCCACAACGAATTCTTCAATTCCTTCGTGTTTACTGTCCGACCGCCTGTGGGCCTTTTCCGTAGTGCTCCTTATCAACGAAGGGATTATTTGTTGACTCCATGATCTCCTTCCGGGTCAATTGCCGGTTTGGCTTGTCGGTGAAAAGTTTCAGCAAGGCGTACCGCTGCCTTGTGGTGTCGTTCATGATTGCTTCCAGGATCTCGGTTGAATACATAGGCCGGGCTTTAAACGGTGCGTAGTCACAAAGATAACGCTTGTTGCGGAAAATCCGCACCCTGGTTTGCTAATATTGCATCGTGAAACACGTTAAGATGATAGCCCATGGCCAATTTTTTCCACTCAAACATTTCACCTAATTTTAATGCTCAATGATCATCAAAACTCAACAAACTATGAAATCAGATTTCTTGTCAGATCTTTCCTTTGAGGGTGCCAAATTTCAGGAGGAGGTAACAGAGGAGGGGTTCAGATATTTCTATATCATTCAAAAACTCAACCAGACGCGGTGGGAACTATTTGACAGGGGAATTATCAGAACCTGGAATCCGGAGCAGACTGTTGAGGATATTTTTGGCAAGTACCGGAATGATAAGAGCTACCGTTTCTGCCTCTACTCCTCATCGCTGGATGATTTCGGCGATAAACATGTTGAGCATATTCTGGAATCCAATCAGCGGCTGCTAGAAAAGATTGAGAAGGGGATTGAAATTGCCGGAAAACATGGATTCCAGTTTGCTGCTGTGGGAAAGGATTTTGTATCGGAAACAACAGGCTTGCGATATTAAAGATAACCTTGCCAGGCTGGTTAACAAAGCAGCTACCTCGATATTTCATGCCGGACGGGACCATTCAGAGGTATTTGTTATAGAGTTTTCCATTTATTCTACCACCATTTTTCACTATTGCCTCAGGGAGATTCAGGATAAAACCTTCACATTCTGGGACAAATTGGGTGAGATGACAAGAAGTCAAAACAAAAGAAATATGGAGGTCATTTCGAATTGCGACGAGGTGGATGAATGGACGAAAGACCCGGCGATCCTCAATTATTACGTGATGTACTGTGAGGCCATGGGCAGGAAGTACTTCGGAGTTCCCTGTTCCTATTATGATACATTTTTCGGAGATCGCCGCAATGCAAACTTTTTCAGTAATGAACTGGAGAATACCTGGGAAAATCATGATAATTTATCACTATTATCCGACTAAAGTCTGATTTTTTATTTTCTTGTTGGTAACAGTCAGAATATCAGACATTAATTATTTCATTTTGGTGTTTTCAAATTGTGACCTCCCCCTATTTCAGTTCAAATTTCAGCTGAACCGCTTGG
>JANXZO010000032.1 GCA_025355465.1 Bacteroidales bacterium
GCCAGTTCAAGGTGTTTAATGCTGCTGAAAACTTTGCCATCCTGAGATCCATTATTGACACTGCCATTAAAAATGGGCAAAAGGTGTTGCCTGCTTTGAATGTCATTGCCGATTATAAATGCGACTGATTAGTAACAAAAATTCAATTGAACCAGCAATAAAAACAATAGATATTCGAGGAACATTTTGGTCTGATAATGCAATTGGCCAAATGCTTTGCGATAGTAATGATTTGCAACATGCCGGACAAAGAACTGCGATCTTGTCATCGGGCTATTGTAGTCCCGGGGCTTTTTATATTAATCCTGATAATCTCTGGCAAGTCTCAATCGTATTTTCTGTCCGCCGCCTGGTCAAACCCACCTGGCTCAACGACCGCGACCAGTTCCTTCAGCCCACGGCTCCTTTAACTGAGGAGTTTCAAACTGATTGCCTTATCTGGATGCTGTTCAATGGCAGCAATCTCACCGCCAGCGCCAACGACCTGGAGTGGAACAATAAAAAATGGTCCATCGTCAACCACTTCATTCCGTTCACCGAAGCGGAGGTAAGCGCTCCCGACCGTTTTGAATCGGATTTCATGGTAAGGTATTTATCAGGGAAAACCTTATCCGCAGACGCAGAAAAAGTAATAGAAGCAGGCAAATCCCTTTGGCAGGCTTATTTTACACATACCGATGTACGCGCAGTTCGCGATGAACTCAAGCTAAACCGTGCCGATGTGGGCTGGTACCAGGTACGAAAGGCGCTTCAGGCAAGAAATGCCAGTGGTGATTTTCCACCGGTAAGCTTTACCGCTTTCCAGGAAGCCTATAAAACCCTCACTGAAAAGCTGCAGCCGATGGTGTATGAACTGGGGTTTCTGAAAAATTAATTCCCCAGGATTCAAGGATTTGGTTACAAACTGAATTTAGAATTTGTTGTGGAGCTTTTTACAATCACTTTGCTTCCAAAATCAGCCTGGTCACCTCTTCATTCAACAAGGGAATATGCTTGGAAATTACAGCCATTTCAGAATCCGTTCGTTCATATATTGCCAATTTGTTTTTATTAATGGATTGCTTGAGAATTGGATTCTTTATCGTTTGTATTTCAATCAAGTCGACATGTCTGAGGAATAACTTCTCAAGAGCTTGCTTGAAATCAAGGTAGTTGTCATAATATTCCTGTGATTCAATCTTTCCGAATCTTACCAGAAAGTCGATGTCACTTTCATTTGTAAATGATTCAGTAAGCACCGATCCAAAAGCATATAATTCCTCAACCATGTGCTTTTCACAGAGTAAGAAGATGCCGACTTTGGCTATGGTTTTCGGTATTATTGTGAGAATGTATTATGCGCCGAAGGAACATAATACACCTCATATTCATATCTATTATCAAGACTTTAAATGTGTATTAGATATTCTCTCCTGTGAAATTCTCGAAGGAGAAATTCCCTCAAGGCAATTAAGATTGGTAACTGCCTGGATCGAAATTCATCGTGAAGAACTTGTGGCAAATTGGAAATTATGTCAAAATGGAGAAAAAAGATCGCTTGACATGAAACCCTATTTAAATAAAGGAATCTTCATGGAATTGAATGACATTATCCTATTCAATACTGTAAAGATTAGGTTTGATACAGTAGAATGGGATAATGAAGCTGATCTTGATCCTGAGTTTTTATACAGGGAAAGCAAACCGCTTTAAACGATCACTATACTGCCTTATTTCTCGATCACGATCCGTTTCACAACGGAGGTTCCTTCGCCTTCAGCTTTCAGATGATAGATCCCTTTGGGCAGTGCAGAAATGTCGATGGTTTTGTGCAGCTTTCCATTGAGGTGGATATCGTTTTCCGTATATACAGCATTTCCAAGGACATTGTAGATCGTGATGTTGACCTTTGCCAGTGAACCCGCCGTGATATCGAGGTTAAACTTGCCACTGTTGGGATTCGGGAAGATCTCAATACCCATGCCATTGTTTTCGCTGATGCCTATCGGAGCATAAATGGTTACCTCTTTCGGGTCGGAACCGAGGCTCTGTCCGCAGGTATTAACCGCTTTGGCAGTGATGCTGACAACACCCTTGTAAGATTTGCTCCATACAGCTGTGCCAGTCAGTCCGGTACCGCTCAGTGTTCCGGCGTTTTCGGGGTTGAGACTCCATGCATAGGAATCCGCTCCGGTAACATCGGTGATCGTGAAGAGTGTCTGTTCCACCTTGTTAAGGTTAACGCTGTCGGCGCCAACCGGCTTCCCGGGAGCTGCGACGACATCGATTGCGTTGACATCGAGGGTCTGGGAAAATTCACCTTCACCACAGGTATTGAGACCCTTCACCATGATCTGCAGGGGTCCGGTGTAGCTCGTTGCCAGGGCAAGTGATGCCGTTGTGGAGGTACCGGTGATGGTTCCGGCGGAGGCGGGTTCTACAGCCCATAAATAGAGCGTAGCGTCAGCCGCACCTGTGGTGGTGTAGGTTAATCCAGAAGCATCTTTACAAATGGTAAGTGCGCCGGCTGGTTTTGCAGCGATACCCGGATTTCCCGGAATGGTGACACTTTGTGTGATCTGATTACCGCAGTCTCCAGAATTGAATGCATTCAGGGTGACGGTATAGATACCGGGAGCAGCAAAGTTGTGAACCGGATTCTGCATTGTGGAGGTGTTGTTCGTTGATGACGGATCTCCGAAGTTCCATTCCCAGCGGTCTACCATTCCACCGTTGGCATTGGTGGCATCTGTAAACGGGATGTCGGTACCGGCACATGCACCTGTAAAAGTGAAAGCTGCTACCGGGTAATTGCTGACATGGATATAGGTGTTCTTGGTCATGGTATTGGAGGGAACGCCTGCCTTGTTAACCGTGAGCTTCACATCATAGTTGCCCGAAGCGCTGTACTGGATGTTCGATGGATTTTTTTCACTCGATGTTGCGGGTGAACCACCGGCAAATTCCCAGGCCCAGGTGTCAGGGGTAATATTGGTCATGTCAGTAAAATTGGTGGCGCCTCCTGTGCATATAGCAGTTGCGCTTGCAGAGAAATCAGCAACAAGGTTACTTGAGGTAACGGGAACAATGCTCTTGTAGCGATAGAAATTGTGTTTTGTAACCGTCACAATGACCTGTGATCCGACAGGGAGTGCCGGGAGGTTGATATTCACAGGGGTACTCCCGTTTCCGGTGCCGGTCGCAATTATCTGACCATTCTGCGTGAGGGCGATCATGGCATCGGCGTTGGCTGTAATGGTAAAGGTGGTGGCACCATAGTTAATTACCGGATCATGGGTAACCGCCAGGGCAGTGGGGATTTCTGTATACATCACCTGGAAAGCATCGCCGAACATGTGAAAAAGCCGGTAGGTGACCAGCTTGTCACTGGAGTTATAGGGCCAGCTTGACTGTTTCAGGAAATATTTTCCCGCTGCATTGCCAAAGGCAGGCAACACGCCACGTGTTTCGGGGGTGGTCCCTTCGGCAGGCATGAAATCGGGCCACATGTTATCATACATCCCCCATACGAAGGTGTCGTTAACAAAGGAGTAGGATACCTCACTGGGGCAGACCAGTCCAAGTGCCCCTGAATTGTGTCCGTTTTTGAAATAGCGGTGAAAATGCTCACCGAAACATTCGCTCGTACGCTGGTATGCACCGGTCTGGCAGTTAATGGAAAACACAAAAGTGAGGTCGGTGTTGGTGAGCTGGTTGATGTTGGAGATCTTATAGGAGGGTTCGCCCCAGCCGAGATATTCACCGTGGTCGCGGTGCTGAAGCATGAATGCCCCGGAGTCGATGGCAAAGTTCACCATGGCTGCGGTTCCTCCGTCCCATCCGCCCATTTCGGCAGGTGACTGGGGAATATACCCGAGGCCGTTAGGACCAAAATAGTTGACCACGGTATTGGTGTTTGTCGCGGTGGACCAGATGCTGCCGGGAGTTCCCTGGTAGACTTTGTTGATGCGTCGCGGATCTTTTCCCTGGACAGTTCTGAAATATCCCCCAACGATTTCCGAACAAAGCTGAAACCATCTTTCGGTTTGCCAGCCTAACGCGGTGATGGGTTTGTTGTAAAAGCGGGGGTTTGTAGGCGGGGTGCGTTCATAATCAAGGAATTTGGTCACCATGATCTCCAGTTGCGTGGCATCGTTGGCGGTAATACGCGAAAACACGACGTCGGGCATCTCATCTCCTGTAACATCCGCATATTTATTGTCTGAGGCATAATTCGGATAGCCTGCGGGATGGGAATAAAGGTGTGATGTGATGTTTTTCGTACCGTCGGCGCCGTAGTCGGCCAAAAGGAGGCAGGCAACCGGCTTGATTGTCCAGTTGTTGTAAGCATTATCAATAAAGGTCTCGATGGCGGTTTCTGTATTTCCTCCTACCTGGTCAACCGTGAAAACCTTGGTGAGAATTCCCTGTTCAGTACGGAATTTCTTCACGGAGTCGGCCCAGGATACAAAATCGGCGCCGGTGGGGCAAATGATGATATATTCGCATTCGTCGGTAAGCGGTGCTTTACCATAGGACTGCATACGGGCGTTGAAATCAACAGCAGGAAGTGAGGAGAAATTCAGCAGGTTGTCCTGCAAAACAGGTTCCCACCAGGCACTGCGGAAAGCTTCGTTTCCAAACTGACCATTCCCGCCTTCAAAGGCGATCTCGACCTTCAGGTTTTTATAGATGATCAGATCTTTGGTGACCGGGTTATACTGAAAGGGCGTAATCCCCAGGATGATGGCATCAACACCGCGAATCTGGGCAATTTCGGAAATCGAAACAGGGGAGGCAGGATAGAGCGCATTTTTTGAATATACCTGCATGTTCTTCACATAGGCAAGTGGACGGTCGTCATTGTCGAGAGGAATCCGGGGTGCCGGGGCAATTTCCACGTTGTGGATCGTTTCCGTTTCCTGTGAAACGATTTTTAGCCTTGGGGTTGCGCCCTGCGGGATGGCAATATACTTGCCTTTCCCGGGGAGATTGGGCATTCCTTCGTCGTTAAAAAGGAAGTTGCCGGGCAGGTTGATGCTCTTCATGGTCTGCCCGTCAATAACGATATTTTCAAGGGTGAATTCCGGAACGGAATAGATGACCCGGACCCCGGTTGACTTTGTGTCGGCAAGGTTAAATCCGGCTTTACCCCAGCTGTTGGAGTAGGAAAACTGCTGTGCAAATATTGCTGCTGACGTTAACAGAAGCAGCAGAATAAAAAGTGTAATCTTTCGCATGGGTTGCTTTTTTTGGTTGGTGGTTTCTGGACAATGGTTTAGGTTGCCTGCAAATATATGGAAATACCCGACATGTTTATGCCGACGCTGTTATAAAATTAACAGTATGATTATTTTACCACGATCAGTTTTGCAATGCCGGTCCTGCCTTCAGCAAGAATCCTGCAAAAATAGATCCCCGCATCGACCGAAGGAACCGGAATTGCGAAGGCGACCTTACCTGCCGGCTGGTTACTGAAGGTGTGGTTGAAAACAGGCTGTCCCATACAATTTGTGATGGTCACCTCAACGTCAGCCTGGTGATTCAGTAACAGTGAAACGGAGGCATTATCACGGCAAGGATTCGGGGAGACACTAAAATTAAGATTGTTCCCTTTCTCACTGATACCCGTGGTGGGCTCGTCGGTCCACACTTTCATGGCGGGGTCGCCAAGAACATTGCAGTCGTAATGCACCCAGCGCTGGGCGCCCGGTTCAAATTCGCCGGGGAGTCCTACCCAGGGCGCGGTTTTGATCTTCGACATGGTGTGGGCTGCCCCGATCTCCTTGATCTGGTTGGCCACAGTATCGTTGTACATCGCACTCACAAACTCACGGTGAAGGTGGGCCGAGGGTCCTTCGGTAAGTCCCTGGTCAAACCATCCGAACCGCGAATTGAAGACACCTGCCACCAGGAAATTGTTGATGTTGATCGATTTCTCGGCAATGCAATCCTCGTTGTCGAAAGCCCCGCAAATGCAGCCGTGGGTGTACATCAGGGTATAGTTGTGAATGATCCCGTTCACCTTCGAAAAGTTTGCATTGGTGATGTCCCACATATTCAGCCGCATCATGTAATCGGAGTTGGAGTGACCCGAATGGTGAATGAAAGATTTTCCGGTGTTGATATCCGCAAGCAGCGTGGCGAGATCCAGCTGTAAAGATTGGAAGGAGGCGAAATGACTGTGTCGTACAATCGGCTGATTTCGCTTTC
>JANXZO010000024.1 GCA_025355465.1 Bacteroidales bacterium
AAAGTCCGGGATGAAGTTGAAGCCTGGGGGAAGTCTCGCAATGGGCTCGAAAAGAAAATCAACTGGCAGTTCACCACGGATAAAGCCCGCATCAAACTGAGAAGACTTTATCCGTCATATGATAGTTGACATGACACTAGAATGTTGTCAAACATAAGAAAATTATTGGTACGCTGAATCACGCCCGGCTTCAATTCTGCTTACCTTTGCCAGTAAAATCAAATCACGGTGCAACGTTCTACCATAATCCTTTTTGCTTTTCTGTTGTCGGCAATCGTTACAATGGCGCAGTATCCCAATATTGTTGTGGGAACCTCCAACATGCCTAACGAGCCCTCCATTTGTATCAATCCTAAAAATACCAGCCAGGTGGTAGCCGGTGCCAACAACGACACCTATTACTACTCTTCCGATGGCGGATTCACCTGGAGCGAAGGAACACTCAACTCCTCCTACGGCGTTTGGGGCGATCCTGTTATTGTTACCGATACAGCAGGGAGTTTCTATTTCCTGCATCTTTCGCTGGTATCATGGGCACAATGGCTCGACCGGATCGTCTGCCAGAAATCGGTAAATGGAGGCCAGACGTGGGACAACGGATCCTACATGGGCCTTAACGGCACAAAGCAGCAAGACAAGGAATGGGCTGTTGTGGACCGCAGCAACAACAATATTTATTGTACATGGACACAGTTCGATAGTTATGGAAGTTCATTGCCCTCCGACAGTTCAATAATTCTTTTCAGCAAATCGCAGGATGCCGGTGTCTCCTGGAGTCCGCCGGCCAGGATCAATATTAAAGCCGGCGATTGCATGGATATGGATAACACGGTGGAAGGGGCTGTGCCCGCTGTGGGACCGGCCGGTGAAATTTACACTTCATGGGCAGGGCCATTAGGGCTGGTTTTTACCAAATCAACGGATGGAGGTGTGACCTGGCCCGACAGCAATGTTGTTATTTGCGATATCCCGGGAGGATGGGATTTTGCAATTCCGGGGATATACCGGGCCAATGGTATGCCGGTTACTGCGTGCGACCTGAGCAATGGTCCATACCGTGGCACCATATACATAAACTGGTCGGATCAGCGGAACGGGTTGGAAGATACCGATATCTGGCTTGTGAAATCAACGGATGGAGGAAAAAGCTGGTCTGCCCCGAAACGTGTTAATGATGACCCGCCGGGTAAGCAGCAGTTTTTTACCTGGATGACGATTGATCAGGTAACAGGGTTTATATATACCGTTTTTTACGACCGGAGAGGTCAGGCCGGGGTGCTTACAGACGTATTTATGGCAGTTTCACGTGATGGCGGCGCAACGTTTGATAATTTCAAAGTGAGTGAATCACCCTTTAATCCGGATCCTGGTATTTTCTTTGGCGACTATACCAACGTGTCTGCCCATAATAACATTGTAAGGCCAATCTGGACCCGGCTGAACAATGGCGCACTGAGTGTTGTCACAGCCATTGTGGACAGTTTATATGTTGGGATCGCGCCTGAGAAAATCAGTCCTGTGCCGTTTTCTCTGGATCAGAATTATCCAAACCCAGCCAGTGATTACACATATTTTTCCTTTAAAATTCATCAACCTGCTCAGGTATCGCTTCGGATTTTCGATTATTCTGGGAAAGAAGTTGCTTGTTTGCTGAACAATGAACCAATGGAAAAAGGTAAATATATTGAGCGATTCGACACCAGGAGCAAGGGGCTGGCTCCGGGTTTTTACTATTTTTCTCTGGTTACTTCAGAGCAGTCTGTGATAAGAAAAATGATCGTTGAGTAACTACTGCCGAAAGAAACTTTTTAACCTTGTTTTGTTTCTTGTCAATAAAAATTTCTACCTTTGCTGTTTCTCGCAGGCGGACAACCATTATCAATTGTGTTAACTCAATCTCATGGACAAATCGTTAGTTGATATACTTGAGCGGGTCAGAGAGCTCTTTTTCAAATATGGTGTTCGCAGTGTTTCTATCGAAGATATCTGTCGTGACCTGGGATTTTCCAAGAAGAAACTTTATCAGCACGTTGCCAGTAAGAACGAACTGGTTACAAAGTTGCTTGAGCTTGAACGTCAGAATTTTGAGATCATCTTTGATCGTAACAATTTCGACGGCATCAATGCCATTGATATTCTGCTCACGGTGAGCCGGGAGATCGGAGAGCGGTTTTGGGACATCAGCCCCTCAATGACGTTCGACCTGAAAAAGTATTATCCCGATGTTTACCACAAGCACATCGAGGAGCGAATAGAGTTTATCTCCCAGAAGATTCAGATCAACATACAAAAAGGGATCAGTCAGGGTATGTACAGGGATGACCTCAGTATCGAACTGGTTGCCCGCCTGTACATCCGACGGTTGATTGACCTGCATAATCCGGAGTTCTTTCCGGCTGAAAAATTCTCATTCCTTACCTTGTTCGACACCATGTTTGATAATTTTATAAGGGGGATCTCCAATGAAAAGGGGATTGCTCATTATGAAAAGCAAATGTGTAACGTGAACTTTAAAAAATTCAGTAAATGAAGACCTCCTATTTATACTGCCTGCTTCTCCTGTTGCCTTTTTTCCTTTTCTGCCAACCTGGCAACGTTGCGGGTCAGTCTGACCAGAAAATACCTGCAAAAGCTGCATTTACCCTTCAGCAGGCCCAGGATTTTGCGTACGAAAACAATTATGACCTGAAAAATTCGGCCTATGATGTGCAGATTGCCAAAAAGATGGTGAAGCAGAACACCTCGATCGGATTACCCCAGATCAATGCAGGAATTGACTACAATGACTTTCTTTCGCTTCCGACATCGCTTATTCCGGGTGAAATTATCGGCAAACCCGGTACTGAATTCCCGGTTCAATTCGGGTCAAAATACAATGTTACCGGTAAGGCTACGCTTACCCAGCTTGTTTACAGTGGTCAGTACCTGGTTGGGTTGCAAACAGCCAAAGCCTTCCTGGAAACTGCAAAGCAGAAGAATGTGAAGGATAAGGTTGATGTACGCGATCAGGTTGCGGAGAACTATTATGGCGTGCTCATCCTTGAAGAAAATGCCAAAATTCTGGATACCACCTACAGCGTGATGAGCAAAATGGTGGAGGAGGCCCGCATCGCCTTTGAACAAGGTATGCTTGAAGATATTGACGTGGATCAACTTGAACTTAACAAGTCAAACCTGGAAGCCAGTCTTACCAACACCAGGAGTCAGCTTAATATTGCGTACAATTTTCTCAAGTTCATCATCGGACTCAAGGAGGAACAGCAACTGGAACTCGTCGACAACCTTCCATTTTTCCTTTCGCAGGTTGACCAGCAAGCCCTGATTAACCAGGCTTTCGATTACCAGTACAACATCGACTACCGGTTATTGCAAAAGCAGGAGTACCTGGTAAAGATGCAGTACAAACTGTCGAAGACCGCGTATCAACCGACGTTATCCGGGTTCCTCAGCATGTCGGCCAACGCCCAGCGTCAGTCGTGGAATTTCTTCAAAGCTTACGAGCCCTGGTATAAAACCTCCAACTGGGGACTTTCCTTGCAGATCCCGATCTGGAGCAGCGGTAACCGTAAGTTTGCGGTTGATCAGGCCTACCTGAATGTCGAAAAGATGAAGGTCAACGATGAGAAAATGAAGGTTGCGCTAACCCTCCAGGTTGAGACAGCAAAGAAGGATTTCAATAACAGTTACCTGATCTATCAGAATCTGAAGAAAGGATTTGAAACTTCCCTGAAGATCTATTCTAAAACCATGGAGAAATACAAGCAGGGCATTTCCACAAGCACCGACCTTAACCAGCGCTACAACCAGTTTCTTGCGTCAAATCGCGATTACCTGATCTCCATGAATGAGTTGCTGAAAACCAAACTCAGGCTCACCAAACTACTCGAAAAATATTGATCAGTCCGTTCTGATTAATAAAAGCGCTCAATCTCAGCTTTGGTTCCTTTGCAATCTCTTTGCATTGCGCAATGATCTCCGCCTTCTGATGCGGGTGATCATCTGATGATCGATCAGGATCATGGCAGGAACGAATACCAGTGTGAGGAAAGTCGCAAAACTTAGGCCGAAGATAATGGTCCATGAGAGAGGGCCCCAGAAGGCAACATTGTCGCCCCCGAAATAGAGGTGTGGATTCAGCTCGGTGAAGAGGGTGATAAAGTTGATATTCATGCCTACCGCCAGCGGAACCAGCCCGAGCATGGTGGCAGTGGCGGTTAAAACCACCGGCGTGATCCTGGTTTTGCCAGCCTGGATAATGGCCTCTTTGGTTTTCATGCCCCTTAACTTGAGTTCATCACCAAATTCCACAATCAGGATTCCGTTTCTCACCACAATTCCGCCCAGGGCAACCACTCCGAGGCCTGTCATAATTACGGAAATGGTCATTCCAAAGGCTACGATGCCCAGTAAAACTCCGATCACACTGAATATTACCTCACTAAGAATGATAAAAGATTTACTCAGCGAACCGAACTGGGTGATGAGGATAAAGAAAATCATACCGATGGCAATCATCATGGCTTTGATAAGGAAGGCCATGGTTTCAGCCTGATCTTCCTTCTCGCCGGTCAGGTTGATCTCGATGCCTTTTGGGGTGCTGAATCCGGATAACGACTGGTTAATGGCAGCCACAACTTCATTGGCTGTAAACCCCGACAATACTTCGGAAGAGACGGTTATCACCCGTTTCAGGTTTTTACGTTTTATACCCCCGTAAGTGTCGCGGTAATCAATGGTAGCTACCGAAGAGATGGGGATCTGACGAAGCTGACCACTGTTCATGTCGCGGTAGGTAACCTTTGCATTGATGATCTTGTTGATGCTTTTTCGTTCGCTTTCCGAATAGCGTAATTGAATTGGGTATTCGTCTTCCTCTTCTTTGTATTTGGAGACCTCTTTCCCGAAAATGGCTGTCCTCAGCTCGAGTCCGATCTGACCGAGACTAAGACCTTCACGGTTGGCCCTGACCCTGTCGATGTGGATGATAATCTCCGGCTTGTTTTTTTCAAAGTCGGATTTAAGTTTCTCAATTCCGGGAATTCGCAAAGAGTCAAGATAGTTAATAAATCCTACCGAGGTCCCGATCAGGTCTTCCATATTCTCGCCGGTAATCTCAATATTGATCGGTTTACCGGTTGGCGGCCCCATTTTATTCTTCTCCACACTGATGGTCGCACCGGGAATGCCTTTCAGGTTGTTCCTGATCTTGTCCATTAGATCCTGCGTTGACACCCCGTTCCGGTACCTGCTTTCAACGAAATTGATGGTCACTTTTCCCTTGTTTGAAGCAATCGTCCTGTCGAACATGCCATCGCCCGCATTGAACCCTACGTTCGAAATAATCGACTCAACAATGGGGTTGTCTTTTCCGAGCACTGCGGCAACCCGTTTCTCGACCTTCCGGGTTACGGAATCAGTCACCAATTGGTCAGTGCCTTCGGGCATCTTAATGAACACAAGAACGTTTGCCGGATTGTTATTGGGGAAAAAGAGCACTTTAGGTTTTGCCACACCGGTAATGAAGATGGTAAAGAAAAACAACGCAATAACTCCAACGAGCAAATACCAGGGGTTTCGTCCGTTCAGGGCAAACCGCAGTGTCCTTTCATAGAGGCTGATCATGGTGGGCCACAATTTGTTTTGAAA
Organism: Bacteroidales bacterium; assembly: GCA_025355465.1. Lineage (GTDB taxonomy): Bacteria > Bacteroidota > Bacteroidia > Bacteroidales > FEN-979 > JANXZO01. The sequence continues at coordinate 5,647 of JANXZO010000024.1, forward strand.
ACTGATGATGGCCTGTTTCAGTACAAATTGGTATAACAGGTACAATACCAGGGCAAGAACCATGACGTTGCCGAATGCAAATGCGCCTCCGGTATAAAAAATTATCCCAACCAACAACATGAGTGCGCTGACAATGGCAAGACGCTTCCGGTCAGGCTTGTGTTCGGTGGTGTCGTATTCATGCTTCATGAAGCTCACAGCGAAAACAGGATTGATGATATAAGCAACAAATAGGGATGCGAATAGCGTGAGGATCAGGGTCACCGGCATGTAGTGCATGAATTTTCCAACAACGCCGGGCCAGAAGGCAAGCGGGAAAAAGGGTGCCAGCGTAGTAAGGGTTCCGGAAAGAATGGGAAGGAACACCTCTCCCGCGGCGTTTTTCGCCGCCTTCACAATATCGGGTTGCGTCCGGTGCATACGGTGGGTGTTCTCAATAACCACAATGGCATCATCAACAATGATCCCGAGGGCAAAGATGAAGCCGAACATCACGATCATATTCATGGTAAACCCGAGATTTGGCATGATCAGGTAAGCCACAAACATTGACAACGGCACCGACAAAGCAACGAAGAAGGCATTGTTGATACCCATAAAGAACATCAGAACAATGGTAACCAGAAGAAACCCGATAATTATGGTATTGTTTAGCTCCTCGAGTGTGCTGCGGGTAAATTTCGACTGATCACCGGTGAGTGTTACCATCAGGTCAGGAGGGAAGACATTGCGTTTTAACCCGTCCATTATCTGTTTAATATTGTCGGAAGCATTGATCAGGTTTTCCCCGCTTTTCTTGATCACGTTCAGGGTTATCACATTTTTACCGTTCAGACGTGCAAAACTCTCCTGATCTTTGTAAGAATCCTTTACATCGGCAATATCTTTGATATAAACCATGGCCCCGCTGGCTGATTTAAGCAGGATAGTTTTGATCTGTTCCGGCGATTTGAACTGACCGGCAAGGCGAATGGTGTATTTGGTTCCGAAGGAGCTGATGGTACCGGCGGATATCGTTACATTTTCGGCAGCAACCGCATTTTCTATATCCCGGAAGGATACACTGGCCGCCTGCATTTTATACATATCTACGTCAATCTTTATTTCGCGTTCAAGGGCTCCGACAATATCAACCCGTGTAATCTCCTTTAATCCTTCAATCTTGTCCTGCGCATCCTCTGCATATTTTTTCAGCCGCGGCAGATCATAGTCTCCGGCAAGGTTGATATTCATGATGGGCACCTCGGAAATATCAAATTCTTTAATGTCGGGATCTTTTGGCAGGTTATTCGGCAGGTTGGTCTTTGCCTTGTCCACGGCATCACGGACGCGCTGTTTCGCTTCAGAAACCTGGATTCCGGGCTTGAATTCAACAACGATGGTTGAGAAATCCTGAACGGAGTTGCTGGTGATTTTTTTTACATCTGCCAGTGATTTGCATTGCTTTTCAATAGGCCGGGTCACCAGATTCTCCATGTCCTCCGGCGAAGTGCCTGGATAAACCGTGTTGATGAGGATGGTGGGAATTACAATTTCAGGGAACTGTTCTTTCGGGATGCTCATATAGGAGAGCACACCCATGGCCGTAATGATCACAGTAAGGACATAGATACTGACCTTATTGTCGATGGCCCAGCTGGTGGCAAAAAATTCCTTGAGCTTATATTCTTTCTTTTTCATGCGTTCGTGTGGTAATTAAAAGTTGATGAGCTGGCCATCGTAAAGGTCTTTGTATCCGGCAGTAATAATTCTGTCACCTTCATTCAGACCGGAGACGATCTCCGTGAGACCGTTGAAACTGTTCAGCGTCACAATGGCACGTTTGCGGGCCATTTTCTTTCCATTTTCTTCCGATCCCACAAATACATATTGCCCTTCATCCGGCGAATTCTGAATATACCCCTGGGGAATGGCAATGGCAGCCGGATTGCTGTAATCCTTGATTCTGAGAACGGCAATCATGTTGGCGCGATAGGTAATGCCGTTGTTGGGCAGGGCCACTTCAACGAGAAAAGTACGGTTGGTGGGGTTGATGTATTTACTGGAGAAGGTTACCTGCTGTTCAATTTCAACATTCAGGTCTGGCAGGAAAACCTTAACGGCATCACCGGTTTTAACCTTCGACGAATAGGACTCACCTACATCGGCAAGGGCTTTTGCTCTTGAAAAATTGACAATCCGAAAACATGGGGTGGGGGAAGCTGAGGAGGCCATTTGCCCGACCTTGATGGGAATATCTTCCACATTTCCATCGATGGGAGAGGTGATTACCGACATCTTGATCTGGTCCTGCAACGTGTTGATGCCGTTCTGAACCGATTCCATGTCATTCTTGGCTTTCAGGTATTGTACTTCCGATCCGATCTTCTGATCCCAAAGCGCTTTCTGACGGTTAAAGATGTCTGTTGCAAACGCCAGCTTATTCTGAAGATCCACCAGCTGCTGTTTCAGAACCTCCGCATCAAGTTCGGCAAGAACCTGTCCTTTGGTAACAAAATCGCCTTCATGTACCGGAATTTTGGTCACAACGCCTCCCTGGTTTCTTGGGCTTACGCCGATGTTCTCATTGCCGTCTATACGCCCCTGCACCTCAATAAAATGTTCAAATGGTTTTTTGAGAAGGGCCTCGGTAGTTACATTAACCGCCACGAGGGTCCCAGCCGGATTTACCTCTTTTTCGAGTTTCATTATCTCTTCGGTAATTTTTTCGTGCTCCTTCCGGAGCTGCTCCAGCCTGGTTTTTTTATCTGCCTCTTTACTTCCGCATGCCAGGAGAAAAAAGATCATTCCGGTGATCAACAAAATCTTTTTCATGATGTAAAAAACTATATAAATACTATTTTATCGGGACTTGTTAAGATGAGGCAAATATACTCAATTTCCTCATGGAAAAAACTTTTTAAAGGAAAATAGTTTCCGTCGTATTTTTTTGAATACCTTTGTAGAATGGAAGCAAAGGTACTTCACATTCTTGAACAGGTCAAAAAACTTTACCAGCGTTACGGAATCAAAAGTGTAACAATGGACGATGTTGCGAGTCATCTTTGCATTTCCAAGAAGACACTTTACGAACATTTTACCGACAAGGAGGATCTTGTCAGGAAGGTGCTGCTGCTGGGGCATGAACGCCAGTGTGCATTTATGGATGACCTTGAAAGCCAGAATCTGAATGCGATCGAGGAGGTGTTTATGGTCTATAAAATGATCAACAACATGTTTCTGGAATATAACCCCTCGATGGACTATGACATTCGAAAATATTATCCTGATCTGTTTGGGAAAATAAAGGAGATACGCCGCAAACGTTTATATGAATCCGCCTATAAAAACATGAAAAAGGGGAAAAAGGAGGGGTTATACCGCAAGGATTTGAATGAAACTATCATTGCCAAACTCCATGTCTTCCGCACAGAGAGCCTTTTTGACAACGATATGTTTTCCATTGAAGACCTCACCTCGTTTAAAATGTTCCATGAGATTTTTGTTTACCACCTACAGGGAATTCTTAGTGAAGACGGACGGAAGTTTTTCGAGTCGAAATTCGGAAAACTTAAAGCGAGCCTAGATTAGGCCAGATTGCAGGTTTCAATCGCGATCTTCTTAACATTTTCTATCTTTGACAGTGTCAGGCAACCAAAGTTGCTGATTGGTGTCTAACAATTGGTTAACATCCGGATGAACGTCGACGACGCAATTATTAAGGGCTGCATGGATGGTAAGCGCGAAGCTCAAAAGCTCCTTTACCAGGCTTATGTATCTACCATGATGGTAGTATGTATGCGGTATGCCCAGCATCGCGATGAAGCGGAAGACATTTTGCAGGAGGGATTTGTCAAGGTGTTTGAAAACATTAATTCGTTCCGGAGCGAAGGTTCATTGGAAGGCTGGATAAAGCGCATTATGATAAACCATGCGCTGAACCACTTAAAAAAAAACAGGCGAATGCCTTTTTTTGAGGACATCGATGTCATCAATGAGATGGAGATTCTGCACAATGATGAGCCGGCATCGTTTTATTCGCCAGTATCACACGAAACACTGATGGCGCTGATACAGTCACTGCCTCAGGGCTATCGCCTCGTATTCAACATGTATGTGTTTGAAGATTATAGCCATAAAGAGATTGCCGCTGAACTGAAAATATCTGAAAATACATCGAAAACACAGCTGCTTAAAGCCCGGCGTATGCTCAGGAATAAGATTGAAGAATTGCAAAAAAACTTGAATAAGGAAAAGATCAATGAAAGATGATTTTTTAAACAAGGCTGATGAAGGAAAAGAGATGGATGACCTGTTCAGGCAGGGGATTTCGGGGATGCGCTCCGAACCATCCGGATCTGTATGGAAAGGAATTAGCCGGAAATTGTTGTGGAGGGAATTACTAAACTTCAATTTCAGAAACCTTTCCCGTTCTCTCTTAATCGGAGGTGCCGTATTTTTGGCGGTTGTGTCGACGGTTACCTATATGAACTTCAAACACTCGCCGGCCGGTGCGCTGAATGCGCAGAAAACCAATGTGGTGCTGGCAACAAGCCAACACAGTGAGGCTGGTTCCCTGCCTGATCCCAAAATCATGCCTGATCTGGCCGTTGAAACCAGGGCAGGGATAACGGGTGTTTCCAACCCAGAACCGGTACCCTTGAGGAATTACAAGCCCGCCAATAATCCGGCAAAAAGAGGAACCTCAAGCCAGCTTCTTGCCGAAGCGCAGGACATGACGGAAATTTCTGCGACCACCCACCCGGCTGTTGCTGGTGATGCTTCTGCAATCCGTTCAGATAATTTGTCCTCCATCTCAAAACTGAGTTCATATGATGCTCAATTATTATCAGTTAATCCATCTTTCGATACATTGATAATTTATACACCCACCGAAACTATTAAGATTAACAGGCAAACGAAGCCCGTGACCAATTTCTTCTCCGCATCGCTTGGAATCAGTCCCGAAGCAATCTACTACTCCTCCCCCGAAACCTATTCCAAAGTTAATTTCTGGGTAAATTCAGGATTCACTTGGCACCTCTCAAGATTTTCGCTGGGTACCGGCCTCGGACTGGGTTATGTTAATGATGAAGGAAAATACAGGATCGATTACCTGAGCAACGACAGCATCGGCTATTACAATGGCGTAGTGAACTATTCCATCGACCCTGTCACCAACCAGATTGTCTTCAACACGCAGAGCTTCAAGGTAACTGACAGCATTTACCATGTGGCTGATGACCGGACAAGAAACCGGTATACATACCTGCAAATCCCATTGCTGTTTGGATACCGGTTATTCGAATCCTCCCGTCTGAGCATTACGCTCCAGGCTGGTCCTGCAGTGTCATTCCTTGTATCCAGTAAAGAAGCTGAACCCAACATCAGTATCTCCAATGCACGGATCACACTCATCACAAACAATGCACCGGCCCGTGTTACAACTACCTGGCAGCTATGCGCGAATTTTTTGATCGAATACCGTTTAACCAAAGAGGTAAGCCTTTACTTTCAGCCGGTGTACAAATACTACCTGAAACCTTTAGCGGAAAAGGAAAATGTAACCTACGGACAACCATGGTCCATCGGACTTGGAGTCGGTCTGCAATTCAACTTCGGACATAAAAAGAATGATCAATGAAGCGAATCTACTCAAAATTACTGCCCATAATCCTGTTCGCCCTGCTGCTCTCCTCTGGCGTAACCGCTGCCTCGGTTGCAGTGAAAGCCTCAGGATTCCCTGTATATGTTTCAGGTAAAGTTACGGACGATGCAAATGGCCAGGCAATTCAAAACCATGAGGTCTATGTTGCCGTGGAAGGTTTAGGCTATTCAAACACTGTTTTTACGAATTCGGATGGGTTTTATTTCGATACAATTCCTGATGTCGGTTCCGGGTATATGGTTCAGGTTGGCACCCTCGATTGCGAAGAGGATCTGCATTCATCGACCTTTCAGAGTATTCAGACCCCGGTTGTGATCAACTTTAAAATATGTGTTACACCGCCACCATCTCCCTGCCATGCTCAATTTAATTACCTCCTTGACACCCTCAACCGCGAACCGAATACTTTCTGTTTTCAGGATGTTTCTACCGGCGATTACGGGATCTGGCTGTGGCATTTTGGCGACGGGGGATTCTCGACGGAGAAAAACCCTGTTCACCGGTTCCGGAAAGCTGGAACATATTCAGTATGCCTGGTTATATCAAAGGTGGAATCAGGACATGTTACTTGTTTGGACAGCATCAGCCACTCCATCACCACAGCGACTTACCGGAATCTTGGCGGTCATCTTTTTGCCGGTAATTTTCCGATTAACAATCCTGTCTCCACAGGCGACACGGGAGTAGCATACCTTTACCGTATTGCCGGCACCAAGGCACAACTGGTCGATACAAACCAATTTACCCACCTTGGATATTATACTTTTCCACAGGTCATTGCAGGTAATTATCTGGTCAGGGCATGGCTTACACCCGGCTCGGTGCATTACCGTCAATTCTTCCCGACCTATTATGAAGATCAGATCAAATGGTTTCATGCGGGATGGATCACCATTGCAGACTCAGGGGTCTATTCAGCCCATGTTTATCTTTCCCCGACGGCAGACTCCCTGCCGGGTCTGGCTGCCGTTAAAGGATTCGTTACGCTTGATGAGTCTGACGATCCTGAATCCGGGAAGTCCGTTCCCGGGGCAACGGTAATTCTTTGCAGCACTGCCTCTGTTCCCCTGCAATATACCATGACAAACCACGATGGGAACTTTCAGTTTGCCGATATACCATACGGCAACTACCAACTCTATGTTGATTTGCCAGGTAAGTATTCCCGGTTTACGGCACTCTCTGTTTTGCCGCCTGTTGTTGTACGCGACAGCATACACCTGGAGCTCTTCAACCACAATGTAACCGCGATCCGCGAGATGGAAATGTATTCGATCTCACTCAGCAGTGCATTTCCAAACCCGGCATCCGACGATTTGTTCCTGGTGGTGAAACAACTAACTCCCGGAATCCTGACATTCATCATTTATGATCTGGCCGGCAGGGCAGTTTCCACAACTCAACTGCCATCCGGAACCGGTCCGGAACCGGTCAATCTTTCACTGCATTCTCTGATGAGTGGCGTATATTTCCTGGTGGTTAAATCAAACAATGGATCTCAGGCCCGGATTCAAAAAATAATTAAAAATTAGCATTCCGGGCAACTATTTATTTTATCCCGGGTCTTATACACATACCAGATATCCTTGCCGGCCATGAGGCTGACTGGCAATACCTACTAACCTAATTTTCAGATTATGAAAAAGCTCGTCTTATTAGTAAGCATACTCTTTGCGTCCGTTTCTTTCTTGACTGCGCAAACAATCACTGTTCATGTTAGCGGATTGGTCAAGGCCCAATCAACAGGGGCCCCTCTTCCGGGTCATGAGGTAATTATCATGACAGACAGCAGTGCCGGGTTCAATTTTTACGCTACCCGCATAACCGGTCCCAATGGATTCTATGACTGTACCATAAATAATGTTCCGGCGACCCCGAATATTACCTTTATTGTTAAAACCCTTGATTGTAACAACCAGTATGAGGTGGAGACATTCCAAAGCAACAATTCACCCGCTGTGGTTGATTTTGAAATTTGTACACAGAATAACAGCTGTGAGGCTTCATTTGAATATTCTCATGATTCAATAAACCCACTGACGTTCCACTTTTTTAGTAACAGTGAAGTCCCGCCTGGTGATTCCATTGTAGCTTACAGCTGGAATTTCGGCGACAGTACAGCCTATGGTACCACACAGGATCCCTGGCATACCTTTGCCGCTCCTGGACAATATCATGTGTGCCTTACCATTACAACGAGTTCGGGATGTACCAGCACGGAATGTGAGGAGGTGGAGACTGGGCAGGGCGGAGGTGGTCAGTGCCATGCCAGGTTTGAGGTGTATCACGATACCACAAACCAGCTGAAATTTCATTTTTTCAGTACCAGCGAGATCACGGCAGGTGAAACCATCACTTCCTACAGCTGGAATTTCGGTGACAGTACAGCCTATGCTACCACACAGGATCCGTGGCATACCTATGCAGCTCCCGGAGAATATCACGTTTGTCTGACCATTACAACCAACACCGGATGTACCAGTACCGAATGTGAGGAGGTGCACGCGGGGCAGGGTGGGGGCAGTCAGTGTAATAACTGGTTCTCCTATTCCAAAAACATGCTGACTGTTAACTTTGAAGGACATACGCATAGTCTCTTTCCGACTACCTGGCTATGGAATTTCGGGGATTCGGCCTCCGGTGTTAACAACACGTCGAACCTTCAATTCCCTCAGCATGTATATTCCACTCCGGGGATGTACCAGGTAACACTCACCACCGTCGATTCAACCGGATGTACCGATGTAAGTTCCAAGAATATTCATGTTCAGGGAACCGTTGATGTTTTCGGTACTGTGCACGCCGGCGACCATCTTGTTGATCACGGTTTTATTGAATTGATCAGGGTTGATTCAAACAATGTGCTCACAGTGGTTGATTCACAGGCATTTGGCGATTCTGTTGGAATGTACTGGTTTGGCGGGGTACCTTCAGGTCACTATTACCTTAAGGCTGAACTGCTTCCCGCTTCGGCTTACTATGGTCAGTTTGTTCCCACCTACTACGAAGAGGCGTTAAACTGGACAAATGCAAACCTGATCACCATTGGCGACCCGGAAAACCCATATAATTTTGGTCTTCGACATGTTGAAGGTCCTTCGTCAGGAAATGGTAATATCAGCGGAACCATTACCAGTGGAGCCAAAGTAAACTCAGGCGGTTCGCCTGCAGCAGGAGTAGAGGTGCTCCTTCTCAACGGAGCCGGAGTTGCGTTGACCTATACCAAAACGGATGGCAACGGACAGTTTGTTTTCCCTGCTGTTGCGATGGGAAGTTATACCGTGTGGCCTGAAGTGGCGGGGTTGCTTACCACCCCTGCAAACATCAGCCTGAATGCAACCAACCCGTCTGCAACCCTGCCATTCAGCATGACCACTGGACAGGTTATTTATGGGATAAACAGCAATCTTCCGGACTATTTTAACGAAGTTGGGGAGATTTTTCCCAACCCGCCGGTCGACGGAAAAGCAAACATCTCCTTTACTGTAACGCGCGATTTGAACCTCGAAATTATATTGTACAATCAGGTCGGTCAGGTGATGCGGAACAAACAAGCTTCTCTTCGCACTGGAACCAATGTGGTGAAATTCGATGTTGGTAACCTGGCAAAGGGTCCCTATTTCATGGTACTGAAATCGTCTGAAGGCGGTTCGGTCATAAGAAAACTCTCTATCATACAATAACTTTACTACACTCATCCTGATTAACCCCTGTTTCAACCGATTCCGGTGGGTATAATCGCAACGAGGTACTCAGGCCCGGTGGAAAAAACTTTCTGCCGGGCTTTTTATTTGCAAAAAGGTTATACATTTATCCCTTAAAATAACCTATCCTGAATGGATGATGAAAGAGATCTTGTAAAACGATGTCTCAAAAGGGAGGTCAAAGCCGAGAAGCAATTGTATGATCTCTATGTACATAAGATGTTTGGGATTTGTTTGCGTTATTCAGGTAATGCCATGGAGGCCGAAGATCTGATGCAGGAAGGTTTCCTTCGTGTTTTTTCGCTCCTTCACACATTTCGTTTTGACGGCTCGCTCGAAGGCTGGGTGTTTCATGTCTTCATTCACAGTGCAATCAACTACACAAAGAGACACCTCAGGTTTAAAGCGGAGGTGAGACTTGAAAACTACGACCACCATGCAACCTTTCATGAGGAGTCGCTGTCTAAACTATCACATGATGAGATGTTGAAGATCATCCACGATCTTCCACCGGGATACCGAACTGTGTTTAACTTGTACGCGATTGATGGCTATCATCATAAAGAAATCGGAAAGATGCTAGGAATTTCGGAGGAAACTTCGAAGTCTCAACTTTATATGGCGAAGCGAAGGATTCGTGAAATCCTCATCGCGCGGACCAATTTTGGCTTGCATAACATTGCAAAATCTTAATCGTAACGGCAATGGAAGAGGAGGATAAGATTGAAAAAAGGTTCAGTGAAGCGTTCCGCGATTTTAAACGTGAGCCGTCCGGGCTTGTATGGGAGGGATTAAAGAGGGAATTGCATCCTGAGTCAAAACCTCAGAATCCTTGGGACCGCCTTTGGATGTTCCCGCGACACTTTCCGGGGCGGTTTCGGCTTGGGATTGCTGCCGCAGCGGCTGTCTTCGCAATTTTTCTCGGAATCATCTATTTCGGAACAGCCAGTCATCATGTCGTTTCCGGACATGCTTACACCGGAGAGACCCGAATGTGCCGGGGAACGGCATTTTTATTTAAGGTTGACGACAAAGTGATGCCACGCGATTCAATTGTACATTACAGGTCGGCCATGGTTGATGAGAACGGGGGTTACAGGTTCCCGGGTATTGGACCCGGTGAATACCTGCTGCGTGTTTCGCCTCCTGACGGGTCGGAGATCGCATCGAAATTCCAGGCCTCATGGTACGATCAGCATGTCAGTCCCGACTCAGCACACCTCGTGATCGTTGGTCCTGAAGATGTTCAGGCGGATGTACAGATGCGCAAAAGAAATTAGTTAATTGTCGGCGGCAAACCACTCGGCGTAGGAGGTAGCCGTTTCACGTAAACGCAAGCTGAACAGCTTTACCTCGGGAGGCAGTAATTTTTTAATTTTCTGGGCAAAATCGATGAGCATATTTTCGCTCGTAGGCTGGTAATCAAGCGTGATGATGTTATTGAAGGGTTCTCCGTAATGCTCAAGTAAATCGGCCGGCAGGGCTGAATTCAACAATAACGCATGGTCGAAACGATCCACGATCACCTTCTTGATGATCCGTTTCAGGTCGCCAAAATCCATAACCATACCGCATTTGGCTGATTTCAGATCGGAAATGGGTGTTCCGGTGATGGTGACTGTCAGAACATAGGAATGTCCATGAACGTTTTTGCATGGGCCATCATAGCCCAGCAGCGCATGGGCAGCTTCGAAGTGAAATTCTTTGGTGATCCGTATCGACGACATAGCAGGATATAAACGCAAAATTACAAATTAAATAATCGCCAGGTGTTCAAGGACAATCTTTACTCCGATCAGAATAAGTACCGCACCCCCCATTACTTCGGCCCATTTTGCCGGAAGAAACGAGGTTTTCTCACCAAGTTTGGCTCCGTTAACTGTGTTCAGAAATGTAACAACAGTGATGATAACCGCTGCCACCAGGATGTTGGTTTTGATAAATCCAAACGAAACTCCGGTGATGAAGGCATCAATGCTTGTAGCAAACGATAAACTCAGCAGCACGGATGTTTTTCGGATATCGATGACATTTTTTTTCTCTCCGGTATGAAAGGCCTGGATGATCATCTTGAGCCCGATGAAGGCAAGAATGACGAAGGCAATCCAGTGATCGACGGGGATGATCAGGGCCTGAATACTGCTGCCGATGACCCATCCCGCCAGTGGCATGATTCCCTGAAAAAGACCGAAAAACAAGGCTGTTCTGAGAATGTCTTTCCAGGTAAGTTTTTTGCTGGTTCCGAAGCTGACCGATACAGCAAAACAATCCATTGAAAGGCCAAGCGCAATCAGAACAATTTCAAAAAAACTCATGGAATGGTTGTTAAGCGTAGATAAGTTGAACGATCCTTTCAAGCCATGCTGAATCAGTTTCATCAAAGGTACTGAAGGATTCGCTGTCGATATCCAGCACTCCGACAATGCCGCCGGTGGTATCCTTTACTGGTACGACAATTTCGGAATTGGATCGCGAATCGCAGGCAATATGACCGGGAAAGAGATGAACATCGGGAACGACGATGGTTTTTTGCTGATCAATTCCCGCCCAGCAAACGCCTTTGTGTTTTTCCAGAACCTGGCAGGCAAGGGGACCCTGGTACGACCTCACAATCAGGTTGCCATCGTTCAGCAGGTAAAACCCGGTCCACATGAAGGCCGGCATTTTGTGGTGAAGCACCGCGGCAATGGTTGCCATACGTGCATCGGGATCCTTACACTTTTTCATCAAGGCTTCCAGCTGATCAAATATCCGCTGGTAACGTCCCTCCTTTTGTACAGGATTCATTGAAGTTTAAGCTAGATCAAGTTCGACGGTGAAATGACGCATGATGGGGGCTTCACTCACAATCCTTAAACCTCTGGTGATTTCATCGCGCCGGTCCCATATGTTTTTCAGCGCTACCGCTACCACATCCATGTGGTTGTTGGTATATACACGCCGTGGAATGGCCAGTCGCATAAGTTCAAGCGCCGGATAACGGTTTTCCCGCGACACGGGATCCCGGTCGGCCAGCAATGCACCAATCTCCACACCCCTCACGCCTGCCTCGAGGTATAACTGAACAGCCAGGGTCTGGGCCACAAATCCTTCCTTCGGCAGGTGGGGAAAAAATCGTTTTGCATCAACGAAAACGGCATGGCCGCCAATCGGTTGTTGCACGGGGATGCCAAGGTCCATCAACTGGTGACCCAGATAGGTTACCTGGCGGATCCTGCTATCCAGGTAGTCGAATTCAGTGCCTTCATACAATCCCCTTGCCAGGGCACTCATATCGCGGCCCGACATCCCGCCGTAGGTGATGTATCCTTCAAACATGATATTGAAAACGCTCGCCTTTTGATGAAGGTCGTGGCTTCTCATGGCAATGAAACCACCCATATTTACAATCGCGTCTTTCTTGGCGCTCATGGTCATTGCATCAGCATAAGAAAACATCTCTCCAACAATGGCGCGGATTGTTTTGTCGGCATATCCCGCTTCCCGCTTCTTAATGAAATAGGCATTTTCTGCAAATCTCGCAGCATCGAATACCACCTGCTTGCCGAATTTGTTGGCCAGGTGGCGCACCATCCTCAGGTTCTCCATCGAAACCGGCTGTCCGCCCGAAGAATTACATGTTACCGTAACAATGATAAATTTAACACGGTCACCCTGCTCCACGAGTACCTTCTCAAGTTTTACCGGATCGATATTTCCTTTGAACGGATGGTCGAGCGTCGTGTCAAATGCCTCATCAATGGTGCAATCGACCGCGAATGCCTTGCGGAATTCGATATGCCCCTTGGTTGTATCAAAATGGGAGTTGCCAGGAATAATATCGCCCTCCCTGACAAGGACCGAAAAAAGAACATTTTCCGCAGCTCGTCCCTGATGAGTTGGCAGGAAATACTCGAAACCAAGGATGTCACTGATCGCATTCTTCATCTTGAAGTAGGAGGATGCACCCGCATAACTTTCATCGCCGGTCATCATTTCCGACCATTGCTTATCGCTCATGGCACCGGTGCCGGAGTCGGTAAGCAGGTCGATGAAAACCTGATCACTTTTGAGCCGGAAAAGATTGTAGCTGGCTTCCTTGATCCACTGTTCCCGTTCTTCACGGGTGCTTCTGCGGATGGTCTCAACCATCTTGATTTTGTACGATTCGGCGAAGGGTAACTCCATGATTGTTGGGTTGAAATTGTGCCCAAAGGTATGAAATTTTTGGAACTCATTTTTTTTCGTAACATCTTGTCTAATTGGTAAAATTCACGTAGGTTTGCCCAATAATAATCCACTGTTAATTAATTATCAATATAAAATTATTCAGGAGGTTCAACTACTATGACTACCAAGAAAGAAGAAGCCGGAAAGACCGGTCTGACCAAGCTCTCGGATCTTTACACCTTAGCCAAAAAATCAAAGAAGAAAAAGCTGGCCGTTGCCGTTGCACATGATGAACATGTGTTGGAAGCAATTTGTGCGGTTGATAAAATGGGCCTCGTGGAAGCGATCCTGATCGGAAATGAGGCAAAAATCAAGGCTATTGCCCTGAATCTTAAGCTGGACCTCGGCAAAATGAAGATCGTAAACGAGGTGGTGGATGTGAATGCGGTGCGTATTGCTGTCAAAATGGTAAAAGACAAGCAGGCCGATATTTTAATGAAAGGCAATGTTCCTACGGCTACATTCCTTCGTGGGGTGCTGGATAAAGAGAACGGATTAAGGAAGGGTGATGTGCTTTCACATTTCGCCCTGTTCGAGGTCCCAACGTATCATAAACTTCTCGGACTCAGTGATGCTGCAATGATCCCTGCCCCTGATTTCAAGACCAAGGTTGCCATTATCAATAATTCTGTGGAGTTCATGAACCGCCTGGGTTATGCGAAACCCAAGGTTGCCATCCTGGCTGCAGTGGAGATGGTAAACGAATCAATGCCTGCCACGATGGAAGCAGCTTTACTTTCCAAAATGAACCAACGCGGACAGATAAAAAATTGTATCATTGACGGCCCGCTGGCTTATGACAACGCAGTAAGCATGGAGAGTGCGAAACACAAAGGTATTGTCAGCGATGTGGCAGGTGATGCAGACCTTCTCATTGTTCCCGACATTGAAGCCGGAAATATTCTCTACAAAGCTTTTGGTTTTTCAGCCAATGCTAAGCTGGCTGCCTGTGTGCTGGGAGCTGCTGCACCCATTGTGCTTACCTCCCGCTCCGATACAGAAGAGTCAAAGCAGGCTTCCATCGTGATGGCGGCAGCAATCAGCCAGTAATCTAAACATTCATTCACTTGATGTCAAGCAACCTTTTCCAGACCAAACCGCTGCAGGAACTTCTAGATGAGGCTGCAGATCCGAAGAACGGGTTTAAAAAGGCCCTCACGGGCATGAACCTGACAACCCTCGGAATCGGGGCAATCATCGGGGCCGGTATTTTCGTACTAACGGGACAAGCGGCAGCGCAGTATGCAGGTCCTGCCATTGTGATCTCCTTCATTATTTCCGGGATCGCCTGTGCATTTGCGGGACTTTGTTATGCGGAATTTGCTGCCATGATACCAATTTCCGGAAGCGCTTATACTTACGCCTATACCACTTTAGGCGAATTTCTTGCCTGGATTATCGGATGGGACCTGATTCTCGAATACCTTTTTGCCGCCTCTACAGTATCGGTTGGATGGTCAGGTTATATTGTCAGCTTCCTGAAGGATTTCGGAATCCATATTCCCGTGGAACTTACTGCTGCCACCGGAACACGGCTAATCAACATACCTGACCATGGTTGGACGCAAATTACCGGCGAGCTGCTCAGACACCTTGCAAACACCGGGATACAACCCGAAACCCTGGCTCATACCACCGCCATCGCGAACCTTCCTGCCATGTTCATTATTGCTGCAATCAGCCTCCTGCTCATCATCGGGATCAAGGAATCGGCAGGTTTCAATAACATCATGGTAATTATTAAAGTGGGTGTGATAATTCTCTTTGTCGTCATCGGATTCTTCTTTGTAAAGGCTGCAAACTGGCATCCCTTCATTCCAAAAAATACAGGTGAGTGGGGGCACTTCGGCTGGTCCGGAATATTGCGTGCTGCCGGGGTGATATTCTTCGCCTATATCGGATTCGATGCTGTATCAACCGCAGCCCAGGAGGCGAAAAATCCACAAAAACATATGCCCATCGGGATACTCGGTTCTCTGGGAATTTCGACTATTCTGTATATTCTTGTAGCCGTGGTGCTTACGGGAATTGTTTCCTATACCGTGTTGCTGGTTCCTGATCCCGTAGCCGTTGGTGTCAATGCAATGGGGGACAAGCTTTTCTGGCTTCGTCCGATTGTTAAGGTGGCGGCCATCGCCGGACTCAGCTCTGTTATCCTCGTGATGCTTATGGGACAACCCCGTATTTTTTATACCATGTCAAAAGACGGATTGCTTCCTCCGGTATTTTCGAAGGTGCATCCTAAATATAAGACGCCCTACATAAGTACCATGCTTACCGGGCTTGTTGCGATTATCCTGGCGGGTGTACTCCCGATAAGCATACTGGGAGAACTGGTCTCTATCGGTACGTTACTCGCTTTTACGATTGTCTGCATCAGCATCATCTTCCTGCGTAAATCAAAGCCGGACATTCCCCGGCCATTCCGAACTCCGTGGGTTCCGTTGATACCCTTGCTGGGGGCCGGCTTCTGCCTTTTGCAAATGTTGGCACTCCCGTGGGACACTTGGCTTCGACTTATCATCTGGATGGCCATCGGGTTTGTGATCTACTTTGCTTACGGCATACGGAAAAGTAAACTACGCAACAAAATAGCCTGCTGATAACGCCTTAACCGCATGAAAGACGTTCGTGTACTTGCGATCAATCCCGGATCCACCTCCACCAAAATTGCCGTATATCAGAATACGGAACCGATTTTCCTTAAAAATATCAAGCATACTGCGGAAGAACTGGCACCTTTTGCCAAAATAACCGATCAGTTTCAATTCCGGAAGGATCATATTCTCCATCAGCTGAATGAGGCTGATATCCACCTCGAAAGTGTACTCGCTGTCATGGGGCGTGGTGGACTTCTCAAACCCATCCCCTCCGGGGTTTATGAAGTAAACCAGGCAATGATCCGCGACTTGCAGAACAGCCCGCTCGGAGAGCATGCAAGCAACCTTGGCGGATTGATCGCCAATGACCTTATCCGGGATCTGCCCAATGCAAGAGCGTTTATTGTTGACCCGATCGTGGTTGATGAGCTTGAAGACATCGCGCGGATTGCAGGTCATCCTTTATTCAATCGGGTTTCCATCTTCCACGCCCTGAACCAGAAGGCCGTTGCAAGGGAACATGCCAAATCCATCCACAAAAAATATGAGGACCTGAACCTGATCGTGGTTCATCTGGGGGGTGGTATAACCGTGGGGGCGCACCAGAAAGGCAGGGTGATTGATGTAAACCAGGGGTTGGACGGAGAAGGCCCCTTTACCCCGGAACGCACCGGGACTTTACCTGTGGGAGAACTCGTACGTTTGTGCTTTAGCGGAAAATACTCCTTAAAAGAGGTTCAGAAGATGGTGAAAGGAGAGGGCGGACTTGTTGCCTACCTTGGTACCAACAATGCCGCAGAGGTAGAAAAAATGGTCATTGCGGGCGATGAAAACGCGGAGCTTATCTATCATGCCATGGCCTATCAGGTGGCCAAAACTGTGGGTGAAATGTACACCGTGCTTAAAGGTGAAGTTGACGGAATCCTGATAACAGGTGGCATTGCCTACGACAAAGGCTTCGTCAACTGGATACAGGAGCGGGTTTACAAACTGGCTCCGATTCACGTTTATCCGGGCGAAGATGAAATGAAAGCATTGGCCATCAATGGTTTAATGGTAATGCGAGGGGAGCTTGCCGTTAAGGATTATGTTTGATGATCAGGCTTCGTTATCCGTGGCTCTAAATTATCACATCACCTTCAGCATCTCCCGCACAATATTCTCGGTTCCTTCCTGGATCTGTACAAGGTTGGCCTCAAGCATGTAGCACGGGGTGGTGAAAAGCTTCCTTACCGGGTCGACCACAACTTCACCGTGGGTAGTTGCGGTGTACTTATTTCCTGTCATTTCTATAAATGCCTGTGATGCCGGATCCTGACCTGTTGTGAGGTTGGTTCCGTGAAACAGCCTGGCCAGAATGACCGGTGCAATGCACATGGCACCAATGGGTTTGCCGGCTTCAAACATCGACTTTACTGCCATTTCCACGTCGGGGTTGATGCTGCTCGCGTTGCCTTCGTAAGCCCAGGAACAGAGGTTTTTTGCCGCGCCAAATCCACCGGGAAAAATGAGCGCATCGAATTCATGGCTTTTGAAATCTTTTAGGGGGATGATATTACCTCTTGCGATCCGGGCCGACTCCACGAGAACATTCCTTGTTTCATCAGTAGGCACACCGGTGAAATGGTTAAGTACATGATACTGGTTTATGTCGGGAGCAAAGCATTGAAAAGAAGCATTGAGCTTTTCAATCGCCAGCAGGGTTAGTACCGCTTCCTGAATTTCGGCACCGTCATAAACGCCGCAACCTGCAAGAATTACCGCAAATTTTTTCATAATCGATGGGTTCAATATTATTTAATTTCAGGGAATGACTTTATAAAATTAGCGTAAATTTGCACCGCTTTGAAAAACCACGAAAAAAACTATAATTACTGATGAAGAAAATCCAGATGGTCGACTTACGCAGTCAGTACCTCAACATTAAAACCGAAATTGACAAAGGCATTCAGGATGTGATTGATGCATGTGCCTTCATTAACGGCCCCGCGGTAAGAAATTTCCAGGAATACCTTGAAAAATATCTTGGCGTAAAACATGTAATCCCCTGTGCAAATGGAACCGATGCGCTTCAGGTCGCGATGATGGCTTACAATTTTCAACCGGGCGACGAGGTTATTACCACATCTTTTACTTTCATTGCCACTGCTGAGGTGATCGCTTTGTTGAAACTTACTCCGGTGCTTGTGGATGTTGATCCGGATACATTTAACATTGACCCCAAAGCTATTGAACGGGCCATTACTCCACGAACACGGGCCATCGTACCGGTTCATTTATTCGGACAAACTGCGCCAATGGAGGAGGTCATGGAGATAGCCGGAAAACATAACCTTGTGGTGATCGAAGACAACTGTCAGGCCATTGGTTCCGATTATATTTTCAGCGATGGTACAAGAAAAAAGGCGGGTACCATCGGTCATATCGGCTGCACTTCGTTTTTTCCGTCCAAGAACCTCGGATGTTATGGCGATGGTGGCGCTATTTTTACCAACGACGACGAACTGGCAAAACAGATGCGAGTTGTCGTTAACCACGGTATGACAGTGCGCTATTATCACGATTATATCGGTGTAAACTCCCGCCTCGACAGCATCCAGGCAGCAATATTAAAAGTTAAACTTGCCCGGCTCGACGAATATGCTGCTAAGAGAAGGGCCGCAGCCGATTTCTACGATAAGGCATTTGCCGGAAATCCGAAACTCACGACACCGACAAGGTATGCCAAATCCACCCATGTCTTTCACCAGTACACACTGGTTACAAAAAATGTTGATCGCAAAGGGCTAATTGAATTTCTGACATCAAAAGAGATCCCGGCAATGATCTACTACCCGGTACCCATGCATTTGCAAAAGGCATATTTAGATCCTCGCTATAAACCGGGTGATTTCCCGGTAACAGAACACCTTTGCGAAACGGTTTTTTCTCTTCCGATGCATACTGAGCTTGATAACGAACAATTGACTCACATTACCCAAAGCGTGCTCGAATTCGTAAACGCCTGATTATGGAAAAAGAATTTTTTGCCCACGAAACGGCAGTTATTGATGCGGGGTGCACAATCGGTAAGGGATCTAAAATATGGCATTTCACCCATGTTATGAGCGATTGCGTGATCGGTGAACAATGCAACCTCGGACAGAATGTAGTCATTTCTCCCCAGGTAAAACTCGGACGCAATGTAAAGGTGCAGAATAACGTTTCCATCTACACCGGGGTGGTTTGCGAGGATGATGTTTTCTTGGGACCCTCGATGGTTTTTACCAACGTCATCAACCCGAGAAGTCACATTCTTCGCCGAGATCAATACATGCAGACCCTTGTGAAACGGGGTGCCTCGATCGGTGCAAATGCAACCATTGTATGCGGAAACGAGATCGGCGAATTTGCTTTCATTGGTGCGGGTGCCGTGGTTACCAAACCTGTTCCGGCATATGCCCTGGTAGTTGGTAATCCCGGCCGGCTGGTTGGCTGGATGAGTGAATATGGTCACCGGCTGCACTTCGATGACAATGGCATCGCAGTGTGCCCCGAAAGTCATGAAAAATATCAGCTCACCGATGAAGGGAGAGTGATAAAACTTGGATAAAAGTATGACAGTGAAAAATGCACCTGTAAATTTTGCACTCATCGGCGCCGCCGGGTATATTGCACCCCGCCATATGAAAGCCATCAAAGAGACCGGAAACAATCTGGTATGTGCACTCGACCCCTATGATGGAGTAGGAATCATTGACAGCTATTTCCCGTCAGCAGACTTTTTCATAGAACCTGAAAGGTTCGACCGCCACCTGGATAAAATCAGACGGTTGTCGCAGGATAAAAAGACCGGAGAGAACCGGAAAGTGGAATATGTGAGCATCTGTTCTCCGAACTACATGCACGATTCGCACATCCGGCTTGCACTACGCAACGATGCGCATGCTATCTGCGAGAAACCAATCGTACTTAACCCATGGAATCTCGATGCACTCAAGGTGATTGAAAAGGAGACCGGAAAAAAGGTTTATACGATCCTGCAGCTTCGCCTTCATCCGGCCATTATCGCCTTACGGGACCAAATAATGCAAGGTCCGAAAGATAAAGTCTATGACCTCGATCTTACCTACATGACCTCCAGGGGAAACTGGTATTACCGATCATGGAAGGGCGACCCCTCAAAATCTGGCGGAATTGCCACAAATATCGGGGTTCATTTTTTCGATATGCTTTCATGGGTGTTCGGAAGCGTAAAAGGCAACCAGGTTCATTTAAGGAGTGAAAATAAAACCGCCGGCCTCCTGCAGCTGAAACAGGCAAATATCCGTTGGTTCCTTAGTCTTGACTATAACGACATACCAGAATCTGTGAGACAAACGGGTAAAAGAACATACCGGTCCCTTAACATGGGCGGACAAGAAATCGAATTCAGTGACGGATTCACCGATCTGCACACAGGAATGTACCGCGAAATTCTCGCCGGAAGAGGATTCGGGCTTGACGAAGCAAGAACCAGCATAAGTATCGTTTACAATATCCGCAACGCAGATACTGTAGGGCTGAAGGGCGATTACCACCCGATGCTGAAAATGATTGATCTTTAGTGTATCAAAACACACGAAAAGGATTATCTTAGTATCGGTTAAAATTCGAAAACTTACTTTCCTTATTTATTACCCATGAAAATACTCGTTACGGGCGGAACCGGATATATTGGTTCACATACTGTGGTGGAACTTCAGAACAAAGGATTTGAAGTTATTATTGTCGACAACCTGTCTAACTCTTCGATCGAAGTGCTGGATAGTATTGCGAAGATCTCAGGACGGAAACCCTTATTTGAGAAATTTGATCTGACAGATGCAGTGCGGACCTCTGAATTTTTCAGGCTTCACAATGATATCGGGGCCATCATCCACTTTGCTGCATTCAAGGCGGTAGGGGAGTCGGTCGAATTTCCGCTGATGTACTATCGCAATAACCTCACCTCCCTGATCAATATTCTTCAGGGGATGATCGATAACGGAATCGGTAACATCGTATTTTCTTCATCATGTACCGTTTACGGACAGCCGGAGGTACTTCCCGCAAGCGAAAATTCGCCCATTCTTAAAGCTGAATCTCCCTACGGAAATACCAAACAGATTTGCGAGGAGATCATTAACGATACCTGTGTAAATGCCAGCATACGGTCAATCCTGCTGCGCTATTTCAATCCGATCGGTGCACATGATTCCGGCCTGATCGGAGAACTTCCCACCGGAATACCCGGGAACCTGGTCCCTTATCTCACCCAGACCGCCATCGGAAAACGTGATTTTCTCAGGGTTTGGGGTAATGATTATGTGACGCCCGACGGTACCGCCATCCGTGATTATATCCATGTAGTAGATCTGGCAAAGGCGCATGTTATCGCCGTAGAACGGATGGTAAATCGTGCCGGAAAGAAGAAAGTAGAGGTTTTCAACCTTGGCACCGGAAATGGATTCTCTGTACTGGAAGTAATTCAGTCCTTCGAGCGGTCCACCGGGGTAAAACTGAACTATAAAATCATGGAGCGGCGAGCAGGTGATATCGTGAAAGTATGGGCAGATACTACCTGGGCAAACCAGGAACTGGGATGGAAAGCTGAAAAAACACTGGATGAAATGACACGCTCCGCCTGGATGTGGGAATTGGCACTGGCGCAAAAGAAATAATCAATTTGAAAACAACCATGAAAACTATTTTGATCACAGGAGGTGCGGGTTTTATCGGTTCCCATGTCGTTCGGAGGTTTGTAAACAAATATCCCGACTGCAAAATTGTAAACCTGGATAAACTCACCTATGCCGGGAACCTGAACAACCTCAGGGATATTGAAAAGAAACCCAACTATGAGTTTGTTCGCGCCGATATTGTAGACGGTGCCCTGATGAAGGAGTTGTTCGTGAAATATAAATTCGACAGTGTAATTCACCTTGCCGCTGAATCTCATGTAGACCGCTCCATCAGCAATCCGATGGAATTTATCAATACCAACATTCTCGGTACGGTGAACCTGCTGAATGCGGCACGGTTAACGTGGGAAAACATGGCTGACAAGAGGTTTTACCACATCTCGACCGATGAAGTTTACGGTTCTCTTGGCGAAACCGGATATTTTTACGAGGATACAGCCTATGACCCACGGAGCCCCTATTCTGCCTCCAAAGCCAGTTCCGACCACCTCGTCAGGGCGTATTTTCATACCTATAAATTACCGGTTGTCATATCAAACTGTTCCAACAATTACGGATCATTTCAGTTTCCTGAAAAACTGATCCCGTTGTCGATTCATAATATTAAGAATAACAAACCGATACCCATTTACGGAAAAGGTGAGAATATCCGCGACTGGCTGTTTGTGGAGGACCATGCATCGGCCATCGACCTGATCTATCATACGGCAAAAACAGGCGAAACCTACAATATCGGCGGGCATAATGAATGGACAAACATCAGTCTTATCTACCTTCTGTGCGAAATTATGGATCGTAAACTTCATCGCCATGCCGGAGAATCGGCAAGCCTGATCACTTTTGTAAAAGACCGCGCCGGACATGATCTGCGTTACGCGATCGATTCAACGAAAATTCAGCGGGAACTTGGCTGGAGACCTTCACTGCAGTTCGGCGAAGGATTGGAAAAAACAGTCGACTGGTACCTTGCCAATGAAGCATGGATGAACGATGTAACTTCCGGCGACTATCAGAAATACTACGACAAACAATATGTGAAACGGTAAATGATTGCAGCAGTTCACTGCTGATCACCCGGTCATCAGGCTCCTGAAACTGTTACCTCTTTCCCAATCTTCGAGATCAGCCCTTGCAGTACATTGCCAGGTCCAACTTCTATAAAATTATCAGCGCCGTCGGCAATCATGTGCTGAACAATCTGGGTCCATAATACCGGTGCTGTTAGCTGGGCTATAAGATTCACCTTAATTTGCGCAGGATCAACAACCTTTTGTGCAGTCGCGTTCTGGTATACGGCGCATATCGGTGTGCTGAAATGCGTTGCATTGATGGCATCGGCCAGTTCCGCACGGGCAGGTTCCATCAAGGGAGAATGGAAAGCACCACCAACCTTCAGCGGCAACGCCCGCCGGGCTCCGGCAGCTTTTAAACGCTCGCAGGCTACTTCGATACCTTTCAGACTTCCTGATATGACAAGCTGTCCGGGGCTGTTATAATTTGCCGGAACAACCACCTCCTCGATGGACGCGCATATCTCTTCCACTTTTGTGTCGTCAAGGCCGAGAATAGCTGCCATTGTTGAAGGTTCTGTTTCACAGGCTTTCTGCATGGCACGGGCACGGGCCGATACAAGCCTGAGTCCGTCTTCAAATGAAAGAGTTTTATTGGCCACGAGTGCAGAAAATTCGCCCAATGAATGACCGGCAACCATGTCGGGTTTGAACCCGTCACCAAGTGTTGCTGCCAGAATAACAGAATGCAGAAAAATGGCCGGCTGGGTCACATTTGTTTGTCTCAGGTCTTCATCCGTGCCCGCAAACATCAGATCGGTGATGCGGAATCCCAGAATCTCATTTGCTTTTTCAAACATGTCACGGGCAAGAGCAGAGTGGTCAAACAGATCTTTTCCCATACCAACAAACTGGGCACCCTGGCCCGGAAAAACATATGCTTTCATAGAAAAAGATTAGATGGTAAAATTGTAAAATCGCAAAATATTCGCTGCCTTGCTGTTTTGCTGTCTATTTCCGGTCACCTAAAAACCTTAAAAGGAACAGGAACAGGTTGATAAAATCAAGATAAAGCGTCAGTGCTCCGAGGATGCTTAGCTTTCTGGCATTGTCGCTGCCATATTCACCTGCTCCGGCCCCGATTCTCTTCAGACGCTGAACATCATAGGCGGTCAGACCTGTGAAAACCAGCACTCCGATAACACTGATGATGTAGTCCATCATCGGACTCTTCAGAAAAAAATTAACCAGCATGGCAATCATGATTCCGATCAGTCCCATCATCATGATGGATCCGAACCGGGTAAGATCTGTCTTGGTGGTGTATCCCATAAAGGCCATAATCCCGAACATTCCTGCGGCGATGGCAAATGTTTTATATACCGATGCGGCTGTATAGATCAGGAGGATAAAGCTGAGACTCATCCCCATAAGGACTGAGAAGGTCATAAAAAGAAGTGTCAAAACGGCAGGCGATAGCCGTTGGAATCCGAATGACATGAGCAAGACAAATCCGATCGGTGCAAAAGTCACAATCCATCCAAGTCCTGTCATCCCCCCGGTTTCAACATTTATAAGGCTCCGTATCAGTGATTCATTACCAGCAAACATGAACGCCGTGATGGCAGTGATTACCATGGCAAGGCTCATCCAACCGAATACCTGTGTCATGAATGATTTCGCCACGGTAACATCCTGTGTTCCCTGCTGTGCCGAGAAAAAGCCGTTGTTATTCGTCTGTTCAAACATCTTAAATTCTCCTATTGTTAATGGTTAAAAATAATCACTAAATTTCAATGCAGCCGGGTACTGATCAGATGTAAAAACTCAGCTCTTGTTTTGTCACGCTCAAAGGCACCCACAAAATCGGATGTCGTAGTGACAGAGTTTTGTTTCTGAACACCCCGCATGGACATACACAAATGTTGTGCCTCGATGACGACTGCCACGCCGAGCGGTTTTAAGGTGTCATTGATGGCATCCTTAATCTGCATTGTCAGTCGCTCCTGCACCTGGAGCCTGCGAGCATAGACGTCGACGATCCTGGCAATCTTACTCAAACCGGTGATGTATTTGTCGGGAATGTAAGCTACATGAGCTTTTCCGATAAAAGGAACCATGTGATGTTCGCACAGAGAATAAATCTCGATGTCTTTTACAATGACCATCTCACGGTAATCCTCGCGAAATTTTGCAGAACTCAGAATCTCCTTAGGATCCATGGAATAACCCTGGGTCAGGAATTGAATTGCTTTAGCTACACGTAGTGGGGTTTTTTCAAGTCCTTCGCGGTCGGGGTTTTCACCGATCAATCCCAGAATTGCCTTGTAATGAAAAGCAAGTTGTTCTGTGGTTTTTGCATCAAATTCTTCGACTTTTTCGTAGTTCAATTTCTTTTTTACAGCCATGACGGCGAAATTTAGGTATCAATTTCCGAAATATTCAATGATGTTATTCTCAGATTGTTCCAGGCGTACACAATGAAGGGTGCCGCCGAGGTTTTTGATTTCAAATTCAAGTTCATTCCAGATACCAATGGCAACATTTTCACTGGTAGGAACCTTCCCTTGCAGGAAATCAACTTCCAGATTCAGATTCCGGTGATCGACCTTCTTCAGGATTTTATCATCGATCAACTGACTTACATGTCGCAGGTGGATGATGAGTCCCGTGTTGGGATCAACCTCTCCTTTTACTGTGATAAAGAGGGTGTAGTTGTGACCATGCCAATTTGGATTGGAGCATTTTCCATAGATCCTGAAGTTCTCCTCATCGCTGTTTTCAGGCATGAAAAGCCGGTGTGCGGCACTGAAACGTTCCCTTCGGATAATATAAACCATAACCAATAATTGCAGGTCAAAGGTACAAATTATTTTCCTCCTGCTTTTCCCTGGCTGCCGATCAGGGTTATTACCTCAAAAATCGTATAGCATAGGTAAAGGATAAAGAAAGCGATCATAAATGGAACTGCATCCCCGCGATGGGTGAAGACATAACCGATGATCACGAGGGCATAAAGAAGCAACTTGCCTGCCGTAATTAACATGTAAGCGTTCACATAACGGATAAAACGCTCATTTGTTGACTTCAGCTGCAGATAATAGGATATCAGCGTTACGGCAGTAAAGAAGCAAAACAGAAAAGGCAGTACCGGCGTAAGCATGGCTTTCCCCATCACCAGGTATAAAATAATGGCGATTGCTCCCAGAATGGCGGAGAATACGAGCAGACGCTGCAGGAACGACACGTACAATGATTTCATGTTACTCTTTTTTAAGCAGGTCGCGGGTTGTGAAATAAATAGACAGAATTACTGCCAGTACGGAAAATATTACGGTTAATACTGGCTTCGTATTGAGCCATCCATCCATTTTATAACCTGCGAAAACCCCGGTAAGAATAATGGCCAGCATCTGGAATGCCATACCCGAGTACCTGGCATAATTGTTCAGGTTTTTACCCGGGTCAGAGGGCATGGGTTGCAGTGGGAATTTGCACCTCTTTCCCGCCTTGCTCCATCTTGCAGGTACCGGAGAACTTTGCACCCGGCTCAATGGCCAGTTTGCCAGTGGTAATTTCCCCGCTGAAATAGGCGGTCTCTTTGAGCGTAAGTAATTCGGCCACCCTGACGTTGGCCTTCACCTCACCGGAAAAATCGGCATTCTGGCAATTGATCTCACCATCAATCTTTCCGGTGGAGCCTACAACCACTTTTCCTTTGCACTGGATATTTCCCGTGAGGGTCCCGTCGATACGAAAATCTCCGTTAACCTGTATTTCACCCTTTACAACAGTCCCTGCTCCAAGGATGTTGATGATGGGCATTTCAGGCTCTCTGTTTTTTGCCATGAACATCTATTTAATAGCCGGATAATTTTTTTCGAAAAAACGAAGGTACTGAGAAATATCCTTATTTCTGTATAGTACCGGATAATTTTCAACAGAGATTACAAAATCGTAATAATTACCGGTGTTCTCCAGCTTCGTGTAAATGTATTTGCTGTCGCGGATATTGTAGATGAAATTCATGGCTTTTTCGGCACTTTCAAAATTGTTCACTGTTACCATTTGACGGGTGTTATCGAACAACAGACTGTTGACCTGCAGATTTTCGAGATCGTGATATTTCATGTTGAAGTCTGAGATTTTCACCTTGAGCGCATCAACATCCACCAGGTCGCCGTTAACGATTAGGACGTAAAAATGAACCGCGTTCGGATCATATTTATAAAGTCGCTGGCTGTTGTCAATAATTGTGGTTGAATCAGTGGCGATGGGCCGACCACTTGAATTTTGCTGAGTTCCCAGATAGGTGAGTACATTTTCAGCCATCCTCCTTACCTCACTTTTTGGATAATCCTTCATCACCTTGTACATCGCAACAACCATAGAATCAACTACCTCAATTTTTCCAAGGGCAAGGGCCCGGAGGTAGTCGAACTTGGGCATTAAAGCGGTATCAGCCCGGAAACTGGCCCGGGCCTGGTCGGCATTGTTGATGACCATGTAATATTGCTGATTTCCGAAGGCCTTGAAAGTAGCCTCATAAAGCGTCTGTACCTCCGATTTCTTGGAAATGATCTCCTTGTAGTAATTTGGATTGACCAGCAATTTGGCATAATCGGATTCTGCAAATCCCGTCAGGATCAAATTTTTATAACTATCACTCTTGGGTTGGTTCTCCAGGTATTTGTAGAGCTGGCAGAGCTTATAATAGGTTTGAACATTGTACTTGCAGCCCGGAAATCGCTGAAGGAGGGTTTCAAAAGATTCGATGGACTTCCCGTAGTCATTCAACCCGTCAACATAAATAAAACCTGCCTGATAGTATGCCTGGATTATCTTCTCGTTGGAGGCAGCAATCTGCTCCTTTGTAAACGGTATATCCTGCAGGTAGTAGTTTCGGTCTTTGGGATTGCTAGATTTGGCGATCGCCTTCCTGCCATCTTTCGTAGTGGTTGAATCGGCAGGAGCAACAAGGATGGAGTCGAGGGGAGCCTCCCCTGAAAAGGAAACGATGGCCTTATCATTCAGACACCAGGTATCTTCAAACTTTCTCCGCCCCCATTTACGTACGAAGTTGGAGTAACCATTCGAAAGTGTAGTGGGATTGTAGAAATACCATCGCCCCTCTTTTGACCCGCCTTGCTGATCACCAGGTCGCGACTGCCCGAAGAGATTGAGATTGTCCTTTTTCTCCTGCTCCTCCATCTTTTTTTTCAACTCTTCTGCGAGCAGCTTGGCAATGATCATGTCGATAACTTTCAAGCGCTGAGCCTCAGGCATCGCCGCCAGGTTTTGCAGACTATCCTGCTTGCTGATGACCTGCAGATTGGTGACCAGGTCGGTGAGTGTGTTGGTCTTCTTCTGGATCTCCTTGTACCCCGGATAATCTTTCGGCAGAAATTGCATTGTGCTGTCGTAGTAAGACTGGGCCTGCGTATAATTTTTCTTATCAAAATAGATATCTGCCAGTTCAAGCGAGGAAATGGCTTTCTGATAGGCATTGGTTTTGCTGGTGCTGACTGACTTCTGAAAAAAACCTACTGCGGAAACCGTGTCAGCATCTCTGAGAGATATCTGGGCAAGGGCATAATAGACCTGGTCGAGGTAATCTTTGTTTTTTTCATCCTTCAGCATTTTGGTTAGCTTCTTGACGATGAATTCACGGTTTCCCGTTTTGGTATTGTAGCATTGAGCCATGTTAATCTTTGCATTGAATTCCATGTCGTAGGAACTGGCTTTTTTAATCACAATGGCATATAAGGATGATGCTTCCTCAAAATTTCCGTCTTTCTGATAAATCTGGGCGAGGATAAACTTGCAACGGGTTTTCATTTCCCGGCTTGGACTCAACTCAAGCGCCCTGGCTATATAAGGGATCGCCCCATCGTAGTTTTTCTGGAGGATATAAAATTGGGCATAGGCCAGGTTCAGATCGGTTTCATATTTGTCGGGCGCCTCTCCCTTCTTGATCTTGCTTCCAAGCATGTCGAGCATCGGTTCAGCCCGGTTGAAATCACCAAGCTGAGTATTACTCTGGGCAAGCCAGAGCATGGCTTCATACTTAATGTCGTTGTCGTTGTAGGTCTTAATAACAAACTCAAAAGTCCTGCGCGCCATTGGGTAATCCTGCTTGTAGAAATAGCTTTTGCCAATCAGCATATAGGAGTCATCTATCCATTTAACACGCTCCTTCCGGTTAAAAACCATCGAATGTTTCTGAATGGCTTTGGATGCTTTTTTGATGGAGATGTCGGCAAACTGGGAAAGCTTACCGGCTGCTGCCCTGTCACCATAGTTGTAAATTGGCAAAACAAGAGAATAGTTGTCCTTCAGTGAACCTTTATACTCTTTTATTCCCTGTCGAAGCCCGTCCATTCCGTTCCAGTAAACATTAAAGTGGGAGGTCAGGTTGTGGTAAGCCCGTCGGGTGAAGGTATTTTTTTTGGTGGAACAGGAACTTAGCAGGGTAGCGCCCAGCAATAGCATTAACAGTGCGGCGAGGGTATATTTCCTGGTCGTTATCAAACTTGCAAATTCTTTAAAACAGTATTAACTCAGATTTTACAAAATTATTTTAAATTTTTGAATTAGAACGCGGAAAGGCCGAAGATTTGCGGGTTGACATAATTTTCCGATATTTGC
The DNA here is from genome assembly GCA_025355465.1 of Bacteroidales bacterium. Classification (GTDB taxonomy): domain Bacteria; phylum Bacteroidota; class Bacteroidia; order Bacteroidales; family FEN-979; genus JANXZO01. Next base: position 35,167 of record JANXZO010000024.1, read on the forward strand.
AGCGTTTTCAGAACCAGTGTGAAAGTGATGGCCCAGGCGAAAAAAGAACGAAAAAGGAACAGATGGACCGACCGGCTGCGAACCAAATACCGGCTTGTCTTCATGACCGACGACACCCTGGAGGAAAGATTAACATTCCGACTCTCACGCCTTAATGTTTTCATTGCACTCGGTACGCTGACCATCGTGCTTATTTTCCTCACCTCCTTCCTTATTGCATTTACTCCGCTCAGGGAGTATATTCCGGGCTATACCAACGTGGGATTGCAAAAAAAGCTCTATAAACTTCAGATGAAGACAGATTCCATTGAACGTGATCTGAAGAACAAGGACAGGTTCTTACTCAATATGCGTGACATTATTAACGGGAAAGATCTCGCAGAGGACAAGCAGTTACCAAGGGATACGACCAAGCGCTACGGGGATATCAAAATTACCCGCTCCATGGAGGATTCAATCCTGCGCGCCGAGGTTGACAATCAGGCAAAATACAGTCTTTACAAGGTGGAAAATATAGAGTCGGCTAACAAACGGAAATCTTCTATTGGCGGAGCCCTTTTTTTTTCTCCATTGAAAGGTGTCATTACCAATGATTTCAATAATGCGACAAGGCACTATGGGGTGGATATTGTTGCCGGACGAAACGAAACCATCAAGGCAGTTCTTGACGGGACCGTCATTTTCAGCAACTGGACCCTCGAAACCGGCTATGTGATCGCGATTCAGCACCCGCAAAATATTGTATCGATCTATAAGCACAATTCTGCTTTACTGAAAAAAGTCGGCGAATCTGTCAGGGCTGGTGATCCGATCGCGATCATTGGCGAAACCGGGGAATTAAGTACCGGTCCTCATCTTCATTTCGAACTGTGGAACGAAGGCAATCCCGTTAACCCCAAGGATTACATCACCTTTTAACCAGTTGACCACCCTTTGAAGAAAAGAATAGCGATATTAGGATCCACCGGAAGTATTGGGATACAAGCCCTTGACATTGTGCGTAACCATCCGGAAATGTTCGAAGTGGAGGTCCTTACCGCCCAGAACAATTTTGAATTGCTGATCACGCAGGCCATTGAATTTCACCCAAATGCTGTAGTTATCGGTAATAAAGAGTGGTATACAAGCGTAGCCAACGCACTCCAGCTATATCCGGTGAAAGTGTATGCCGGGGAAAATGCACTGGCCCAGGTGGTTGAAATGGAAACCATAGACCTGGTATTGAGCGCCCTTGTGGGTTATGCCGGACTCAAACCTACACTCAGCGCCATCATGGCAGGCAAGCAGATTGCCCTGGCCAACAAGGAATCCCTGGTTGTTGCCGGCGACCTGGTGATGGAAGCAGCCTTTCAAAATCGTGTATTGGTTCTACCGGTCGATTCAGAACATTCGGCGATATTTCAATGCTTAGCCGGGGAGGTGCCGGGTTCGGTTGAGAAGATTTTCCTGACTGCGTCAGGCGGACCTTTTCGCGGCAAAACCAGGGACGACCTTGCCGGGGTTAGCAAGGAGGCTGCTTTAAAACATCCCAACTGGAAAATGGGAAACAAAGTTACCATCGATTCAGCCACCATGATGAATAAAGGGTTGGAGGTAATTGAGGCCCGATGGCTTTTTGGACTGAACCCGCGGCAGATTGATGTCATAATCCATCCGCAATCGATCATCCATTCGATCGTACAGTTTGTTGATGGGTCGATGAAAGCACAGATGGGATTGCCTGACATGCGGTTACCGATTTTATATGCCATGGGTTTTCCGGGAAGGGTTGCTTCGCAGCTTCCGCGCTTCAGTTTTACAGATTACCCGCAGCTCTCATTTGAACAGCCAGACAACAAGGTTTTCCGGAATCTAAGGTTGGCTTACGATGCGCTCGAAAAAGGAGGAAATATGGCCTGCATACTCAATGCAGCCAACGAGGCTGCCGTTTGTGCCTTCCTTAGCGACAGGGTGGGATTTCTTGCCATGCCGGAAGTCATTGAACACTGTATGGAAACCATTCATTTTATTGAAAAACCAACGTATGAGGATTATTTGCAAACACACCTTGAGTCCCTTGCAAAAGCCGAAGAATTTATTGATAGGATTAATAATCGAAACGCTCTGAAATAAAAACAGCCAATGGAAATTGTAATTAAAGTAATCCAGTTATTGCTCAGTCTATCCATACTCGTAATTTTTCACGAATTCGGACATTATCTTGCTGCCCGAATTTTTAAAACCCGGGTGGAAAAGTTTTATCTTTTTTTCGACCCTTGGTTCTCCTTGTTCAAATTTAAAAAGGGCGAGACGGAATACGGAGTTGGCTGGGTTCCATTGGGCGGGTATGTGAAAATTTCAGGAATGATTGATGAGTCGATGGACCGTGAACAGATGAAACTGCCTCCTCAATCCTGGGAATTTCGTTCGAAACCCGCATGGCAGCGTCTGATCATTATGCTTGGCGGTGTTACGGTGAACGTCCTTCTGGCCATCGCAATTTACATCACCATGCTCTCCCTCTGGGGTGAGCAGTATTTGCCAACATCAGCCGTAAAATATGGGATCAGCGTAGATTCTCTGGGTTATCAGATGGGACTTCGCAGTGGAGACCGTATTCTTTCTGTTGACAATAAGCAAGTTGAAGATTTCGCCGCGATTCCTAAAACCATTATTCTTGAAGAGGCTAAAACCGTACAGGTTGAACGGCAGGGTGAGAAAATCGATGTCGTGATTCCTCATGGATTTATCAGTAAGCTGATCAAACAGAAGACGGCGGATTTTATGGCCGTCAGGTTTCCCTTTGAAGTCGGAAAATTTGCTGCCGGATCAGCAGCGCAGGCTGCAGGAATGCAGCTGGGTGACAGGATCATCGGAATAAATGATACGGTACTGCCTTACTACGATGAGTTCAGGGCAACGATACCGCACTATAAAAATAAAACGGTCAACGTGCTCGTTCTGCGCGGGAAAGACACGCTTCGATTGCCAGTCAGTGTTCCTCAGGCCGGTTATATCGGTGTCTATTCGAAAGGCCCTGCCAATTATTTTGCTTTCAAGGAAAAGAGCTATAATATCGTAACTGCAATTCCGGCAGGATTTGTGAAGGCATTCGATGGTGCCGGCAATTATATCAAATCTATCAGGCTCCTCTTCTCTCAGGAAAAAGCCTACGAATCGGTCGGAGGGTTTATCACCATCGGCAGCATTTTTCCTTCAACCTGGGATTGGCAGGCTTTCTGGTCGCTGACTGCGTTCCTCTCCATCATGCTGGCAATTTTGAATGTACTTCCCATACCGGCACTCGATGGCGGACATGTGATGTTCCTCTTTTATGAAATCATTTTCCGGCGTAAACCCAGCGATAAATTCATGGAATATGCCCAGGTAGCCGGGATGGTTTTATTGTTTGGTCTGCTGATATTTGCCAATGGACAGGATATTCTGAAATTGTTTAAATAGCGAAATAGCGAAATTGTCGGGAATTCGATGGTTAGTCAGTCACTTTTTCCTTCAGTGATTTAAAACCCTCTCCGAGAATTTCCGTGGCATCTGTTACTGTCAGAAATGCTTTTGGATCGATTTCGTGGATATATTCCTCAAGAATAGCAAGTTCACGGCGGCTAACAACAGTAAAGATGATCCTGCGTTCGGCCATGTTGTACATTCCTTTGCCATCAATATAGGTTCCGCCCCGGTCGAGATTGTTGAGAATTTTCTCGCGGATCTCCGCATGTTTGTCGGAAATTATGAAAAGGCTTTTATCGTAACTGACTCCCTCGAGTACGATATCGATCACCTTTCCGGTGATGAATATCACGATCCATGAGTAAAGGGGAATCTTCCAGTCCCGGAATACCAGTAAGCCGACAAGCACAATAACTGAGTCGACATAGATCATCAGCATCCCGAGCGGCAGCTTCGTGTATTTGGCAATGATCATGGCAACGATATCGCTGCCGCCGGAAGTTGCCTTCGATCTGAAAATAAGCCCGAGTCCAAGTCCGGCCAGCACTCCGCCAAAAATTGAAGAGAGCAATGCATCCCCCGTAACCAGGGGCTGAAATCCCCAGAAATAGGTGAGTGTATCAGTAAATATTGCAGTCAGCGAAAATCCCAGTACAGTTTTAAATCCGAACCTAGGACCGAGAAATTTTATCCCTATGATGGTTAACGGAATATCAAAACAGAGCGCAATGAGACCTACCGGCGTATTGAACAGGTAGTGCATTACGATGGAAATTCCATACACTCCACCGGGTACAAATTTGTATGGAGTGATGAAAAGCACAAAACTTGTTGCCAGTATAAAGGAACCTGCAATGATGAAACTGTAGGATAAAAACCACTTTCTGGTGAAAGGTTTTTCCTTGATCATAAAGAATGCCATGGGATTATTTTTTAATAACCGGTCGAATGAATCTGCAAAGATATTTCTTTGCAACACAATGCATGCGTCTAAACTTTCGTTAATTGGTGAAACATTTTTTCAGGGATGGTGTATAAATAAAAATTAGCCCTGGTTCCTGGCTGGTAACGAGCTTTGAATGAGTTTAAATAGCGCCCTGATTCGTGATCGTAAGTAAAAAAAATGTACTTTTACCCATGGTTTTCTGATGGCAGAAACTATTTTTTATACAGCTCATAATTAATTATTTATATTTTTATAAGATGAGGTTTCGTTTACACCTGCTATTCTGTTTTTTCTTTGTCAGCGGGGTGATGAATGCACAGACGAAATATTTGTACACCCATTACATGTTCACCAATATGGCTATAAATCCTGCCTATGCAGGCAGCAGCGGGGGCATTTGTGCTACCGGTCTCGTAAGGTCGCAATGGATGGGGTTTAAAGATGCGGAAGACAATAAGATTGCTCCGCAGACCTTTTTGCTTACCGTGGATGCACCGATAAAGGTGTTGCACGGAGCTGTTGGTGGTTCAGTGATGCAGGACAAATATGGATTTTTTAAGAATATCGGGGTTAAAGTCGGGTATGCATACAGGACCGATATGGGCGCAGGAACATTTTCAGCCGGGTTGAATGTCGGATTTCAGAATGCCAGCTATGATTTTTCAAAATTTATTCCGGGAGAAGAGGGAGACCCCCTGATCGGTCAGTCCTCGGGAAAGACCAGCGACATGATCATAGATTGTGATGCCGGGCTTTTTTATCAGGTTCCCGATAAGTACTATGTGGGTCTATCAGCCAATAATCTGCTTCAGATGAAAGGCAAGAAGGTCTATTACCAAACCCGGCGGACCTATTATTTAACCGGTGGATACCAATGGGTGATCCCGGGCAGTCCGCTGTTTGAAATTGACCCTACTGCACTTATTATGTACGATGGTGCAACTTTTCAGTTTAATGCAAGCGCCCTCGTGGTTTACAATAAAAAATTCTACGGAGGTCTCGGTTACCGGCTTCAGGATGCAATTTCTGTGCTTGTTGGTGTCAATATCAAGAGTCTTCGGATCGGGGTCTCCTACGATATCGGCACCTCTGCCCTTAAGTATAACAATGGGGGGTTAGAAGTTATGGTGAGTTATTGCTTCAAAATTGAAACCGATAAATTCAGGAAAAGTTACAGGAATACGCGTTTCTTGTAAAATAAAAATGTGTATTTTTGCCGTTTTGAACTTAAAAAAACAGATTAAAAATAATAAACATCAATAGGTAGCGTTATTTTTCATCAACTAATCGGCCAAAAAATGAAAAAACTGCTCATTTATTCCGCCTTGCTGGTCTTCCTGGGAAGTTGCGGTAACTCAGGAAGTGGTGAGCTTACGGGTGTCAAAAACCGAAAGCGATACTACTCTCCAGATCCGTTTGGCATGGTTTACGTTCCTATGGGGGCATACACGATGGGGGTGAGCGATGAAGATGTGCCTTACGCTCAACTGAATAACCCTAAAACGGTTACGGTAGGAGCCTTTTACATGGATCAGACCGAGATCACAAACAATGAATATCGCCAATTTGTCTATTGGGTGCGCGACTCGATCGCACGGCGCATACTTGGTGAATTAAAACCCGAACTGTATTTTATTTCAGAGAACAAAAAGACAGGAGAAACCTTTGATCCTCCCTTTCTCAATTGGGAAACCAAGATTGAATGGAGTTCTGAGCAGCAGGATATGAGAGATGCATTGGCACAAATGTATCTTCCTGAAAATGAACGTTATTTCAGAAGAAAAGAGGTAGATACACGAAAACTCTATTTTGAATACTATTTTGTAGACCTGAAAGCAGCCGCACGTAAGGACTACACCGGTCAGGCTGACGTAAAAGACGCCGGGCTGGCCAATCGTCCGCAGGGGTTGAAAGATCGTTCAGTCTATGTCCGCAAGGAGGTTATCAATGTTTATCCCGATACCCTCTGCTGGATCCACGATTATACTTACTCCTTCAATGATCCAAGTACTGAAAAATATTTTTGGCACCCCGCCTATGACAATTATCCGGTAGTTGGCGTAAACTGGAAACAAGCCAATGCATTCTGCATCTGGCGTACCCAGTTCAAAAATAGTTTCCTTTATGGTAAAAAGGGTGAATCCAACATCAGCGATTTCCGTCTGCCTACGGAGGCCGAATGGGAATGGGCAGCACGGGGCGGCTACGATGGAAACCCCTATCCCTGGGGAGGTCCTTATACCCGTAACGACAAAGGATGTTTCCTGGCAAACTTCAAGCCCATGCGTGGCGACTATATCGATGACGGAGGAGCTACAACTGTGATTGTGGCCCATTATCCTGCCAACGATTATGGCTTGTACGACATGGCCGGTAATGTTGCCGAATGGACAAGTTCTGCCTTTCACCCCTCCTCTTACAATTTCTCCTGGGACCTGAATCCGGATTATAAGTACAACGCCAAGGATTCAGATCCTCCTGCCTTAAAACGCAAGGTTACCCGCGGTGGTTCATGGAAGGATGTAGCTTATTTTCTGCGCGTTTCAACAAGGTCATACGAATATCAGGATACGGCCAAATGTTACGTGGGGTTCCGTTGTGTGCAGACCTATCTCGGACGTCAGCGTGACGATAATCCTGCGCGCGCATCGCATGTTTACAATTGATAATCTTTCGTCAACTCAGATACCAGTCAACCATTCTAATCAACAAACATCATGGCTTTACTCGATTTCGTTAAGACAAAAAATTACAAGAACTTCATGGCCAAACTTTATGGCTGGGGTGCTGCAGTCGTAATTATCGGTGCGTTATTTAAAATAAACCATTATACCGGTGCCGATATCATGCTGATCATCGGATTGGGAACCGAATCCCTTATTTTCTTCTTTTCCGCCTTTGAACCGCCACATGTTGAGCCCGACTGGAGTCTTGTCTATCCGCAGCTTGCCGGAATCTACCATGACGACGAAATAGATGGCTCCAAAGCTTTTACTACCAAGGATACTGTAACCCAGGAGCTTGATAAGATGCTCGAAAAGGCAAAAATCGGCCCCGAATTGATCGAAAGCCTGAGTGCCGGTTTACGCAGTCTTAGCGACACAACCTCAAAACTATCGAATGTAGCCGATGCCTCCCTGGCCAACGATAAGTATGTAAGTTCGCTGAAAAGTGCGACCGAATCAGCCACTGTGTTAAACGATTCCTACCGGAAAACAGCACGTACATTAGATCAGAGTATCAGCGCTTCAGAAGAACAGCTGACACATATCCAGGCAACGGCGAAAAGCGCAGCTAATCTTTCAAACATGTTCACCGAGGTTTCAGCCTCCCTGAAGGAAGATGTTGATGCGAATAAGGCCTTCTCCTCCAGCATTGCAAATGCCGCGGCATCTGCTAACAAGTTCATTGAAAAGTATAGTGAATCTGCCGATCTCCTTACAAAAACAGCAGAAACACTGGCCGCATCCAACACAGGTGGTGTTCAGTTCAACAAAGAGATGCAGCGCATTTCCAACAATCTCTCCGCGCTTAATGCACTGTATGAATTGCATCTGCAGGGCTCGAATGAGCAAATGGAAGCGACCAATAAATTCAACTCCGTTCTCGGAAAATTTACATCTGACCTGAATGAATCAATGGCCAACACAGCCAAGTTCAAAGATGAGATGGACAATATCACCAAAAACATTGCTGCCCTCAACAAGGTTTACGGAAACATGCTCTCTGCCATGAGTATCGGCAATAAATAGTGGGCATGAGCAATAAACAAAATCCGTATTATTCACTTGTAAAAACAAAAAACTAGATGGCTGGATATAAGGAGACCCCGAGGCAGAAAATGATAGGTATGATGTACCTGGTCCTTACTGCACTGCTCGCGCTGAACGTCTCGAAACAAATCCTTGATGCATTTGTGGTGGTGAACGAAAGTATGGAGGTTACCAATGAGAACTTCTCAAAGAAGCTTGATAACACGTATTCCAAGTTCAAAATTCAGTACCAGTTAAATCCGAATAAAGTTGGGCCTTACTGGGAAAAGGCTCAAAAGGCGCATCAACTTTCACAAACCCTGGAAAATTATATAGACAGCATGAAATATGTTGTCATCATGACGACCGACAAATTGCCTTCGATCGCTGATGCAAAGAAACTTGAACTTCGCAATGCCAAAAGAAAGGACAATTATGATGCCCCTACAAGGTTATTTATTGGTAGTTCACCCGATGGATCCGCAGGACAGGCAAAGGTTCTAAAGGACAGAATTGAGTCTTATAAAAAACAGATGTTAGACCTTGTTGATCCCAAGTACAGGTCAACTATTAAAATCGGGCTCAACACAGATGGACCATTTTATGATGCCGATGGTAAAAAGCAGAACTGGGAGATACATAATTTTTATCGCACCATCCTGGCGGCGACTGTTACGATCCTCAACAAGATCAAGGCGGAGGTGTACAATGCTGAATTTGATGTTGTAAATAACCTTTACAGTGCAATTGATGCCACCAACTTTAAATTCGACAAGATTGCTGCCAAGGTTATCGCGAAAAGCAATTACGTCTTTCTGGGAGAAGAGTATCAGGCTGAAATTATTGTTGCTGCTTACGATACAAAGCAGGTCCCTGATGTTCGGTACGTAATGGGTTCCGATAGTCTTTCCCCCGCAAATTTCAAGAATGCCACCCCGATAGCAGGTGCCGACGGTATTGTGACATTGAAACTTTCAGGTACCGGAGAAGGATTAAAGAAATATGCCGGGATGATCAAGGTTGTGAGTCCGCTTGGAGATACCATGACTTTTCATTTCAAGAGTGAATTCATTGTTGCTAAACCGGCCCTGACCATATCACCCACCAAAATGAATGTTTTCTATGTTGGTGTCGATAATCCAATTTCAATATCCGTACCCGGCGGGCCTGAGCGCATTATGCCATCGGTCTCCGTAGGCCGCATCCGGCTTGAAGGAAAAGACTGGATTGTATCTGACCTTCCTAAAAACACAAAGGAAGCCATTGTTACGGTCAATGCTGTGTTTTCGGGTAAAACCAAAAATATGGGAGCTTATACCTTCCGCCTGAAACGTGTGCCGGATCCCATTGCAAAAATTGGCGGGAAGAACGAAGGGTATATTTCGAAAAGCCTTTTGCTTGCCAGCCCCTACCTTGTTCCCGAAATGCCCGTGGGATTTGACTTTGACCTGAAGTACACGGTTATCTCCTTCACCTTTGTTACGGAATCATCGGGAGATATTTTTGAAACAAAGGTTCAGGGTAACCGGTTAACTTCCGACATTGTAAAGATGATTACCAATGCAAAGAAAAACAAGCGTATCTGGTTTGAGGACATCTCAGTGAGGGGTCCTGACGGAGATCGTAATGTCGCTTCTGTCAACTTGAAAGTTAATTAACCCTATTCAGCAGGAGGTTATATGAAAAAAGCACTGTTCTTGGTTTTGTTTACCGTCTTCATGGTGGGTTTTGACCTGTCATCCCATGCTCAGGTCCTTGAAGGTCCGCCCAGGGATGGTGTTTATGACAAGACAGCCATTCAACAGGTTCAACCAATCGCTTATCCTTATCTCCGGGAAGCCGACATCATCTGGACCCGCCGGATCTGGAGGCTCGTCGACCTGAGGGAGAAAATGAACCAACCGTTCTATTTTCCAGAGCGGCCACAAAACGGATGGCGCAGTTTCGTAACCATCCTGATGGATGGACTGAAAGAGGGTACGATTACTGCTTACTCCTCACTTTCCGACCAATTTCTCGTGCCCATTACCTATAAGGAGCTGATGGATCAGTTGGAAAGTCCGCAAAAAGTCACCTTGAAGCGCCCCGACAATCCTGATATTGAATTTGATACCATTATAAAGAAATCTTTTGACCCGGCTGATGTAAAGAAAATCAGGCTGAAGGAGGACTGGTATTTTGATCGTCAGCGCTCGGTAATGGAGGTTCGTATTCTGGGCATCTGCCCTGTAATGGACGACCTGGATGAAAAAGGTGAGTACCGTGGTCCGAAACCCTTATTTTGGGTCTATTTCCCGGAATGCCGCAACCTCTTTTCCAAGAATGAGATGTTTAACCTGCAGAATGGTGCGGCCGGACGTCTGACTTACGATGATGTGTTCATGAAACGAATCTTCGCAAGTTATGTTTATAAGGAGGAGAATGTATACGACCGCACAATCGGTGACTATGCTACGAATGTTGATGCCCTTCTGGAGGCAGAAAAGGCTAAAAACAGGCTTTTTGAGTTCGAATCGACTTTATGGGAATATTAACCCAACCGATCCAGATCCCAACATATTATTTTGAAGAAAGACTCTCCCCGGTGGAGAGTCTTTTTTTATCTTTAGACTTAGTTTTATATTAAACCTTCATCCCAAAGGTGGATCATTCATTTCTCAGCACCCCCATTGAATTCCTGAAAGGAGTTGGCCCTGCGCGGGCCGAGTTGCTTAAAAAGGAGCTGAACATCTGCACCTTCGGTGAGCTGCTGACCCTTTTCCCTTTTCGTTATATCGACCGGAGCAAGTTTTACCTGATCTCCGGGATCCGTGATGATTCCACTTTCATCCAGTTCAAAGCCAGGTTGATCAGGATCCAGACCATCGGTATGGGACGCGGTCAGCGCATCATCGCGACGGTGCGCGACGAAAGCGGAGAGATTGACCTGGTGTGGTTCCAGGGACTGAAATGGGTGGGAGAAATGCTCACCCCGCAGCAGGAATATGTTATTTTTGGTAAACCTGCCATGTTCAATGGAAAGTTGAATATCCCGCATCCTGAACTTGAGATCCCTTCAAATCATCCCCTTTCGCTCAATGAAACCCTGCGGCCTATTTATAACTCCACGGAAAAACTGAAATCAAAAGGCCTGGATTACAAAGGAATTGGTAAACTGATCAAAACCCTGCTCCTTCATGAAAAATTCAGGGTGCCGGAAAACCTTACTCCCGCCATTCTCGATGGACTGAGGTTACTCGACCGGCAGGAGGCATTCCTTAACATCCATTATCCTCAAACACCGGAACTGCTACAAAAGGCCCAATCAAGACTTAAGTTTGAGGAGCTCTTTTTTATTCAGCTCAGACTTATGAAACAGCGGTATGGGCGGATGGAAAAACATTCGGGACATCGCTTTTCAAAGGTAGGAGAGTACCTGAACCGTTTTTATCATGAGCACCTTACGTTTGAACTTACCAACGCACAGAAACGGGTAATACGGGAGATCCGCGCTGATCTCGGTTCAGGAAACCAGATGAACCGTTTGCTGCAGGGAGATGTAGGAAGCGGTAAAACACTGGTTGCACTGATGACCATGTTGATAGCCCTCGACAACGGTTTTCAATCATGCATCATGGCACCTACCGAGATTCTGGCAAATCAGCATTTCAATACACTTTCGTTATTGCTGAGGAGACTTGAGGTAAAGGTTGGATTGCTTACTGGTTCCACAAAGAAGGCACAGCGAAAGGAGATGCAGGATATGCTTCTGGCCGGGGAGCTTCATATTTTGATCGGTACCCACGCCCTTATCGAAGATAATGTTCAGTTCAGGAACCTTGGCCTGGTGGTGATTGATGAACAACACCGGTTCGGGGTGGCTCAGCGGGCAGCACTCTGGGAGAAAAACCAGGTTACCCCGCATATCCTGGTTATGACTGCGACGCCTATCCCGCGAACACTTGCCATGACACTTTATGGCGACCTCGATACTTCGGTTATCGACGAACTTCCGCCTGGAAGAAAAGCCATTATTACCAAGCATGTTTTTGAACCGGAACGAAAAAAGGTGTACGATTTTATCCGCCAGAAGATCCGTGAAGGGTCACAGGTATATATCGTCTATCCATTAATCCAGGAGTCGGAAACCCTGGATCTGAAAAACCTTATCGATGGATTCCAATCTGTCGTGCAGGAATTCCCGCCACCAGAATATTCTGTAAGCATGGTTCACGGGAAGATGAGACAGGTTGAAAAGGATGCTGAGATGCAGCGCTTTTTAAATCGTGAGACCCAGATAATGGTTGCTACCACAGTGATAGAAGTTGGCGTGGATGTACCCAATGCCGCTGTGATGGTGATTGAAAATGCCGAACGGTTCGGCCTGTCACAGCTCCATCAGTTGCGCGGCCGGGTCGGCCGGGGAAGGGACCAGTCGTATTGTATCCTGTTGAGCAAATATGAACTCTCTGCCGAGGCGAAAAAGCGGCTTTCAACCATGGTCCATACCACAGACGGGTTCGTAATTGCAGAGACCGACCTGCAACTTCGTGGTCCAGGCGATTTGCAGGGTACTCAGCAGAGCGGAATTCTGGACCTGCGGATTGCTGATATTGTTAAGGATGAAAAGATTCTTAAATACGCCCGGAATCTGGCTGCCGATATCATTAAGGATGACCCGGGGCTGGTTAAACCTAAAAATGACATTCTGGCACGTCATCTGCAGAACATCGACAGACACCAGCAAAATTGGGGTCTCATCTCCTGACCGTCTTGAATATTATTATTACTTTTGTCCCCCTAAATAAGTCTGACAGATGAAGATCTCCTATAACTGGTTGAAACAGTACTTAGATCTCGGATTGGCACCTGACAAGGTGGCGGAACTCCTGACTGGATGTGGTCTGGAAGTTGAGAGCATAGCGGCCTACGAATCCATTAAAGGTGGATTAAAAGGCGTGGTGATCGCGGAGGTGATCACCTGTGGGAAACACCCAAATTCAGATCATCTGAGTGTTACAACGGTAAATACCGGCACTGGAGAACCCCTGCATGTTGTATGTGGTGCGGCGAATGTAGCCGCAGGACAGAAAGTGGCGCTGGCAACCATGGGCACAACACTCTATTTCGGAGAAAAGGAGATAGTACTTCAGAAAACAAAGATCCGTGGCGAGGTTTCAGAAGGGATGATCTGTGCAGAAGATGAGCTCGGGCTGGGAACTTCACATGACGGTATCCTGGTATTACCCCCGGATGCGGTTATTGGTACTGCTGCCAGCGATTATTTTAAAGTAGAGGAAGATACCGTGTTCACCATCGGACTCACCCCGAACCGTGCTGACGCTGCCTCACATGTTGGTGTGTCACGCGACCTGGTAGCGGTGATCAACAATTTTGGAGGTACCGGTATCGCGCCGGGACAACGCCGGAAACTTACATTACCCGATCTCGCCACATTTTCTGTAGATAACAATAAACTGCCGATAGCCGTTGTTATTGAGGATCCGGATGCATGCCCCAGGTACAGCGGAATAACCATCTCCGGAATTAAGGTAGAAGCATCCCCCGAATGGCTTAAAAACAGATTATCTGCAATCGGACTGCGCCCGATAAACAACATCGTCGACATCACCAATTTCGTTCTGATGGAATTGGGGCAACCGCTTCATGCATTTGATGCGGATAAGGTGACCGGCAATAAAATATTGGTTAAAAAGTACCCGGGTGGCACGAAATTCATCACACTTGATGAGGTGGAACGCGAACTTGATTCCAGCGACCTGATGATCAGCAATTCGAATGAACCCATGTGCCTCGGTGGTGTGTTCGGTGGGGCAAAATCCGGGGTAACCAGTCAAACCTCCAGAATTTTTCTGGAAAGTGCGTGGTTCGATCCCCGGCACATCAGGAAATCATCGCGGCGACACGGACTCCAAACCGATGCTTCATTCCGGTTTGAACGCGGAGCAGATCCGGAAATCACCATATTCGCTCTCAAACGGGCGGCTATGCTGATCAGGCAGATTGCCGGAGGGGAGATCTCCTCCGGGATTATTGATGAGTTCCCTAAACCATTTTCTCGCCGTACCATCGATCTGACGTACAAAAATATTGACCGGCTCATCGGTAAGGCTATTGACCATGAGGTCGTTAAAAATATCCTTTCGGATCTCGGATTTGAAATATTACCGGAGGGTGACAGCAGATCGCGCATGACAGATCCGGGAGCAGGATTCACCGTTGTTGTTCCGGGGTATAAAGTAGATGTGTTCCGGGAAGCCGATTTAATTGAGGAGATACTGCGTATTTACGGCTATAACAATATTGAGATCGGGCAGGAGGTCAGATCTTCCTTATCCTACACTGCATGGCCGGATACAGGAAAATTACAAAACGTTGTCTCCGATTTTCTTTCCTCAAACGGATTTCATGAGATCATGAACAATTCACTAACCCGTGCAGCCTATTATGAAGGGTTAGCTGATTTGCCATTGGATCGTTTGGTGAAGATCCTCAACCCGATCAGCCGCGATCTGGATGTAATGAGACAATCGTTGCTGCACGGTGCGCTGGAAACCATTGTTTACAATCATAACCGAAAACATACCGATCTTAAATTATTCGAATTCGGAACGGTATATTCATTAAGCAGTTCGGCAGATAATAGGGAACCGGTTACCGGATATCATGAAGAAAGACATTTGTCGATAATATTGACAGGTCGCCATGAATTTGAAAACTGGGATGTAAAAACCAAAGATGTTAGTTTTTACGAACTCAAAGGATATGTTGAAGGTGTTCTGACCAGGCTGGGTGTTGCCAAAATGGCGGAAAGCCCGCTCACTAATGGTCTTTTTAGTGAAGGGCTCAGTTACACTGTAAACGGGATCGATGTCATCACAATGGGGTTACTTGCAAAAAGTTTGCAAAAACAATTTGATATACGCGGAGCCGTTTATTATGCCGAAATCAACTGGTCGGCGCTTGTTTCCCGGATTCCTTCAAAGGCGGCGCAGTATATGGAGCTTCCGCGGTTTCCCGAAGTCAGGCGCGATTTGGCACTGTTGATGAACAAGGAGATAACATTCAGAAATATCGAAGAGGTTGCTTTTCAAACCGAGCGAAAATTGTTAAAAAAGGTTGGCTTGTTCGATGTTTATGAGGGGGATAAGATTGGCACGGATAAAAAATCCTATGCTGTTAGTTTCATTCTTCAGGATGAAAACAAGACATTGACAGACAAGGATATTGAAAAGGTGATGGAACGCCTTGTCCGGGCCTTTACTGAAAAGCTGAATGCACAAGTCAGATAATTTAAGAAATCAATCGATGGATCTGCTGTCAATTAAACAACGATTTGGTATTATCGGAAACTCCATACTCCTGGATCGGGCAATCGATATTGCCCGGCAGGTGGCTGCTACCGATATTACTGTTTTGATCACCGGAGAAAGCGGCACAGGAAAGGAGTTTTTCCCCAAGATCATTCACCAGCTCAGTCCGCGCAAGCACGGACCCTATATTGCAGTGAACTGCGGAGCCATTCCTGAGGGTACGATTGACTCGGAATTATTCGGCCATGAGAAAGGCTCCTTTACCGGTGCCCACGAAGCCCGCAAGGGATATTTTGAGGTTGTTGATGGCGGGACCATCTTTTTGGATGAGATCGCGGAATTGCCGCTTGGAACTCAGGTCAGGCTGCTGCGTGTTCTGGAATCGGGCGAGTTTATCCGCGTTGGTTCCTCCAAGGTGCTGAAAACCAATGTTCGTGTTGTAGCAGCCACCAACGTGATCATACCGGATGCGATTGCCAATGGAAAATTCCGCCAGGACCTCTATTACCGGTTGAGCACGGTTCCAGTTTTCATGCCGGCACTGCGCGAACGAAAAGAGGATATCTATCTTCTCTTTCGCAAATTTGCCTCCGATGCTGCAGAAAAATACAGGATGCCTTCCATTCAGCTTGATGAAGAGGCCCAGCGGATTCTAATCAATTACCGGTGGCCCGGCAATATCAGGCAGTTAAAAAATCTTACCGAGCAGATCTCAATTATTGAAAAAAGCCGGACTATCAATGCGGAAACATTGCTCAAATACCTTCCCCAGGGACAAATCAACGAGTTGCCGGTTTTATATAAAGGGGAAGATTCTGCAAAATTCAATGAGCGGGATCTCCTTTATAAGGTGCTCTTCGATATGAAGAAGGACATGAATGATCTGAAACAGCTTGTAATGAATCTGATGCAGAATGAACATGATCTCAGTGATAATCTTGGTGAAAGTAACCATCTGATCAAACGGTTATATCGCGATTTTGAGGAGATCAAGGATCCTTCTGCACCGATCATCGTTCAGCCACAGGATAAAGGTTTCCATGTGAGTGAACCCATTCAGGAGCCTGAGGAGGTTGAAGAGTCACTCTCTCTTGAAAAGAAGGAGATCGATTTCATCCGGCGTGCGTTGACCAAACATGACGGGAAACGCAAAGATGCTGCTAAAGAACTTGGAATTTCCGAAAGGACCTTATACCGGAAGATCAAAGAATACGATATCGCATGATTAATCTGTACCTTTGTGTTGCTCAATTTTTCGACTTGATACTTAACATTCAACGGTATCCCATGACGATCCCTAAGAGGACCACCTGTTTGATGCTCCTGGCGCTGTCGGTTTCTGTGAGCAGCTGTCGCATGAGTTACTCCTTTACCGGTGCGTCCATTTCACCCAACGTAAGAACCGTTACCATTCCCAATATGCCCAACAATGCGCCGTTGGTGGTCCCGACACTATCACGCACGCTTACCGAGGATTTGCGGGATTATTTTACGTCGCAAACCAGCCTGATGCTTGTCGACAGAAATGGCGACCTTAACGTGGCCTCTACGATTACAGGTTATATTGTGCAACCTGTTGCAATCCAGGGAAATGAAACTGCCGCAATGAACAGGCTAACCATTACCGTAATGGTAAAGTTCACAAACAAGACGGATGAAAAGCAGAAATGGGAGCAAAGTTTCTCCCGTTACCTTGATTATTCCAGCAACCTGCAGTTATCCACCGTACAGGATGGGTTGATCAAAGGTATTGCCGATCAATTGGTGCAGGATATCTTCAACAAGGCTGTAGTTAACTGGTAGTGACAAGGAAAATCAAATTCAGGTATGAATCGCCAGCAATTTTCCGAGTTTATAGAAAACCCTGCCAGTACCAATGCCGGGACCATGAAAATGCTGGAGGATATTGTGAAGCGATATCCTTACTGTCAGACCGGACAGATCTTATACACCTACAATCTTTTTAAAGAGGAGCAGCTTCAATACCATGCCCAGTTAAAAAAGGCGGCTGCCTATGCCGGTGACCGGCGAAAGCTAAAGGAACTTCTTGATTCCGTGAAGGCCATCGCTGTTCCCCCTGCCGCCGATTCCAACGCTTCCGGCAACATGGAATCACCTGCCGAACCGGTACATGTCGTAACAACCCCCGACCAGGCCATACTACAGGCTGTTCCTGACGACTCAGGGGCCGTTACTGCAGAAGAACTTGATTCGTTGCCTGTGTTGGGGCCAGGCATATCGTTGCCAGGTCATGAGATTACGATAAAATCAGCAGCCCGGTTGAATGAGCCCGGAGTTCCTTCTGAACGGTTATCCCGTGAAGACCTTCTGGCTGTTGTTCGTAAGAGATTGGCCGAAATCAACGCCGAAAAAGCTGCGGCGACGTTACCTGTTACTTTGATGGTAGACGGAATAACTGTTTCGCCGCAACAGCAACCCGCCATCCTGCAGCCTTTGTCAAAAGAGGCGATTATAGAGAAGTTTATCCTCGAGGAGCCGAAAATTACAAGGACTAAATCCTCCTTTTTCAGCCCTGCCGACACGTCAATGCGGAGTAACCTGGATGAAGAGGAGATTGTAAGCGAAACCCTGGCGCTATTGTATGCCAAACAAGGCAATGTCCAGAAGGCCATTCACATTTATGAGAAATTATCTTTGCTTAATCAAGAAAAAAGTCGTTACTTTGCGGCCCAAATTCAGCAGCTTCGAAATTGATGGGCCAATGGATTGATGGGCTGGGAAATAATCCATAAAATCGTAACGTGTAAATAGTTTTAAAATGGGACTTTATATTCTGATTTC
Source organism: Bacteroidales bacterium (assembly GCA_025355465.1). Classification (GTDB taxonomy): domain Bacteria; phylum Bacteroidota; class Bacteroidia; order Bacteroidales; family FEN-979; genus JANXZO01. The sequence continues at coordinate 53,427 of JANXZO010000024.1, forward strand.
TGTTCTTATCCTGATTACCTGTGTATTGATGGTGTTGGTTGTTCTTGTTCAGAACTCCAAGGGAGGAGGGCTTGCATCCAATTTTGCCTCTTCCAACCAGTTCATGGGCGTTCGTAAAACAGCTGACTTCCTTGAGAAAACAACCTGGACCCTTGCCATTGCCATGCTTGTTCTCAGCCTTTTTTCAATCTTCGTAATTCCTTCCTCTTCCGGAAAAGCAAGCACACAACAGAGTGAAATTCAGAAGCAGATCGATGAGTCGAAAACCACCCCCATAAAAGATTTTCAGGCTCCTCCGACGCAAAAGAAATAGTGTTTACGCGGTAGCCACCCGGCAAAAGCCAAAATATAAAATTATCAGGTGTCAGATTGTCAGAACAATCTGACATTTTTTTTAATCGGGGGCCATTCACTGAAAAAATGTCCAATGCAAAAGGCTGACGATGCTTTGGCACGAAATATGACAATGTATGGTAACCTAATTAAAGGTGAAAATCCTAATGTTTAACTTTAAAATATAAAGAAATGGCAAAATTGAAAATTAAACCTCTGGCAGACAGGGTATTGGTTGAGCCTGCGGCGGCTGAAGAGAAAACCGCGGGTGGGATTATTATTCCTGATACTGCAAAGGAGAAACCCCAGAAAGGTACCGTTGCAGCTGTGGGCCCCGGCAAAAAGGACGAACCCATGACAGTGAAAGTAGGAGATAATGTACTTTATGGAAAATATGCCGGTACAGAGATCACCATTGATGGGAACAACTACCTTATAATGCGCGAATCCGATATCGTTGCGGTTGTTTAACAATTAGCGGACATTACGATTTAACCGAATTCATTCACAATAAAATTATAAATAAAATGGCAAAAGATATTTTCTTTAGCATAAAAGCAAGAGAAGCACTGAAGGAAGGCGTTGATGCTCTTTCCAACGCAGTAAAAGTAACCCTCGGTCCCAAGGGACGCAATGTTATCATTGATAAATCATACGGCTCCCCGGTTATCACCAAGGACGGTGTTACGGTAGCAAAAGAGATCGAATTAAAGGACGCAGTTGCCAACATGGGCGCTCAGATGGTTAAGGAAGTAGCTTCCAAAACCAGTGACATCGCAGGTGATGGTACAACCACTGCGACTGTTCTTGCACAGTCGATTTTCACCACCGGGCTGAAAAATGTTACTGCTGGTGCGAATCCGATGGATTTGAAACGCGGTATTGACAAGGCTGTTATCGAAATTGTGAAATCAATTAAAGCACAGTCGAAACAGGTTGGCGACAGCATGGATAAAATCGAACAAGTTGCTACTATCTCTGCAAACAATGACAGTTTCATCGGAAAGATGATTGCAGAAGCAATGGGCAAAGTAAAGAAAGAGGGAGTTATTACCATCGAGGAGGCCAAAGGCATCGAAACCACCGTGAAGGTTGTTGAAGGTATGCAATTTGACCGCGGCTATATAAGCCCTTATTTTGTTACCGACACGGAAAAGATGGAAGTTGTTTACGACAGCCCGTTTATTCTTATCTACGACAAGAAGATCAGTGTAATGAAAGACCTTCTGCCGGTCCTTGAAAAGGCCGTTCAGACCGGTCGTCCGTTGGTCATCGTTTCTGAAGATGTAGAAGGTGAAGCACTGGCAACCCTGGTGGTTAATAAAATCCGCGGCACACTGAAAGTTGCTGCTGTTAAGGCCCCCGGATTTGGCGACCGCCGCAAGGAGATGCTGGAGGATATCGCCATCCTTACCGGTGGTACCGTGATTAGCGAAGAGAAAGGATTTAAACTGGAAGATGCAACGCTGCAGTACCTCGGACAGGCTGAAAAAGTTACCATCGACAAGGAAAACACCACGATCATCAATGGTAGTGGTAAAAAAGCCGATATTACCGGCCGCATCAGCCAGATCAAGACCCAAATCGGAACCACAACCTCCGATTATGATAAGGAAAAACTGCAGGAACGCCTGGCAAAATTGGCCGGTGGTGTTGCCGTGATCTATGTCGGAGCTGCTTCAGAAGTAGAGATGAAGGAAAAGAAAGACCGTTTCGACGATGCACTGCATGCAACCCGTGCTGCTATCGAAGAGGGAATTATCCCTGGCGGTGGTGTAGCGTATCTCCGTGCTCAGAAGGTCATTGAGAAAATGAAGGGCGACAACGAAGACGAAACCACAGGTATCGCTATCGTAAAACGTGCCCTGGAAGAACCACTCCGTCAGATTGTTGAAAATGCCGGCCTCGAAGGTTCAGTAATCATCCAGAAGGTGAAGGAAGGCAAGGATGACTTTGGCTTCAACGCACGTACCGATGTGTATGAGAGTCTTTACAAAGCTGGAGTAATCGATCCTGCAAAGGTAGCCCGTGTTGCCCTTGAAAACGCTGCATCGATCGCCAGCATGCTGCTTACCACCGAGTGTGTACTTGCTACCCATAAGGAAGAAAAACCTGCCATGCCCCCGATGAATCCGGGAATGGGCGGAATGGACGGCATGTATTAATAGTTGATAGTTCTGTTAAAAAGGAGGGGCAGCAAATCATGCTGTCCCTCCTTTTTTGTTATATCTTTGTTGTATTGTCAGGTCAATACGGATTACTATGAAAACGAAAATATTGCTTTTGTGTCTGTTGTTGGGACTGGTCAAACTTACCTCCGGCCAATCGTCCGGCTTGCCACTGGATCCCGACACGAAGAAGATCATGTATCGCGCAGTTGTTGATGAACCGGGGACTCCAAACTACTTATATGATAAATCGATAACCTGGTTCAGCTATTATTATCCAAACCCGCAGTCGGTATATACAGTTCAAGATAAGCTAAACGGTAAGGTGGAAGGAGTTGCCCGCATGAAAGTCTACAACAAGGACGAAAAGGGCGGTTTCAACATGGAGGCAGCTATGCTGCAGTATCTTTTGAAGATTGAATTCAAGGAGAATAAGTACCGCCTTACACTTACCGATTTCAGGATGAAGAGCGCCTCGGGTACCGGTGTCGAGAAATGGCTTAATAAAAATGATCCGGCCTATAATCCAAACTGGGATTCATACATCTATCAGATAGATACCACGATGCAACGGCTTATTGCCACGCTTAATGAAAAGATGAAACCTACTGTTATTAAAAAGGATGAGTGGTGATAAGAAAGCCGATATCCGCGAACTGACCCGGGAGGAAATTGGTCGTTTTTTAACCGGGCATAACGAAAAAATTTTCAGGGCCGGTCAGGTTTATGAATGGCTTTGGAATAAGGGCTGCCAGTCATTCGAGGAAATGACCTCCCTGCCTAAATCGTTGCGTGTTTTACTTTCCGGGAATTTTTCCTTTCACGTTGCAAAACCTGATATTGAGCAGCAAAGCACGGATGGTACGATAAAAACTGCTTTCCGGTTACACGATGGCTTATTTGTGGAGGGTGTCATGATCCCATCCGATGACCGGAACACAGCCTGTATTTCATCACAGGTGGGATGTGCTCTCGGTTGTACTTTCTGTGCAACAGGTGCCTTGGGTTTTACGCGCAACCTGACATGTGGAGAGATCTATGACCAGGTTGTTTACATTGGCCATCTTGCCGCAGGAAAGCAGTCGGCAGTCAGTGGCGGATTGCCATCCAGGGCACTCTCGAATATCGTGTTTATGGGGATGGGGGAACCTTTTCTGAACTATGAAAATGTGAACAGTGCCATTGAAAAAATAACCTCCGTGGAGGGATTGGGTATGTCGCCCCAGCGAATTACTGTTTCAAGTGTCGGGATTCCAAGAATGATACGCAAAATGGCAGAAGATAACCCTAAATGGCATTTTGCATTATCCTTACACGCAAGTACCGATGAAAAACGTAACCTGCTGGTACCTTTCAACGAGAAGCATCCGCTGAAGGAGATCGTTGATGCATTAAAATTTTACGTAAAACAGACCGGGAAGCGTTTTACCATCGAGTATATCTTGTTCAAGGATGTTAATGATAACCTGGCTGATGCCCGGGATTTGGCAGTTTTTTGCAAAAATTTCCCGGTGAAGATCAACCTCATTGAATACAATGCTGTAAAGAGCACTGCATATCATAAGCCAGTGGCTGCAAAAGTGAAGGATTTTATTCAATTCCTCGAAAGCAGAAACATCATTGTCAACCTTCGTAAAAGCAGGGGCATGGACATTGATGCCGCTTGCGGGCAGCTGGCAGGCAGAAAAATTGCGAAATAGCGCGATAGATAAGTCGCGAAAAAACTTTAAGATATGGAGAACACGAGTTTTGAGATTTCCGGGAATATTGTTGATGTTGTCGGGAAGAGAGTATTTAGGGGCATTGTTCAGGTTGGGAACGGAAAAATTACCGGAATCAGAGAGGCCTATACGGAAAACGAAGAATACATCCTGCCCGGGTTGGTTGATGCCCATATTCATATTGAAAGTTCGATGTTGATCCCATCGGAGTTTGCAAAACTTGCAGTCGTGCATGGAACCGTAGGGACGGTTTCCGATCCACATGAAATTGCCAATGTGTTGGGTGTTCCCGGGGTGAAATTTATGGTTGAGAATGGTAAAAGGGTTCCTTTCAAGTTCAATTTTGGAGCCCCATCCTGTGTGCCGGCAACTCCTTTTGAAACGGCTGGCGCTTCTCTTGGCGTAAAAGAGATAGATGAGCTTTTACAGATGCCGGAGATCAGGTATCTCTCAGAAATGATGAATTTCCCCGGAGTTCTCTTTGATGACGCCGGGGTTTTGGAAAAATTGGCTTTGGCGAAAAAAGCCGGAAAGCCTGTCGATGGTCATGCTCCCGGGGTTCATGGAGAGGATGCCATGAAATATATTGCCGCCGGAATTTCAACAGATCACGAATGTTTTACCCTGGAGGAGGCGATTGAAAAAATCCGGTACGGAATGAAGGTGCTCATCAGGGAGGGAAGCGCCGCCAGGAACTTTGAAACCCTCAGTAGCCTGATCGATGATTACCCGGATATGGTTATGCTCTGTTCTGACGACAAGCATCCAAATGATCTTGCTGCCGGTCATATAAACCTGGAGGTGAAGCGTGCGTTGGCAAAAGGCTATGACATGATGAATGTATTACGATGCTGCACGTTTAACCCCGTTAAGCATTATGGGCTTGAAATAGGGTTACTTCAAAAAGGTGATGCCGCCGACTTTATCGTAGTTGACAACCTGTCTGAATTCAATGTCCTGAAAACGTTCATCAATGGGGTCCTGGTTGCTGAAGGTGGTAAAAGCATGATCCATACGGTGAGCGAAACACCCTTCAACAACTTCCATGTTCGGCCTATCCTGCAATCTGCAATTAAGCTTGTACCGGCGGGGGAGCAGATCAGGATTCAGAAAGCACTGGAGGGTCAGTTGATCACAGATGTGATGATGGAAAAACCACTTGTTGTTGAAAACAACACTGTCAGCGACCCGCGCAGAGACATTCTTAAAATCGTTGTTAAGAACCGGTATCATGAGGCGCCACCGGCCGTTGGATTTATTGCTGGCTTCGGCTTAAAACGTGGGGCACTTGCCTCTTGTGTTGCTCATGACAGCCATAATATTGTTGCTGTTGGCGCCGATGATGCCTCAATTACCGAGGCCATCAACCTGGTTATTGCTTCCACCGGGGGGATTTCGGTGGTTGACGGACCGGAAAAGATCGTTTTGCCACTGCCTTTTGCCGGTATCATGTCGGGAGATGATGGCTACAAAGTTGCCCAGGCCTATGATTCGATGGATAAAAAGGCGAAGGATATGGGGAGCACACTTACAGCTCCCTACATGACACTCTCTTTTATGGCGTTGCTTGTAATTCCGGCGCTTAAACTAAGCGATAAAGGGTTGTTTGACGGATCCCGGTTTGCTTTCACCGAGGTATTTGAAGGTTAAATATATCTATTTATATACATACCCAAAATGCATATATTTTAACTATATTTGTCCTCAAACTTAATGGACTAACAAGATGAACAAAAAAGCAACTCTCGACATTCAGAAACTCGAACTCGCTGCCAGTAAACTGCGTGCAATGGCACATCCCATGCGTATCGCGATCATTGAACTTTTAACTGACAATCAACATCTCACAGTAACAGAGATTTATGAACGGTTGGGAATTGAGCAGGCTTCTGCCTCCCATCACCTTAATATTCTTAAAAATAAAGGGTTGCTGGCGTCAAAACGGGATGGGAAAATGATCCATTATTCCTTAAAGATGAATGTACTCGCCAATGTTGTGGCGTGTATTAATCAATGCGTTCAGCATTAACCGGCAGACTTCCTTAAAAATCCCAGGTTTCCTCGATGTCCCAGTTTGCGCGGATTTCAATTATCTTAGGGAGGTAAAAAACCTCCTCGGGTTGCAGGTTTTTCTTGTAGTTGCCAGTATCCCAGCGCTTGTTGCGGTTCTTGTCGAGGATGGCTTTGATCTTGAATTTTCCTGTGGTCATGTTGTTAAATTTCAGTTTGCCCGGGGTGGTGGCAATCTGTTCTTCCACCACTACTGATTCCTTATCATTTAGGACCTGAATGATATATTGACCGGGCCGGGTAGGGTTGAAGGTGAGTACCAGGTTCCCGAAATCTTTTTGGGCACGGCTTTTAAATTCATATTTGAGAGAATCGGTAGTCAGGCCATTGATGCCATAAAAAACAGAGTCGGGGATCAGGAGTTTGTAAGGCTTATCCTCTTTCCATTTATGGATGATCCCCACGCGGCGCCGGATGCTGTCGGCGAACAAACATCGTGGTTTCAGGGTGTCTTTCCCATCGATCATCTGGAGCCGTGAAAAATCCCAGCGTCTGAGCGGGTAGGAGAAAGTTAACGTGAACTGGCTGCGGTATTGGTTGAAACCACCACCTCCACCATTGGTTGTAAAGGTGAGCCGTTCGGGCGGAGCGTCTTTTTCCTCCTTTTTCTTTTTAACCTCCTTTTTCCGAACATCAAGGCGAACAGTGTCAATTATTTTACCGTTATCGGCCACCTTAATGATGATTGTATCGGGATGCGGCCCAGTTAACCATAGAATAACCGAATCGCGGTTGGGTGTGTTTTCGCGTATGCACCAGGAGGTATCGTGGCCGAGATTGAGCGGAGAAAACGTTGCATCCCTGAACGGGTATTTGAAAATAAAAACAATCATCCCCTCGCGTGGAACGTTGCTTTTCGAAATTCTTTGCGTTGAGTCAATCTCCTCAAACATCGAAAGCACATAGGATGGGTATTTGGCATTCAGGGCTTTCACGGAATCTGCTTCGCGAACTGAATCAGCCTTTCTGATCTGCTCAGGGGTGAGTATTGGTTTTTTTACCGGTTTTGCCGGAACGCTGTCTTTTTTTAAAGTGTCGGGGGCAACAGGCTTAGGTATCTCAATATAATAGGGCTTAACCAAACTGTCGAGGAAAGCAATTTTTTCCGATGGCTGATTAAATATCAGGTCACCGTTTTGATCAGCCAGGGCCATCATTTTAAAATCTGCCTGCTGCAGGTTAGTCAGGGTAAACTCTCCCTGATCACCGGTCTTGGTCAGATAATAGGGAGGAAGCTTCAGTGGCAGAGAATCGAGTGGTAACGTATCGTTGTTATTGATATACAGGGTCACAAAAACATTTTTCTGGGGCTGGTGGTCGGCGGCACTGATCACCTTTCCCTTAATCGAAAGAGAGTCTACGTAAGGTCCCGTAGAAAAGACATAAGTAAACCCTTTGAGCAGATTGTTTTCCGTGATATCTGCAATGGCCTGTCCAAAGCTGATGGAATAAGTTGTGTTGGGCCGAAGGGTGTCCTGCAGCTTTATGAGGATGTCCTTGCCACGAATTCTGGTGTCGGGGGCTTTGGGTAAGGGCGGAGAGATAAATATCTCAGAGGCGGGGTTTTTAAGACCCACAAATTCACTGAAGCTGATGCGGATCGAGGTAGCTTTAAAATTCGTCGACAGGTTTGGAGGGGTGCAGCTGATAACCTTCGGAGGGGTAACATCTTTGGGTCCGCCTGTGGGGGTAACAGGGTTGGCACAACCATAAAAAAGCATCATGATTGAGAGCAGAGAAAGCAATGGCAGGAGTGGTTTCTGAATCACGAATTAGGCTTTTATTCGGGCGTTTGTAGCGCCAAATTTACCAATCGTTTTTGATAGTGTAACCTTTTTTTTATTAATTTTACGCTGTTAATCAATAAACAGAACGCTATGTCAGGTCACAATAAATGGTCTACCATTAAACGAAAGAAGGGAGCTCTCGATGCTAAACGTTCGAAGATCTTCTCAAAGATCATCAAAGATATCACCATTGCAGTGAAGGAAAGCGGCCCTGACCCGGATGGCAATCCCAGGCTGAGATTGGCAATTTCCAATGCCAAGGGGGCCTCCATGCCAAAAGATACCATTCAGCGTGCAATAAGCAAGGGGGCTGACAAGGATGCTGCTGCGCTGTTGGAGACAACATACGAAGGCAAGGGACCTCATGGAGTAGCTATTTTTGTTGAATGCACCACGGACAATATTCAACGTACTGTTGCCAATGTAAGGGCACATTTCAATAAACACGGAGGAGAGCTCGGTCAGAACGGAATGCTTAATTACCTCTTCGACCGGAAGGGGATCTTTACCGTACCTGAAGGAAGCCTGAACCGGGATGAGTTTGAGATGGAGGTTATCGATGCCGGCGCCGAAGATATCAGTCTGGAAGATGGTATTTTTGCCATCACGACTGCCATGGAAGATTTCGGCAGTATGATGAAAAAACTGGAAGTTTTGAATGTAGAGCCGGAGAGTGCTTCCCTGCAAAGGATGCCAAAAACCCTGGTCACCCTCGACGAAGATGCGACCCGCAAAGTTCTAAAGCTTATCGATATTATTGAGGATGATGATGATGTGCAGAATGTTTTTCATAACCTCAACATCACTGATGAAATGGCAGAGATGCTGTAATAAAAAAGGCGGCCAGGGCCGCCTTTTTTATTAGGGGTTATACCTCACAGATATATTGAGTAAGGTTGATTCCTTTCGGTAATTCGAGTTTTTTGCGCAGCCGGATCCTGGAAATTTCAGTACTGGGAGCCGTGATCTTCAGGATATGTGAAATCTCCTTGGTGTTGAGATTCATTCTCAGTAGCGCCGAGAGTTTGTGGTCATTGGGGGTGAGCTGCGGGAATTTTTTTCGCAAACGGTCAAAAAATCCGGGGTGTATTTTCTCAAAATGGGCTTTGATCCGGTACCAATCGTTGTCGAACTTGATGTTTTCGTCAATGGTCTTCAGAACTTTGGCTATTTCTGTTTTGTTGACTGATTTCTCGGTTTTGAGTAACCGGTTGATATCTTTTTTTATCAGGCCGATGATCTTATTTTTCTGGGAAATGAAGATGGAGGAGGTGGCCAGTTCGCGGTTGATCAGGTCAATTTCCATCTGATGTTTCTGTTTCATCAGCTGATTTACTTTTTGTTCTGCCCGGATGCGTTCCTGCAGACGCTGATTGCGTTCTTTTTCAGCTTTTTTTCGTTGTTCGATCTCGGTTTTCAGCTCTGAGATAATTCGTTCATTGGTAATTTCAAGGTTACGCTGGTAGTTGGCAACTTCGATGGCGGCCCTGATCTGGTCGATATCAACCGGCTTAAAGAGGTAGGCATAGGGTTTGAGAGAGAACGATTTTGCAAAGACCTCGTTTTTATTCATTGAGGTGAGGAAGATGATCCCGCAATTATAATTTTCAGTAAGAATCCGGGCGGCTTCAATCCCATCCATTTTTCCTGCAAGCTTCACATCCATGATAACGATGTCGGGCTCTTTGTTAGCCTCCTGGAGATTTGCAATATTCTCGATTGCATTTTCTGCCTTCGTGTCGATTCCCAGAACTTCATATCCAAGTTCAATAAGTTTGGCTTTCAGGTCGTGGGCGATGATGAGTTCATCTTCAACAATATACAAACTAATGGGTGCCATAGGGTATGTTTTAGAATTTGAAATTCGAATTATTGACAATGTTGTAGGTATCGACGGCAATAACCAGTTCCTCGTTGGTTGGCATCACCATGGCGACTATTTTTGATCCGGGTCTTGTAAGGATGACCTCCCTGCCACGCATATTCATATTGCGTTCGGCATCGAATTCAACACCCAGGAATTCAAATCCTTCAAGGATTTTTTTACGGGTGAGCCAGTCGTTCTCACCGATTCCTCCTGTAAGTACGATTAAATCAACGCCACACATGGCGGCAGCATAGGCACCGATATATTTTCTTACCCTGTAGGCATACATGTCGAGGGCCAGATTTGCCCGGTTGCTTCCATTTTCAGCTGCCTGTTCAACGTCGCGCATATCAAAGGAGATGCCGGATATCCCGCAAACGCCACTTTTCTTATTGAACATATTGTTCGTATCCTTGATGCTGAGGTTCTCCTTTTCTGCGATGTAGAGCAATACCCCAAGGTCAACATCTCCGCTTCGGGTACCCATCATGAGTCCTTCAAGCGGTGTAAATCCCATGGAAGTGTCAATCGACATACCTTTCATTATCGCAGCCACCGAACTGCCATTTCCAAGGTGGCAGGTGATGATGTTGATATTGTTAAAGTCTTTTCCCAGGTATCTGCAGGCCTTCTGTGCAACAAATTTATGGGAAGTGCCATGGAAGCCATACCGCCGTACCTTATATTTTTCGTAGTATTCGTAAGGGATGGGATACAGGTAAGAGTGAGCGGGCATTGTCTGGTGAAACGAGGTGTCGAACACTGCAACCTGTGGCACATGGGGCAAGATTGCCTGAATGGATAGTATTCCTTTCAGGTTTGCCGGATTGTGCAATGGGGCCAACTCGCAACATTTTTCAATCTCGTCTTTGACTTCATCGGTAATTAACACACTCGCATTGAAGTTTTCGCCCCCATGAGCTACTCTGTGCCCGACCGCTACGATCTCATTTTCATTTTTTATCACCCCATGAACGGGGTCTTTAAGCGTCTTCAGTATAAGGTTGATCCCGACCTGATGATCAGGAACCTCCTGAGTTATCTTTACTTTATCCTTTCCGGGGACCTGGTGAACAAGGTCACTTGTTTGCAGTCCGATTCGATCGAGTAGTCCTTTGGCTTTGAGATCTGCTTCATCTGACAATTCGATAAGCTGATATTTGATAGACGAGCTGCCGCAGTTCAGAACAAGAAGTTTCATTAAAAGTAGATATTTTAGTAAGCAGAATAAGTGCCTGTAAGCGCCTGAAATTTATAAACAATGTTAGGGTATGCAAACATACGATAAAATTATGTTTTTGCATAGGCAAATATTTAATCTTTTATCGCAAAATATTAATAACATTAATTTATGGAAAAAAAGTGCATATGTCAAAATTTTCGATTCAATCTAAGGTGTTATGTTTTAAAACGCAACATGGTCATTTTGGTTGATTAAGGCATCGTTAGGGCGTTGGAAGTGTGTCGGAAAGTTTTCTCATTTGTTTTCCGTGAAGTTTTATTTAATCGTATTTTTGAAATCGAATATTCAAAATTTCAGATGGCACTTATCAATTCCGTTATTTCCTGGTTAATGAAAAAACGGATCCACCAGATTGACCTCTTCATGAAATATCCGCATGAGGTACAGACTGAATGGCTCCGGAAATTACTCAATAACGCCAGGGGAACGGAATGGGGAAGGAGATTTGAATTCAAATCGATCCTTAACCCCGAACAATTCAACGAAAGGGTACCGGTTCAGGATTATGATTCACTGAAAGGTTCGATTGAACGGCTGAGAAAGGGTGAGCAGAACATTCTTTGGCCTTCGGAGATAAAATGGTTTGCAAAATCCTCCGGGACAACAAGCGACAAAAGCAAATTTATCCCTGTAAGCCAGGAGGCGCTTGAGGAGTGTCATTTCAAAGGTGGAAAAGACCTGTTGTCAATTTATTGCAACAACAATCCGGATACCTTACTGTTCGATGGCAAGGCAATTGCCATGGGTGGTTCACACCAGATCACCGAAGTGAATAATGAATGTTATTATCAGGGCGACCTTTCTGCGATCCTGATTCAGAATCTTCCGGGATGGGTAGAATTCATGCGTACACCAAACCTGCAGATTGCTTTAATGGATGAATGGGAAAGCAAGATCGAAAAGATGGCAGAGGCAACCATTCTCCATGATGTGACAAATATATCGGGAGTCCCTTCATGGACACTTCTTTTATTTAAACGAGTTCTGGAGATTACCGGGAAGAAGCACCTGCTGGAGGTTTGGCCTAATTTTGAACTTTTTATTCATGGCGGAGTAAATTTTGCCCCTTACCGTGAGCAGTTTTTGCGAATACTTCCTTCCGATGCCGTAAATTTTCTGGAAACATACAATGCATCTGAAGGTTTTTTTGGGATTCAGGACAGGATACATGCTGATGACATGCTGCTGATGCTTGACTATGGAATTTACTATGAATTTATCCCCATGGATCAGGTTGATGAAAAATTTCCCAAGGTACTGCGGCTCGACCAGGTTGAACTTTTTACCAATTATGCAATGGTCATTACCACCAACGCCGGATTATGGAGGTACATGATCGGCGATACCGTTCAGTTTACTTCGTGTTATCCTTACAGGATCAAAATCACCGGACGGACCAGGAATTTTATCAATGCTTTTGGGGAGGAGCTTATTGTCGACAATGCCGAGAAAGCCATGGCCATTGCCTGTGAGCGCAGTAAGGCGGTCATAGCGGAATACACGGCAGCCCCTGTGTACCTGGAAGGGAACCGGAAAGGAGCCCATCAGTGGTTAATTGAATTTGAAAGAGCGCCCACAGATCTCGCATTTTTCACCAGCACACTGGATACCGCACTTAAATCGCTTAATTCTGATTATGAGGCCAAGCGCTATCACAACCTTTTGCTTGATGACCCTATCATCCACATCATGCCTGAACGAACATTCTACCGGTGGCTTAAATCCAAAGGAAAACTCGGAGGGCAGCATAAAGTTCCGCGCCTGTCGAACGACCGGAAATATATCGATGAAATACTGAAATTAGTTGAACGGGATTGATTCCTTTTTTTACCTTTGATTTTAAATTCTGATCTATGCACATTGCCATTGCCGGGAATATAGGGTCCGGAAAAACGACCCTCACGGGCCTTCTTGCCAAACATTTCGGATGGGAGCCCCATTACGAGGATGTTGACACCAATCCTTATCTTAACAGTTTTTATGAAGATATGCAGCGCTGGTCGTTCAATCTTCAGATCTATTTTCTGAACAGCCGTTTTCGTCAGATCGTCCATATACGAAAATCGGGCAAGACCATCGTGCAGGATCGCACCATCTATGAGGATGCCAATATTTTTGCCCCGAACCTCCATTCCATGAACCTGATGAGTACGCGTGATTTTGACAATTACAGGTCACTCTTTGAGTTGATGAGCTCATTTATTCAGGCGCCTGACCTCCTGATTTATCTCAGGGCTTCGGTGCCTGTGCTTGTCAGCCAGATTCAGAAACGCGGAAGGGAGTATGAAAGCTCGATCCGTCTCGACTACCTGAAAAACCTGAATGAGATGTACGAAGAGTGGATCGAAAATTACACCTTGGGGAAGTTGCTCATCATCGATGTGGATACCATCAAATTCAGTGAAAATCCCCAGGCTCTGGGCACTGTGATCGAGAAAATCACAGCAAACCTGCATGGTCTTGTTTAACGTTTCATGACCTTGTAACGGAACCATGCGCATTATAGGCATTATACCTGCACGTTATTCGTCTACCCGTTTTCCCGGCAAACCCCTCGTTGTCATTGAAGGAAAGACAATGGTACAGCGGGTTTACGAACAGGCGAAAAAATGTCCGTTGCTTGATACGGTTTTTGTCGCTACCGATAACCAGGCTATATTTAATCATGTTGCCACGTTTGGAGGCCAGGTGATGATGACCGGGGCGCATCACAAGAGCGGAACGGAAAGATGTCAGGAGGTTGTGTCCATGCTTGCAAACGAGGGTGTTTCCTTCGATGCGGTGATAAATATTCAGGGGGATGAACCTTTCATTGATCCCGGGCAGATTGAACAGCTGGCATCCTGTTTCATCCATGGGAATGCTGAGATCGCTACCCTGATAAGAAGAATTTCTGACAACGCGGTGTTAATTGACCCCAATGTGGTTAAGGTGGTGGTTGGAGTTAACGGGAATGCACTTTATTTCAGCAGGTCAGCCATCCCCTTTACCCAGGGAGAAACGCAACAGGACTGGCTCAGCAAGACCACCTATTACCAGCATATCGGAATTTACGGATATTCCAATCAGGCCCTGGCACAGATTGTAGCCCTCACGCCCGCTGCCCTGGAAACCGCTGAATCACTAGAGCAGCTTCGCTGGCTTGAAAACGGATTTACAATTAGCACCAAACTTACTGATTACGAAAGCATAGGTGTCGATACGCCATCAGATTTATTAAAAATTACTAACAGAACCTTCTGACCTGGCTGATAAAACCTTATCTTAGCACTTCATTTAAAGTGCGTAATATGGACATCCGGAATTGTATTTCCGAACTGTTGGTTTTACATGACTGTGTGATCATTCCGGGGTTCGGAGGGTTTATAGGGAACTATTCTCCGGCACGCATTGATCCGGTGCACCACGCATTTGTGCCTCCCGGGAAAAAGCTGCTCTTTAACGTCAACCTTAAACAGAATGACGGGTTGCTGGCCAATTGTGTGGCGGCAACGTTCGGTATTTCATACGTGAATGCCTGTTCCGGGATTGATGAGATAACAGCGGAGATACGGCACCTTCTCAAAGCCGGAAAATCTTTCACTATTCCCGGTGTTGGTCACCTCACGCAGGGACGGGAAGGGAACCTTCAGTTCGAGCAGGACAAAACCGTCAACCTCCTTCCGGATGCATTCGGACTGACCTCCTTTATCTCTCCTCCGGTTGGACGAGCTACAGGTTCGGCAAAAACAGTCACTTCGGTTTTAACACCGCTGCAAAATACAGAGCTAAGACGTTACTCCGTTTCAAGAACCCTCAAATGGGCGGCTATCCTTGCAATTCCTTTAGGTGCTGCAGCCATCATCGGCATCTCTCAGTTCGATAAAATTACACCATCCGGGGTGAACAATGCCGGGATTCTCGGGTCTGTCTTTTCACGGTTTTCTTCGGCTTCCCTGGTGGAGAAAAAGGAGGCTCCGGCGATCCCTGACGAATCTACCTACCAGCAAGACCCTGCTCCTTCTGTTTTTGACACACCTTCAACAGAATCCGCGGCAAATATTAACGAGTCCGGGCTGACTACCTCCACCTCATTGCCCGATCCGGCCGAAAACGGTGATTACAAGGCTGCCACACCCGAGCAAACCGTGCAGGAGGTTCCTGTGTCTTCGTCCAATACCAATGACCGGTTTGCTGTTATTGTGGGGGCGTTTAAATCCAAAGAGAATGCGGAAAAGTTCATTCGTGAGCTAAAGCAGAAAGGGACCGAAGCGTTGATTTTTGACCGTTCGAGGGGTGGGCTTTACCGTGTTACCATCGGCACTTTCGCCATTCGCGAAGAGGCAGATCAGTTGCTCTCTTCCACCCGCAACAGCGAGTTCTCAGGAGCTTGGCTGTTAGCGAAATAATCATTCTCTGTGGCGAAGAAGAAACTTATCCATTTTAAGGAGAACCTGACCTTTCCGCACCTTTTTCAGCCGAAGTATCACGAGCTGCTACCGGATTTCCTGATGAAGGACAAATGGCATTCGGGATTTTTTCTGAATGATTTGCCTATTGTGGTCGAACTTGGTTGCGGGAAAGGAGAATACACCGTTGGTCTTGCCAGGGCTTACCCGGATAAAAATTTTATCGGGATCGACATGAAAGGAGCACGTTTATGGCGCGGATGTAAAACTGTCGCCGAGCAGCAATTGAAAAACGTTGCCTTCGTTCGTACACTGGTTGACAACATTGAAAGAGTCTTCGCTCCCGGTGAGATCTCAGCGATCTGGATCACATTCCCGGATCCGCAACCAAAAAGGGAACGCAAACGACTTACCTGTCCGGATTTTTTAGCTCATTACCGCAACGTCCTTAGCCCTGATGGAATCATCCACCTGAAGACGGATGATGCTGATTTTTTTCAGTATACGCTTGGTGTTGTCAATGACGGAGGACATCATCTGCTGTGGTCTACCGATGATCTTTACCATTCAGGAACCATGGAGGATGTAATTACCATCCAGACATACTATGAGAAAATATGGCTTGAGGAGAAAAAAAAGATCTGTTACGTACGATTTCAACTGGCTGAAACATGAAACGATTGATGGTGTGCTGTGTGTTGGTGATAGCCTTATGCAAAACAGTGGCTGCAGAAGAGGGGATGTGGATACCGATGTTGATAGAACAGTTGAACATTAAGCAGATGCAGGATATCGGACTGAAGCTCTCTGCCGAGGATATTTACAGCGTGAATCGCTCCAGTCTGAAAGATGCAATTGTTCAGTTCGGAGGAGGATGCACGGCGGAAATTATTTCACCGGAGGGACTGATCCTTACCAATCACCACTGCGGATATGGTGCAATCCAGCGTCAGAGTTCGCTTGAGCATGACTACCTGACAAATGGGTTCTGGGCAACCTCGCATGATGAAGAACTACCCTGCCCGGGACTTACGGTGACCTTGCTGATCAGGATGGAAGAGGTAACGGAGAAGGCGTTGCAGGGAGTAACGGGTTCCATGAATCAGATGCAGAGAGGGCAGCTGGTAAAGCAGAATATTGAAAAAATCGAGAAGGAGGCAACGGCGGGAACCGGATATGAAGCAAAAGTGCGACCTTTCTACTATGGAAACCAGTATTATCTGTTTGTCAATGAGGTTTTCAGAGATGTCAGACTTGTGGGAGCGCCGCCCTCAAGCATAGGAAAGTTCGGCGGTGACACCGACAACTGGATGTGGCCCCGACATACCGGCGATTTTTCCCTGTTCCGGATTTATACAGATAAGGATAATAAAGGCGCTGCGTATTCAAAAGATAATGTTCCGTACCGCCCGAAATACTTCCTTCCGGTCTCGCTTAAAGGATACCAGAAGAAGGATTTTACTTTTGTGTTCGGATACCCCGGCACTACCCGGGAGTACCTGACCTCCTATGCCATTGACCTCACCACGAACATAGAGAACCCCCTTAGGATCGACTTGCGTAAGAAAAAACTGGATATTATCAATGCTGCGATGGAATCTGATCAACTGGTCAAGATTCAGTATTCAGCAAAAGCTGCAGGCATTGCCAATTTCTGGAAAAAGATGATTGGAGAAAGCCGTGGTATCAAGCGATTGAACGGGTTAGCAAAAAAGCAGGCGTTCGAACAGAAGTTCCAGTGTTGGACCGATTCCCTTTCGTTAACAATGCAACGCTATGGGGGGCTGTTGCGCTCCTTTGAAGCTACTTACCGTGAATATCGCGCCACCGATATCGCATCAATTTATCTGACCGAAGCTGGTCAGGGAATAGAGTTGGTGAGGTTTGCTGCAGGTTTTCGTGAATTGGTTAAGTATAGTAAGGCGAAGCCGATAAAACCTGATTTGGTTGCCAGCAGCATCAAGAGCCTGCAGCGTACAACCCGGGAATTTTTCCGCAATTATTCGGCGGCGGTTGATAAGCAATTGATGTCGGCGATGCTTGGAGCCATGTTGACCGGTATGGATCCAAAATCAACGCCTGATATTTTTGCCTTTATAGCCAAGAAATATGCCGGTAACGCCGATACCTATGCTGCTTACGTTTTCGGGCACACGCTGTTGGCGGATTCCAGCACGGTGCTTGTATTTCTGGCTGATTATAAACCCTCTATGGTAAAAAACCTTGAAAAAGATCCTGCCTTCAATCTCGCGGTCAGTATTTACCAGTGCAATGAAAACAATGTTCTGCCAAAGGCAATGGTTTTCAACGCCGTGACCGACAGCCTTCAACGGACATACATGCAGGGACAGATGGAAATGCAAAGAGACAAGAGGTTTTATCCGGATGCTAATTCCACCTTACGCATTGCTTATGGACAAGTCAATGATTATTGTCCGGCCGATGCCGTGACATACAATTTTTTTACCACGCTGGGAGGAGTAATTCAGAAAGAGGACCCGGCCATTTATGACTATACTGTTGATCCGAAATTAAAATTTCTTTATTTGAACCGGGATTTTGGACCCTATTGCGACCGGGACAGCACCATGCATGTCGCCTTTACAGCAAGCAACCACACAACTGGTGGCAATTCCGGAAGTCCGGTGTTAAATGCTGAAGGTCAGCTGATCGGAATAAATTTCGACCGGAATTGGGAAGGCACTATGAGCGATATGATGTATGATCCTTCGCAATGTCGTAATATCGCCCTGGACATCAGGTATTGTCTCTTCATCATTGACAAGATGGCAGGGGCGAAGTGGCTCATCGCCGAGATGAATATCGTGCGTTAGGCAGCGGCTACCCTATTTTATAGATTCTTACCAGGGCCCCCTGAAGTGTCGGATACCTGAAGCTGAATCCTGCTTCCATCAACCTTTCCGGCAAAACCCGCTGTCCGTCGAGTAATACGGAGGCTCCTTCACCATAGATCAGTTTCAGGGCAAACGGTGGAACCGTAAAAATCGCCGGTTGTCCGAGAACCTTTCCGAGTTTTTCGGTGAACTCCGCATTTGTAACAGGGAAGGGGCTAACTGCATTATAGACACCATTCATTTCGGGTTTCTCCATTGCATAGAAGATGGCTTCTACCATATCGGTGAGGTGTATGAAAGAGATCACCTGTGTGCCATCTCCAATTTTTCCACCCAGGCCGTGGCTGAAAGGGCCGTGCATCTTTTTCAGGGCGCCTCCATTTTCTCCTACGATCATTCCGATTCTGAATACAACAACCCGTACCGGAGCAGAAACACTGAATGCATATTTTTCCCAATCGCGGCAAACCTCGGAGAGAAACGTATCGGCAAGGAATGTGCTCGATTCGGTATGCGTGTGAACACTGTCGTAAATTCCAATGGCAGAAGCTGAAATAAACAGCGAAGGTTTGGTTTCGGAGGCGTTGATGGCTTCCGCGATTTTCCTCGTGGTGTTTATCCTGCTGTTGAAAATCTCCCGCTTCCATTCTGCCGTCCATTTTTTTGTGACCGGAGCCCCTGCAAGGTTGATAATGATGTTTGTGCTTTCAATGAATTTTTTTCTGAACTCAGGCTCCGGCAGGCTTAATGCATCCCTGTCGATCATACGAACCTCCCACCCTTTCTCTGCTATCTTTTTAACCAGGGCATTGCCAACAAACCCGCTGGCACCACTTATCGCAATGACTACCATTTTGTTTTTTCGTAAAGTTATCAAATTTTGGCATTTTCGGCGGTTGATGGTACTTTCAATTATTTTGATGATTGCACCTTAAAGAAGTAAGAATTCATTAAATTTGCTTTTAATTTTCTGAATACATCAACGTAACAACAAGGGCTACAATTACTAACGAGGGAGAAACAGCAGAAGCATCATGGAAAGCAAGAACCAATCGCTCTTATTTTCAGAATTTCCACCAGTTTCAACCCAGGCCTGGGAAGATAAAATTGTTGCAGACCTCAAAGGTGCGGATTACGGGAAGCGGCTGATCTGGAAGACGGATGAAGGATTCAGTGTAAAGCCCTATTACCGTTCTGAAGATCTTGCCGGGCTTGATAACCTGTATACCTTACCCGGCAGTGTTCCTTATGTAAGGGGGAACAGAATTGAGAATAACAACTGGATTGTGAGGCAGGATATTCATGTACCGGAGATAGCGGAGGCGAACCGTCTGGCGCTGGATGCTATTTCGAAAGGTGCGGATGCTGTGGGATTGATGGCGACGGAGGTAAATACCCATAAGCAGATGAATCAGCTCCTTGCCGGAATCGATCTGACAAAGACAGAGGTCAATTTTATCTCCTCCCGATCTTATCCGTTAACCCTCGAATTGTTTATTTATGAAATTAACCATCGTGGGATAGGAGGAGAGAAAATTCGCGGATCATTCAACTTCGACCCGATCAGTTTTTTACTTCTCCGGGGGGATTTTTATGCAGACTGGACGAACAACATTGAAGAGGCAGAATATTTGCTTAACACCGTTCAAAACCGGCTGCCTGAATTCAGGACCATCAATATTAACGGACACTATTTTCAGGATTCCGGCTCAACCCTTGTACAGGAGCTGGCATTCAGTCTGGCCTCAGCCAATGAATATCTTGCTGCCTTAACCGATAAAGGCTTTTCCATTGATGTCATTGCTCCACGCCTGATGTTTTCATTGGCCGTGGGGTCAAATTACTTCATGGAAATTGCAAAACTCCGGGCGATGCGCCTGCTTTTCGCACAGATGGTTCGACAGTATAACCCCAGGGAAGCCGCCAGTATGCGTACTTTTCTTCATTCTTCAACGGCCCTGTGGAATAAAACGATTTACGATCCTTACGTAAACATGTTGCGAACCACCACTGAAGGGATGTCGGCTGCACTTGGCAACGCCGATTCGGTAAACATTAACCCGTTTGATCAGTCTTACTGTGAGCCGCAGGATTTTTCTTCAAGAATTGCCCGGAACCAGCAGCTGCTGTTAAAGGAAGAGTCCTACCTTAACAAAATTGTTGATCCCGGGGCAGGTTCCTATTATATCGAAAACCTCACACATTCCATTGCCAGTCATGCCTTGGAATTATTCAAGCAGACAGAAGGCAAGGGCGGAATCATTGAATGTCTGAAAACCGGATCAATCCAGGAGCAGGTGAATGAAGCCCGCCGGAAGAAGGAGGCTGATATCGCCCAGCGAAGGATCATCCTTTTGGGGACAAATCAATATCCGAACACCCAGGAGTTCATGCAGGATAAAATTAGTCATTTTGAATTTAAAGAGGAGGAGCCCTCAACATATAAAAAACTCACTCCGTTCCGGATCTCATCAGGATTTGAAAAAATCAGGCTGGCGACAGAAACGTACATATCCAATGGGAATAAACGTCCCTCGGTATTTTTATTTACGATGGGGAACCTGGCGATGCTGCGTGCCCGTGCCGGTTTTACAGCAAATTTTTTTGGTTGTGCCGGTTATGAAATTTTTGATAATCCAGGGTTTCAAACCATCGGCGATGGGGTAATATCGGCCGTGGCTTCCAAAAGTGAAATCGTGGTGATCTGCAGTTCCGATGAAGAATATTCACAAATAGTTCCTGAAATAACAGAAAAGCTGAAAGCCGCCCGACCGGAAACATTGGTTGTTGTTGCCGGTTATCCTGAGAATATCGTGGAGTCCCTCAAAAATGCCGGTGTAGATGATTTCATTCATACAAAAAGCAACCTTCTGGAAGTCTTGCACAAGTACCAGCAAAATTTGGGAATTCTTTAAACCATATGCCTGAACCACATAACCATGACTAACAATATTCATCAAGCAGAATCAGACGGTACACGGGGAAAACTTTCCATACTCGTAGTAGAAGACAATGCGATTAATCTGCGTTTAATCACGGCTGCATTAACAAGGGCCGGACATAGCGTTGATATGGCCATGGATGGAGCGGCGGCGCTGGAGAAATTCAAACAGAACCCTTACGATGCTATCCTGATGGATATTATGATGCCGGTCATGGATGGCATCAGTGCAACCATCGAGATACGGAAAGTGGAGGTGTTGCGAAATCCGGATAATCCCAAAAGGGTTAAAATTGTAGCCATCACCGCCAACGCTTTTGAAGATGACAGAAGTAAATTTTTTGAGGCCGGAATGGATTATTATATGAACAAGCCCATAGAAATTGAGGAACTGCATCGTATTCTTAATTCCTAAGACGGATGGTAAAGTTCAGGAAGGGTTATCTGCTTCGACATTTTCTTTTTCCTTTAATGATTTACCTTACGGGGGTGCTCTTTTCCATTGGCTGGAATAGTTACACAGATTATCAGCGGATTACTCAGGAAGTAGATGGTCGGCTTTTGCATGCTACAAGGTATATAAAGTATATACTGCCAGAAGATTTTCATAACCGTGCCGTCGCCAACCAATTGGTATCTGATTCCGAAAATCTTGTAAATATTCACAAACTCACCGACTTTGCAAAAGTTTCCGGACTAACATATGTCTACACTCTGGTGACCCGGGACAATCAGGTTTATTTCACCTCCTCGAGTGCCAGTGATAAAGAGTTCAAAGAGGAAAAACTTCCGCCTTACTGGGAGGTCTATCCGGAGGCAACCCTTGCATTAAAGAGTACATTTTCCAGTTCCAGCGTTACCTATGAATCCGCCAAAGATCGCTGGGGCACTTTCCGGAGTGCCATCATTTGCGAAACTTCTCCCGATGGCAATAAATATCTGGTTGGTGCAGATATGGATGTTTCCTTTATTCGTGAAGAAGTTATCAGGAGGGTTCCATTTACCTTGCTTCGCTCAATGTTTTTTCTGATTATCGTCATCCCCATTTTTGTTGCAACAAGAAAATTTTACAAAAAAAGCACCCTTAAGCTGCAGAATGAAATCAGTGAAAGGATACAGGCGGAGAAGGAGCTGGAGCAATACAAATCCAACCTCGAAGGAATCGTAAAATCGAGGACCACTCAATTGGAGAAACAGATTTCAGAGCGGAATATTATTGAGGATGAATTACAGAAGGCCAAGGAATTGGCGGTAAGGGAAAGCCGGGCAAAATCTATTTTCCTGGCAAATATGAGCCATGAGATCAGAACACCCATGAATGGGGTGATCGGAATGACGAATATTCTCAAGGATACCAGTCTGAATGAGGAGCAGCGGGAATATCTTGAGATAATCGAAGTATCGGGTAATAATCTGCTTACCATCATCAACGATATACTTGACTTTTCAAAGATCGAAGCGGGCCAGGTTGAACTTGAAAGCATTCCGTTTAATCTTCCGCAACAGGTGGAGGAGGTGATCAAAATACTTCATCTTAAAGCAGAAGGTAAAGGGTTGAAGCTCTTCTTTAGTATTTCTGCAGCGCTTCCCGATAATATTAAAGGAGACCCTGTAAGACTCAAACAGATCATTCTGAACCTTACCAACAATGCTATCAAATTCACCAATGACGGCAGCATCACCATCGCCATCGAACAAGTATGGGAGAAAAGTGATAACCTGATGATCCGTTGTAATGTAAAGGATACCGGAATAGGTATTTCCGAGCAGGGGAAAGAAAAACTTTTCAAGGAATTTTCACAAACAGACTCCGCAACCTCGAGGAAATACGGCGGCACCGGACTGGGACTTAAAATTTCAAAAGACCTTGCACACCTGATGGGAGGCGAGATTGGGGTGGACAGTGAAGAGGGAAAAGGTTCCACTTTCTGGTTCACTGCCATTTTCGACAAGGTTGTTCAATCTGAATCAGACAAAGTAGACGCAGAAAGTAAGAAGCACCTTTCAAAATCATTTTCCCTGCTTCTGGTTGAGGATAATTACATTAGTCAGAAAGTTGCCAAAACTTCACTGGAAAGAGATGGTTACAGTAACCTGGACATTGCGGAAAATGGCCGGGTGGCAGTAAAATTATGTGCGGTAAAGGAATATCAGATCATACTGATGGATATCCGGATGCCGCTAATGGATGGATTGGAGGCTACAGAAAAAATCAGGGAACTTGAGCGGACCATGCCCGACCGGCGACCCGCTTACATCGTAGCGTTTACCGCCTATGCTGTTGAGGGTGACCGGGAGCGATTCCTGGAGGCAGGAATGGATGATTATATTGCCAAGCCATTTCAGCCTGAGGAACTAATTCGAGTAATCGAGAAATATGCCTTTAAAGTGAGATTTCGTTCACATAAGAGCATGATAATACTGCTGGCCGAGGACAATAAGATCAATCAGAAAGTAGCTGTTAAGACGCTGGAATCCTTCGGGCATAAGGTTGATATGGTTGAAAATGGATTGGAAGCAGTTGAAAAATATGGGGTACAGGATTATGATCTTATTCTGATGGATCTTGAAATGCCGGAAATGGATGGTATCGATGCAACACGTGCAATCAGGAAAATGGAAAGAGAATTTTTCATCCGGGGGGAGCATCGTAAAAAGATCAAGATTGTAGCGCTGACAGCTCATTCAACAACTGACGACAAGGAGCGGTGCCTGGCTGCCGGCATGGATGATTATATAAGTAAACCGTTCCGGCCGTCGGAACTTGCCCGGGCATTGAATCTATAGGCTTGGATCATGAAAAAACCGTTACTGCTGGCATGTTTGATACTCTTCCTGGTCTATGAGGTGGGGAATGCGCAGGAAGAGAAGGCCCTTGCCGAATCGGAACTATCATCCAGAGAAGGAGAAGCAACCCTCAACTTCGGAGCAGACCTGGTAAGCCGCTATATCTGGAGAGGGATGGACTTTGGGAATTCGCCTGCCATACAGCCTGCCATCTCCTTCTCCTGGAAAGGATTGTCGATTGGTTGCTGGGGTTCGTATGCATTCGCCAAACACAGCATTGCGCTGAACGATAGCACCGTGGTAGATGCCGGTAATTATTCCGAGATTGATCTTTATGTTTCCTACACTTACAAATGGTTTACCCTGATGTTTTTTGACTATTTTGTTGTGAACGGACTTAACCCGAATGACGGAAACAGGTACTTTAATTTTAACAACAAAACAACGGGACACACTTTTGAATTGTGCTTTACATTCAATGGCCCTGAAAAATTCCCCGTTCAGTTTACGGCCAGCACCCTGGTTTACGGTGACGATAAAAACAAGGATACAAGTGGTGTATATGGCATGGGGAATAAGAACAACTACTCAACCTATTTCGAAATTGGCTATAACCTGCATTTCAAAAAAATCGACGTCGATCTGAAACCGTTTGTCGGAGGGATACCTTTTGGAAGCAGTTGGTACAGTCCGTATGCCAGCATAACAAATGTTGGAATTAACGCCCGGAAGGAGATCCCTGTCACCCAGCAATATTCGCTGCCTGTGCAGGTTTCTCTTATTACAAATCCTCAGGCGCAGAGTTTGTTTCTTGTATTTGGAATATCATTGTAAAGGATATTAACTATAAAATACTGATGAGACCTGATTTTAAAAATGTTGACCTGAAAATGGAATCCGACGGTCACCGATTTGCAGAATGGGAGAAGGAGGAGGGTTTGATAAAAGACTGGATGACACCAGAGCAGATACCTCTGAAACCCGTTTATGGTGAAAACGACCTTGAGGGTTTGGAGCATATTAATTATGCAGCCGGCTTGCCGCCATTTCTGCGTGGGCCGTATTCCACCATGTATGTGATGAGTCCCTGGACGATCCGTCAATATGCCGGTTTTTCGACAGCTGAAGAGTCGAACGCATTTTATCGCCGTAACCTGAAGGCGGGTCAGAAAGGGTTATCTGTAGCCTTCGACCTGGCGACTCACCGCGGTTATGATTCCGATCATGAGCGTGTGGTGGGAGATGTTGGGAAAGCCGGCGTTGCCATCGACTCCATCCTCGATATGAAGATCCTGTTTGACCAGATCCCGTTAGATAAAATGTCTGTTTCAATGACCATGAACGGGGCCGTTCTTCCGGTACTCGCATTTTACATTGTAGCAGCGGAAGAACAGGGGGTTTCGATGGATAAGCTTACGGGAACCATCCAGAATGACATCCTTAAAGAGTTCATGGTAAGGAACACCTACATATACCCTCCCTCTCCTTCGATGCGCATCATTGCTGATATTTTTGAATTCACGGCGAAAAACATGCCCAGGTTCAACTCCATCAGTATTTCAGGATACCATATGCAGGAAGCAGGAGCTACCTGCGATATTGAGCTGGCTTATACCCTGGCCGACGGGCTCGAATATCTCAGGGCAGGAATAAATGCCGGGATGGATATCGATTCCTTTGCGCCCAGGCTCTCCTTTTTCTGGGGTGCAGGGATGAACCATTTTATGGAGATCGCAAAGATGCGTGCCGCACGCCTTCTGTGGGCAAAGATTGTGAAGCGGTTCAATCCGAAGAATGACAAGTCGATGGCATTGAGAACCCATACGCAGACATCCGGCTGGAGCCTGACAGCACAAGATCCGTTTAACAACGTTGCCCGAACCTGCGTTGAAGCCCTTGCTGCCGCCTTGGGACACACCCAGTCGCTTCATACTAATTCGCTGGATGAAGCCATTGCGCTGCCTACCGATTTTTCAGCCAGGATAGCCAGGAACACACAACTTTATCTGCAGGAGGAGACACAGATTTGCAGGTCTGTTGACCCCTGGGCAGGCTCCTACTATGTTGAGTCTCTCACAAATGAAATAGCCCGGCGTGCCTGGGAACTTATTGAGGAGGTTGAAGCGTTGGGAGGTATGGCCAAAGCCATTGAAACCGGAATCCCAAAAATGAGAATTGAGGAGGCTTCAGCAAGAAAACAGGCACGGATCGATTCCGGCAAAGATCATATCGTCGGAGTGAACATAAACCGTCTTGAAAAGGAGGATCCGATCGAAATTCTTGATGTCGATAATGCTGCAGTTCGTGAATCGCAGATTGCCCGACTTGAAGAGTTGCGCGCCGGACGAAACAATACTGAGGTTCAGGAGATTCTCGACGAACTCACCCAGGCAGCATCGTCTGGTGAAGGAAACCTGCTTGCCATTGCTGTTGTGGCAGCCAGGAAGCGGGCGTCGCTCGGAGAAATTTCCTTTGCACTGGAAAAAGTTTACGGGAGGTATAAAGCTGTGATCAGAAGTATCTCGGGAGTCTACTCCTCGGAATCGAAAGATAATGACCAGTTCCGCAAGGCGCGTGAAATGGCCGACAAATTCGCAGAGATGGAAGGCCGTCGTCCGCGGATCATGATTGCCAAAATGGGACAGGACGGACATGACCGTGGCGCCAAAGTAGTTGCTACCGGCTATGCCGATATCGGATTCGACGTAGATGTTGGTCCCCTTTTCCAGACTCCTGCCGAATCGGCGAAACAGGCAGTGGAAAACGACGTACATATCCTTGGTGTGTCAAGCCTTGCCGGTGGGCACAAAACCCTGGTTCCACAGGTGATTGAAGCGCTGAAGACCTTAGGGAGAGAGGATATTATGGTGATTGTAGGTGGTGTGATCCCTCCGCAGGATTACGATTTTCTCTACAAATCCGGTGCAATTGCAATTTTTGGTCCGGGTACCGTCATCTCTGAAGCAGGGATCAGGCTTCTTGAAATCCTGATCGAAAGCCGGAAATAGCGAATGGAGCTGCATCAATTCACATTGCCCAATGGGATCAGGTTAGTGCACCAATGCGTTTCAAGTCCTGTATCGCATTGCGGAATATTTGTAGGTGCCGGTTCTCGTGATGAAACCGAACGGGAACATGGAATGGCCCATTTCATAGAACACACCATTTTCAAAGGGACACAAAAACGAAATGTCTACCAGGTACTGAATCGCCTTGAAAACATCGGAGCTGATCTGAATGCCTTTACCACCAAGGAAGATACCTGTATTCATGCCTCCTTTCTTACACAATACTACGAACGGACCCTGGAATTATTTCAGGACATCCTCTTTCATTCCACCTTTCCGGAGAAGGAGCTTGCCAAGGAAAAACTGGTGGTGATCGACGAGATCCGAGCATGCCAGGACACCCCTGCTGAACAGATTTTTGATGATTTTGAGGATCTGTTGTTTGCGGGCCATCCTTTGGGAAAGAACATTCTCGGAACAGCCGCAAGTCTGAAAAAGTTCTCGCACGAGGATGTCAAAAGGTTCATTCAGCGTAATTACCAGCCTGACCAGGTAGTAATTGCTTCTGTCGGGAATATTTCTTCCGAAAAACTCCGGAAACTTGTAACGAAATACTTCAGTGAAATACCCGGAAGAACCAATACAAACCCAAGGAAGCCATTCACCCCTGGTTTGCCGGTAACCAAATCGACCCGGAAAAAAATCAGTCAGGTACATTGCCTTCTGGGAACAACCGCCTATCCGTTTACGGATGAACGAAAAATACCGCTGGCGCTACTGAACAACATGCTTGGCGGTCCTGTAATGAATTCACGTCTTTCTCTGGCATTGCGCGAACGGAACGGACTTACCTATCATAACGAATCAAACTACAGCACCTTCTCCGACACGGGAATTGTTACCATCTATTTTGGCACGGAACCTGCGCGGTATGAACCAGCTCTGGCAATTGTTTACCAGGAGCTCAGGCGTATCCGCGAAGAGAAGTTAAGCGGTGCCCGGCTTCACACCATTCAAAAGCAACTCACCGGGCAACTTGCGATTGCACGGGAATCAAACCTGTCGTCCATGCTTGCCATTGGCAAAAGCTTTCTCATGCAGGATCGGTATGAGTCAACAGTCACGATCCAGCAGAAGATAGCCTCAGTTTCATCGGCGCAGTTGCTTGAAATCGCGAACGAAATATTCGCAGTAGAGAACCTTAGTATGCTAACCTTCAAAACATAGAATAAGATGATATCGGATGCACTATTGGAATATGCTGCAAGCCATTCTTCCCCGGAGTTGCCCATCCTGGAGAAGCTGAATCATGAAACCCATCTTTCCCAGGTTTATCCTCAGATGCTTGCAGGTTCGACGCAAGGAACCTTTCTTCGGTTTGTAAGTGAAATGATGAAGCCGGAACGTGTGCTTGAAATCGGGACTTTTACCGGTTATTCCGCCATTTGCCTGGCTTCGGGGATGCCACCATCCGGAGTTCTTCACACCTTGGAGGTGAATCCGGAACAGGAAGAGATCATCCGCAGATACATCTGGGAATCGGGGATGGAGAAGCAGATATTTTTACATCTCGGCGAGGCAAAAACCATCATCCCAACGTTTAATGAGGTTTGGGACCTGGTGTATATTGATGCAGATAAACCCAATTACCTCGACTACTACAATCTGGTTTTCGATCAGGTGCGGCCGGGTGGATTTATTCTCGCAGATAATGCATTATGGGATGGGAAAGTGGTAAAAAGCCTTGCTAACCCGGATAGGGACACGCTTGGCATCATACAATTCAACGAATTTGTGCAACGGGATGTGCGTGTTGACAACCTTCTGCTCCCGTTCCGTGATGGGATGATGGTGGTGCAGAAACGTTAAACCTTAAATTCGTATTTCACGCCAGCCAGCTCTTCGTTTGCCTTGATCACCTTTTTCTTCAGCTCTTCTTTGAAGATCAACATTTTTTCATGCAACTGATCATCGCCTGTTGCCAAAATCTCAGCAGCCAGGATTGCCGCATTCTGGGCTCCGTTGATCCCAACCGTTGCCACAGGAATTCCCGGGGGCATCTGCACGATGGCCAGAAGGGAATCAAGTCCGTCGAGTGATGCTTTAATGGGGACTCCGATTACCGGCAGCGTTGTCATGGCAGCGATAACGCCAGGCAAATGTGCTGCCATGCCGGCGGCTGCAATGATTACCCGGATGCCACGTTGCCTTGCTCCCCGGGCAAATTCCTCCACTTTTTCCGGGGTACGGTGGGCCGACAAAGCGTTCATTTCGAATGGGATTTTCATTTCGTTGAGAAACTTAGCGGCGGCTTCCATAACGGGGAGGTCGGAAGTGCTGCCCATGATGATGCTGACTTTGGGGATCATGCGTTTGCTGATTTCTGATTCACAGCAAAAGTAGTGAATAATTAACTACCTTTGCCTAAAGCAAACATCAACAGGGGATGACGAAAGTACAGGTAAAGGATTTAACCTTCGAAAAATCAATTACAAGCGCAGAGATCGATGACGCTATTTCTGGCATTGCGGGAAGGATCAACAAGGATTATGAAGGTAAAAACCCACTTTTTCTGGCCATTCTCAACGGGGCATTTATTTTTGCAGCTGATCTGCTGCGCAAGATTACAATCCCTTGTGAAATATCGTTTGTAAAGTACGCATCATATTCCGGAACGCTGACAACCAGCAAGGTAAAGGAGCTCATTGGCGTTGGAGAGGAGTTAAAGGGCAGGCATATCATTGTGGTGGAAGATATCGTAGATACTGGAATTACCATGGATAAACTACTCATTGATATCCGTGAAAAAAATCCGGAAAGTGTGAAATTGGCCTGTTTTTGTTTTAAACCGGAGGCTTTCCAGAAATCGTTCGAAATTGATTACCTTGGACTGACCATTCCGACGGAATTTATTGTTGGCTATGGACTCGATTACGATGGGTATGGCCGGAACCTGCCTGAGATTTATAAACTGGTGAAGTAATACCGCGATTATGTTCAATCTGATTTTGTTCGGTCCGCCGGGGGCAGGAAAGGGAACCCAGGCAGTAAAAATCGCCAAAGAGTACAATTGGAAGCATATTTCGACCGGAGACATCCTGCGGGCTGAGGTCAGCGGATACACCCCGCTTGGCCTAAAGGTCAAAGCCATGATGGAAGCCGGTCACCTTGTGCCAGATGAACTGCTTATCGAAATCATGGAATCCGTTTTTCTGAAGCACCAAAATGCCGACGGATTCGTACTGGATGGTTTTCCTCGTACCCTGAACCAGGCAGAGGAATTAGACAGGATGCTATTAAAAATTGGCCAGAAAGTTGACCTTGTCCTGGCACTTGAAGTTGAGGTTGATGAACTTGCTGCAAGGCTTGTGAACAGGGCCCTTGAGCAGGGAAGGAAGGATGACACCGAAGAGGTAATAAAGCACCGCCTGGTGCAATACCTTCATCATACAAAGCCCCTGGTTGATTACTACAAGGAGAAGGGCACTTACCGGGAGGTTTACGGAGTGGGTACCATCGATAATATTTTCAACCAGCTTTGCTCTGTCATCAAATCCTGACAAACCCATTTCGCTATTTCACCATTTCGCTATTTCACTATTTCACATGTCCGATTCAAATTTTGTAGATTACGTCAAAATATTTTGTGCTTCCGGTAACGGGGGGGCTGGATCAAGACATTTTTTACGTACCCGGACAAATGCTCATGGCGGTCCCGACGGAGGTGACGGAGGCAGGGGAGGCCATGTTATCTTACAGGGAAACAGTCAGCTGTGGACACTTCTTCATCTGAAATTTACGAAGCACCTGCGGGCCGAGCATGGAGAATGTGGATCGAAACAGTTGATGCACGGAGCCAATGGAAAGGATATCATCATTGAAGTACCATTGGGTACGATTGCCCGGGATGCTGAAACCGGAGAATTTGAATGCGAAATTACCGAAGATGGACAAACTCATGTGATCGTGCCGGGTGGACGAGGCGGCCTCGGGAATGACCATTTTAAAACACCAACACGACAGGCACCCAAATTTGCTCAGCCGGGGGAGCCCGGC
Source organism: Bacteroidales bacterium (assembly GCA_025355465.1). GTDB lineage: Bacteria > Bacteroidota > Bacteroidia > Bacteroidales > FEN-979 > JANXZO01. Next base: position 84,651 of record JANXZO010000024.1, read on the forward strand.
ATTGAAAGCTGGAAGATCCTCGAACTCAAAATGCTGGCCGACGTAGGTCTTGTTGGCTTTCCGAATGCCGGCAAATCAACACTGCTTTCTGTTATCTCAGCTGCCAAACCCCAAATTGCCGATTACCCGTTTACTACGCTTGTTCCAAACCTTGGGATCGTAAAATATCATGACCAGCGTTCGTTTGTAATGGCCGACATCCCCGGTATCATTGAGGGAGCACATGAAGGCAAGGGATTGGGATTCAGGTTTCTTCGCCACATTGAACGCAACTCGATCCTGCTCTTTATGGTGCCTGCAGACAGTAAGGATATCAGGAAAGAGTACCAGATACTTCTCCGTGAACTGGAACAGTATAACCCGGAATTACTGGATAAAACACGTGTGCTTGCCATCAGTAAATGCGACCTGGCAGATCAGGAGATTACGGATGAACTGAAGAAGGACCTGCCAGAAATTCCCTGCATTTTTATTTCATCCCATAAAAAAACCGGCCTCGATAAATTAAAGGAGATCCTCTGGGATGAATTGAACAAACAGTCGGCGGACCAAACGCCCGAAGCATAATACAAAACCCCTGTAAACCCGTGATAGAATACCTCATGCATATTGATCAGCGTGTCTTACTTTTCCTGAACGGATTGCATTGGGACTTCCTGGACCCTTTAATGTACGCAGCAACCAGGATGCTGATTTGGTTGCCATTATTTGTTCTTCTGCTTTACCTTACCATCCGCACCTACCGTTGGAAATCGGTAACGGTTATTCTGACGCTTGCATTAACCATCACGCTGTCTGATCAGGGTTCAAACATAGCAAAAGCTTCCTTCCACCGATTGCGACCCAGCAATGATCCAACACTGGCCGAAAAGGTTCATATTGTAAATGGTTACCGGGGTGGACAGTTAGGGTTTTATTCAGCACATGCCTCCAACTGTATGGCCGTTGCCATTTTCCTAATCCTCCTGCTGAAAAGCAGTTACTGCTGGCTCCCCGCGGTTATGTTGCCCTGGGCCCTCCTGATGGCATACACCAGGATTTACCTCGGTGTGCATTACCCGGGAGATATTCTGGCCGGTCTGTTTGCCGGTGGAATCATCGGCTGGATCGGAGCGCAGATTTGCGGTTACCTCCTTAGTTTTCAAACACAGAAAAGATAACCCGCAATTCCCGGGCATTTGCATCATTTCATTTTATAGATGATACCGATGTTGGCGTAGGTAGAATTATAACCAAACTCAGCGTTTACCCCAAAGTTCCTGTTAAAGAAATAGGAAGCACCGAAAAATATTCCAACGTAAGGATAAACCGGAAAATAGTCCGAATAACCGGGATTGTCGGCATGAGAATAGGCGGTGAATCCAATTCCCAGGGGAATGCCACCGTAAGTATCTAAACCGCGTACATTCCAGCCATAGTGATAAGCACTTCTTGCTCCAAAGATAAAGTTCATCCAGGCTTCGCGGTAATCGTTCTCATAACGGTGACCAAAGAAGGAAAATGTTGCTTCAGCGCCCAGGGTAATTACTCCGGGACCCACCTGCCACATGCCCTTTTCAAAAGTAAATTTAAGGGCAGGACCGAAACCGTCGCCGTTGCCCCAAACAGGGGTTCCCGGACCGATGCTCAGTCCGATGGTCATATCGTCAACACTCATGGGATCCATCGGACCTTTATTTTGTGCACTGATTTTATTTCCGGAAAGGATGCCTGTCAGCAAGGTGACAAGGCATACAACAATGATTTTTTTCATCATTTGAGATTTTCAGTTATTGTAGTTTTAAACGGGCTTCACCCGGGATTATTGCAAAAAATTACAATAGCTTCATGGCAGAACCGGGTCCTGGCAATACAATATGCTGGTAATGAAAACTCAGTGGATCTCCGGATATGGTTTATTTTTACAGGAGGGACGTGAGATGATCCTGTAGGAAAAAGCGTAGGTGAAATAGTTCCACATCCAGTCGGAGAGGGCGTTGAGTCGGTTACGGAACCCAGTGATCCGCAGCAGGTGAAGCCCCATCCACAGGAACCAGGCAATGAACCCCTGGGTTTTCAGGAATGGAAGGTCTGCTACGGCTTTGTGACGACCCACTGTGGCCAGGGATCCGAGGTCGAGGTAACGGAATTTTTGCGGGGATTCATTCCTGAGCAGACGAAGTAGATTCTTCGCCACATTTGTCCCTTGCTGCATCGCCGGAAACGCAAGCATCGGATGGCCTTTCGGCATCTCCGGGGTGATCATGGCGGCCACATCCCCAATGGCATATATGTTTTCAAGACCTGAAACCTTATTGTATTCGTCAACAAGGATTCGTCCATACCGGGTTGAATCATCGGGGATGCCCGGAATAAGACTTCCTTTTACGCCTGCCGACCAGATGAAGAAGGCAGATCTGAGAATTGTCTGGTCTGTGAGGGTAACATTTACACCATCGTAATTTTTCACGGTAGTTGAGAGCCAGACCTTGACTCCCATGCTTGTCAGAAATTCAGCGGCTTTTGCAGAAGCCCCGTCCGACATCGCCGGCAGGAGCCGGTTTCCAGCTTCAATTAGGTGGATATTCATCAATGAAGGATCAATTTCAGGATAATCCTTCGGGATAATATGTTTTTTGAATTCTGCCAGGGCACCCGCCAGTTCGACGCCGGTAGCTCCGCCCCCGATAATGACAAAGTTGAGGATGATCTTCTTCTCCTCCGGCTGTTCAAACTCAGTGGCGATCTCAAACTGTTCAAGCAGGGTATTCCTTATGGTGAGCGCGTCATCCAGCGATTTCATGACAAGGCTGTGGCGGGCCATCATTTCGTTATTGAAGAAATTGGTTTCCGATCCGGTGGCGATTACCAGGTGATCGAACATGAAAGTTCCGATATCGGTTTCCACCGTATTGCCTTCCGTGTTGATCTTCTGAACCTCGGCCAGGTGAAAGGTAAAATTTTTATATCCCTTAAACATTCGCCTGAACGGTGAGGCAATAGAAGAAGCAGATAATCCGCAGGTAGCAACCTGGTAAAGCAGTGGCTGAAAATTATGATGATTGTGACGATCAACCAGGATAACATCAACAGGTTTGTTCTTCAGTTTCTGGATCAGCATGATGCCGCCAAAGCCGCCACCGATGACGATTACCCTGGGCCGGATTTTCATGGCCTGAGTGAGGCTAATTTTGCGAAAAGCTCCTTTTCAGCCAGCGTAAGACGGGTGGGAATATCAACGATTATTTTCACGTAAAGCGCTCCGGGCTCGACCTTTTTCTGGTAGACAGGCATTCCCAGACCTTTGAGCCTTAGTGTTTTTCCCGTTTGGGTCTCGGCAGGAATTTTAATATTGAAGTTTCCTTTCAGGGTATTGATGGTGAGTTCTCCGCCCAGTACTGCGGTGTAAAGGGGAACGTGCACATCACAATAAAGGTCGTTGTTCTGACGGTCGAAGCGGTCATCCGGATCCACCGCAACATGAAGGTAAAGGTGCCCGCTTTCACCTCCGCGTCGTCCGGTTCCGCCTTTACCCTTTACCCGCAGAACCTGCTCATCCTGCACGCCGGGGGGAATGGTGATCTTTATTTTCTCCTCCCCGAGTGAGATCATCCGTTCAACCCCATGAAATGCCTCCTCGAGGGAGATCGCAATGGTTGCTTCATAATCCTGTCCTTTCTGCGGCGAATTTTCCGTGCGTCTGCCACGTCCACCACCACCGAAGAAGGAGTTGAAGAAGTCGGAAAAATCGCCGCCCATATCCTCTTCGCTGTAAGTTCTGGATTGCCGCCCCCGGCCTCCCTGCTGCTGCGCCCATTGCGAAAAATCAGCACCACCCTGCGGTCCCGACTGTTCGTATTGCTTCCAGTTTGACCCTAACCGGTCATATTTTTTGCGTTTTGACGGATCACTCAGAACCTCATAGGCTTCACCGAGGTCCTTAAAACGGTCCTCTGCCTGCTTGTTTCCCTGGTTTTTATCCGGATGGTATTTTATTGCAAGCTTTCTGTATTGTTTTTTTATCTCCTCCTGCGTTGCATCTTTGGCAACACCCAGTACACTATAATAATCTTTGTATTCCATATGATTTTTTATCCCCGCTTGGCGGTTTATTTAACATTGTTGTCAACGCCCGATTGTAAATTTACGAAATCCTGCCTATTTTTGCCAAAAACAATTCCATGTTCAAAACAAACGAATACTTCGACGGCAAAGTAAAATCTATGGCCTTCACTACACCCGACGGTCCAGCCACGCTTGGTGTTATGGCCCCCGGCGAATATGAATTCGGTACTTCAACTGTTGAATACATGACCGTAGTGTACGGCCATATGACAGTTCTGTTGCCAGGAGAGACCGAATGGGAGCATTTTGAGTCGTTCGATACCTTTATGGTCGAGAAGGATGCTAAATTCAGGTTGAAAATTGAACAGGATTCCGCATACGTTTGTCTTTATAAGTGAGGGGTGAAAGGCAGCAATGAGCTGTTGACCGGAGGTTCTCAATATCCGTATGCCCTGCCTTCGAACCGTGCCACCTTTATGCGCAAAACGCTGACCTCTCGAATGGAAGGATGATTGTATGTGAATTCCCGGTTGGTATATTGTGCCATGACAACGTTCATGCCCTTCATCTTTTCGACAGGGTCTTCCACAAATTCGACCGTGCCGTAGCAGAGAACCGAGCGATATTTCATGCTCCATGAGCAGGCCACCTGTTCGCTCTGGTAACGCAGCTCCTGATCGATGCTGAAGTTGATGCAGACGGCAGGATTATTCCTCAGAATCCCGATTTTTTTTCCTTCTGCAGCACCATGAATGTAGATGGTGTCATCAATGAAGCCGAAATTCATCGGGATCACATAAGGTTTATTTTCAGCATCGACCATTGCGACATGGCACCACTGGCAACGGCGGAGAACGTCGAGAATGTCTTGTTTTGAAGTAATGGGGCGGTTGCGCATGGATTAGTTTTCGTTACCCGAAGAGCCTTTTATAAATATCTTCAATCTTGCCGAAAGGCAGAACCTGGATGGTATATCTTTTGAAATCGACACCTCTTGTGTTGTATTTCGAGATGAATATACGTTCGAATCCCAGCTTGTCTGCTTCCGAGATACGTTGTTCAACCCGATTAATGGGCCGGATCTCCCCGCTGAGGCCTACTTCGGCGGCAAAGCAGGTTTTGGAATCGATAGGAGAGTCCTGGTTGGATGACAGAACCGCTGCAACCACGGCGAGGTCGATGGCCGGATCGTCAACTTTGATACCGCCGGCAATGTTCAGAAAGACATCTTTATGCCCAAGCCGGAAGCCGCTGCGTTTTTCGAGAACGGCAAGCAGCATGTTAAGACGGCGTACATCAAACCCGGTGGCGGACCTTTGGGGTGTGCCATAAACGGCCGAGCTGACAAGCGCCTGGGTTTCGATCAGCATGGGCCGCATTCCCTCCACCATGGCAGCTATGGCAATTCCGCTCACATTCTCGTCGCGCTGGCTGAGCAGTATTTCCGATGGGTTGGAGACTTCCCGCAGGCCGCTGTCGTTCATTTCATAAATGCCCAGTTCGGATGTTGACCCGAACCGGTTTTTCAGGGATCTTAAAATGCGGTAACCATAATTTCGGTCGCCTTCAAATTGAAGCACTGTATCGACCATGTGCTCCAGCACCTTGGGCCCTGCCAGCGATCCGTCCTTGGTGATATGACCAATCAGGAAAACCGGAGTATTGGTGATCTTTGAATATTTCTGCATCTCGGCAGCACACTCCTTGATCTGCGAAACACTTCCGGAGGAGGATTCAATGAGGTCGGTTTGCAGGGTCTGAATCGAGTCGGCTATGATAATTCCCGGCTTCACATTTTCCAAGTGCTGGAATATCTTCTGGGTATTGGTCTCGGTGAGGATGAAGCAGTTTTCGTTTTTGATCCCGACCCGCTCTGCCCGCATCCGGATCTGTTGTTCACTCTCTTCCCCACTGATGTAAAGCACTTTTTGATCGGGGCATTTCAGCGCCACCTGGAGCATGAGTGTTGATTTGCCTATGCCCGGCTCACCGCCAATAAGGGTTAAGGACCCGGGAACGAGTCCGCCTCCCAGCACCCGGTTGAGTTCCTGGTCGTGGGTATTTATCCTGGCCTCATGGCTGAAGGTAACATCAGAAATTTTAATGGGAATAACCGATCGGGGATCGCGGATTGAGGATGCCAGAGATCCCTTTTCCTCCCGTTGTATGACCTCCTCCACAAAAGTATTCCACTGTCCGCAGGCATTGCATTTGCCCATCCATTTTGGTGACTGTGCCCCGCAATTCTGACAAAAGAATGCGGTTTTTACCTTTGACATGGGAAGGTGTTTTGTTACATGTGAATTTTATGTGTTTTTTCTATGGTATGGGTAGTTGAATAGCCTTTTACCAGGTCGATGGTAACAACTTCGCCACCCCGTGCTTTTACAATATCAGCACCCACGATCTCCTTTTCATCATAATCTTTGCCTTTAACCAGCACATCGGGCTGAATGACCTGGATCAGGTTGAAAGGGGTGTCTTCAGAAAACACAACCACCCCGTCAACAAAACTAAAGGCTGCCAACGTTATCTCCCGGGCAGACTCCTTGTTGACCGGCCGGTGAGGGCCTTTAATCCGGTGAACAGATTCATCGGAGTTCAGTCCGACGATCAGAATATGGCCAAGGTCGCGCGCCTGGGCAAGGTACTCAACATGTCCAAGATGAATAATGTCAAAACATCCGTTGGTAAATACGATCTTTTTTTCCTTAAAACGCCAGATAGCGATCTGCTTTTGAATTTGCTCGATCGTGAATATTTTACTTTTTATGACCTTGAGATTTTCCATTATATTGCTTATTGAAGGATAAAAGGATTAAAGAGGCTCCGCCGATGATCAGGATCATGGCCGTTTGGGCAGTCCATACAATCCAGCCAAGTGCAAGTCCGGTTGTTTTAGCAATTCCATAAAGCAGCAGCGTCTCCTGCACAATGGCAGGATATAGTCCGATGCCGCCCGGCGTGATCATGATGCCGATGCTGCCGAGTACAAGGGCCGAAAGGCCTGCCCCTGGTGAAATGGCAGATGTTTCAGCAAAGCAAAAGAAACAAACGTAAAGCATTAAATAATACAAGGCCCAGATGGCCACCGAATAAAAGATGAAAAGTCCGGGTTTGCTGATCTGGCTTAGTGATTTTAATCCCTCCCAGAAACCGTGGGCAAGGTTCAGGACTTTACCGAAAAAGGCGGAGGATGCTATCTTCTTTCTTGAGAGGAACACAAAAACCGCAACCCCTGCAATGACGATGGCTGCGATAAGGAAGAACATCCGGTTGAAGATCGGATTGGCGAACTTTGCAGCAACTTTCGGATAGATATTTGCATCAAGATACCTGTCGATGGTTCCAACCTGGGTAAAGATCATCATTACAAAGAGGGCAAGAAAAAGGAACATATCAATAGCCCGTTCGGTAATTACGGTGCCGAAGGATTTATTAAAAGGGATCTTCTCGTATTTTGCAAGAATTCCGCAACGGGTAACCTCACCCAATCTTGGAAATGCCATGTTTGCAAAATAACCGACCATTACGGCAAAAAAAGTTGTTTTAAATGAAGGCTTGTACCCCATCGGCTCGAAAAACAACATCCATCTGAGCGAACGAAGAACGTGACTCAGGATCCCCAGTACGATAGCCAGGATGACCCAATTGTAATTTGCAGTCTGGAATGAGTTTAGGATCTGTTTCCGTTCTTCCGGGCTTAATCCGCGAAGCGATAACCAGATGATGACGAGTCCGAGTCCGAGAAACAGCACAAATTTAATGATCGTAGAACCCCAATTTTTACGGGGAGTCTGGCCGGCTACAAACTCAGTCATTCAGATTACTTTTTACCCTTAGGAAGTTTATTCTCAGAATCAGGAAATGCAATTGCAGGTTTGAATTTCTTCGCAGCTTCAAACTCCATGCCGGCATAGGAAACAATAATTACGATGTCGCCGGGTAAAAATTTTCTTGCAGCAGCACCGTTCAGACAGATTGTGCCGCTCCTTTTTTTTCCTTTGATGACATACGTCTCAATCCGTTCTCCGTTATTGATATTCAGCACCTGTACCTTTTCAAATTCAATCAGATTGGCGGTATTCATCAGGTCCTCGTCAATGGTAATACTGCCAACATAATTGATGTTGGCGTCGGTGACGGTAGCACGATGAATCTTCGATTTTAATACTTGAATATGCATCATGCTGCAAAATTACGAAAAAAGTTCAATATTGTCGATCAGTCGCACCTCGCCAAGTTTAACAGCCACAAATGCTACTGCACGATCTTTTGCGCCAGCCTGCTGTATGGGGAGAAGCGTCTCTTGGTCGCTGATCTCAAAATATTCCACCGATAAACCAGCGACCTCTTCAATGCTTCTTGTGGCCCAGATCTTCACCTCGGCAACTGATTTTCTATCCAATTCATCCTTTACCTTACTGAGCACCTCGTAAATTCTGGGCGCAATAAGCCGTTCGGAGGCACTTAGCCGCATGTTTCTTGAGCTCATAGCGAGACCGTCGGGCTCCCTCACGGTGTTGCACGGGACAATCGTTACCGGCATCGATAATGACTTCACCAGGTGCTGAATAATAGCCAGCTGCTGGAAATCTTTTTTACCGAAATAGGCCCGATCCGGGGCGACAATTTCAAAAAGTTTCTTTACGACCACGGCAACCCCTTTAAAATGCCCCGGCCTGTACTTTCCCTCCATCACTTTATCCAGCATTCCAAAGTCGATGTCAAGGTCATCTGCCTGGTTGTCAGGGTACATCTCATCGGTACCGGGTACAAAAATAAGGTCACAACCCGCTCCATCCAGCAATTTTTCATCCCGATCAAGGGTTCGTGGATATTTTTTCAGATCTTCAGGGTTGTTAAACTGAATGGGATTCACAAAAATGCTGCACACGGTAAAGTCATTCTCGGCACAGGACCTCCGGATCAGCTGCAAATGTCCTTCATGCAGCGCCCCCATGGTAGGAACAAAGCCTATGCTGGCGCCCCGGGACTTCTTGTTCCTGATCAGGAGCTTCGCCTCTGTGATGGTGGTTACAAGATTCATCGGTATCGCGGGATTTTTTTGAAAATGAACAAGTGTGCAAAAGTACAAAGAAAAAGGTCCCGGAGAACCGGGACCTTAAAACTACAAGATCAGAATGTTGAAGACGAATTAGAGGGAGCCTTCGTCATAGGCAGATTCTCCATGCAGGGCGACATCCAGGCCAAGTTTTTCATGTTCCTCATCCACTCTTACCTTTGTGATCAGGTTGATCAGCGCAAGCATTATATAGGTAAAAATGAATGCATATGCTGCTGACGCAATCACCACGATAAGCTGTTTGAAAAAGAAAGTGCTCTCTCCAAACCATAAACCCTCGGCAGCAACAGCAGGGTTAATCGCTTTAGTCGCAAAAACCCCAAGCAAAATTGTACCCAGAACGCCGCCGACGCCGTGTACTCCCCACACATCCAGGGCATCATCCCATTTCATTTTGTTTTTTAGCATGACAGCAAGGTAGCAGCAAATTCCTGCAGCTACCCCGATTATAGGTGCTGACCACATGGGTACGAACCCCGCACAGGGTGTTATGGTTGCCAATCCTGCGATCGAACCGGTGAGTAATCCGATCAGTTTGGGCTTTCGTTCCCGGGTCCATTCGATGGCTACCCAGGCTGCTGTTGCGAAAGAGGCAGCCACATCGGTGTTGATAAACGCAAGCGCCGTGATTTTATCGACCTGGAGTTCGCTGCCGGCATTGAACCCGTACCAGCCAAACCATAAGAGTCCGCTTCCGATGGCAACCAGCGGTATACTGTTGGGTGTTGAATTTTTATCGCTCCGCGCACCCACAAAAAAGACCGCGGCGAGGGCTGCAAAACCAGCTGTTGCATGAACCACAATGCCTCCTGCAAAATCAAGGATTCCCCATTGGGCAAGTAAACCACCACCCCAGATCATATGTACGAACGGGTAGTAAACGAGGATCTGCCAAACAGTCAGGAAGATCATGTAGGCACTGAATCGTACGCGATTTACAAACGCTCCGGTGATCAGGGCAGGTGTAATAATGGCAAACATCATCTGATATACGATAAAGACGATCTCCGGTATCTTACCGTTGCCGGTATATAATGTATCAATGGAGATGCCGTGCAGAAAGGCTTTGTCAAAATTTCCAAAGAATCCGCCTTCTCCACCACTGAAACAGAGTGAATACCCGAAAGTAACCCAGAGAACTGTTGTCCAGCCAAGGGATGCAAAACTCTGGATCATGATTCCGAGGATGTTTCGCTTGGTGGCCAATCCGCCATAAAAGAACGCCAGTGCAGGCGTCATTAACATAACCAGGCTGGCCGACAGCAGCATAAACCCGGTTGAACCAACATCGATTGTACCCATAATTACGATTTTAGATTTGACGATTTCGATTTACGATTGAAGTATTTTTTAAGTCACAAAGTCACAGAGTAACAGCGTCACAGCGTCAATTGTTTTCGCTATTTCACCATTTCGCCATTTACAAGGTAATCCCCACAACAAGGAATACACTTTCCGCCTGCGGATTGGTGATGGCGGAAACATAAATTGGCAGAGAAAATTTCTCCGTGATGGGAATTGTTTTTGAAGCGGTGAGCCCGCAATTGACAAACCCGGCATAATCTCCATACCAGGCTGATCCGAATGCGATGGCTGCTGCGAATGGCTTCAGATCAACCCCTATCTTTTTGAGTTTAAAAATATAGGCAGCCTCAATGTAAGTTGAGTAGTTGTTCGTTGATCCGGCTCCATAAATCCCCAGGCTGTCCTTGCCCTTATCGGCTCCGTAAAAGAATGTCGAAACACACAACTGCAACGGAAATTTTTCCGGACCGGCAAACATGAGGCATCCTTCCAGGGTATGTCCGGTTGTCGCATTCTTGTAATTATAATATTTATTGCCGTCGTTGGCATTGAGGGGGTTGGGAAAGAAAAAATCGGTTACCTGAAGGGTAAACCATTTGTAAGTATAACAAACGTAGAGGTCAAGTTCGGCATAGTGCCCCATGTTTACCAGGGTTGTATCGTTGATCTTTTTGGTAGACTGTGCCAGCCCGTAGCTTCCCCAGGCGCCGATTTTGAAACCCGCTACTGAAAACGAAATGTTGGGTTGAACAGAAGGAGAGTTTCCGTAATCGCGGCCCCGCCAGATATACCGGCTCACGAGATCAGCTCCCAGATTGAATTGAGCAGGAGCTTTAACTGTTTCATAGGGCTCGGAGGATTCCTGGGCGACACCCAAATTGGCCTGCATGATGATTAACAGGACGACCAGGAAAAGAAAGGTAAATGTGTTCTTCATTGCTGTGAATTTTTCTGTTCATGTTTTCACATGCAATGTTAGGGTGATCGGCTCTCACCTGCAATCCTGTAAACTACTGAAATTTAGGGCAGTGTATTCCCCGTTGACCATGCGTAAATCACGTATTGTCAACGAAAGAAATACTTATTATTCAGATTTGCTGAAATTATTAACCACTGCCTAAATCTCCACAAACTTGTTTTTGATGGCAAACTTGATGAGCTCAACCGTACTCTTCAGTTCAAGTTTTTTCATGATGTGGTTCTTGTGGGTTTCAACAGTCCGGATGCTGATATCGAGTTTATCGCTGATCTCCTTGTTGATATATCCTTCGGCAAAAAGTTTCAGGATTTCGATCTCACGCAAGGTAAGCTGAACCGCAGGGCGACTGGGTGCAGAGTCATCCTCTTTGGCTTTGCGGACATAACTCCGCAGCATGATCTTTGAGATGGAGTCGGAGAAAAACTCTTCCCCCTTAAAAATTGCGTGAATGGCATTCAGAAGTTCTTCGCGGGAAGTATTCTTTGGAAGGTAACCTCTTGCCCCTGCCTTTACCGAGTTGAAGATAAAATCCTCGTTGGTATACATTGACAGGATCAATACATGCATGTCAGGATATTCAACGGTTATCCGCTTCGTGATCTCAATCCCGGTTGTATCCGGAAGGGAGATATCCAGAATAAGGATATCGGGCGGGTTCGTTGCGATCTTTTCAAAGCACTCTTTGCCTGTTGATGCCTCTCCGATAATATCGAGGTTCGCAGCACCCATTAATAAGGCCTTAATCCCGTCTCTCACCAGCTGGTGATCATCCACGAGGAAAATCCTGATTGCCGACATAAGGTATGGTAATTGGAACAATAACTGTTATGATGGTCCCCTTTCCGGGTGTTGATTTGATCTCGATAGTGCCTTGCAGCAGACTTGCTCGTTCATTCATGTTATGGATCCCGTTTCCACCTTCCTTCCCGGCATTTTCAAGTGAAAATCCCTTCCCGTTATCGCGGATCACCAGGGTCAACTTTTCAAATTCACGGACCAGCGTAACATGTACCTCCCCGGCTTCGGCATGTTTTACAATATTGCTGAGGGCCTCCTGGGTAAGTCTGTAAATATAGGTCTTGGTCTTTTTATCGAGATCTTCAAAACTACCTTTCGAGACAAACTGGATACGAAGACCACTGAGTTCTTCGGTATCTGCAAAGAGATTACGGAATGCGATGGTGATTCCGAAGGCTTCAAGGACGGAGGGCATCAGGTTGTTGGATATCCGGCGGACTTCATCGATTATGGTGTCGAAATATTTTTTCAACTCCTGGATCGAATTCTTGATTTCCCTCGCATCCTGGTAAAGTAAGCCTTCGAGCCGCAGTTTAATCGCAATCAGCAACTGCCCTATCCCGTCGTGGAGTTCGCGCGACAACCGCTGACGTTCCATCTCCTCTCCGTCAATTACGCTCCGCAATCGACCAAAGCGTTCCTGCTGCAGGTCCGTTGTTTTTTCTTTGATCTGCCTTGCCATGATGTTAAATGCCTCGGTAAGGGCGCCGATTTCATCGCGGGTCTCGATCGGAAGGTCAATATCATAGCGCCCATGTCCGACATTAATCGCAGCATCTTTCAACCGGATCAAAGGTTTCGTGATCTGACGTGAAATGAAGAAAACGAATCCAAAGAAGATCGAAACAATGAGAATACTCAGAAACAGTATCCGGGTCCTTAGTTCGAAAACAGGAACCATGGCCTCCTTTATATCTATCTCGGCAAGAATTATCCAATCGAGTCCTTTAATATTTATTCTGCTGAAGGAGGAGAGGACCGGAATACCCCGGTAATCGTTCGTAATAATGCAACCTTCGGATCCGGAATAGGCCTCGATGGCGGGTTTCGTTTTCACCTCGGTACGAAGAATGGAACCGGAGATGAACCGCGATGCAGAGCGCATCTTGTAGTCAGGGCCCACCAGATATGTCTCTCCCGACAGTCCGAGTCCGCTTGCCGGATTATTGTTTAGCATGATGAAATTGATGGCATCGGCCGAGAGTTCAAGGAAGAGTGTGCCCAGGTTTATTTGCTTCCCGTCTTTTGTCCCGGTTATCATTGTGGCCATGAACATGACTGTTTTTCCGCTGAGCGAATCAGTCAATTCATCCGAGATCATAACCTCTCCGGGACCACATTTTTTATTAAAATTTTCCGGATCGGGAAGTGAAGGATCGGACCTGTTTATCCGCGACTCATTTTCGGCAAAGTTGCCATTAACCATTGAACCATCTGCCCTCACGATATGAAATGCGGGAAAATAACTGCCCAGCGACTGGTATTTATGCAGGTACTCTTTTACAGAAGAGAGCGGTGGCTTTTTATCCGGGTCACCGTTCTGCTGTGTGAGTAATTGTGTTTCGGAGGCCCCGGCAAGGAAGAGTAGATCATACCGGCGGTCACTGAAAAACTGTTCAATCTGGTTTTTCTTGACTATTCGGAGCGAAGTCAGCTGGTCGAAAGTTCTGTTAAGAAGTGCCGTTTTGGCGCTGTAGTAGGAGAAAACGCTGAGTAGCGCAATTGCACCTATACCAAGTAGCAGGAAGTAGAGGATGAGTTTCTCTTTAAGAGAGATTATCTTCACAGGAAAGTTGTACTTTTGGTTCACTTTGCGCGTCAGTTATGCCAATTCGCGTCAGCAAACTTACTAAAATTTCAGTTTCATGCCGAATCCCGTTAAAGCAATACACCGCCGGTTATTTTGTTTCCTGACAATGATTTTATTCCTTACCCTCCATGTCGCTTTCGCGCAGGAGAAAACCGTCACCTACTATGCCGATCCCGCTGCCGTTCCTCCCGATCTTATGGTCACCCTGAAGCATATAAAAGCTTCGGTAGCATTTAAGCCGGAAGAGAACAAGGTCATGGCAAGTGCTGAATTTACCTTCATCCCTAACCGGTACACCACCGATTCCATCGTGTTTAATTGCCCCGATTTTATCGTTTCCTCCGTTTCCCTGGAAGGTGCTTCTGTAGCTTTTGAACAATCGCAAAACAACCTGATCATCCGGCCCCTGGGGTTCCCACTTGAAAAGGGGAAAGAGGCCCGTCTAAAGATTGCCTATGAAGCCACACCCAAAGCGGGACCTATCTATTTCATCGGGTGGAAGCCCGAAGAGGAGGGCAAGAGAAAATCGATCTGGGCTCACCGTGCAAGTGGCTGGCTGCCTTATATGGATGCCAGGATTACGATGGATCTTTATGTCACTTTCGATAACAGGTTCAAGGTTTTTTCCAACGGTGAAAGGCTGGAGATCACCGACAACAGAAATGGTACCCTTACCTGGCACTATGCCATGAAAAGAGACCATCCGTTTTTCTCCACCTCCCTGGTAATCGGTGATTATGATTTCAAAACGTCCAAAACGGCACGCGGGGTGCCGCTCGAATACTGGTACTACGCCGGTATGTCCGACCGGGTGGCTACTACCTATAAGTATACCGAACAGATGTTCGGTTTTTTCGAAAAGGAGATGGGGGTAAATTACCCCTATCCGGTTTACCGGGAAGCTCCTGTGATCGATTATATGTATGGTGCCATGGAGACCACCACGAGCACTGTTTTCGGCGACTTCATGCTGATTGAACCCCGTGCCTGGTGGCAACGTAATTATGTAAATGTAAATGCCCATGAACTGGCCCACCAGTGGTTTGGGAATTATATCGGTCATTTTGTAAACAGGGATGTTTGGCTTACAGAGAGTTTTGGAACCTATTATGCCAAGTTATTTGAGCGGAGCATTTTCGGTGAAGATTATTACCAGAATATCAGGAACGATGAGGCGATTCAATCGTTCGATGCAGCCCGGAAGAATAACTTCCCGGTTGGCGGTACGCAGGGAGGTGTGCAGCGGATCTATCAGAAAGGCTCACTGGTACTTGATATGCTCAGGTATGTGATGGGAGAGAAGGAGTTCAGGGATGCCGTTAAACACTACCTTGAGGAGTATGGGTTCAACTATGCCGAGACCGATGATTTTATTCGTTGCGTATATGATGTGACAGGAAAACCGTACAACTGGTTTTTCGATGAATGGGTGCTTCGCGGTGGAGAACCGGCCTATAAAGTAAATTACAATGTTACAAATGACACCACTGGCCTGAGAAATACGCACATTCAGGTATGGCAGATACACGAAACAAATGATCTGGTTGGGTTGTTTAAAATGCCTGTCAAATTTGAGGTTCACTATAAGGATGGAACATCGGCGAAGGCAACAGCATGGGTTGAAAATAAATATACCGAGCTGATCATTCCAAACCCTTCCAGGAAATCCCTCGACTTCATCCTCTTTGATCCAAACCGTCAGATTTTGAAAAAGGTCACCTTCGACCGCAGTTTTGAGGAGCTTTCTGCCCAGGTCATGAAGGCTGACAACATGATCGACAGGTACGATGCTTTGCTCGCAATAAAAACGTTCCCGCAGGATAAAAAGCGTGCACTCCTCGTCAAGTCCTATGACCAGGAGAGATTCTGGCTCATCAGGGCAGAGATTTTGGATCAGCTAACCGGCGATGCGAATGATTCATGCATACAGATTTTCGAAAAGGCGCTCACCTCGACGGATGCCAACGTACGGAAGTCGGCACTGAAAGGATTGAATCCTGTCCCGGCAGTCCTGCAATCTGCTGTGGAGGGATGCCTCAGCGATTCTTCCTGGCTCAATATCGAAATTGCCTTGAATGCCCTGTGTCACTCTTTCCCTGAAAAGGCAGGAGTCTACCTGCAACAAACCAGGAACCTGGAAGGCTGGCGAGGCAAAAACATACACATGAAGTGGCTCGAAATTTCAATTGCCATGGGCGAAAATTCACTTCTGCCTGAATTGATCTCGTACACTGGCACCAAATTCGAATTCGAAACCCGGATCAATGCATTTAATACGTTAAAAAAATTGCGTTATACAGATCCAGAAACTCAAAGAAATGCAAGGTCCGCAAGCCAGCACTGGAATAATAAACTCAGTGCCGCCGCAAAAGAATATTTAACTTACTTTAACTGATTTTTCGACGTTTCGCCATGACCTCTTTCCAACGACGCATCCTTACCCGCACTATTATCCTCGTATCATTCGTGAGCTTGTTTACCGACATTGCCAGCGAGATGCTTTATCCCATTATACCCGTGTACCTTAAATCGATTGGATTCTCGGTGCTGCTTATCGGAATTCTCGAAGGTTTTGCTGAAGCTACAGCCGGGTTAAGTAAAGGGTACTTCGGACACCTCTCTGATTTGATGGGAAAGCGCGTGCCGTTTGTTCGTGGAGGATATTTGCTGAGTGCTATTTCCAAACCCATGATGGCGATCCTGACTTTTCCGCTGTGGATCTTTTTTGCCCGAACGCTTGACCGGCTTGGGAAGGGTATCCGGACCAGTGCCCGCGATGCCATCCTGAGCGATGAAACAACCAAAGAGCACAAAGGGAAAGTATTCGGATTTCACCGTGCCATGGACACTCTTGGGGCCTCCATCGGCCCGGTTGTTGCCCTGATCTTTCTATGGTTTTTCCCGGGTCAGTATAAATGGCTGTTTTTCATTGCTTTTATTCCGGGTCTTATGGCAATCGGACTTACCTTCATGTTGCATGATAAGGTCACCGAGTCGAACCTTCCCACCGGATCACCATCCAGCGGTGTTGGTTTCTTTTCCTACCTGAAATATTGGAGGAGGGCAACACCGGCCTTCAGGTACCTGGTTGCCGGCCTTTTGGTGTTCACCCTGTTCAACAGTTCTGATGCCTTTCTGCTGCTCTCACTCAAAGAACATAATTTATCCGATACCATGATGATAGGGGTTTACATTTTTTACAACCTCATCTATGCCCTTTTTTCATATCCGGTGGGTGTTCTGGCCGATAGGATCGGTTTGAAAACGATGCTGATTTCAGGTTTGATCCTCTTTTCTATCGTTTATTCCGGAATCGGGTTTGCCTCCTCAATCATCATGTTTGGCTCATTGTTCTTTCTTTATGGCATCTATGCTGCCTGCACCGAAGGGATTTCAAAGGCGCTGATCTCAAATATGGCCGAAAAAAAGGAGACGGCAACAGCCCTTGGCTTCTACAATAGCTTTGCCAGTATATCCACGCTTCTTGCAAGTACCCTGGCCGGAATCCTGTGGTATACGGTTGGCTCTCAGGTCCTGTTTGTGATATCGGGAGTTGGGGTTTTCTGTGTGGCCTGTTACCTGATTGTTTTTTTTCGGTTTTCGAAAGTATAGCTTGGAACCCCGTAGCTTATTTGCCGCCAGGAATGGTGTATATCTGTGAAGGATCTCTGTATCCTGAAAGGTTTTTATACCAGTCGGGATATTGCACTCCACCAGATTCTGCCCAGGTCCCAAACTTCAGATGTCCGAATACGACCTCCACAGTCTCCCATGTATAATCAAACTTCTGCGGGGTAATGATTCCCCAGGGGAGTCCGGTCTGGGACTTATAATAACGTCCGGTTGCTGGATCAGAACTGTCATCTCCGGTGCCAAAATATGTAGGATCGGCCAGTGAAGTAGGCAGGTGATCGGGCATGTGAATTTCGATGCCCCTGTTCAGACCTCTTATCAGAAAAGGGTTATAAGGCGGTGTCCCGACATCGGATTGCGTTTGCGGAGTGGCAAAATGGAGGTTGATGAAAACTGTATCCGACAAGCCATAATATCCATTGTTGATCGTGTTGTACATGGAACCTCCGGCCCTGTGGATCACATTCTCGTAATTGTCGAAAGGTATGATCACGGCTTTTGCCTGATTTGCCTCCACGCCATTGGCGGCCACCGTAATGTAGTTATATCGTAAGGTGTTTGCCGGAGCGATCTGGACTGATTGAACGGCAGCCGGCAATACACCATCCAACTGAAAACCAAAGGCGTTTTGCAGGGTTGCTCCGGCTGCCCGGGCATAAAATTTTGGTTTGATATCCACAACTTTATTCTGGGCGTTGGTAATATACCAGTAGTTGCAGTCCAGTACCAGATCATTCATGTCGTAATCTCCCATTGAAGGCCAAAGATCCTCGAAAGCAAGGGTGGCAAACTGGTTCTTACCCGGAAAGTAGTTATTGTATGCGCGGGTGGCATCATTCGGATAATCATCCAGGGTATCGGGTACACCATCGCCGTCGGTGTCAGTAACCACCGGCATACCGCTTCCTTCCGGGTTACAGGTACTTGTCGGGATGTAGTTATTCATGTTTGCCCAGCTAACCAGGGTGGCCCCATTCACAAAATTAGCAGCGCTTCCGTTGCTGATTGTTCCGTTCTGCGTGGCGAATTCAATGGGTCCTGTAACCTGCGCCCCATTGATGGTAGAAGTTGTGGTCTTAACCGTACTGCGACTACCCGTTCCCTGCAAACTTGAGTTAAGGGTCATGGTCTGAGCCGAAACCTGCGATTGGTTCATCAGCTTGAATACCCCGCTGTTTAAATTAATACCCAGGTAAACTTTCAGATATCCGTTGTTCATTGTAAATGTTCCGGGATTTACATTTAAGCTTCCGTGAACAATGAATTTGCAATCGTTCTCTACAATGCTGCTGCTGTTCAGGTTGGCTGACCCCTGAACTTCGATGGTCCCGGTGTTGGTCATATCGTGGTTCGTTTGAAGAGAACCACTGATATTTAAGGTTCCCTGGTTGTTCAGGATCCCGTTGCCATTGATATTGTAATCACCGGTAACCCCAAGCGTGCCGTAATTCAGCACCGTTCCATTGGGAGAGAAAGCCTGACCAATGGTCATGCCGGATGAGTAGTTCGTTAGATGGGTGCCAGACTGATTCATGTTGATGCCACCGTTAAAATGAGCATTGGCCGTAGGGTAAACCGTGATGGCCGAATTGCCATCCATAGAAAATGAATTGGTTACATTCAGGGTTCCTCCCGCAGTTACAACAATGGAACAATTTGTTCCTCCGAGGCTATTGATGCTGCTGATATTGGCATTCGAACAAATTTTAAGAGTCCCTCCGCCATTCCAGAATTCGAAATTGACCGTGCCGGTAAATGCAGAGGTGATGCAATAGGTCTTGCCGTTTTTAACAGTCACTGAATTGCCTGTTACGGTAACATCGCAGCCACTGGAACAATCCGGTTCCCCAATTGTAATAATTTCTTTCAGGCTGTTTTGGTTTAGCGTAAAGGTGTACTGAATGTCGGAGGTGATATTTACCACGGCAATCCGGCTAAAACCGTCTGCGGTTTTCAACTCAAGGTATAATTGTTTGAGGGCTGTCGGGATTCTGAGGTCACTGGTAAACGGGAAATTGTAACCGGCCGATCCGTTGAGCAACACAATGCCGTTCTCAAGCGGGTTTCCGTCGTAGATATTAATCCGGGAAAGTAATCCGATGCTGCCCGGCAAATCAACGGCCAGGGTAAGACTTACCTGATGCGTACTCTCCCAGTTGAAGCTTGGGGGTATAATCAGGTCTTTCATTTGCTTCGGACCGGTGGGTGTATCCGAAGAATTTTTATGACAGGAGGTAAGTGAAACCAGGATGATACCGGTTAGCAGAATAAGTCTTTTATAGATTGTCATAGCATGAGGGTTTTGATTTGCATCTGTTAGTCAACAAAAAAATGGCAGGGTTAAAGATAAGGAGGTTTGATAATTAAAAAAATATTATTCTGCAACTTAACACATCCGGTTCCGTTAAGACCCTGAAAATGGTTCAAATAAAATAATCGCTAACTTTGCACACAATTTTCTGAAGTCTAACTATACATTATATATTTTGTCAAAGAAATCAACCGTTATTGTGGGATTAAGCGGGGGCGTTGATTCTTCGGTGGCTGCATACCTGCTCAAGCAGCAGGGGTACAACGTAATAGGCGTAACCATGGCAATTTGGGACGGCCGGTACAAATCCACCGGAAAACATGCCTGCTATGGTTCAGATGAAGAGGAGGAGATTCGTGAAGCAAAAGAAATTGCAGCTGTTGTCGGGATTCCCCATTATGTTTTCGATTGTTCTGCTGAATATAAGGATTCGGTTCTCCAATATTTCAAATCTGAATACCTTGCAGGCCGTACGCCCAACCCTTGCATCAAATGCAACCAGCTGATCAAATTCGGATTGCTCCCAGCCATGACGGCAAAAGCTGGCATTGAATTCGATTATTTTGCCACCGGGCACTATGCACGAATGGATTGGAGCGACGAACGAAAGCGTTTTATTCTGATGAAAGGGGTGGATATGAAGAAGGATCAGACCTATTTTATCTACCGGTTAAATCAGGAGCAATTATCCCGGGTGATGCTTCCGTTAGGAGGTTATAACAAAACGGAGATCAAGGAGATTGCCAGGAATGCCGGGATCCCGGGATATGACAAGGAGGAAAGCCAGGATTTTTATAGTGGTGACTACAAGGATTTGTTGGATGTGCCGGAAAATCCTGGAAATATCGTTGATACGCAGGGTAATATTCTCGGTCAGCATCTGGGAATCTGGAATTATACCATAGGCCAGCGTAAAGGTCTTGGTATTGCGCATGCAGAGCCTTTGTACGTGATCCGCCTGGATTTGGAGGCCAACCATGTTGTGGTTGGAACCCGTGTTGAAACTTTTAATGCATCATTTTTGGTAAACGACCTTAACTGGATCTCTGTTTCGTCCGTGGAAAACGCCTTGGCGTGTACCGCAAAGATCCGTTCTGCGCAAACGGAGCGGGAAGCATTGATAGAACCTGCCGGAACCGGGGAGGTTAAGGTCACCTTCTTTCACCCCAATGATGCTATTACACCCGGACAGAGTGCCGTTTTCTACGATGGAGACCTGGTTCTCGGGGGTGGAATTATTAAGTCGTTGATTTCGGTATAATTCGTAATTAATAAAAGCTATTATGTATATTCTCAGAGCCATTGCCATTTCAACCCTGTTGATGCTCACGTTGCGTGCAGGGTCTCAAACAACTGATATTTCAGCGAAAGACCTTCAGACCTATGTTCGCTTTCTTGCTTCGGATTCGCTGAAGGGAAGGAAACCGGGAACACCCGAGATCGGGGTTGCAGCATCCTATATTCGTGACCATTTCAAATCCGATGGGTTAAAGCTGATGTTTGAAAATGGATTTCAGTATTTTGAGATCGTGACCGATGTAAAGCTTGGTGAAAAGAATAAATTGGCGTTCGATGGGTTTGAAGGTGTGTTGAAGAAGGATTTTATTCCGCTCTCGTTTTCATCCAATGGCAATTTCAATGCACCCGTAGTTTTTGTTGGATATGGTTTTGATATTGAAACAGATAGTCTTAAGTGGAGTGACTATAAAGGGCTCGATGTCAAAGGTAAATGGGTGCTCCTTTTTCGTGCCGATCCCGACCTTGAGAATTCCGACAGTAAGTTTATTCCTTACAGCGATGTCAGAAGCAAAGTTTTAACCGCCAAAGATGAGGGTGCGGCCGGAATTCTGATGGTTACTCCGTCCGGTATGGAAAAGGAGGATAAACTGATGCCGCTTGCGGTCGAAAATAATGAGGTGACCAGTGGGATCCCGATATTGAACATTACGCGTGAAGTGGCCGACCGGATGTTAAAGTCTGCCGGGGTCACCTGCGATAGTCTTGAACGCTCCATGGTCAGAGCCAAAGCCCCAAAGAGTTTCCTTACCGGAATTACTGTGAATGGAATCACCGAGGTAATTCAGAAGCGCGAAAAAACGGCTAACGTGGTAGCCTTGCTGGAAGGCAGCGACCCTGTCCGCAAAAATGATTACATCGTGATTGGCGCTCACTACGATCATCTTGGATTTGGTGGACCCGGCTCAGGATCAAGGATGCCCGATACCGTTGCAGTGCATAATGGTGCCGACGACAATGCTTCCGGAACAGCCATGGTGATGGAACTAGCGCAGAAATTGGGCGCATTGAAGGCAAAGCCGGAACGTAGCATTATTTTCGTCGCCTTCAGTTCGGAAGAGATCGGTTTGCTGGGTTCGAAGTATTTCGTAAATCATCCGCCGGTTGAGATAAAAAAAATCCGTACCATGTTCAATTTTGATATGGTGGGGAGGTTTGATAAAGAAAAAAATGCCATTTCCGTGGGTGGAACCGGAACTTCCGTCGAGGCAGATTCCCTGCTGCGTTTATTTGAGAAAAGCTTACCATTTACGGTTACCCATGCACCCGATGGATATGGACCTTCCGACCATGCAGCATTTTACGGAGCCGGTATCCCGGTGTTTTATTTCAACTCCGGGGTTCATTCCGATTACCATACTCCCTTCGATGATGCCGACAAACTCGATTATGATAACGAAAAAATCATTGGTGATTTTGCCTTTAATGTCATCATGGCAGTAAGCAACCTCCCGGCTTCACTCGTTTTTAAAGAATCGGGGAAAAAGGAGAGCGCCGGCCGCAGCGGACGCCGTCTTAAGGTAACGCTTGGGATCATGCCCGACTTTGCAGGAACCGAGAAGAAGGGTCTTCGGATTGACGGTGTCACAAAGGATGGTCCTGCCGACAA
Organism: Bacteroidales bacterium; assembly: GCA_025355465.1. Taxonomy (GTDB): domain Bacteria; phylum Bacteroidota; class Bacteroidia; order Bacteroidales; family FEN-979; genus JANXZO01. Next base: position 107,522 of record JANXZO010000024.1, read on the forward strand.
GGGAGGAATGAAGAAAGGCGACATCATTACAGGTATCAACGGTATGCAGGTTGGTAATATCTATGAGTATATGTCCAGGCTCCAGAAGCTTAAACACGGAATGACAGTAAACGTGGAGGTGATACGCGATGGCAAAAACGAAGTGCTGATAATTTTACTCTGACAATGGAGCCGCAATCCTTTTTTACCGAAGCTTTTTTCTTAAAGTTTATTAAGTTTTCAATCGTCGGCTTTTCCGGAGTCTTTGTGGATTTTGGCATCACGTTTCTGGCCAAAGAGTATTTCAATGTCCAGAAATATGTTGCAAATGCCATGGGATTTGCCCTTGCGGCCACCACAAATTATATGATGAACCGTATTTGGACTTTTCAAAGCCACAACCCGAACGTAATGCTTGAATTTTCCAGGTTTTTTGTTATTGCATTGATCGGACTGGGAATAAACATGCTCATCGTTTGGGCCATGAACGGGAAGTTCAAGGTCAATTTTTACGTCTCCAAACTGATGGCAACTTTGCTTGTTACCTTGTGGAATTTTTTAATCAATGCCTACTACACTTTTGTTTAACCCATCAGGGAAATTCCCTCTTTTCGCTGCCGGCGAGCAGGTGAGGTGAATCTTCATGGTTATTGGGTTTTGGTCATTGAAGCAGGAATCACAATGATGAAATCGGCCTTACCGACATCCTCCTTCGCAAGGGTATCAACACACTCCTGTTCCACGCAGGAGATGGTCATTATCTTCAGATTATAGTTTGTTTTCTTGAGGTTTTCATTGATGTACCATACAATTCCCTGGAAGTTGTCGCTGTGGTAGGATCCATTGAAATGAAGGAATGTGGTCTGGTCAACCACCCCGTTTTTTTGAATGAAATGTGCCATGGTTGCATCCTTGATGGCCTGGGCTTTGCCGAGATTCTGTGCAGTGTGCTCAGGCATACCTTCTCCGGCTGCTTTCATGATTGATTTATAACATTCCAGCGTATCGAAATATTTAATTGGCAGGGTGGCGATCATACCACGTTCACGTGCATTGATGCTGTCCAGCCCTTCAAATCCTTTCAGGTTCACCAGCGCTGCAAATCTCCGGGGTATGCTTGTTGCAATAAACCTGATCCCCTTTTCCCGCGCGAAATCAACCATCGGTGCATAATTTGATCTGTAGCCAGGCCATAGCTTTGCTTCCGATTCAAAATCCTTTTTCCGGATCATTTTCGACAGGTATTCATCAACCAACAACTGGTTGTCGTTTTCAAGCATCTCGGCGCCCAATACGAGATTGGCTCCCTTGTCTTCATAAAGGTCCTTCGTGAGTTCCAATTCCAGCCAATGGCAGATAGGATTGTTGTGAAGTTCTCCAAAAAAGATAATGTCGGCTTTTTTTGCAGCTTTCAGGATATCTGCATAATCAGCAGACCGGCCTTTCAGGTTGTAAACCTTATATGCATTCTTGTCACCGCTCATCGAAGTGAGAAGGAAAAATACCAGGATGAAAAACAGGGGTAAAGATTTGGACATGGATGTTTGGGTTTATTTGGATTTTTGTAATCCCTTTTCGAGAAAAGTCAATGGGAGCAGGGTCGACATGCCATTAACAACGAATACTTTCCCTGATTCACCTGCGAGGATGATCCGGATTTTGTTGCCGAATTTGATTTCATATTCCACTACCGACTGACGACACATGCCGCAGGGAGGTACAGGCTCTGTTACGGGAAATGCATCGGATCGTGCACTGATGGCAAGGCTGGCAACAGGGCTATCTGGAAACGCAGCAGTGGCGGTATAAACAGCTACCCGTTCCGCACAAAGGCCGGCCGGGAAAGACATATTCTCCTGGTTGCTCCCTGTGAATAATTTACCGTTCGCAAGTTTTACTGCGGCTCCAACATGATATCGGGAGTAGGGAGCGTGTGCGGTTGAAGTGGCGGCCCTGGCCTGGTCGAGAAGGAGCCGGTCTTCCGGTGGCAACTCCATCGAAGATGCGAACTCCTGGTAATCAAAAGAACTTGTTATTTTTCTCATGGGGGTCCTAATCTAAAGGTCCGTCGTCGATATCCTCTGTTTTTACGGGAATTTCGGGCTTCGGTTGCACAAACTTTCCTGCCAGGATGGCTGCATATTTCTCATTGTCTTTCAAACATGTTTTCGCCTCTTCCAGTTGGGGATCATTTTTCAGCGCTGCTTCTACCTTTCCCTTCTGGTAATAGTAACGGGTTACGATCTCCATTTTCAGCAGCTCTTTGATCTGATCCTTGTATTTATTCATATCTTCTTTCTTGTCATTTTCCATCCGTTTCATCAGGTGGGCATATTCCTCCTGAATGGCATCGAAATATTTCTCTTTTGTAGCTTCTGTTTTTAATGCCAGGAGCGCCCGTTCACTTTTCGTGGAATAACTGTAGTCCTTTCCTGAAATGTAAGTAAGGAAATCATTATAAAGTGTATCGCTGATTGCAAAAACAGCGGCTGGCGGGATAGTCGGATGTTCATAAGCGTATTTAGTGGCAAAGTCGAACAGGTAGTATTTTCCATACAGCGTCATGGCGATGTTGCTGAATTTTCTTGGCTCCGAAACGAGGTCAGGGTTGATCCCGCCGCCATCATAGACTGTGCGTCCGTTACGGGTTTTAAATGCCCTGATCAGGGAGTCCGGAATTTTTGCAAAGCCTCCGTCTTTCGCCTTGTGTGTGTAGTCAATGGCCTGTATGCACCGGCCACTCGGGATGTAATATTTGGCAACCGTGATCTTGAGTTGAGCGTTGTAACTTAACGGAACGACGTTCTGGACCAGCCCTTTTCCAAAAGTCCGCTGACCCAGGATCACCCCTCGGTCGAGGTCCTGAATAGATCCGGCAAGGATTTCACTTGCTGAGGCGCTCTGCCTGTCAACAAGTATGATTATCGGAATGTTAACATCCACCGGCGGGTTGCTGGTGAGGTGCGATCGGTTCTTGTCTGCCTTTTTTCCCTTTGTGCTTACAATTTCCTGCCCGCGGTCAACAAAAATGTTGGCGATGTCCACAGCCTCATTGAGTAATCCTCCTCCATTGCCACGTAAATCAATGATGATCCCACGCAGATCGTTGCCGTCTTTCAGTTTAAGAAATGCCTGGCGAACCTCCCGGGCTGCATTCTGCGTAAATCCCGTTAACTTAATATATCCGGTGGTTTTATCAACCATGCCAAAATAGGGGATGTTGTCAATTTTAATTATTTCACGGGTAATGGTCTTCTCGATGGGTTTCTCCTCCCCGTCGCGAAGCAGCAATAATGTTAAGGAAGTGCCGGCTTGTCCTTTGAGGATGGTGCTTACCTCATCGTATGACTTGCCTTTCGCCTTCTGTCCGTTGATTTCAAGAATTTTATCTCCTGCCCTGATCCCCGATTTCTGGGCAGGCGACCCTTCATAAGGTTCAGAAATAACAACATAGTCGCCCTGCTGATGGATCAGGGATCCAATCCCGCCATATTGACCGGTAGTGATAAATTTATAGTCTTCAACCTGTGATTCCGGGATGAAATTGGTATATGGATCAAGCGATTCAAGCATGGATTCGATACCTTTTTCGGTAAGTTCGCCCGGGTTGATTTCATCCACATAATCCTGATTCAGCTCTTTGATCAGCGTGGCGTAGATATCAAGGTTCTTCATGATCTCAAACCCCTGCTGATTCGGTGCCTGTGCCCGCAGTCCTGTTAATGTGAAGCTAAATATGCAGATCAGGAAAAAATATTTTACACTGCTTTTCATCATCTTTATGGTTCTTTATTTCTGATTTTGTTACCTCGTTTTTTGCCGGTTATTTCAGGGTACGGGGTCATAACCACTACCTCCCCAGGGCTGGCAACGCCCGATCCGTTTTAACGCAAGCCATAGACCTTTCGGTACACCATGCTTTTGAATCGCCTCAATTCCGTAAGCGGAGCAACTTGGGGTATACCGGCACGAAGGCATCAGATAAGGGGATATGGCACCCTGGTAAAAACGGATCATCAAAATGAAAAACTTAGCGGGTAACCTTTTCACTTTCTTTCATTAAACGGTGTAAAAGTACGATTATTTTATCCGTGATCTGGTCGAACGAAAGTATTTCAGGCGAGGTATAGGTAAGGCACACCAGCAATTGCTCGTTATTTGATTTCAGCTCCTCGTAAAGCATCTGTTTGTTTCTTCGGTAAGCCTCCCGCATGCGCCGGCGAACAAGATTCCGGTCAACGGCCTTTCGCAGGAAACGCTTTGGAACACTGAGTAAAACCTGGGTTTGGGAGGGTAATTCGCAGGACGGTTTCAGGAAGGTAACACGGAATGGAGGAATGTTAAAAACAGTGCCGTCCTTAAACAACGACCTGATCAACCCGAACCCGGAAAGCCGTTCCTCTTTTCTGAAAGTTTGCAACTATTTTCTTTTTGCCTCGCATTGGAGGAATAACTCGATGGCCATTGTCATCGAAGGTGCCGCCTGGGTGGGTGCTTCAATATTCAAAATCAGGCCTGCGTCTTTAATGGCCTTGTGTGTGGTCGGCCCAAATGCTCCAAGAACTGTCTCTTCCTGTTTGAAATCAGGGTAATTTTTAAAAAGGGATTTAATCCCTGACGGACTAAAGAAAACCAGCATGTCGAACTTCGTAATGTCAATATCAGAAAGGTCGGCTGCAAGAGTACGGTAAATTGTGGCTTTCTTGTAATTTATTTTGTTGTCCTCGAGCATCTTGGGAATTTCATTCTTGTGGATGTCCGAACAGGGGAACAGAAATTTCTCCGTTTTGTGTTTTTTGATCAGGTCGATGAGGTTTGCAGCATTCTCCTTGCTGTGAAAAATCTTCCTTTTTCTGAACTGAACATATTTCTGAAGGTAATAGGCGGTGGATTCTGAAATGCTGAAGTACTTCATTGTTTCCGGAACCTCCACCCGCATCTCTTTGCACATCCTGAAATAATGGTCCACCGCATTGCGTGAAGTGAAAATCACAGCCGTATAATCCAGAATATTTATCCGATCCTTTCTGAAGTCTTTTGCAGGGATACCTTCAATTTTAAAAAATTTACGAAAAGTAATATTGACGTTGAACTTCCGGGCAATTTCTCCGTAAGGAGATTTCTCAAAATCGGTAGGCTGAGGTTGTGATACAAGGATGTTCTTTACTTTCAAGGTCGGTCTGTATTAGGGTTCACGAACACGGAAATCCTAGAGTGCTGTGGAGTGCATGTAATTCAGCAACATTTTTGCAAGGATCAGCAGAGGTAGAATTTCGAGGCTGCAAAGATATACAATTAAAAATATATATGAAAATTTCGTCAGGTTTATCCCGATGAAAAAACCTCTCACCAGCCTGAAAAAGAAAAACAATACGATGATCGACAAACAACAATAGAGCAGAACAACAGACTTCAGGTATATTGCAAAGATCAAAATTGGTAATAGGATGAGTCCCGAAACCAGACTGAAAATGAGGATATTGGTCAGGTATTCCCGCGTTGTGTTGCGGGTCTTAAAAACAGATCCAAGGAATTGAATGGCGAAAACTTTGATAATCCAGAACAGGGTGAAGAGGATGGTGATTATGATAAACTGGTGAAATCCATGGAATCCCTGTACCGGCACTTTCAGCACCATCGTGTTGAACTGAAAAATCAGCAATGAAAAGGTCAAAACATATACAATGCCAATGGAGACGGACACACGTTCTTTAAACAAGTTACCGTCGCGCGTCAGTTGGTTGAGAAACCGCTTCGACAGCGGCGCTTTCAGTATCTGCTTTACCCGCTTGAAATAGTAAACCTGGGTCCATGCCAACAGTACCAGAAAACCGATAAGTAATCCGGCAATCCAGTCGGGTTGATATTTATCCACAGTTTTGAACGTGCGGTAATCTGGCTGGAGCTGGTGCCCGAGGAATGGAGACGGACAATAAACCTTTGCCGGCATGACAAGGCTTTGTTGGGGGAAAGTGGTGTCCGGTGAGGCATGCAGAAGCTTCATTCAGCCTGGTTTTTTCCTGACTTTTGCTGGTCGGTAAAGTGATCCCAGAGAGGCTCCCGCGGTGGATCAGCATCAATGCGGATTTTTGTTTTACTTACCGGATGAACAAATTCCAGGGTTCTGGCATGCAGATGAATAGATCCCCCGGGGTTTGAACGGGGATATCCGTATTTCAGATCACCTTTTATCGGACAACCGATATCTGAAAGCTGGGCCCTGATCTGGTGGTGGCGTCCGGTTAACAGGTTTACCTCCAGCAAATGATACGACTCACTGCTGCCGATAAGCTTGTAGATCAGCTCTGCTTTTTGTGTGTTATCGGCTGGCCTTGCAAAAACAAACGTTTTGTTCTTCTCTTCGTTCCTTCGGAGATAACCTGTCAGATGTGCTTCCGGCTCCGGTGGCGGATTTTTGACCACAGCCCAATATGTTTTTCGGATTTCTCCCCGCTGAAGCATGGCATTAAGCCGGGTGAGCGCTTTTGAAGTTTTGGCAAAAATCAGTGCACCACTAACAGGACGGTCGAGCCGATGCACCACACCGAGGAAAACATTCCCTGGTTTTTCATACCGGACCTTTAAATATTCCTTCAGGGTTTCACTCAGGGGTTCATCACCTGTTTTATCGCCCTGTACAATGGCAGAGGGTTGTTTGTTCAGGATGAGGAGATGGTTGTCTTCGTATAAAATATCCTTATCAATACTGCTCTTTTTCATTCGGGAAGTCAAGGGATTTTACATCATTGATGTAAGTGTTTACCGCTCCGTGAACCTCTTCCGACAGATTATGGTACCTGCGCAGAAACCGGGGGGAGAATTCAAGCGTGATCCCGAGCATGTCGTGCAGAACCAGTACCTGTCCGTCAACCTCTTTACCCGCCCCGATACCGATCAAAGGGATCATTAGTTCCGTCGCAACCTGCCCGCCCAGCTTGGCGGGTATCTTCTCAAGTACAATGGCAAAACAACCAGCCTTTTCAAGCAGATGGGCATCATCAACCAGTTTGGCAGCCTCTTCCTCGGTGGTGGCGCGCACTACATAGGTGCCAAACTTGTGAATCGACTGTGGCGTGAGTCCGAGGTGCCCCATAACCGGGATTCCGGCAGAAAGAATCCGGTCTACAGATTCCAGGATCTCTTTTCCCCCTTCAAGTTTTACGGCATCGGCACCACTCTCTTTCATGATCCGTATCGCGGAATTGAGGGCTTCCTTCGAATTTCCCTGGTAGGTTCCGAATGGGAGATCAACCACAACAAGTGCTCTTCGTACGGCACGTACCACCGAGGAGGCATGGTAGATCATCTGGTCGAGCGTGATTGGCAGGGTAGAGGTGTGACCGGCCATTACATTCGAAGCAGAATCTCCGACCAGGATAACATCGATCCCGGTATTATCTAGGATCCGGGCGAAAGAATAATCGTATGCAGTAAGCATGGCGATCTTCTCCTTTTTGAGCTTCATCTCTTGAAGTACATGGGTGGTGACTTTAATCACATTCCTGAAGGAAACGGGTGCCGGCATAATTATCATTTTACTGAGCAAAGTTACGATAATTTATTGTAGATTTGCCATATTCAAAATTCCTGCCGGCATGCGCTACTTTCGTCTACTTTTCCTGCTGCTTCTCACCTCATCCGTTTTCATCTCCTGCAACAAAGAACTGAATGTTAATGCAGGTTGGAAGGATATAACCGTTGTTTACGGACTGCTAGACCAGACCGACTCCATACATTATATAAAAATCACGAAAGCATTTTTGGGTGAAGGAAATGCCCTGCAGTTTGCCAAAATTGCCGATTCCAGCAATTATCCCGACAAACTTGAAGTAACTATTGGTGAATACTATGTGAATGTTTCCAAAGACTCCATTCTGAAGAATACCTTTCCGTGCGATACCGTTATGATCCATGACAAAGAGAAGGGAGATTCCATTTTTTACTACCCGGATCAGCTGATGTATTACTTTATTGGCAATATTGAGCATTCCAAAGACTCCAATTTCTTTTACAAGCTAAATATCCGGGAAAAGAAAACCAACAAAGTGATCAGGTCGAGTTCAGGCCTTGTCGATAATAAATTCTCCGTGGAAAAACCTCCCAACAACATTCCCATGTTCCAGGTTAACTTTCTTCCCGGAGCCAAGACTCAGCTAAAGTGGACCTCTGCAAGAAATGGCCGGCGGTACCAGGTTTCCATGCGGCTTTTATATATGGAAACCGGTCCATCGGGCAAGGATTCAACCTGGATTAGCTGGGTTGTTCTCAACAATATGCAAACCGACGACGACAAAGGCGGGAAAATAATGGAGTACTATTTCCTGAACGATGGCTTTTACGGGATGATTCATGCCCAGATAAAGTTCAATCCCAATGTAACCAGGGCTGTACGTAAGATTGAATATGTATTCTCGGTTGGGTCCGACAACCTGAATACCTACATGGAAGTGACTGAACCATCCAACAGCATTGTACAGGAACGGCCTGCTTTCTCAAACATCGACAACGGCATCGGACTGTTTGCCAGCCGCACCAACAAGGTAATCGGTCCGTTCCGGCTCGGTCTGGAAACCGTGAATCAGCTTCGAACCAATCCCCTTACCAAGGACCTCGGCTTCTGATTTATTTCATTTCACCATTTCACCATTTCACCATTTTTCAGTTCTGTCTTTTTGTCACCTGGCTGACAGAAAAGGTGCTTTGGCACAAAGATTGACAAATACCGGTCAAATTCTGATTAAACTATTATTATTTTAAAGGAGATTTATATCATGGGAAAAATTATTGGCATTGATCTTGGAACCACCAACTCCTGCGTGGCTGTAATGGAAGGGAACGAGCCCGTCGTTATCCCCAACAGCGAAGGGAGACGCACCACACCCTCTGTTGTCGGGTTTACCGATAATGGTGAACGGAAAGTTGGTGACCCTGCAAAACGTCAGGCGATCACCAATCCAAAAAATACAGTGTTCTCCATCAAGCGTTTTATGGGAGAAAATTTCGATCAGGTTCAGACTGAAATAAAACGGGTTCCGTATCATGTTACCAAGGGAGATAACAATACCCCCCGGGTTGACATATCAGGGAAATTATATTCACCGCAGGAAATCTCTGCCATGGTGCTTCAGAAAATGAAGAAAACGGCAGAAGATTATCTTGGACAGGAAGTGAAGGAGGCAGTCATCACGGTTCCTGCTTATTTTAGTGATTCTCAGCGGCAGGCAACCAAAGAGGCCGGAGAGATTGCCGGTTTAACGGTAAAACGTATTATCAATGAACCTACTGCTGCAGCCCTTGCCTACGGACTTGATAAAAAGCACAAAGATATCAAGGTTGCTGTTTTTGACCTGGGTGGCGGAACATTCGATATCTCCATCCTGGAATTGGGAGATGGCGTGTTCGAAGTGAAATCAACCAACGGAAATACGCACCTTGGCGGCGACGATTTTGACCAGTTAATCATTGACTGGCTCGCCGAAGAATTCAAAAAAGATGAAGGACTCGATCTGAAACGTGATCCCATGGCCTTGCAACGGCTTAAAGAGGCTGCTGAAAAGGCCAAAATTGAGCTCTCGAGCTCCTCGGAAACAGAGATCAATCTGCCTTACATCATGCCGGTTGACGGAGTCCCCAAGCATCTGGTAAAGAAACTTTCCCGCGCAAAATTTGAACAGCTTGCTGACGGACTGATGCAATCGACCATTCCACCCTGTCAGAAAGCGTTGCAGGATGCCGGCCTCAAAGCGACAGACATCAACGAAGTGATCCTTGTAGGCGGTTCAACCCGCATCCCTGCCGTGCAAACACTGGTTCGTGAATTTTTTGGGAAAGAGCCATCCAAAGGGGTTAATCCCGACGAAGTCGTGGCTATCGGAGCTGCGATCCAGGGTGGTGTGCTTACCGGAGAGGTGAAGGATGTACTTTTGCTCGACGTAACTCCGCTTTCACTGGGAATTGAAACCCTCGGCGGTGTAATGACCAGGCTGATCGAGTCGAATACGACCATTCCTACCAGGAAGTCGGAGACTTTCTCCACCGCAGCCGACAGCCAGACCTCAGTAGAGATCCATGTGCTGCAGGGCGAGCGTCCGATGGCCAATCAGAACAAAAGCATTGGCAGGTTCCATCTTGATGGCATACCTCCTGCACCGCGTGGTATCCCGCAGGTTGAAGTTACCTTCGACATCGACGCCAACGGCATTCTGAATGTGGCAGCCAAGGACAAGGCAACCGGTAAATCGCAGCAGATACGAATTGAAGCCTCTTCGGGACTCTCCGATGATGATATCAAACGGATGAAGGATGAAGCTCAGGCCAATGCCGATTCTGATAAGAGAATGAAGGAGGAGGTGGAAAAACTTAACCAGGCCGATACGCTTGTATTCCAGACGGAAAAACAGCTTAAAGAGTTTGGCGATAAGATCCCGGCCGACAAAAAGGCACCCATCGAAAAAGCGGTGGAAGACCTGAAGACGGCCCATAAAAACCACGATTTTGCCGGCATCGACAGCGCCATGGCCTCCCTTAATGCCATGTGGCAGTCGGCCAGTGAAGAGATGTACAAGAATTCATCGCAGCCCGGACAGCAGGGTGATCCCGGACAGGGACCCGGCAATGCTTCAGCGCAGGATGCAGGCGGAGCCAAAGGAAAAGGTGGCAATGATGAAGTTACTGACGTTGATTTCGAAGAAGTGAAGGACAAATAATCCTTTTGCTCATATAATTAGCCCGGTTTTCACGGGTGTAAATAACAGGCTGGCCGTTTTTCGACCAGCCTGTTATTTTATTAACTATTTGTTAATAAGTCGTCGAATAACTTTTGGGATTTATTCGCATATTTGTAAAGCTAAAAATGCGGAAGCCTGACTTCTCTTACTACAACAGTTTTTATTAAACCCAATCGTCTATGAAAAAATTTACGCTTAAAGCAACCTTGTTACTGGCTTTATCTCTGGTATTTCAGGTTATTGGATACGGCCAGTTGCTGCTTGATGAGAATTTCTCTTATCCGGCAGGCGACTTAATTACAAACTATGGTTGGACTGCCCATTCCGGAGGTGGATCACAACCGATCACCGTCAGCCCATCCGGACTTACCTACACCGGCTATGTTAATTCCGGAATCGGAAATGCTGCGCTTGTCGATAATAATGGAGAAGATGATAATAAAACATTTGCGCTGCAATCTACCGGCAGTGTTTATGTCTCCTTCATGGTGAATGTCACGACCACTTCCGCCGGATATTTTTTTCACCTCGGCTCGAATCCGATCGGAACTACATTCAGAGGCAAGGTCTACATGGATGCCACCAACCACTTTGGAGTATCTGTGGGAAGCAACACAGGAACTTTTGCGGCTACCACTTATACACCCGGTACGACATATCTGCTCGTTCTCAAATATGAAATCGTAGCCGGTGCCACCAACGACAAAGTCAGTTTGTTCATTTTCAACAGTGGAATGCCGGCAACAGAACCGGGAACCCCTGCGATCGGACCACTGATTGATGCCACACAGCCAGATATTAATCCGGGCGCTGTAGCGCTGCGTCAGTATTCAGCTACACAGAATCTGACCGTTGATGGTATCCGGGTTGGAACTACCTGGTCATCCATCTATGCCAACGTGATTTATCCTCCTCCTACCAACTACCCTACCGCCTTTGCATCTACAGCAGTGCCCTTTGGCGTCAACCTGAGCTGGACCGATGCAGTTGGTGGTCAGTTACCAAGTGGCTACCTTATTCTGGCAAGTAATGCAAACAATATTGTTGCGCCTGTGAATGGAACGCCTGTTGCCAATAATCCCAACCTCGCAGCCGGAAGCGGTGCATTGAACGTGATTCCTGGCGTTCAGAGCGGAGGATTTTCCAACCTGCTTAGCAGCACTACTTATTATTTTAAGATTTTCCCGTATACCAATACCGGCGCCAATATTGCTTACAAAACTGATGGAACGCCTCCGGAAACATCGGTCACGACGGATGCCTATTTTATGATCAACCAAAAGGATTTTGAAGATCAGTTGTTTGACCCCTGGGATACCATCTCTGTCGCCAGCAATAAAGGATGGATCATTCAGCCAACTCCACCGGCTACAAACTACTATTCCTACATCAATGGATTTGGCGGAACAGCCGCCTGCGATGATTGGCTCATCTCTCCTTCAATGGATTTTAATGCTTACCAGAACGAGACCTTCACCTTCAAAACCGCCTCGAATTTCACCGGACCCGTCCTTGAAGTGAAAATTTCAACGGACTATGTCACCGGGGCCAATCCGAATACCGGAACCTGGACTCCGCTTACAGCCACACTATCTCCGGGCGGATATGTCTGGACTCCGTCCGGAACGATCGACCTGTCAATGTTTAGTGGCGATAATATTCATGTGGCTTATAGGTATATTTCGACTTCCCCCACCGTGGCGGCTTTATGGGAAGTGGATGATATCCGCATTTTTGGGAAGATGAGCCTCCTCTCTACCGTTACGACCAGCTCAACGGTGACCAACATCACGCCATTCGCTGCAACAGTGGGAGGTGATGTGAGCAACGATGGCGGCGCTTTAATCACCGCACGCGGAATCTGTTATTCCACTACAGCCAATCCAACAACCGCCGGTCCCAAAGTTATTGTAACCGGAACCCTCGGCTCTTTCAACACGAATCTTACCAGCCTTTTACCCAACACGACCTACCACATCAGGGCTTTTGCCACCAACGTAAATGGCACCGCTTATGGAGCCGACGTGACTTTTGCGACGCTCTGCGAACAGCTGCCTCCGGTATCAAATTTCTGGGCAAGTAAAATCAATCTGGTGATCGGCGAAGCGATCAATTTCTTCGACTCTTCACTCTATTGCCCCGGTACCTACAACTGGTCATTTGTTGGCGGTGAACCCATGACCTCCAATGTGCAGAATCCTACCGGCATCACCTACCATTATATTGGTGATTACAACGTGTGTCTTACGGTAACCAACGCATTCGGAGTACAAACCAAATGCAAAATGGGTTATATCCACGTAAGTGGTCCTACCAATGCCAATATTGTAATGACGGAAATCATGTACAACCCACCTGAAGTTGGTGTCGATTCCCTTGAATTCATTGAAGTTTACAACAATGATGCAATTCCCTGGGACCTTCAGAATTTCTATTTCAGCAAGGGGGTCGATTATGTTTTCCCAAGCACCGTTCTTAATCCCGGCGACCGTAAAGTTATTGGTGTAAATGCAGCGGCATTATCTCATACTTTCGGAATCAGCGCACTTCAATGGACAAGCGGGTCGTTAAGCAACCAGGGTGAACCCATCGTCCTGAAAGATAATTATGGCTATGTAGTCGATTCGGTTTTTTATAAGCCCAGTCTGCCATGGGATACTCTCGCCAATGGAAAAGGTCCGTCGCTGGAGTTATGCAATCCGGCTTCGAACAATTCTGATCCTGCCAACTGGCGTCACGCGGTTGAGTTTGCGAATACGCTTTCAACCGGTGATACGATATGGGCTTCTCCGATGGCCGGGTGTTCATACCCACCAGTGGTTGCCGGTTTTGTTGCCAATGACAGTACCATCCTCGCCGGTCAGTCTGTACTCTTTACAGACCTTTCCTCTGCCGATGCCACTTCCTGGATATGGATGTTTCCCGGAGGTACCCCGGAAACCTTCGTCGGGAAAAACCCTCCGTCAATACTTTACAGCGAGGTCGGTTTATTCGATGTAATTCTAAAGGCCGGAAACAACGCGGGATACACCACCAAAATAAAACAAAACTATATCCAGGTGGCACCCACGGGCATTGCGGATAATTCAAATCCTGAAAGCTTTACTATTTTCCCCAACCCGAGTAACGGTAAATTTACTGTTATTCTTGATCAGCAGATCCCGGGAACACTTAGTGTGATCGATCAGTTAGGAACTGTCGTCCTGGAGAAAAAGGTAACGCAAAAAGAGAATACTTTTGAGCATACCAGCCTTACTTCAGGAATATATCTCGTAAGATTTACTGCGGAAAGCACAGGAAAAATCAAAACACAAAAATTAGTTATTAAATAATTAACAAAATATTAATCATATGAAAAACACTTATTTAACCCTGATATTTGTCGCATTGTTTGGTCTGATTTCCCAGGGACAGGGCCTGGAAAATTTTGCCAATTTCCCTGGTACTGGTAATACCTACCAGGATGGAACTTTCCCGGGACAGGATGGTTCGACATGGAGCTTTTTTCAGTGCCGCGGGGATATGACAATCACGGCGCCAACGCCATGTCTCGGAAAGGCACGTACCCCATCGGCAGAAATTACCTCCGGTACCATTCAGAATGGTTGCGGAACACTCAGTTTTGACTATATGCAGGCGTTTTCTACCAATGTGAGCCTGGATGTATATGTAAATGGATTATTGGTCGGAAATGTAACGAGCAATGGTGAAACAGGCATCGTGAAAAATTCAGGATCAATCACTGTCAATACACCGGGAGCTTTTACTTTCGATTTCAAGCAAAACAGTGCATCTGCGGGACAGGTAAGTATCGATAATATTACCTGGACTGGCTATTCTTCTGCTCCCTTGCCTGAACCTACAAACTATCCAACCAGTTTCACTGCTACAACAGTGCCCTACCGGATCAACCTGAGTTGGGTTGACGCTACGGGTGCGCAATTGCCTACAGCCTATATCGTTTTGGCCAGCAGTCAGAACAATATTGCCGCCCCGGTGGATGGAGTGCCTGTTGTCAATGATCCGAACCTTGCTGATGGAACAGGAGCTATGAATGTTCTCCAGGGTAGTCAGGGTTGTTTCTTTGAAAACCTGCCAAGCAACACTCCGTATTTTTTCAAAATTTTTCCCTATACAAACTCAGGGGTGAACATCAACTATAAAACCGATGGAACAGCTCCTGCAGCAACGATTACCACACCCAATACGGTAACCCTGAGTAATCAGAATTTCAGCAGTTATTCGTTAGCTCCATGGGTGGCCTATAACGTTGTGGGAGCCCAGGTTTGGATGATCGATTCGATCCATGGCGTAGGGGGGTCGCCTTGTGCAAAGATGAGTGGATATGCCGGTGGTAACTTCGAAAATGAAGACTGGCTTATTTCACCGCCGATGAATTTCAGCCTTTATATCAACGAATCGATGACTTTCCAGTCTGCCTACAAATATGCCGGACCGGCATTGGAAGTTATGATTTCCAACGATTACAACGGTACCGGCGATCCGACGCTTTATAACTGGACACCGCTCACGGCTACATGGTCGGCCGGAAACTGGCTCTGGACACCTTCAGGAAACATCAATTTGTCAGGAGTTAACGGCAGCGCTGTTTATGTAGGATTCCGTTATATGTCTAACACCACAGAAGGCTCCACATGGGAGCTTGATGATATTGTCATCACGGGAGATGTGCCGGTCGGTATTGCCAACCCGGAGGAGGCCCTTGCACCTCAGGTTTTCCCCAATCCCGCCTCGGATAAAGTTGCCCTAAACTATGGTGATAACCAGCAGAAAGAGATCAGAATTCTCTCTCTTCTCGGATCACAGGTCTTTGGAACCACTACCAATGCCAATTCATGCAGTGTTGACGTGTCTGCCTTTGCCAAAGGAGTATATTTTGTCAGAACATTCTATCCGGAATCGGGCAAAAACGTTGTTACTAAGCTGATCGTCAGGTAATAAACACAATATTTCGGATTCGATACGTTGCCATCAGCAACTCTTAAACCCCGGGGAAACCCGGGGTTTATTTTTTCCATACCTTTGGATCTTCATTTAACACGCCATGAAAGTCACAGTTCAGTTACTTCTTCTACTGATTCTTATACCGACCCAGCTCTTTTCACAGAAAAAAAACGCAGTGATTGACCAGGATCAGCCGCTTCGGATTGAGATCCCGGCGAAAACAGACCAGGAAACCTACCGGGTAATCCCGTGCGGATCTGATGGCGTAATGGTTTTTTTTCGCAGTCTGGAGATGGTAGATGCAGTAAAATCAAAATGGTATTTCACCTGGTATGATAACAATCTGCAACAGGTTTGGGTGAAAAGCGTGGCGCTGCTTTCTGACCAGGAATTTCGCTTTCAGGATTCAAACAAGGACACCTTATCAATCCTCTTTGTTCATGCAGGAAAGTCCAAAGCTGCCCTGGTCGACTTTCAGGTTTTGCAGGTGCTTCTGAAAAAAGGCACATTTATTCTGAATACCGGAAAAATTCAGGAGAACCAGCAGTTCGTATCATTTTCAGTATTCCGTAACCTGGCCTGGATCGGGATCAATTCTCCGCAGGGAATGGGGCAGTTTCTGTTTTTGGATATTGCTAACGGGAAATCCCGTTCCTTTCCGCTTGGACAAGGTACGGATATATCCATTCGCTGGGCTCAGCCGGATACCGTTCGTTCCGGCATCAATGCGATTGTAACCCGGCAGGTTAGCAAAAAACTGTCTGAGCATTATCTGGTTCGCTATGATACCGCTGGTACTATACGCAATGAGTCACTTTTAAGTACAAATTCACAAGGCAGGGAATTTACGCATTTTAGATGCATTGCCCTTTCTGAAGGGTCATTTCTGGTCCTTGGTGGTTATGGCCAGGGTACCGGCGCCAGCCGGAAAAAGGAGGAGGAACTGGTTTCTACGGGATTCTTCTCCTGTAGGGTGTCTGGTGGCGCTCAAACCCAAATTAACTTCTACAATTTCCTTGAATTTAAAAATGTTAACTCCCTGATGGGGGAGAAGGATGTGATGGCACTCAGGAAGAAGTCCTTGAAGAAGGGCCGCTCACTGGGGGAGTATTCTGTAGATTTCCCACTGATGTTCCAGGATATTCTCAGGAATGGGAATCAATATGTCCTGGTGGCAGAAGTGTACACTCCCCAATACCGCACCGAGAGTTTTACTGATTTTGATTTTTACGGACGACCCTATACCAACAGTTATTCCGTCTTTGACGGATTTCGCTTCCAAAATGCCATTGTTTCAGGCTTCGATGGCGATGGCAAGATTTTATGGGATAATGTGCTGGAAACCAGAAATCTGATTTCCTTTGAGCCCACCCCCAAAGCGTTATTTCATGCCATGGGCGACGATATAGTACTTTCTTTTGTGAATGATGGTAAAATAGGATACAAAATTATTCAGGAAAGCAAGGTGCTGGAGAAACTGGATTATGTTCAGTTGGACCTTTTACATTCTGAGGATAAACTGGTTACGGAATCAAGAAGCAGAATGGTCTATTGGTATGACAACTATTTTCTCTGCTACGGCTATCAGGAAATTAAAAACATTGCGCTGGATGGGAACAACAAACGTCTGGTTTTTTATATCAACAAGGTAAGGTTTGAAAAATAGCTAATCTCACTTGAGACCCTTTCCTAGTATTTTTTGACAATGTAAAGTTTATTATCACAGGGAAGGATCATGATCGTGGTATCTTTCTGATAGCTTGGGCCGTAAATCTTTATCTTGTAAGGGTTATTGCCAAGCAGGGTAAAGGGTTTTGTGTAGTCCTTTGCCAGGGTTACGGTTGTGCGGGCTTCAACAATATTAACTGTAATTGCAGAATCAAGTTTATTCTCAACATTGAGCACCCCGTTCCCATCGCAAGGCTTTTGTTCTTTAGCTTTCGAACAACTAAGGATGAAGGCGATCGTGCCCAGTGAAAAGATCGCGAAGAAAAGAAAATACTTTTTCATGGAAGGTTAGTTTGACATATGCAAAAGTAACAGCTTTCTTTCAATAACAAAGAATTCCCGCTTTTATTATAATTTTTCAAAATACATTGTTAGGGTTTGTACTGTTATGTTGAATTTAATCAAATAATTGTTAATTTTGTTGATTCAGGGAGACTGTACTAAATTTTATCCATGGAATTCGACCTTACAGGCAACCTTGAGGATGTAACTTTTGTCCTATAGTAACGTATAGAATTCTTACAGAGTAACCTCTTATAATCATAACCCTATGTTCCATCGAGTTATACGCCCTCTTTTTCTTTCGGCTTTCTTCCTCGCGACCAGGATTACCTCTGCCCAATGTCCTGACACCAAACCAAAAATAACCGGTCCTGATGAGGTGGGAGCCAATGCCTCCAACGCGGTATCCTACGTCACACCTCCTGTTCCCGGACATACCTACTCCTGGGTGGTAAAACAATTGCCCGGAAATACGGTTATTGGCACGTCGACAAGTAATGTCCTGAGCCAGACCTGGTCAGCCCCTGGTGATTATCTGATCGAGCTTTCCGAAGGGATCTCGGGAAACATCTGCACTCCTGTGGCGGCTGTTCCGATGAATGTTTCTGTAAAGCCAATGCTTACCGCCTATTTTTATTATGAATTTGATGCTACTCACGGCTGTTTTTACAATGTTGTCACTTTTGTCGGCACCGGTGAAGGAGTTTATCCTCCGGTAGATCCATCCATTACCTATGAATGGAAGTGGAGGGTATTCAGCCCCCCCGGCGCATGGAGCGCAGTTACCACCGGAAATACACAAAATATCACCTTTCCGACAACCCCGGGTATTACGTATGAGCTAAACATGAAAGTGTTAAAAACGATCAATGGCAGAATCTGGACGGATGAGATCACCGATTT
This sequence comes from Bacteroidales bacterium, assembly GCA_025355465.1. GTDB lineage: Bacteria > Bacteroidota > Bacteroidia > Bacteroidales > FEN-979 > JANXZO01. The sequence goes on from JANXZO010000024.1 coordinate 126,106, forward strand.
TGTATATGTTGATCCCGATAAATACAAACCGGTTCCGGTACTTGCAACCCCCACAAACCCCAACTGCCTTTATCAGGCCTATAATTTCAGCGCTGTCGGCAGTCAGCCCACCTTTATGCCTACCAATGAAACGTTTTTATATGTTGACTGGGATTTTGGTGATGGTACAACCCAGCATTACGAAAAAGTCGGGAACGTTGCCCCCCCGCTTACCGCAACGCACACCTACCTGACTCCCGGTTTAAAAACTGTTACCGTTACCCTTACGAATACGATCCACTGTGTTGTCAGTAAAACGATCACCATTGATGTACCTAATTCAATCCCGCTGGCTGCTTTCACCTCTGCACCGGCCTGCGTAAGTTTTCCGACATTTTTCAATGATCTTTCGGTCACCTATATCGGAACCATAACCAAATGGGAATGGATCTGGGGAGACAATACTTCCACCATCTACGACCTGAATGCCATCCCCCCCACACCTCCTCCTGCACAGATTCAGCATATTTACGCCCTGCCAGGATTAAAGCATGTTACGCTGCAGGTCACCAATTCAAATGGATGTTTGTCTGAAATTTTCGGCCTGGATGTCAATGTGATCCGGTCACCGCTTGCCAACTTTGAATATGGTTATACCTGTCTGAATACGGCCATCGTCATTCAGGATAAAAGCTCACAGAACGGAGGCAGTGCTATTGCAAGCCGCGAATACGATTACGGTGACGGAATCTGGACTACGAATTCAACATACACTTATACATCCACCGGACTAAAAACGGTAACCCAAAGAGTAACCAATGTAGACGGATGTGTAAATCTGAAATCAAAATCCTTTACCGTTCATCCGCTTCCGGATTTTGTGCCGGATCCGTTAATCGGATTCACTTGGGCCAATACATCTCTACCTCTGCAAATACAGTTTACCGATAACACATTGATCGGACAGGTAGGCAATAACCTGGAATGGAAATTTGGTGACGGACAGATGGGATTTGGTAAGAATCCCGTACATAATTATATGAGCCCCGGCAGTTATAATGTTGAGATGACCTGTACCAGCATTGACGGCTGTACCGCTACCTATACCGACCTGATCTCCTTTACACCGCCAATCCCTACATTTCATTGGGCGCCAGCCGAAGCCTGCCTCGACCAGGAAGTCCGGTTTACACCGGATCCCGTTACCGGGGTAATCGTATCGCAGGAATGGCAATACCAGGACGAAGGTTTTGCACCGGATCCAACGTTAACCCCGCCATACACGGTTAAACATACATTTGTTCCTCCGGTTGCGTTGCCAGCCGTTGATACCCATTCCTTTAAAAGCTATGGCACCAAAGCTGTACGGCACGTAATTACGCTTGCCGGAACGCCACCTGTGGTTGTGGACTTTATTGATTACATCGTGGTTCATGATACTGCGATTGCCGGCTTTACCTGGAATAATGTGAACCAGCTTCCGGTAGGGGGCCCGCCATTGCCCGGTTGTAATGGACAGGAGGTCTTTTTCTTCGACCAGAGTACACCACCCATGGGTAGCGCCAATGCACAGATCGTTGCCTGGAAATGGGAATTTGATGACCCTGCATCAGGGGTCAGTAATATTGCCTTTTCGCAGAACGCATCCCATATATTCATGGATCCGATCAGAACAACATTTAATGTAAAGCTGACGGTAACCAGCAACGACAATAACTGCGAGTCGTTTATCATCAAAGTCATAACCATCAAGGCATCACCCCCTGTAAACTACATTGTAAACGGAAATCCAAACGCCAATGTGGGATGTATGAGTACCCCCCAACAAACTTCTGTCGTCAACTTTGCCTATGATCCTTTGGTGATTCCTGATCCGACACAGGTGGTTAACTGGCTTTGGGAATTTGGTGACAATACCTCGCAGAACGGACCATTTTTAAGTAATATATCACATTCATACCTTACTTCGGGATGGAAGACGGTAATTTTGACGATAACCGACGCTGACGGATGTAAAAATTCGATATCAAAGCAAGTCTATATCAATCCATTGCCGATTGCGAACTTTATGTTTGCCGCCAATGCCTGCGAAGGCCAGCCGGTTCAGTTCAATGATCTGTCACAACCCGGAGGAGGCTTATTGAACGATTTTATTGTTCAGTGGGAGTGGTTCTGGAATGACGGATCAACGCCCAGCCCGGAGGTTTTTACAAACAACAATACGGTGTTTCATACCTTCCCGGTGGTGTCTGGTCAGTATACATGGCCTGTTAAACTGCGCGTGACAACCAACTATGGTTGCGTGAATGAAATTACCATTCCGATAACATTGCTGCCAAAAGCTGTGGTTAATTTTGAAGTTCAACCGCTTACCCCGCAATGTGTTGCTCCGCAGACGGTTCAATTCACAGACCTTTCAACACCCACCAATGCTACCGGCGTTATCACAGGCTGGTTGTGGGATTTTGGTGATGGCGGTACCTCTACCTTGTCTAATCCTGCACATCCATTTGCCCTGGCCGGATCTTACCCTGTTACGCTGACTGTTACCACTGCCAACGGATGTCCCAGTACGCTGGTAAAAAACATAGATATTAATCCCGGACCCACCGCTTTGTTCACCGTGACTACAGCCTGCGAAGGGCTTGCCACGGGTTTTGATGCAAGTACCTCCAACACGGGAGGGGTGTTGGATATCATCGCATATAACTGGACGTTTGGCGACGGACAGTTTGGCACCGGTCAGTTGATATCGCACAACTACGCAACATATGGTGCCTATACAGTCACCTTAGCCATCACCAATGTGAATGGATGTATCTCCACCACCACGCAAACCATCAACGTAAATCCGAATCCGATTGCGCAATTCACTTTTTCAGCTGTAAATTGTATGGGTGCTCCTGTGCAATTTTTTGACAATTCAACAACGGTGAACGGGTTCCCGAGCCAGATCATGACATGGCAGTGGGATTTCGGCGATGGTTCTGTAACTCCGCCGATAACCTTCCCTGCCAATCCGAATATATCACACTCATTTGCCGGACCGGCAACAACCTATACCGTACGATTAACGGTAACCACCAACCAGGGTTGTACCCATTTCGTGGAGCATGTTGTAAGTGTAATCCCGAAGCCATTGGCTAACTTCAGTTTCCCGGTGAGCACCTGCGCCAACCAGTCAATTCAGTTTACCGACCTTACCCAGCCCAACGGAGGCGGGTCACTTACAGGCTGGTTGTGGAATTTCGGTGATCCTGCGTCGGGAGTGAGTAACATCTCCACCGCGCAGAATCCGGTTCACCTGTTTTCGGCAAGCGGACCCTTTACGATATCGCTGATTGTTACCAATGCCAGTGGTTGTCACGACACCATTCAAAAACCAATCACCATCAGTGCACGGCCTGTTTCCAATTTCAGCGCCGACACAGTTTGCAAAGGCACCCTGACCAGCTTTACGGATATGTCAACCTCAACTTCCGGTGCCATTTCAAGCCATTTATGGGATTTCGGAGACGGTGTAACCTCAACTGCAACCAATCCGACCCATCTTTACGGAGCCGGTGCGATATATAATGTTAAACTTACGGTGACCACCACCGCCGGATGCGTTAAGGATACAACAAAGCAGGTTCTTGTGCTGGGCGAACCGTTGGCCCAGTTCAGTTATGCCTCACCCAATTGTGCAAAAGACTCAGTGCAGTTCAACGATCTTTCCACCACTCCGCATGGTACGATACAGACGTGGAAATGGGATTTTGGTGATGGTACGGCGCCGGTAACAATAACTTTCCCGGCTAACCAAAATGTAAAACATTCATTCCAGAATGGAGGAACTTACAATGTGACCTTAACCATAACCACTTCGGATGGTTGTGAAAAAATAAAGATAAACACCATCCAGATCGGATTTAAGCCGGTAGCCAACTTCAGCTCTACAAGCAGTAATTGTGCAATGACTGCTGTTCAGTTCACCGACCTTTCTCAACTCAATGGCGGACCTCCGCTCACCACCTGGCTGTGGACATTTGGCGATCCGTCTTCAGGAGCCAACAACACCTCAACCATGCAGAACCCCACGCATAATTTCACCACCGGGGGAAATTACACGGTGCACCTGCTGATTCACAACGCCAACGGTTGTCTTGATTCGATCAACAAACCGGTTACGGTCAATGATGCTCCGGTAGCCATCTTCAGTTCTGATACCGCCTGCCTGAACAACCTGACCCATTTTACCGATGGATCAACGACAGCCTCCGGCAATATCATCGCCTGGTTGTGGAATTTTGGCGATCCGGGATCGGGTCCGAACAACACATCGACATTGCAGAATCCAACCCACATTTATGCCTCTTCAGGTTTAAAAACAGTAGTGTTGCAGGTTACCAACTCGAACCAGTGTATAAAAGACACCACCATGCAGATCACGGTAAATCCAAAGCCGCTGGCCAACTTTACCTACACCTCTGTATGTATTGGAGATTCAACCCAGTTCAATGACTTGTCGCTTGCTCCGGGAAGTGCGATCACCGTTTGGGATTGGAACTTTGGTGATGGATCAGCGCATTCGACAATGCAGAATCCAAAACATGCCTATGCCACCGCAGGAACCTTTAATGTAACCCTTGCAGTGTCTAACCTGGCGGGATGTGTGGACTCTGTAACCCAACAGGTTGTAGCCCGGCCGAAGCCTACCGCCGCCTTTACCCACAATGCCTATTTCTGTCCGCAAGGGAAGGTCGATTTCCAGGATCAGTCTATTGGTAGCGGGGCGGCCATTACAGAACGTTTATGGATCTTTGAACCTGGTTATACATCGAATGTACCGAACCCTTCGTTCACCTTCAGTAAAACCGACACCACCTATGCGGTTACCCTGATTGTGACCGACAGCTATGGATGCAAGGATACCATCGTAGATAGCGTTTTTGTAAAGCCCGGATTCCTTTTCACATTTATCAATGATACCGTTTGTCTTGGTTATACGACTCATTTCCATGCGGTGAATCAAACGGTGGGCGATTCGCTTTACTCAATCTTCTGGAACTTCGGCGAGCCAAATTCCGGACCGAACAACACCTCCACCCTGCGTAATCCTTCGCATACCTATTCGCAGCCTGGAAGTTATGTAGTCAAAATGAGGGCATATAACTCCGATAACTGTGTTGACAGCGTCTTCAGGCAGGTCACGGTGTATGATCGCCCGCAGCCTGTCTTTACATTCAGGACCCAGCCATGCGACAGCACGCTGTATTTCCACGATTCAACTACCTATATCGGCGCCGGGGCGATAAAGAAATGGACCTGGATTTTTGGTGATGGTTCCGCTCCTGTGGTTATCAATGCCGCTCCCGGGGTAATTGGTGATACCTCGCATCTTTACGTCAACGTGGGAACCTATCCTGTTACCCTTATCCTTGAGAACTTCAGTGGATGTATTGACAGTGTAACCTTGAATGTGAAGCGGTATCCTTGTATTCAGGCGCTGTATTCCTATCAGGACACACTGCGCTGCGCCAGGTACAAGGTCTCCTTTGGCGACAGTTCGCTTCCCGTTGCACTGATCAACCAATGGTATTGGAATTGGGGCGATGGACAAGATACAACCTACACGGCTCACAGCAACTCGGTTTCACATACCTATCCATCCGCAGGTACCTATTCGGTGACCCTGAGGATCAGGGCGGCAATCAGCGGAACCACCATAAGAGACAGCCTGGTTCAGATGGTCGTAATTCATCCCACACCGAATACCTATTTTTCCAACATTCCCGTCTGTCTGAAGCAAATTACGTTGTTCCACGACACCTCGAATGCTTACAACGGTGGTATTGCCATCAGGGGATGGAATTTTGGCGACCCATCATCCGGCGGCCAGAACACCTCCACCTTAAAAGACCCAACGCACCTGTTCGATACGGCTGGATATTATGATGTAAAACTGATCACCACAAACCGGTTTGGGTGTGCAGATTCGATCACCAAAACTACGCGGGTGTTCGGATTACCAACTGCCCGATTTAAAAGTTCAGCTGCCTGTCAGGGCGATCCTACTTACTTTACCGACTCCTCCGCTGTTTCTGATACGACCATCGGATTCTGGAAGTGGAATTTTGGTGATGCTTCTTCGGTGCAGGATACCTCAAGCTTACAGGATCCATCCTGGCGATATTTTGCAACAGGTTCTTATCTTGTCAAATTTATCGTAAAGGATAATTATGGTTGTCTTGACACGATTGACTCCACGATTGTTGTGAATGTGACACCTGTAAGTGCCTTTACACTGACCAATAATTATGATGGCAAACAGGGTCAGGTAAAACTTACGAACGCAACCACGGGTGCATCTGGTTATTACTGGGATTTTGGGAACGGTAAAACCTCGGTGGATGAAAATCCGGTTATTGGCTTTACGGAAGACGGCAGCTATATCATCAAGTTGATTTCCAACAACGAATTTGAATGTTCCGACACCACGTTCTATGAATATAAGTTGCTCTTCAAAGGACTCTATGTGCCGAATGCTTTCTCACCCAATAATAACAGCCTGGGAGTACGACTGTTCAAGCCGATAGGTGTAAATCTCAAGCAATATCATTGTACTGTCTTCGACCCTTGGGGGCATCTGGTTTGGGAATCAGTAAAGCTTGACAGCCAGGGCAGACCCTCCGAAGGATGGGATGGGACCTTTGAAGGCGAGCCGATGACACAGGGTAATTATTTCTGGAAAATCAGTGCAACTTTTGTGGACGATACCCCGTGGACAGGCGGTGATATTGGTCAGGGAGATTACACGACCATGGGATCTGTGGCTTTAATCCGATAACCGAAAATAACTTTCTAGATGAAAAATTGCTTTAGAATTTCACTTGTTTTATTCCTGGGTTTGTTCGGTATCGTTCCAAATTCATTTTCACAACAGGACATGAACTACTCTCAGTACTTCAGCACTCCAATCTACTATAACCCCGCTTTTACCGGGATCAATACGGGGTTGAGGGCGAGGTTTCTGTTCCGGGAACAATGGCCTTCAGCACCAATCGACTACAAGTCATACTATTTTTCCGCAGATATTGGAGACAGGGGCCTACCTGGTGCAGGAGGATTTGGTATTCAGATCACAAACGACACTCCGGGAGCAGGACTCATCAACAACTTCTCTGCAGCGTTAACCATTGGCGTTAGAATCCCGATCACCAGCTTTATGGTGAGCCAGATCGGTATCAAAGCCGGTATCATGCAACGTTCAGTAAACTGGACTTCCCTGGTATTTGCCGATGCGCTGGATGCAAAATGGGGAGCCGTTTACCAGACCTCGTTCGTGCCTCCTGATGCCAATAAACGCACTGTTCCCGATTTTGGAATCGGGGGTATCCTGCAGTTCAGCAACCAGGATGGAAATATTACCGGTAATGTTGGATTTGCCATCGACCATATTTTTAAACCGGATGTTGGATTCCTTTCTACAGGTGCGATGCCTTACCCAAGGAAATGGGTGGGACACTTTGATATGGTGATCTCAACCGGTCCTGGAGGAGGCTCTACGGGCGGGATGGCCAGGGCCACGGATGAACCGCTGAAGATAAACATCGGTGGACTTTATCAGAATCAGGCAGGGTTCAATTCTTTGCAGGTTGGACTTAACCTGTTAAAATACAACATCTATCTGGGAGCATGGTTTAAAACCACCATGTCGGGAATTCCGAACAGTGTGTTGGCGATTACAGCCGGCTATAAATATAACTTCTATGATGACATGAGTCTGAAATTCATGTACAGTTATGACATTCAGATTTCCGGAGCCCTGCAGGGAACGGGTGGTGCTCATGAAATTGGTCTTGCCCTGGAATTCGGATCGTTCTCGTTTTTCGGTGGAGGCGGTGGCAGTAACACAGGGTTTGTGCCAGGCCCTGGAGCGCGGATGCGCGGTGGGAGTGCCCTGGAGTGTCCGAGTTTCTAAAAGTGACAAAAAAAAGAGGGGCGGTCTGAAAGACCGCCCCTCTTTTTTTATTACATATTGGCGATTATCTCAGTGCCGAATTCAGAACATTTTAGTTTTGTGGCCCCTTCCATCAGGCGCTCAAAGTCGTAGGTAACCCTCTTCTTTTGAATGGCTCCCTCAAGGCCCGACACGATCAGGTTGGCGGCTTCATACCAGCCCATATATTCAAGCATCAGCACACCAGAAAGTATGACCGATCCGGGATTAACCTGGTCTTTTCCGGCATATTTGGGCGCTGTGCCGTGGGTTGCTTCGAAAACGGCATGTCCGGTTACATAATTAATGTTGGCGCCCGGGGCGATGCCAATTCCTCCCACGATGGCAGCAAGGGCATCAGAGATGTAGTCGCCGTTTAGATTAAGTGTGGCGATGACCGAATATTCCGCAGGCCGTGTGAGGATCTGCTGCAAAAATGCGTCAGCGATCACATCCTTCACGATGATTTTTCCGGCGGCCACAGCGGTTTTTTGTGCTGCATCTGCTGCAGCTTCGCCCTGATTTTCTTTAATGTTATCATATTGTGCCCAGGTAAAAACTTTATCACCGAATTCGCGTTCGGCCAGTTCATAACCCCATATTTTAAACTGTCCCTCGGTAAATTTCATGATGTTACCTTTGTGGACGAGCGTTAAGGATGGTCTTTTATGCTCCAGGGTGTAAAGTATTGCCGCCCGCACAAGACGTTCAGTGCCCTCCTTTGATACCGGCTTGATGCCAATCGACGATGATTCGGGAAAGCGGATCTTTTTAACCCCCATCTCGCCGATCAGGAAATCGATCAATTTTTTTACTTCCGGGGTGCCTTCCATCCACTCGATGCCTGCATAAATATCCTCAGAGTTCTCGCGGAAGATGACCATGTCAGTGGTTTCAGGATGTTTTACCGGAGTCGGCACTCCTTTGAAGTAGCGAACCGGACGGAGGCAGGTGTACAAATCGAGGATCTGCCGCAAGGCTACATTCAGCGAGCGGATTCCTCCCCCGACCGGAGTGGTCAGAGGACCTTTTATCGCCACAAGGTATTCACGTATTATATCCAGCGTAGCCTGAGGCAGCCATTCACCGGTTTGGTTAAAGGCCTTTTCACCGGCGAAAACCTCTTTCCAGATAATCTTCTTTTTTCCTCCGTAAGCTTTTTCAACGGCCGCATCAAAAACCCTGACGCTTGCACTCCAGATATCAGCTCCTGTTCCGTCTCCTTCAATAAAGGGAACCACAGGGAAATCAGGAACCGATATTTTACCATTCACTAAGGTTATTTTCTCTCCACTCATCTTGATATAATTTTATGTTATTTCAGGTTTTCGAAAATCGTATCCGAAACAGCAACCTTTTCACTGGCTCCGGGAGGTAAAATTACAAATTAATTAAGTGTTTTGATCAGTGCTCCCCATTTCTTGTCAACTTCGAAAAAATTCTTGAGATAGTAGTTTCCGAACAGAAAATGGGCTTTCACCACCTTGATTTTTTGTGCTGCCATGCTGGTGAAGAAGTTCCGCATCATGGCGGAGGCCAGTCCTTTACCCTGCAATGATGAGGTAACGACCATTCCGTCGAGAAGAACATTATGATCGTCCAGGAAACGGTAGGTAAGCCCGCCCACAATCCTGTTGCTGGCCTCGGTAATGATCTGCTGGTGATCGTGGTCGGAAATATCTTTGGGATAATTTTCCCGGAAAAAGAGCTGATACAACTGACCGATCTCGCGTGGCTCAATGGGTTCACGCTGTGTATACATTCTGCCGGTTTTATCCTGGATGCTGAACATGACCACAACATGCTCCTTCTGGCTTTCACCCACACGGAGAAAATCAATTCCCTGTCCGCCCTGATGGCGTGGGAAAACCATCCTGCTGAAGATCTTCATGTCCTCCGCATCCACCAGGGTCGCCTGGAGATCGGACAGTTCAACCAGCTGAATGGCCAGTATTTCCGGAGTCTCCCTGAGACGGGCAAGAAAGCTGTCGAAACTTGTTCTGACAGTCGCAGGTGAATCGGAGAAGTAGGTGTAACGGTAGAAACTGTACCTGACGAGTTCCGCGAACTGCCCCAGTTTATAGAGTTCCATCAACTCGAGAATGGTCTGCTCCTTACCCCCGGAATTTGTAAGCGGATTCATCCTGTACCAGTCGGCATACTGATCGATGGCGCTGTACATCGCAACCGGCAGGTAGTAACGGTTCAGGTTTGTCGTCAGATAGGTGTCGAGGGCTGTATTAATATCCGTGTCGTAAGCAGAAGTCACCATTTTCTTCTTAAGGTCACTTTTCAGAGAGGTCAGGAATTTACGTGCCTGCTCCTTTCCCAACGCTTCGATACAGGCATCGAAAATCCAGTTTACGTCGAGTTGTTTTCTGCACCATGGATAGATTGAGGCAGTTTTAGCGAAAAAATCCCGCAACATCGGCTCAACGAGCGAAAGGGTGTTCTTATAATCAGACCAGCCAGCCAGCGAGAGGATAACAGCGCTCTCCTTGAAATCAAGTTCAGGGATGGAGATGTTGGAAGGGGATATATTTCCGGGAACGATCTGGAACCCGCTGTGATGCCATGCCTTAAACACAATGCTGAAGGATTTGATGAATATTTTCCGCCAGGCATTTTCCCTGATATTTCCCGTCGACTTGTCAATTTCTGCCAGTTCCCGGATCTTGTCCCAGGCTGTTAGTCCGCCGATGTACTGTGTGGTTAGTATTCCCAGGCCGGGTCGGCTGCTGCCCAGCATCGGGGCTACCGCGGGTCCCTGAGGAAATCCCGCAAGTGATGCCAGCCAGTAAAAAGTGTCAGGCTTGGGTCTGAAATCGGAGGTTTCACTCATCACGAGGTGGATGTCGAAATGTTTCTCGGTGGTGGTATTGATCGACAACCGGTAGTGTTTAAATTCTTTGAAAGCAAGCAGCCGCAAAACCCAGATCCCGCTGTCGGGAACCTCGGCAAGGTCGAAGTCGGATTCGTTGAATGTAAGCAGGATGCTCTCTTTCAGGAAGGTGGTGGTCTGGAATATCTTCAGCATCCTTTGCTTCTCGGGTTCAGAGATGCCATGTTCGAATACTACTTTCGATTTCCATTGCTGCATTGTTGCGGGGAGCGAGTTGGCCTCAACATCTTTTTCAAAGACCTCTGCCAGCTTATAAAAATAGGTCTCCGCAAGCTCCGAAAGCCAGGGATCCTGTTTATGCAGGATCCATCTTGACAGTTCTGCTCTAACGGCCACATAAAATTCGAGATGCAGCACCGCAAAATTATAGAGCAGGCCCAGCACATCACCAAAAGCCCGCTGACTTTTTTTGTTGGCAGGCCATCTGAGGTTGGTCCTGTACCAGTAGAGCCGCTGTTTCAGGGCGTCCAGCCTGTGTTTGCCGAAGTTACTGCCAGCAATTTCACGGATCGAATTCTCATTCAGGAAAGACAAGCCTGATTCGATAAATGCCGGCATGTAGGAGATCTCCTCCGGACGCGGTGCCTTCAGGAGGATTAAACGGTAGGCAAGGCATCTGAGTTCCTCATCCGGGTGATAAGCAAGGGCCTGAAGCCGGTGCCTGATGGCAAGGGCGAGTCGGGGTTCTGCGTTGGCGAGAACTTTTCCCAACTCTGTTGTGGCGGCAAAGGACTCCTCCGATGTACTGAAATAGGATTTGAATAAAAGGTTACAGGTAAGGAACAGGCCCTGATCCCGCACGGTGGTCAGCACCGGGAAGGAGTCTGCGGACCGTAATTTAAATGAGTTCACGAAGACCCCGGCCGAGATATGCTCCATGGTGAGATCCCATCCCTCCTTCACGGGACAAAATCGTACAAGTTCTGCATTGCCCAGCCATAATTTTGGTTGCCGGGTAAAAATGCCCAGGTCAAGATCGGCTGAAGCGATACGGTATTTCAGATCTCCGATCTGGTACCAATTGTTTTTCAGTTTTTTAAAAACAAGAATATTGCCTGTCCGTCGGTTGATCAACCGTTTTTTATCATACAGGATATCGGATTCCAGGATGCCCAGGTCGCGGTAAAACCATTTTGGAATCGTGAGGGTAAAATCATCGGTTGTAATCTTTACGAAATGACTAAGGTATAGCTTATCAATGGTCTCTCTGAAATCAGACTCAATGACTTTACGGTTGAAGGAACCTTTTGGGGTAAGTTCTCCGCGTTCACTATCAAAATCACGATCGAGCAGACTGAAATTTATCACACGCTCATACGGTGCCACATCCTGATTGGCGCCCATCACGATCTGGTGGAAATACTCCCTGACATTTTCTCCTGTAAGAGATTCAAAGATTGGATCACGCCGGTCGGGAACGATGAGAAGAACGTTATAAGGGCGGTTGTCGCCGACGAGGAAGACACTTTTTATCCCGGGAACCTTATAGAATTTTTTTTCTATCACCTGCGGTGCGATTGTTTGCCCACGATTATTTTTGTAGATGTCTTTTACCCGGTCGATGATCTCATAATAACCCTCCTTGTTTATCCTGAAAACATCTCCTGTAGACAGCCACCAGTCCCCGGATGCATCGCCAGGGTAGGGGATTACATCGTCCGGACCAGCCTCTTCGAGGTAACGGCCGATGTAGTGACCGCTTAGCGCCAGTTCGGCGTCGGCGGTGAGCCGGGTTCTTACACCCGGAAGCGGCACCCCGACTGTGAATTCGCGATATTCTCCCGGGGGGGTCATGGTGATTCCGCCGGTTGCTTCCGTCATGCCGAAGCCGCTGTTAAGATGGATCCCGTATTCGTTAAAAAATTTGAAAACAGAAGGGTCAAGATAGCCGGCTGCGGAAAGGCCCCAGTGCAGGCGTTGTCCGACTACTTCCCTGACTCTTTTTTCACGGATTTCATGGTTTTCGATCCTGCTGATCTTTTCCTGGCAACGTTCATAAAGCTCCTGCCAGCGCAAGGGGATGCTGATGAACCCGGTAGGATTCATTTTTGGAAAGAGCGAAAAGAGCGTTTCCGCCGACGTGTTGCCGGAGAATACATAGGTGCCGCTCCAGAATATGGCGCCGGTCATTTCCAGATACCTTCCGAAAGTATGGAAGAGGGGGAGGAAGCACAGAAACGTCTCATCGCCAACTTCAGGCAAGGCAGCTGCCCTGGCAAACCGTTTGCTGACAATGTTATAAACAGAGAACGAAACACCTTTCGGCACTCCGGTGCTGCCAGAAGTGAACATGGTGGTGGCGACCTGGTTTATTGGCGGATGCTTGTGTTTTGCCAGGGTGACATCAATATCCCAGCGGCTGATGCGCTTACTCTCTTCAACCAGATATGGGATTTCGCTGGTTTTAGCGGTAACGGGTTGAAGGGAGAAGATGAGGAATTTTATGGCAGATTGCTCCCTCACCTTTTTGAGTATCGAGAGGCGGTCTTCGGTATCTGCAAGGGCAATATTGATCTTCAGTTCATTGAAAATCGGAATCAGGATATCGGCATTGAAATAGGGGCTTACCGGGGTGTCAAAAATCCCATTCATCAGGCAGGCGAGATCGGTACAGGCGCCTTCGAGGCAGTTTTCGGCATAAATAGCGACACGCGGCCTGGTTTCGAAAGAGATAAAGAAAAGGCTTGCAATTTCATGCAGTCGCCGGCTAATCTGTTCATAGGTCCAGTCAACCGCTACCGCCGATGACATATCCTTGAACAGCACCTTGTTCGGATGTTCTTCTACCCGCTGGTTCATCAGATCGCGAAGGGAAAAGCTTGTGTGACGGAGGATTTTAAAAACCACTTCCGCCCATCGTTCCGTCATTTCTGGTTTTCCGAGTGCCTGCAGGAATTTCGGCTTACGCGTATGGTTAAGAAAGTCGTGCCAGGTGGTGAGGGAGACTTCCTGTTCGGTTCCACCGGCAAAAACATTTTCGGCAATGGTGACAATTTCAATTGGAATATTCTCGTTTTCAGTAGCGGTAAAGTTATTTGATCTCCATTTGTCCAGGAGGGATGCTATTTGAGGCATACATTAATTGTTTATGACGAAATCTTTTCTAAATTTATAACGTTATTTTTAATCCGGCCTATTTACCTATAAACTTGCGAACCTTTTATTTAGTGTTTTCCTTATAAATATAAATTATGTTAGTCGATATCAGTTCCATACAGAAAACTTACGAAAAAATTGCAAAAGGCGTTGAAGTCGCCCGCAGATTGCTGAACAAGCCCCTCACACTGACTGAAAAGATCCTTTACGGACATCTGTACAATGAAAATCCGGGAAAAGCCTTCCAACGGGGCGGAGATTATGTTGATTTCCTGCCCGACCGTGTTGCGATGCAGGATGCTACCGCACAGATGGCACTCCTCCAGTTTATGACCGCCGGCAGATCATCCGCCGCAGTGCCCGCCACGGTACATTGCGATCACCTCATCATGGCTCAGTCAGGCGTAAAACCAGATATGGTTTCGGCGCTTTCGCAGAACAGGGAGGTGTATGATTTTCTCGAGACGGTGGCTGCAAAATATGGTATTGGCTTCTGGAAACCCGGAGCCGGGATCATTCACCAGGTGATCTTCGAAAACTACGCCTTCCCCGGAGGAATGATGATCGGAACCGACTCTCATACGCCAAACGGCGGCGGACTGGGGATGGTTGCCATCGGTGTTGGCGGTGCGGATGCCGTTGATGTCATGTCGGGTATGGCACTGGAACTGAAGATGCCTAAAGTGCTTGGTGTCCAGCTCACCGGAAAGCTGAGCGGCTGGGCTTCTGCCAAAGATGTTATCCTGAAACTTGCAGGCATACTCACAGTGAAAGGCGGAACCGGATTCATCGTCGAATATTTTGGGGAGGGTACAGAAAGCCTCTCCTGTACAGGAAAAGGAACCATCTGCAACATGGGTGCTGAGATTGGAGCTACCTGCTCTGTTTTTGCCTATGATTCGAGAATGAAGAGCTACCTGGATGCCACAGGTCGCGGTGCAGTTTCTGATCTCGCCGACAAATATGCAGCCCTGCTTGTTCCCGATGCAGAGGTTCACCTGGATCCGAAATCCTATTATGATGAGTTTATTACGATCAATCTTTCCGAAGTAGAGCCTTATATCAACGGACCCTTTTCCCCGGATGTGGCACATCCCATTTCAGCATTCAAGGCCTTTGTGAAAGAGCATGATTATCCCGAGACGCTTGAGGTCGGACTGATTGGCTCCTGCACCAACTCTTCCTATGAAGATCTTTCACGTGCGGCCTCTGTGGCGAAACAGGCGCGGGAGAAAAATCTGAAAGTGAAATCGGAATTCGTGATAACGCCCGGATCCGAGATGATCAGGTACACCTGTGAACGCGACGGACTCCTCGACACCTTCAAGGATATCGGCGGGGTGGTGATGGCCAACGCCTGCGGTCCGTGCATCGGACAGTGGTCACGCAAAATCGACAACCCCGACCGTAAGAATTCGATCCTCAACTCCTTCAACCGGAACTTTGCCAAGCGCAACGACGGCAACTCCGGAACCCACAGCTTTATCTCCTCACCCGAGATCGTTACGGCGCTGACACTCGCCGGAGACCTGACCTTCAACCCAATGACCGACACGATTGTCAATGAGCAGGGGCGTGAGGTCAAATTGGATGAACCAACTGGCCATGAACTGCCTCCCCGCGGTTTCGATGTGAAAGATGCCGGCTACCTGGCACCGCCTTCGTCGGGCGAAGGAGTGGTTGTAAGCGTTAGTCCTGATTCGGAGCGGCTGCAACTCCTGGCTCCGTTCGACGCCTGGGATGGAAAGGATCTCAAAGGGATGCATCTTCTGATCAAGGCCAAGGGGAAATGCACTACCGATCATATCTCTATGGCTGGCCCGTGGCTGAAATTTCGCGGACATCTCGACAATATTTCGAATAACCTCCTGATGGGTGCCGTGAATTTTTTCAACGAGAAGACCAATTCCGTGAAGAACTCGGAAACCGGCGAGTATGCTGAAGTTTCAAAAACCGCCAGGTTCCACAAGGCGAAGGGCATCCCGACGCTGATCATCGGAGATGAAAACTATGGCGAAGGCTCCTCCCGCGAACATGCTGCCATGGAACCCAGGCATCTTGGTGTGCGAGCTGTGCTTGTAAAGTCGTTTGCACGTATTCACGAAACCAACCTGAAGAAACAGGGGATGCTTGCACTTACCTTTGCAGATCCTGCTGATTATCTGAAGATCCTTGAGGATGACACCTTTGATCTCCTGGGACTCGAAACGTTCACACCGGGAACACCGCTCACGCTTGTCATTCATCATAAAAACGATACCACGGAGCAGATACGGATCAACCACACCTACAGCGACCAGCAGATCCGTTGGTTCAAGGCCGGCAGTGCGCTCAACTTCATGAAGTCGCACGCTTAGTTTACAGCTATTCCTCGAGCGATGTCAGATCGCCTGTATCCTGACCAAGTACCCTGGCCCGGACAACCCTGCGCATGATCTTGCCACTGCGTGTCTTGGGCAGTCCGTCGGTGAAAACGATGTGGGTTGGTCTGGCAATCGGGCCGATCTCATTTTCGACATGAGTTTTCAGCTCTTCGCCAAGCTTTTCGCTGGCGGTGAAACCATCCCTGAGTACAACAGTTGCATGGATAATATTTCCGCGCAGTTCGTCGGGTAATCCTACAGCCGCAGCCTCGGTTACGGCAGCGTGACTGACCAGGGCGCTCTCTATTTCGGCCGACCCGAGCCGGTAACCACTTACCTTTATCACATCATCGATACGACCGATAACCCAAAAGTAACCATCTTCATCAATTTTGGCGGAATCGCCGGCCAGGTACCAACCCTGCGCCTGGTACTTTTCCCGGTATTTTTCTACAAATCTTTCGGGATCGTGAAGGATCGTGCGTGCCATACCGGGCCATGGATTCTTGATAACCAGGTTTCCCTCTTCACCCTGTTTTACCTCAGCACCATGGTCATCCACGATGCCAATTTCATTGCCGAAGAACGGCTTGGCGCATGATCCGGGTTTCAGCGGCATTACCGGGATGGGGGTGATCATGAACCCGCCGGTCTCTGTTTGCCACCAGGTGTCCATGATCGGGCATTTGCAATGACCAATCACCTCATGGTACCATTTCCAGGCTTCGGGATTAATGGGTTCGCCAACGGAGCCAAGCAACCGGAGAGAGCTGAGATCATGGCGGTTGGCCCAGGAAGAACCGTAACGCATCAGACCACGGATCGCGGTGGGCGAGGTGTAGAGGATATTGATGCCGTACTTTTCGATCATCTGCCACCAGCGATCCTCGGGTTTGATGTCAAATACGTATTTATGGGCGGTGGCGGTATACACAGCATAACCTCCATGGGTATGGACAAGTCCTTTTGCTTTGCCCGTGGTTCCCGAGGTGTATAGGATAAACAGGGGATCTTCCGCGTCCATCACTTCGGTTTTGCAATCCTTTGCATCGAGCGGCATCGACATGAGGTCGTGGTACCAGAAATCCCGGTCATTTTCCATGTAACACTCTTGTCCGGACCGTTTTACCGTAATACATACTTCAATGGTGGCCGACCGTTTCATCGCATCATTGGCAATTGCTTTCAGGTTGGTGGCCTTTCCCCGCCGGTAACCGCCATCAGCCGTGATCAGGATCCTGCTATGTGAATCATGGATACGTTCTGCCAGTGATTCAACGCTGAATCCGCCATACACCACGCTGTGAACCGCGCCGATCTTGGCACAGGCGAGCATGGCGATCACCAGTTCAGGAATCTGCGGCATGTAGATGGTGATGACGTCGCCTTTTTTACCACCCATGGCCATCAGGATATTGGCAAATTTTGCGACTTCGCGATTCAGTGCATGATATGAGAAAGTGCGCAAATCGCCGGGCTCGCCTTCCCAGATGATGGCAAGTTTATTGCGCGTGGCAGACTTCAGGTGGCGGTCGATCGCATTGTGGATGATGTTGAACTTCCCGCCGGTAAACCATTTGTAAAACGGTTTTTTGCTGTCGTCGAGCACCTTATCCCATTTCTTATACCATTCGAGCTTCTTTGCTTCGTCCGCCCAGAAGCCTTCACGGTCTTCGATAGACTTTTGATAAACAGCTTCGTAATTTTTAATATGCGCATGTTTTACAATTTCCTTTGGAGGATAGTACATGCCATCGACGGGAAGGTCGGTTAAATTAATGTATAACCGAGACCTTTTTAAGGATTGTGCCAGATCTGTTATTAATCCTGATAAGATAAATTCCTGATGGTATTCCTGCAACCTGCACGTTGATCTCCGTTTTCATGAGGTCATCCAGATGCAGCAACCGCTGACCGGTGAAATCGAGCAACTCCGCCGACCTTACCGGGGAGACACTCTGAATGGTTAACAGGTCATTCGCCGGATTTGGGAAGACCCTTGTTCCATCAATGCCGGCAGTTTCGATGCCCAGCGACAGATCAACAAGCAGGGTGTCGCATGGGGCTTCACAAAGTAGGATATGGGTAATTGGATCCTGATGGATTGCAGTTACCAGGTAGTAGTAAATTGAACAAGTGTCGGTTGCCGGCAGAAGGTCAAAATATTCAGTTGACACGACGACCGGTGTTGCGTTTATTTTTCTTAGTGGGGCAGGAGCCCATTGGTTTCTGTAAATATTGTATCCCATGAGATTCTGCAGGCTGTCGCAATCGGGCTCCTGCCAGAAAAGCTGGACAGTCCTGCCTGATATCGAATAATCACAGGCAGTCGGACCTTTACAAACGGCATTCACACCGATGTTGTCGATACTCCAGCCAACGATATTTGAACTATTGATACCGCTTGCCCTGAACCCGATTTTGAATGAACGACCGGCGCATTGTGAGATATCGATTTTATGGTGAACCCATTCTCCCGACCCGATATTTGTCATCTCGAACACAGGATGCCAGGTTTGATTGAGGTAGTATTCTGCCGTAAGGATCTCCGTGCCGGCTGCAGAAATGTCGGAAAGTTTGATATCAAATTCCAGTGTCATGATGGCACAGATCCAGGGGTTCCCGAAAATGGTCGGACTTTCCAAAACTACGTTGTAATTCAGAATTGTCGGGCTGCCATTGAAGACTGAGGTGGGTGGAGGGTTTCCCTGGGTAGTCTGAATTGTCCAGTTCGATTGTTCGGGAGTGAATTGCCAGCCATTGAACGTAAATGATCCCTGATCCCAGGGCTCCCAGAAAGGACTGGCAGAAAAACGCTTCATCAGGGTATCTCCCTGGGCAATCTGGCCCTGGAGCGGCCTGCAGATGCCGGCCAGCATTGCTATGAGCAGCAGGAAGGCCAGATTTTTCATTGTTTTCATGGCATAAAATTATTCCCTGATCCGGTACAGTTTCTTCATGTAACGATTTACGAACCACCCAGCCCAACTGCGTGGCATGAGTTGTTGTAGAAGGAAGTACTGTGCTCTGTTTTGCCAACCCGGGATACAGCGGCATCTTTTTCCAAGATTTGAGAGGGCAAAGGCTGCGGTCTCGTCGGGGTGCATAACCAGCGGTTTTATCTTGTCGAAATCAGGATTTGTGCCAAGAAAAGTAGGTGTGGAAACCAGCCCGGAAATACAAACAGTAACATCTATGCCTGATGGTTTCAATTCCGCGTTCAGAGCCTCTGACAAAGTGATACCGAAGGCTTTGGTGGCTGCGTACACCGAAACATATTGCGGACCAATCAACGCGGCAAGCGAGGAGATAATAAGTATCCCGCCGGTGGTTTGTTGTGCGATCAGCCTGGATGAAAAACCGTGAACCAGATGCAGCAGCGTTCTTGAATTCACGTTAATAAAACGATCAAGATCAACGGGTGTGAGTGAAACAAACCGTGCCACTTTACTGTAGGCAGCAACATAAATCATCAGTCGGCATCCTTTCGAACCGGCTTCAATCAGGCAGCGGTTGGTGGCATCCGGCTGGGCAAGATCAGCGTGGAGTTGCTGTGTCATGACGGGGTATTGAGCCGTTATTTTACCGGCAAGGGTTGCCATGGCGTCCTTGTTGTTGTCGACCAGAATTATGTTGAATCCCTGCCTGGCGAGTGCCAATGTGCAGGCGGCCCCAATTCCTTCTGCAGCCCCTGCCACCAGTGCCCAATTTCCATATCGATCCCTGAGTGATCTCATGATTTTTCTATCTTTGCCGCTGTTGCAATGTTAGTTATTTCTTTTCAAATGAGAAGACTCCTGTTTTTCTTTTTAGGTGTATTAAAATTCATCCGTAAAGCTGGTTTAAAGCTTCGCGGAAAGAGTGAGGCCGATATTCATGATGAGCGGATCGTCTCCGGCAAAGCCTGGGAAGAGTTCTGCGACAACCTGAAACTGGCCGGTGCCTCCCTGGCATACCCCGGAACTCCGCGGGATGCTTTTCAGCAGGCTGAGGGGTTGCGATATCTTTCACGCCTTACCCGGGGCGGACTGGAGGCTTTTTTGGAGTTCGGCGACCCGGCTTTTCCCGTGTTGCGAAGAACTGCTCATGAGACCATCAAACTAGGTGCTGATAATCCCGACAACCACTATTTCAATGCCCAGATCAGCGGAAAATATGAATACCGGATCTATGGAAAACGAAATTCGATTGACTACATCGGCTTTTTTACCCAGAACGGAAATTACGGCTCAACCGGCGGTCTGGCTCCATGCGGTGTGCTCGAAAACGGACAACTTATCGTTGAAACCGATGGCAGTTTTGAAGTCATTCTCAGCAAGGAGAAACGCGGAAAGAACTGGCTGAAGATCGAAGATTCAACCTCCATGGTGATGGTCCGCCAGACATTTCTCGACAGGTCCCGTGAGGTTCCGGCAGAGGTGGCTATCGAAAACCTCGACGGACGGAAAGCGCCGGATCCGATAACACCGGCCATGGTTGACGAGGGGCTAAAAACCGCCTCCATGTTTGTGGCAGGTGCCTCCTTGCTCTTCTCAAAATGGGCCAACGGATTCCGGAAACATACCAACCAGCTTCCCTTGTTCGATCCCGAATTGTCGAATGCCGCAGGTGGCGACGCCAGTATCATTTATTACCACAGCCACTGGAGACTGGCCGCTGATGAGGCCCTTGTGATTGAAGTCCGGCCCCCCGATTGCGATTCCTGGAATTTCCAACTGAACAACTACTGGATGGAATCGCTCGACTATCGCTATTTTACCATCACTGTCAATAAGGCCTCGGCGATTTATGAAACTGATGGAACTGTCAGAGTCATTGTGGCCCGCGACAATCCCGGAAAACCTAACTGGATGAATACCTGTGGTCACAACGAGGGGACCATGCTCTGGCGCTGGTACCGGCTGAGGCCAGGGGAGAAGGAGGTACAACCAAAATGCACTGTGTTAAAAATAAACGATTTATAGCGACCTGATGTCGGAAACAATCCAACTAATTTCGAATAACTTTCGTGAAAGTCCCGCCTGGTTCCGGGCATTGAACTCAGCCTGGAAGGGGACTTACCCGATGGGTACAGAGATCAAGCTGACCAGGGATGACCTGATCAAAAGGGCTTTCAAGGCAACAGGGCTTAACGATCTGGGCAAAGATTTTGCAGATGAGCCCCTTGAACGCCTGCTGTACTCAATAAACCACGAAGCCAGCCTCCATCCCATCGGACGTTTCATAACACGGGAACGGTTTGTCGGACTTCTCAATATCCGTCTTCGGGCAGAATATTTTTTTAAGAAACATCCGCAGATCCTTGAGCAGGAACTCTACCCTTCATGGATCATCATCGGACTACAGCGTACCGGTACCACCAAACTCCAGCGCCTTTTAGCAGCCGATCCCGATCACCGCGTCATCCCCAGCTGGGAGGTGATCAACCCGATACCGATGAATCTGGATTTGTATGATTTGTCACAGGGGCAAAAGGGCACAGGGTCACAGGGGCACAAGGTCACAGAGTCACAGGGGCACAGGGGCACATCATACCCGCATCCCAGAGATAAACGGATTGCAGTTGCCAACACCAGCGTTACCGCGCTGAAACTCATGTCGCCGGGATTTTTTGCCATCCATCCCATCGATGCCTTGCAACCGGAGGAGGATATCCTGATGCTGGATGTCAGTTTCCTCAGCACCACACCGGAGGCTATGATGAATGTCCCCTCTTATGCGGATTGGCTCGAAAATACAGATCAGTCGGCTGCCTACGCATATGCCGCAAAACTGCTGAAGTTTCTCCAGTGGATCAACCCGGCCAAGAGGTGGGTTTTGAAGACTCCGCACCATCTCGAATTTCCCGATCTGATTGAAAAACATTTCGGGGATGTTCATTTTTTATGGCCGCATCGCAGGATCTATGAGTCGGTACCCTCATTCCTGAGTATGGTCACCTACAACCAGATGATCTTCAGCAATGCTGTGGATGTGGAGCGCATCGCCAGGCACTGGGTGCGCAAGACCGGGTACATGCTCGACAAGGCACTTGATTACCGGTTGAAAGAGAACAATTCGAAAAGATTTACCGATATCTATTACAAGGACCTGGTCACCGATTCGATCACAGAGATGGAAAAAATATACCGGCAAAATGGCGGGCTGACAGATGACCTTATAGCAAAGTTTAACAAGCATGAAGAGGAGCACCCGCATCGCAAACACGGCGTACACCAGTATTCACTGGCTGACTTTGGATTAACAGAATCCGACATTGATGACAAAACTCAAAATTACCAGCAGTTTATAAATGATCACTATGGCAGAGAGCAAGCACAAAAAGTACAATAACCCTGTAACCGCAACCATAACCGGCATTACTGACCTTTTTCGCAAGCAGATTCCTGCTGGGGAACTCAAACCTTCCGACCGGCTCGACGGCAAAACCGTGCTGGTAGACGGCTCCAGCTCGGGACTTGGATTTGCCATCGCCTGTGACGTTGCCCGTCGTGGTGCCCGAGTTGTCATGGCCTGTCGAAGCGGGATCCCGGAACAGGGGGAAAGGGTGAAGAAGATTTCAGGAAACCCGGATGTTCACATGCTCCCGGTCGATTTTGCCGACATCGATTCCATCTGCAAACTCTCAACTGCCATCCGCGATCAGTATGCCCCTATCGACATTCTTATCTGCAACGCCGGCATCGTGCCCAAAGAAAGCCGGAAAACCCCGCAGGGCCTCGAAGAGATGTTCATGGTGAACTACTTTTCGAAATTTATTTTCGTGAACCTGCTCCTAAACCACAAAGTCTTTAACCCCCAAACTCCTAACTCCTCACTCCTGACTCTTAACTCATTACATGTTCCCAGGATCATCTTCGTTGCGTCCGAAAGCCACCGCAATCCTGATAAATTTGACTGGGAAGAGTTTGGCATCTACAAGGATTACAAGATTGGAAAATCTATTGAACTCTACGGCTATTACAAACTGCTGCTGACCACCTTTTCCTGTGAGTTGTCACGACGGCTCAGTCCGTCGGGTGAGACCAGGATCTCGGTTTTTTCAATGTGCCCTGGTCCCGTTAATTCGAATATTGCCCGGGAAGCCCCTAAGCTATTTCAGCCTTTGCTGAAGGTTGTATTTGGCATATTCTTCAAATCGCCTGAAAAAGCTGCAGTTCCGGTTATTTACCTTGCGGCATCACCCGATGTTGAAGGAAAATCGTTTGATTACCTTTTCCTGATGAGCAGGAAAGAGGTAGATGAAAAGGCCTCCGATCCCAAAAACGGAATGAAGTTGTGGGAGCTGTCGGAAAAGCTGAGTCAGCAGTTAAAAGCTGTATAGCATTGCGATCTCCTCTTTCCAGATGGTCTCTTCCGGGGTTTCGAGGATCAGCGGAATGTTGTCGAACCGCTGATCGTGCATCAGCAGTTTAAACACCTCAATACCCATCATCCCTTTTCCCAGACTGTCGTGGCGGTCGACCCGGCTGCTCAGCCCTTTTTTGGAATCGTTGATGTGCATTCCGCGCAGGTAGCCGAAGCCCACCACTTCGTCGAAATGTTTGAAGGTGGCCTTGAAAGTTTCAGGGGTGGTAAGATCGTAACCGGCTGCAAAGGAGTGGCATGTGTCGATGCAAACACCCACCCGGGATTTATCTTCAACATGGTCAATAATAAAGCGGAGGTGTTCAAATTTAAAGCCCAGGTTGCTTCCCTGTCCGGCCGTATTTTCGATCACAGCGGTGACTCCCTTTGTCTTCTCCAACACTAAATTGACAGAGTCGGCGATCCTTTTCAAACACTCCTCATCGGATATCTTGCCAAGTGAACTGCCCGGATGAAAGTTGAGGCGGTCAAGTCCCAGTTGTTCGCACCGCTGCATCTCATCGAGAAAGGCTTCACGCGATTTTTCGAGCGGCTCCTGTTCCGGATGGCCGAGATTGATCAGGTAGCTGTCATGAGGTAGTACCTGGTTGGATTTATAGCCGAATTTTTCACAGTTCTCGCGGAATTTGCGGATACTCTCTTTTGTGAGCGGAGACGATTTCCACTGCCTCTGGTTCTTGGTGAACAGGGCAAAAGCTTTTGCCCCGATCTCGTGCGCATTGACGGGCGCGTTTTCCACACCACCCGATGCACTTACATGAGCACCTATATATTTCATTTTACTTTTTTACGATTTTAATTACTGAAATTCCATTGATTGTTGTTGCTTTCATAGTGTAAATCCCGGCCTTCAAGCCAGAAATGTCAATCTGCAATGATGGATTTTCAACATGGTAAACCTGTTGTCCTGTAAATGATAGCAGGGTTATCTCCACAACCGGTAAGGTACTCCTGATGTTCAGGTAGTCGCCTGCCGGGTTCGGATAAACGAACACAGGTGATGATTCAATTTCTCTGATTCCGACTGCTACATCAACCGTATCGCAAACGCCGGCGGATTCACCAATATTGTACTTTGCCTTAACGCAGTATGTGTAGTGCCCACTCGGAACACTTTGGTCAGAATAGGTTGTGCCCGTGATGATACTCGAATTAAGTTTCATTCCGTTGCGGTAAATATTGTATCCTTCAAGGGTAAATGTGGGAAAATCGTAAACCGGCGGAGTCCAGGTTAAAGTAACAGAATGGCCGTTAACTGCTGCATGGACATTTGTAGGAGGAGGAAGGGCAGGCATTAATACGCCGATAAATTTATAAATTCCATTCTCGGTTGCACTGGTATTTACTCCCCCTGCAAAACCACAATGGTTATTCACCCAGGTCATCTGCATGTAGGCAGAACCTGATGTCCCGGCAAAATCAGTCCACGTATGGCCGCCATTAAAACTGTAAGATGTTCCCATGTTACCTGTTGATCCTGAGCTGACCCAGGTATTTTCCGTCCCCTGGACAAAGGCAATATCGGTGGCATAGATAGTTCCTGATGTGGTGACCGGAGTCCATGTGAGCCCGCCATCGAATGTTTCGCAGATGGCACCCGTGGTACCGGCATCCTTATCCTGAACCAGTCCGTGCAATCCGGTCCGGAAAGTAGGTTTGATATACTTCCCGTTGAATGCTGAAACGGTGGCGACTGTCCAGTTGTGACCCTTATCCGTGGAGCGGTAAACACGTCCTTTGTTGGTGCCAAACCAAACAGTGTCGTTCACCGCTGAATAATAACCAACCACGCCAAATTCACCGGCCACGGGATTGGGAATTCCTGCACCTGCTACCTGGGTCCAGGTGGTTCCGCCATTGACAGTGGTATACATTTCGAAATCACCACTGACGGGATCGCCCATGCACCAGCCGTCGGTGGCATTGAAGAAGTGAACGCAATTGGGGAATGAGGCTGAGTTTGTGAAGGTGGCTGTTGGCTGTTTTGCCCAGGTGGTCCCGCCGTCGCTTGTATAGTAGATCCCCATGGGTTTGTTGCCGCTCACTTTGTACATGGCGACGTAGGCTTTGCTGGCATCCATCCCGAAGATCATGGCGCTGGAAAGTCCGGCTGTGTTGGTGATAGTCCCCGGGGCCCATGTATTTCCGCCATCCACAGAACGTGTAAAATCGGAACAGGCGCCGGTGGGTGCATTGTTGTCAAATCCCGTGGCCCATACGACATTGCTGTCAACCGCCGACATGTAATTAATCCCCCTGTTGCCGGCGGTGAACCCGCTTGCCTGTGAAATCCATTCGGCTACGTTCAGATTGATCTTAAAGTAGCCGGTATCGGTGGCATTGTAGGCATAGGCCTTCACCTCATGACTTCCCATATCGGCGACGCTGGTGCTCCACGTGTAGGAGATGGTATCGTTGGAGGTGGATACGACCTCGATGTTGTCGATAAATAATTTCATCAGGGTGGATGTTCCGCGAACGGTGGCAGCTTCGATTTCAACCGGATAACCCACTCCGATCACGGCGTTGTTGACCGGATGATTGATCCTGACAATAAGGTTCGGGTTACCTGGTCTTACATGAAGTACCGCGGAATTATCCTGGTTGAACGTATTGCCTCCCGGATTAAGGTTGCCGATTGCATACCAGCCATTGCTGGAGCCCGACCAGCCCCAGTTGAAATGGAATTTGTTGTCGCTCATCCGGTAGCCGTCGCATACCCAGGCATGGCCTGCACTTCCGTAGCCACTGTAATAAACCGGCAGGTGCTGATCGAGATCTGTCCTGAGCAGGTTCTCCCAGTCGCTCTGGTTCGCATAGTTGTTCTTATATTTTATCTCGGCTTCGGGTCTGTAGTTGAAATAATTGATGAGTGCATTGGGAACGTCGTCACTGAATGCACCTGATCCGCTTACCCCGTATTGCATATCAACCGACACCCCGGCCTGATACATCAGTGTAGCTACAGCGGTGTTGGATGAGGTTACGTTGTTTGGCATGGAACTCCAGTTATAGGTTGTAGCCCCGAAATTGGCCGTCTGTACGCCATAGTCAGGATGGGTATAACTATGTGTGCCAACACCCTGCGGTGGATAATTGTGATATTTCATTACCTGGGCCATGGCGGTGGCAACACATCCTGTATAGACATGGCCGCACGAAAACATAGCAGCCGGATCGGCCGGGCAGAGGGTGTTGTAGAAACATCCCTGGTCCCAGGTGGTTGTCAGCAGCGGGTTAACATCCTGACCGGAAGCCTTGAAATATCCGTTCCGGATGGATTCCCATTCCGGCAGGGTCTCCTTATTCGGCAATCCTGCCTGAATGATATGGAAAATTTCCTTGCTATAACTTTCAAGCCACTCCCGGGTGGCAGGGTTTGAAATCACCTCTGGCATCACTCCTTCGGCGGAGTATCCAAGGATAGGTATTGATGCGTCATCAGCAGCTACAAGGACAAAACCACCAGAACTGAAATTGAAGGTGTAAAATGTGGTCTCTGTTTCATGTTTGGTTGCGAAAACACCGCTGATGGCGGGCGTGCTGATATTCGCAAAGTGGGAATAAAAGCGCAAAGCAATCTTTTCGGCCTCCTTTTGGGAAACGCGGGCGGCAAAGGATGATGCCACAAAGGCAACAAGGGCAATCAGTGTAAGTAGTTTTTTCATGTGGCCGGATTGGGTCTATAAAGGAGTAAAATTAGGGTTTTTCAATGATTTCCAGATGTTCAGGGACGGAAAAGTTTTTCCATTGTCGAGAGGTCCGGACGATATTTTACTTTTCGTTGACGTTCATATTCGACTATTGCCTGGCCCAGCTGTTTCATGAACGGAAACCCGATGGTTTTATATTCGTATTTTCCGTCGTTCAGGATTTCATCGTTGTTGACATAGATGGTTGCCGAGAGAAAAAATTCGATCCGGTTCGCGAAATCAGTGTAATAGGCACAGTCGCTCAGGAAGCCGAATGATTGTCCGACAATGTTGAAAATCCTGATATTTTCCGGAATCAGCGCATCTTCCTCGCAGCCATAGAACAGGTAATTTGTATATGTTTCCCAGTAATCCCTCTTTATCCTGAAAGCCGGGATCTCGGTTTCGGCCGGTCGCAGGGCAAGCTGCCGGCGAATGAAATCAAGATCAGGCAGCGTGATGTTCCACTGTTTATTTACCGGGAAGATCTCCGGGAAGATAACGCGTTTAAGTATGTCGTCAACCATAAAAAGCGACAGATAATTTCTCTTCGAGAAATCCATTCCACGCTTGATCAAATGGTTTCGCTCGTCGAGATAGCCCTTGCCGACCACCATGTTTTTCAGCGGCCGGGGATATACCTCGCTGTTGTATTGCGGCGCCTGCCGGTAAATGGCAGCACCCTTGTTGTCGAAAAAGGTAAACCCGCCGGTGTGGCGGTTGGCAACGGAGTCGCAAACACTGAATCGCTGAATGATGCGGCTGTTGATATACCCAAGGTCCCACATCCTGTGGTTTATTTCCCGCTGACCCAGAAATTCGTAAAGCCGGTTGTAGGCTTCGTTATCGCTCACAACAAGCGCTTCGGTTATGGTGGAACTGATGGTCAGGACCGAATCGAGGGTGAAATGATCCTTTCGGGAAGGGACCTGGCATCGAAAGGAAGAATCAGATATATAGGGAGATTCTTTTGTAAGGCCGGGAACCTTCACGGAGTTCAGCTTTTCGAGCGACAGGAGCGACAGGGGCAGCTTAACCATACTGGCGGGACTGATGAATTCGCCTGAAAGGTTCCGGTAACTATAGGTGGTTAACTTCGGCCGGTTATTTTTGTCGCGGTCAACCTGCGTGAAAATGATCTGTATCCTGTATTTTGCAGGATTTGAAAAGAGATAATGGTAACCGGGCAGCTTATCGTGGATAAATCTGGCGAGGAAACCTTTTCCGTCGCCTGGCAATGGTTGTGCAAAAGAGAGATGAAAGAACAGGTTCAGAAAAATTGCGACACCGGCCAGCAACCTCCACTTATACATGTTCAGTGTGTCCTTTCCTGGAAAGAAAATAAACAACCAGGCCGGTCAGGGTTATGGCAATTCCGGCAATTGATTCAGCTGGCCGGTAGATGAATCCATAGGTCAGAATCCAGATGTTTATAAGCAGGAAAAACCCCGGCAGCCAGGGGTAACCGAAGTGGCCTGCCGGTTTCTCTCCGGGAGCCAGCCGGTAGCGGTATATAAAAACCCCGAGCACGGTGATGAAGGTAAACAGATTCAGGGTGAACCCGACAAAGACAATGACCTGTTCGAAAGTTGAGGTAATGATGAAAAAAATGGAGATCAGGCATTGCAGAAAGATCGCCACATAAGGAACATCGTTCTTTTTCCTGGCCAGCCAGCGCAGCAGCGGATAATCCTCGCCGATTACATGATAAACCCGCGGGCCTACGATGATCATTGAGCTGACAGAGGAGATCAGGAGAAAGGAGATGATCATTCCGAAGACTGAGCCGGCCGATTGACCCAGGATCTTCTGGGTGAATACAAACCCCACCTCTATTTTTCCTGCAATTTCCGGGATGGGCACTGCATACAGGAAGATAAAATTGATGAGCAGGTAGAGCAATACCACGAAACCGGTGCCCATAATGAGACTGCGGGCAATGTTCTTTTCAGGATTTTTTATCTCGCTGAGAATGTAGGCGGCAGCGTTCCATCCGGAATAGGCAAAGGAGACGAAGAACATCGAGATGGCAAATGGCGGGCTAATAATCTCACGCCATGCTTGTTTGCCCGGAAGAAAGCTCAATCCGGCATTTTTTCCGTAAATAAGTCCGAGTGCGAAAAGAAGGAGGATGAACGAAATTTTGAGGATGGTCATGGTGTTCTGGAAGATGGCGCCCATCTGTTTGTTTGAACCGTGCAGCACGGTGAGAAACAGGACCAGCAGGATGGCCAGCAATACCGGCATGTTCAGATGGCCCAGCACATCGGGAAAATAGGGGGTGAGGTCAATGGAGCTTGTGAAATACCGGCCAAAAGCGATGGCGGCTGCGGCTACGGGAGCTGCAAATCCAACCGTGATGGATATCCATCCGGCGAGGAAACCGAGAGCCGGGTGATAGATCCGGCTCAGAAAGTTATACTCTCCGCCCGACCGGGGAAAGCGCAGACTTAATTCGGAATAGGAAAAGGCGCCGCAAAGAGCCACCACTCCGCCAAGCAGCCATAGCAGCAGCAGCGAAAAACCCGAGGAGATACCCATCACCTGGAAGCCGAGACTGGTGAAAACCCCGGTGCCGATCATGTTGGCAATCACCACGGATGTGGCTGTGAGCAAACCGAATTTATTTTTCATTACAGTTCAGGATTTTGCGCTTTGCCAGCAGGAGGTTCGTTTCGTTGAACTTTACATTGTAGCCGATACGGAATGGTACCGGGTGCGGTTGTTCCTGGTCGGCATAGGCCTTCTCCAGGGCCGGTTGAAATTTATGTTCAAAACGGTCGATGGTTTTCGTGTAGGTGCCGAAAAGACTGATGTCCCACGTTGCAGGTTTAAAGGAGGTATAGGGAATTCCGGAATCATCCTGCAGGATCAACCCTGAAGTGCCGAGCAGGTAATTGCGCATGGTCCGGAATCCGGTATTGAACATCAGGTAGGAGGCCGCTTTCAGAAAGCAGTTCTGGGCTCCGAATCCTTTGACAAAAGCGAGCATTTCGCCATGCTTCTTAAGATTTTCATCCGACAGGTCGAAAGAGAGGTAATAGACCGACTGGTTCTTTTGCAGCAACGAGTCACAAAAATCCACCCGCACCCCCACCGGCGACTGGGAGGCATTGCATTCCAGGGGTGATCCTGCGCTGTCGAGCGAAAAGTAGGTGATTCCGCGAATCAGGTGGTGGGTTCGTTTTACATAAAAGGCGATCAGGGGCAGGGTACCGTCGAGGGTTGACTGATTCAGGTCTTTCTGCATGCTTTCGGTTCTGAAAAAACCGAGTCTGTTGGAGAAATAGAGTGCAGAGCGGATTTTCTCCAGGTAATTCAGCAATTCGGTTTTCGGAAGGGTGTCGCAACGCAGGAATTTTCCAATGGGTTCAAGTCCGACCAGAATGTAGTTTCTGCAATCGGGAAAAAAGGTGTTGGCATAGAGGAAATCGGCGCCTGCAAAAGGATAGAAAAGCGTGCCGGTATCGGTTGACTCAGCAGCCATGTTCTTCTTCCGCCAGCTGGTGATGGGGTCTATCTTCTGTTTTACGACGAGGCTCCAGTCCTGCGCTACCTGGGTGCGGTAGACCTGATGGTCATAATCGGTCACCTTTTTATTTGTATAGGCAGCGGGTCTCAACCCTGCAATGATGCTGGAAAGGTCGTTGGCCAGCGTGTCGAAGGAAGGACGGGCTGAATCGGCGGGTTGCGTTGCCTCATTGTTCAACCGTTCGGCTGCCTCCTTTGCGAGCGTTGCCTCGGTAGAAGAGCCGCCGCAGGAGATGAAGAGGATGGAGGAAACCAGGATCAGCGTTGAAAGCCGGCGTGGGAAAGATGAACTATTTTGCATCGGAGAACATAATATCGTGGCAAAAGTATAACAAATTTAATTCTTCCGCGAAGTTGCTTTCCGATCGATCAGAGAATGGCAGTCGGCTATGGGAGGATCAACAAATTTTACGCGAATGGTTTTATAATGGGAAATATTTGTAAATTTGCGCCCTCAAACCGGGATAAAAGCCGGTGAAGGCCAGGTTAAAACTGGATATTCGGGGCGTGGCGCAGTTGGCTAGCGTACTTGCATGGGGTGCAAGGGGTCGGAAGTTCGAGTCTTCTCGCCCCGACAAAACAAAAGCCCTTTCGTTTTTACGAAAGGGCTTTTGTTTTGTCCGCGAAGCGAGTTAGGACCCCTCCTTGATCAATTTTTTCCTTTCTTCGTATTCTCTTTGCTATCCATTAATTGGAATTTTGTCAATGAGGAAATTAACTTCATTTCAGATTTAAGATTTTCGACGTTAATGTCTTCAACAAATTCATTTTTAAGAGCTTCTCCAACTTCTTTTTTATATTCTTTTGGCTTCATCTTGCCAGAATGGAATTTTTTCAACTCCGCTGTAATCTGTTGAAATGTCGGCAATTTCTGAATGTTATCAAGCATTATATTGTACATGGAGGTGTCATGATCCAATGTGATTTGCTTAATCTTTTTAACAGATAAAGGTTCTAATTGCAGATTATTTGCGGTTTTAGTCAGCACCTTTTTCATTTCGCCATTCCTCAATTCCACCTGAACATCACCGTTTCCAATTGTCAACTGTGTCACTTGTTTCAGTGTAATGTTCCCATCTTCAACATATACAATGACATTATTAAGCATTTCGGTAACCCATGTGTCTAAAAAGGTTCTTTCGCTTTTCTTATATAGAAACCGTGAAATGAAATTGATCGGGTAAAATATTTTATCGTAATATCGGTCTTGAGTTATGAGACGAAAATGAAACTTTTTGAATAAATCTTGCTTAGAATAGCAATAGTTAATATCGTCAGCAAATACATTTCTTATCTGTTTTATATACTTGTCTTGAAAAGCCTTTTCTTTTTTCGAGATTGGAATTTCCACATCGTTCTCGAATTCGTTGATTTCATCTTTTTGAGGATCAACAGGACTGTTATCATCTATATAGTTCTGTAAAAATTCCTTATACTGATACAGGGCACTTTTCCAATTTTGAATGTATTTTAGTGATTTCTTCAATTTAACTTCAATGTTTTCTCTGGACAATTCATCAGTTGCTGTGTCAATAATCTCGATCATATCTTCTGAATTACCACGACTAACTGCATTTCTGAGAACGGAAAATAAATTTATTTTTTCATCATCCCCATTTGAATAGATATCTAAACATCTGTCAGCAGCAGCGATATAATCACAATAGGATTTAGCTGTTGGAATCGGATACCTCATAGTTTCGACAAACCAGTTAACAAATTCTGTTTGTAATAAAATTTCTTTTTTCATAATGGCTAAAGTTTTAATTAGTTCATGTATAGATGATTGGTAAAGGCAGTTGAACAATCCTTTTTGAGCTTATTAGAAATACTCGAATAAACAAACCGTTCAATTGGAGTCAGTAGATCAATGTCCACATTGCTGTCTCTTTGGCTTTTTACTTCATCTGTTTTCTTAACGAATTGCAGATAGGTTAAATTCTCACAAAATTCAAAACTGATACAATTCGTTTCCAGTTCATTTGAAATGTAAAAAACCAATGCTGTCTTTAGTTCGGTTTTTTTCGAATTGCAATGAGTGTAAGTTATACCAATGCAAAGTACTTCATTTAAGGTAAACTTAACCCATCGGTCAGGTAGAAAGATTGTCTTTTTCATGTCTAAAATTTTAGATTTATGGAATTTTAGATATATCCACTTATTGAATAAAATATAAATAGTAACTGTTCACCCCCTACAAATATAGGG
Source organism: Bacteroidales bacterium (assembly GCA_025355465.1). GTDB lineage: Bacteria > Bacteroidota > Bacteroidia > Bacteroidales > FEN-979 > JANXZO01. The sequence goes on from JANXZO010000024.1 coordinate 159,226, forward strand.
CATTAATTTGGGAAAGGGAATGAAGTGGGTTGAGGTTGTTTTTGATTGCGGTGTCAATAACGGATCGCAGGATTGCAAAAGATTCTGCGCCGGAGAAAGATTTGAACTGG
>JANXZO010000062.1 GCA_025355465.1 Bacteroidales bacterium
GCCAGTTCAAGGTGTTTAATGCTGCTGAAAACTTTGCCATCCTGAGATCCATTATTGACACTGCCATTAAAAATGGGCAAAAGGTGTTGCCTGCTTTGAATGTCATTGCCGATTATAAATGCGACTGATTAGTAACAAAAAATGAAATCCGACAAAGAAAATTAAAAAGACTACAAAAACTATCTGACTTTAGGGAAGAAATGGATGAAATCATAGGTATTGGCGCACCTGAAGGATTTCAGGCTATGTTATTGAATTGTGAAACAAAGGAACAAGCAAAACAAGTTGTTGAAGATGTCAAGCGCATACATCTTCTTGACCCATATTGGGAAGAAAATTGGTTTGATTAACCTCTGCCACGGTGTAAGTGACATAATTAGTCTATTGCAGATAAAAGCGATTCCCATTTATATACCTTTCATTTTCTTTCGATGGAAAAGGAGTACAACCCATAGGTAATAAATCTGTTTTCAGTGCGATTAAAACTCAGTTATTTGCAATGAAATTTTGTAAATTTTTTGTGGTCTAATGTAGGTCAAGATGGATTTATATTAGCCAGCTCAACAATATCCTTTGCTTCAAGCACTTTCTTCTCATAACCATAAAGGGCGCTCCCAATCATCGCCAGCCCCAGTTCCCTCAGGGTGATAAAATAGTTGGGCAGCAATGGACGGCAAACAGGGTAAAGCCACGTCACATATTTGTAGTACGGCAGAACATTTTTCAACCCCTTGGTCGGCAGCATAAACGGTGGCGGAAGTTATATGCAGCCTTGAACTGAAGTTTAATCAGGTCATTTTCCGTTTTGCCTTTGACCCGCGCCCACATCATCTTTCCCTTTTCTGTGCCGTCCGTTCCAGCGCCAGACACGTAGCAGAACGTCATTTCGGTGTTTAGCCTGCTGAGGGTCTTGGCAAAGCCCATTGTCAGGTCATAGGTGACCTTTGTGTATTCGAGTTCCTTCATCCCCACTGATGACACACCAGCGCAGAAGAAACAGGCATTATAGCCGCTCACTTGAGATTCAATGACTGACAGGTCAAAGAAATCGGCGTGGATGATCTCCGTGAGCTTTGGGTGGGTTACGCCGCACGGCTTACGGTTGATGACGAGGATAGATTCAACATCTGGGTGGAGCAGGCATTCGTGCAGAACACCCTCGCCGACCATTCCAGTGGCGCCTGTGATGATTGTTTTGATTTTGGAGGTCATAGGAATAATAACTCCAATTCAAGAAATATATTACATTTTACATTACATTAAAAAAACGGCTGTAATCCATTGATTAACAGCCGTCTAATTTTAACTTGGTCGGGATGAGAAGACTCGAACTTCCGACCCCCACGTCCCGAACGTGGTGCGCTAGCCAACTGCGCTACATCCCGAAAATAATCAAACCGGACCCTTTTAAAGAACATCTGCCTCCGGTTAAGGGAGTGCAAATTTAGCAATTTTTTTGAAAAAAAAGCAACTTGAATTAAGGGAAGACCCTTTGCGGCAATTTTCAGCTGAAATTTATTGATTACCTTTGCGTGGTCATTCTTACTGCCATAAACAATACCACAATCATGTCTGTCACCCGGATCTCCGCTAATCATCTCCTTTTACTCACCCTCGCTCTTATTTTTGCAGGCTGTTCAGGAAAATCAAAGACTCCGGCAGGTTCCGGTTCCGGGCCAAAGTTCCTCAATGTAAATGCGATGGTGATTATTCCGGGACCCCTTGACAATAAAATCCAGGCAACCGGGTCGCTTATGGCCAATGAGGAGGTGGAACTGCGGAGTGAGCTTCCCGGGCGGATCGTTTCCATCAATTTCGAAGAAGGGACACATGTAAATAGTGGTGATCTGCTGATGAAAACCGACGACCGCGAGCTTCAGGCCCAACTTAAAAAGCTTCATGTTGACGAGAAGCAGGCAAAAGAAGATCTTTACCGCAAGGAGAAGCTGCTTGAACTCAAAGCGGTGAGCCAGGAGGAATACGACCGTGCATCAACCAGCCTTGGAATCATCGAGGCCCAGATTGAACTTGTTCAGACACAAATATCGAAGTCGTCCATCTATGCGCCTTTCAGCGGACAGATCGGCCTGCGACAGGTGAGTCCGGGCGGGTTTGTCTCCTCGGCTACGCTCATTGCCCGTCTGCAGCAGATCAACCCCATAAAAATCGAGTTTGCCATTCCGGAAAAATACCGTGATAAAATAAGCAAGGGAACGCTCATTCGTTTTCGCATTGAAGGGATCGACAGCAGCTTTTCGGGCCGTGTATATGCAATTGATCCCAAAATAGATCCTTCCACCCGCAATGTATCGATGCGGGCCATATGCCAGAATCCGCAAAACCTCCTGGTCCCCGGCGCCTTTGCCAGGGTGGAGATACTTCTCGAACACCTGAGTGATGCCATCGTTATCCCGTCAGAGGCGATAATTCCGCAAATGAATGGCGAAAAAGTATATGTCTGCCGAGGCGGGAAAGCGATTTCACAGACCATCCGCAGCGGAGTTCGAACCGAGCGTGAAGTTCAGGTTACCGAGGGACTCTCTGCCGGCGACACACTGATCGTGACCGGTTTGCTGCAACTTCGTGAAGAGATGCCGGTAAAAACAAAAATTAAATGAACATCTCGTCTATCAGTATCAGCCGTCCGGTTCTGGCAACCGTAGTCTCGCTGCTGATCGTCCTGTTCGGGGTGATCGGTTATGCTTACCTTGGGGTGCGGGAGTTTCCCAGTGTCGACCCGCCGATCGTGACGGTAACCACCAACTATATCGGTGCAAATGCCGATGTGATCGAGTCGCAGATAACAGAACCGCTGGAAGAGTCGATCAACGGCATTGCCGGAATTCGTTCGCTCACTTCGGTGAGTAGTGACGGCCGCAGCAACATCACCGTAGAATTTGAACTTGGCGTTGACATGGAGGCGGCAGCCAACGATGTACGCGACCGGGTTTCGCGGGCCATCCGGAGCATTCCTCCCGACACCGACCCTCCGATCGTGACCAAGTCGGATGCTGATGCCAGCCCCATCTTTGCGCTCACCTTACAAAGCTCCTCGCGGAACCTTATGGAGTTGTCGGATATTGCCAATAATGTTTTCAAGGAGCGACTTCAAACGATCCCGGGAGTAAGTGAGATCCGTATCTGGGGAGAACGCAAGTATTCCATCAAACTGTTGCTTGACCCTGAGAAACTGGCCAGTTTCCGGCTCACCCCGGGGGATGTCAGAAACGCTCTCAACCGCGAGAACATCGAGCTGCCTGCCGGAAGGATCGAAGGATATGGAACAGAGCTCACCATCCGCACAAAAGGAAGGCTTACCACGCCGGATGAGTTCAACGACATGATCATTCTGGAGAAAAACGGCACGGTTATCCGGATGCGTGACGTGGGAACAGCCAGGTTGCTGCCGGAAAACGAACGTACCATCATGAAGGGAAACGGAGGTGTTCCCATGGTTGGCGTAGGTATTACCCCGCAGCCCGGAGCGAACCAGATCCAGATCGTTGATGAATGTTACAAACGTGTTGCCCAGCTGAAAAACGAGATGCCGGCCGATATCAAGGTGGGAACCAACATGGATACGACAATCAGCATCAGAAAGGCTATCACTGAGGTACAGGAGACCATTCTGATCGCATTCGGACTGGTGTTGCTGGTGATATTTTTCTTCCTTCGCAGCTGGCGTACCACACTAATCCCGATCGTCGCCATACCCATCTCCCTGGTGAGTGCCTTTTTTATTATGTATGTGGCGGGTTTCTCCATCAACATCCTCACGTTGCTTGGCGTGGTGCTGGCCACCGGCCTTGTGGTGGACGATGCCATTGTTGTGCTGGAGAACATTTACCATAAAATTGAAGGCGGCATGGATCCCATTACCGCGGGGCATGAAGGGTCGAAGGAGATCTATTTCGCGATCCTGTCAACCACCATCACCCTGGCGGCTGTATTTCTTCCTGTAATATTCCTGCAAGGCCTTACCGGCCGTTTGTTCCGTGAATTCGGTATTGTTGTGGCCGGCTCTGTTCTTGTATCTGCGCTGGTTTCACTGACCCTTACCCCCATGATGAGTTCCAGAATGCTTCATAAGGTAGATCATCACAATGCCCTGTTCAACCTAATTGAGAATTTCCTGATCCGGCTCACAGCGGTTTACAACCGGTCTCTGACTGCGTTTATCCAAAGACGGTGGATCGCCATTGTCATCATGGTGGCTTCCCTGGGGTTGATCTTCGGAATTGGTTCGCTCATCCCTTCCGAACTTGCTCCCATGGAAGACAAGAGCCGGATGCAAATCATGTCGACGGCTCCTGAAGGAACCTCTTTTGAGCTGATGGATAAATACATCAACCAGATTGTGGGCATTGTTGATACACTGCCTGAGAAGGAGTCGATCATGGCCATCACGGCCCCCGGGTTCGGCTCTGCCTCCTCTACCAACACTGGCTTTGTAAGGATGACCCTGACTCAGCCCGAAGATCGAAAGCGAAGTCAGCAGGAGATTGCCGACGAACTTGGAGCGATTGCCAAGCGTTACAATTTTGCGCGCACCTTTGTTATCCAGGAGCAGACCATTGGCGGAGGGCGAAGTTCCGGACTGCCGGTGCAGTATGTGATCCTGGCTCCTGATTTTGAAAAACTTAAGAAAGTACTGCCAAAGTTCATGGAGGCGGTACAGGCGAGCCCGGTTTTCCAGGTAGTGGATCTTAACCTGAAATTCAACAAGCCGGAACTCTCGGTGGAGATTGACCGCGACCGTGCCAGGGCACTTGGTGTGAACGTTCGCGACATTGCGGAAAACCTGCAGCTTTACTTCAGCGGTCAGCGCTACGGATATTTCATCATGAACAGCAAGCAATACCAGGTGATCGGGCAGGCAGATCGCAGCAGTCGCGATAAACCACTCGACCTGAGCTCCATTTATATCAGGAACAACGTGGGCGAACTCATCCAACTCGACAATGTGGTAAAGCTTAAACAGCAGAGCAACCCTCCACAGTTGTTCCGTTATAACCGTTATGTTTCAGCCACTGTTTCGGCTCAGCCAGCGAAAGGGGTGACACTGGGGCAGGGCATTGCAGAGATGAGGAAGATCGGCAAAGCCACCTTTGACGACTCATTTTCATCAGCTCTGGCAGGTACCTCCAAGGAGTTCGAAGACAGTTCGGGCAGTCTGCTTTTCGCCTTTGTTCTTGCACTGATCCTCATTTACCTGATACTTGCTGCCCAGTTTGAAAGCTTTTTTGATCCGCTTACCATTATGTTTACTGTACCGCTGGCACTTACCGGTGCCGTACTTTCGTTGTGGATATTTGGCCAAACTCTCAATATTTTCAGCCAGATCGGAGTGATCGTACTGATCGGGATCGTGACCAAAAACGGGATCCTTATTGTTGAATTTGCCAACCAGCGTAAGGATGCAGGGCTTAGTTTAACGGATGCCGTAATCGATGCTGCCACGCGCCGGCTCCGACCGATTCTGATGACCAGCCTGGCTACAGCATTGGGGGCGCTGCCCATTGCCATGGCGCTGGGTGCCGCCTCCCGCAGCCGCGTTCCGATGGGGATCACCATCATCGGCGGACTGATATTTTCGCTCGTCCTGACCCTTTATGTAATTCCGGCGTTGTATACTTATTTGTCAAAGGGGCACAAAGGCACAGAGGCAAAGGTGGGCACAGGGGCACAGAGCAACAAAATAACAGAGTAACAGAGTAACAGAGTTAAAATGAGAGTTTCGCTATTTCGCCATATCGCCATTTCGCTATTTCTTTTCATCACATTGCCCCTGTTTTCGCAGCAGGAGATCACACTGCCTCAGGCCATCGAAATCGGATTGAAGAACAACTATTCCATCCTTCTTGAAAAAAACCAGGCGCAGATCGACGCAAATAACAATACCATCGGGAACGCCGGATTTCTCCCTTCCTTAAACCTTAATCTGACGCAAAACAACACGCTCACAAACACACACCAGGAAACCTCTTCGGGCAGCGTGAAGGATATCAGCAATGCAAAAAGCAGCAATCTCAATGCCGGTATGGCGCTCAACTGGACGGTGTTCGACGGGATGAGTATGTTTGTTACAAAAAAGATGTTGAATGTGCTGGAGGACCTGGGACAGAACGGAACCCGGATCGTAATTGAAGGAACCGTCACCGATATAACCCTTACCTATTACGGGATCATTCAGCTTGGCAAACTGGTGCGGGTGGCACAGGATGCAGTAAATCTTTCGGCACAGCGAAAAAATATTGCTGCGGCCAAAGTATCCCTGGGTGCCGGCTCACAACTTATGCTTCTTCAGTCGACCGTTGACCTGAACGCCGACAGTACAAGTCTGATCCAGAACCTCGCCGCCCTTACCAACCTGCATGTCGACATGAACCGTTTACTTGCGCGGGAGGTGACCACGCCATTCGTTATTCGCGACAGCATCAGCCTCAACCGAACGGTACAATATGACACATTGTTGCAGAAAGCACTTACCCAGAACAGTCAGCTTATTGCTGCCCGGCTGAACCAGGAAGTAACGCGGCTTGGCGTGCGGGAGGCACAATCAGGAAGATATCCGAGGGTCAATCTCACCGCCGGTTATAACTATGGAACACTCAACTCTGAAACCGGATTTTTAACCTATAACCAGAGTTACGGACCCTCCTATGGTTTCTACATCTCGTATAATCTTTTCAACGGTTTTAACCTCAACCGTGCGATCCGGAATGCAAAAATACTGATGAACTCCGGAGAGATCGGCACTGAAGATGCAACACAGAATCTCAGGGCGGAATTACTGAAGCTGAACAACCTTTACCGGTCCAACATCGAAGTGGTTAAGCTGCAGCTTGCAAATGTTGCGGTGGCCCGTGAAAATGTTGACATTGCCTTTGAGAAATACAAACTGGGAAGCATCAACGACATTGAGTTGCGCGAAATTCAGAAGAAGCTAATTGATGCCGAGTATGAACTGATATCTGCACAGTTCGAAGCCAGAAAAGCCGAGGTAGAGCTTTACCGGCAGAGCGGCGAGTTATTGCGGTGACCCGGTGACATGGCAAGGTGGTGATTTTTCGGTACCTTTGCCGCAAAAATTCACGGGGAAGGATGATTTCAGTAGACGGGCTAACAGTAGAGTTTGGGGGGACCACCCTTTTCAAGGATATTTCTTTTGCGATCAACGACAAGGACAGGATTGCACTGATGGGTAAAAACGGTGCAGGAAAGTCCACCTTGCTCAAGATCATTGCCGGCAACAAAACCCCTACGCGGGGAAAAGTCTCAGCTCCGAAAGATGCGGTGATTGCCTATCTCCCTCAGCATCTGCTCACAACCGACAGCCGGACAGTGTTTGAGGAGGCAGCCCAGGCCTTTGCGCACATTCAGGAGATGGAGCGTGAGATTGCAGCGTTGAACGAACAACTGACTACACGAACGGATTATGAATCGGCAGGGTACTACGACCTCATTGAACAGGTTTCTGCGCTCAGCGAGAAGTTTTACTCCATGGCCGAGACCAACTACGATGCCGAGGTGGAGAAGATCCTGATGGGTCTTGGTTTTGTGCGTGAAGATTTTACCCGCCCCACCAGCGAGTTCAGTGGCGGGTGGCGCATGCGGCTGGAGCTGGCGAAGATCCTCTTGCAGAAACCCGACCTCATCCTCCTCGACGAGCCGACCAACCATATGGATATCGAATCGATCCAATGGTTTGAAGATTTCCTTATAAACAGCGCCAAGGCGGTGATCGTGATCTCGCACGACCGTGCCTTTGTCGATAATATCACCACCCGCACCATCGAGGTGACCATGGGAAGGATTTATGACTACAAGGTGAACTATTCGACCTACCTGGGGTTACGGAAGGAGCGGCGTGAACAGCAGCAGAAACAGTTTGACGAGCAGCAGAAATTCATCGGAGAGAACCAGGATTTCATCGAAAGGTTCAAAGGCACGTATTCCAAAACCAACCAGGTACAGTCGCGGGTTAAGATGCTTGAAAAGCTCACCCTTGTGGAGATCGACGAAGAGGATACTTCAGCACTGCGCCTGCGTTTTCCGCCGTCGCCCAGGTCGGGAAGTTACCCGCTGATCGTTGAGGGTTTATCGAAATGTTACGGTGACCATCTCGTTTTTGCCAACGCCTCTTTCGGCATCGAACGCGGGGAGCGAGTTGCTTTCGTAGGCAAGAATGGTGAAGGAAAATCGACCCTGGTGAAGTCCATCATGGGGGAGCAGGGTTTTACCGGCAAACTTACACTTGGCCATAACACCATGATCGGGTATTTTGCCCAGAATGAAGCTTCGCTGCTCAACGAAGAGCTTACCGTGTTTCAAACCATCGATGATGTGGCCAAGGGCGATATCAGGGCGAAGATCAAGGATCTGCTTGGCGCCTTCATGTTTGGCGGCGACGACTGGACCAAGAAGGTGAAAGTATTATCGGGAGGAGAACGAACCCGTCTGGCGATGATCAAACTCCTCCTCGAACCGGTGAACCTGCTCATTCTTGACGAGCCTACCAACCATCTCGATCTGAAGACAAAGGACATTTTGAAAAGCGCTTTACAGAATTACGACGGCACGCTGATCCTCGTTTCCCACGACCGGGATTTTCTCGACGGGCTGGCAGATAAAGTATTTGAATTTGGCAACAAGCAGATCAGGCAGCACCTGGGCGACATACAAAGTTTCCTTGCCAGGAAGAAACTGGATACGCTGCGCGAGCTGGAGCGAAATGTCAGGTAACATGGAATAAAACAAGGGCAGGCAGGATGAATAGAAAACTGGGATCGGTGAGATGAGCGGGACAAAGAGAGAACATCCGAAAGAGAAGGAGTCGCTGCACATCCGAAACAGGCATCGCGACCGCTATGATTTTCAAAAGCTGATTGCAAGCTGCCAGGAACTTGCACAGTTCGTCAAGCTGAATGAATACCACGATGAATCCATTGATTTCGCTGATCCGGAAGCGGTGAAGGCGCTGAACAGGGCCTTGCTGATGCATTTCTACGGCATCGGGTACTGGGAGATTCCGGCGGGTTACCTTTGTCCGCCCATTCCCGGCAGGGCCGATTATATACACCATATGGCCGATCTGCTTGCTGCAGGAAACGGAGGTGTAATTCCTGTGGGTGAGAAAATCAGGTGTCTCGACACCGGCGTTGGGGCCAACTGTGTTTACCCGATCATCGGCAACCATGAGTATGGCTGGTCCTTCAAAGGATCCGAAACCGACACTGTTGCCATTGGTTCGGCACGCAAAATTGTCAGGATGAACCCATCCCTGCGGGATCAGGTTGAGCTCTGGTTACAGGCCAACCCCAGGGAGATATTCAACACCATTGTTGAGAAGGAGGAGAAGTTCGATCTGGCGGTTTGCAATCCGCCCTTCCATTCATCGGCCGAAGAGTCGGTGAATGCAACCCTCCGGAAGGCAAGCAACCTGAGTGGCAGGAAGGCAGTGGCACCTGTCAGAAACTTCGGAGGGAGCAACCATGAGCTTTGGTGTGAAGGCGGAGAAGCGCGGTTCATCCGCGACATGATCTTCGAGAGCCGGCGATTTTCTGACAATATTCTGTGGTTCTCCACCATGGTTTCCAAGAGCGACCACCTGAAGAACATCTATACCGCATTGAAAAAAGCGGAAGCAGCTGAGGTGAAAACCATTCAGATGGGACAGGGTAATAAAAAGAGTCGGATTGTGGCATGGACCTACCTTTCAGCGGAGGCACAGAAGAACTGGACTGCATCACGATGAAAAATACCGGGAATTGTCCCTATGCAGGTATCCGGTAGCGCCGCCAGAAACCGGCCCTGGTGATGGAGGTATACCGCATCACCTTTTTGAAAAAGGTGAAATGCATCAGGTAGTGCACCAGGTAGTAGGTTGAACCGAAAAGCAGAAGGGTGATCACAAGCTGCAGTATCATCACGATCCATTTGCCCAGAAATAACATGGCCGGGATGTGCGCTTCAAGCCCCATCATGGCCATCGCGGCAATCCATGGATTTACAAAGAGGCCTACCACAAAGAGCAGCGGGAGGAACCAGTTATGGTTGGTTTCGATGGCCCGTTGCGGACAGAAGTTCATGCAGTGCATACAACTTTCGCAGGTCATTTTCCAGTACGGACGATTGTCTTTTAGCACCAGTGCGTTGTTCGGACAGGCCTTGATGCAAAGCATGCAGTCGTTGCAAAGGTCGGTGGCGTAAAAGCTTTTGGCAAGAATAAACCGTCCGCCAAAGTAGTAACCAAGTCCGATCGGCATGATAAGAATATCGGCCGGGAGCGAGATGAGGGCAGGAAAGTAGCTTCTTTTACCGGAAAGGAGCAGCTCTGCAAAATGATCCACCTTTTCTTTATAGTGATTGACCATGGAATTCACAACCGTCGATTTCAGTCCCGGGTGAAGTGATATCCAGTTGGAAGGCAGGTCGACCGGCTGCATGGCAACAACATGGTACCCTTTGAGCCTAAGCATGGCCGCCGGCAGGATCTGCGCCAATCCGCTGAGTCCCGGGATGAAGAGCTTTGAAAGTTTCAATCCGGCCCGGGTATTCACAATAAACACGTCTGACTTCGGAAAGGCCTTAAACCTGAAGATCAGCTTAAGGAAATGGTGAGGCATGTTAAAACCGTGTGTAGCCGAACAGAAGCCCACCAGTGTTTTTCCATCGGAAACCGCCGGTGGATCCTTGAGGTATTTGTAGAAAGGTAAAACAAAGGTGTTCAGCCCCTGCTCCTTTGCCCGGGTGGCGATCCATTCCGAGGTGCGCCTGGCGTTGCCGGTGCCAGAATAGTAGATAATGATGAGGTTTTTGTAGCCGGTCATCTCCTGATGTATTAAACGAACAAATCCCACGCGCATTTATGGATTGCCGAACCATGGTTAAGCGTAACAAAGATCAGAAAAAAAACGAGAGATCGCCCTGTTTCACGATCATTCACCTACATTTGCAGCTACCTAAAGCTGTACTCATGAAACGCCTTACCCTGCTTGTCGTTGTTGTATTCATTGGTCTTAACAACTGCTTCAGCCAGCCATTGTCACGCCGGGAGCAATCGCTCCAGGCAGAAAAGATCCGCGAGGCCTGCCGCCACGCGTGGCATGGTTACAAAACCTATGCCTGGGGCTACGATGCCTTAAAACCTGTAAGCAAGACGGGCTACAACTGGTATAAGCGTTCATTCCTCATGACCCCGGTCGATGCCTTCGACACCTTCATTTTGCTGGGAATGAAAAAGGAGGCCGCAGAAGCCAAAAAGATCATTTTTTCGGAACTCAGCTTTGATTTGGATGTGGAGGTTCAATTCTTTGAGATGAACATCAGGCTTGTGGGCGGACTCCTCTCTGCATATGATCTGACCGGAGAGAAGAGATTCCTGGAACTTGCCGCCGATCTTGGGCGGAGACTGCTGCCCGTCTTCAACTCCGCCACCGGCATGCCCTACAGATATGTAAACCTGAAAACCGGCAAGAGCCGCGGTGCTGTGAGCAACCCCGCTGAAATCGGCACCTGTATGCTGGAGTTTGGAAAACTCACACAATATACAAAGGACTCGCTCTTCTTCAAAACCGCGAAGAAAGCAGCCTTGGAGGTTTTCCGTCGTCGCAGTGATATCGACCTCGTGGGAACCACCATCGATGTGAACACCGGCGAGTGGAAAAACACCGAGAGCCAGATCGGCGCCTGCATCGACTCCTATTATGAATATCTGTTCAAGACCTGGTTGCTGTTTGGCGACAAAGAATGCAAGGCAGCCTGGGAGATTCACAACAAGGCCATTCTGAAACGCCTGTACACCGAAACAATCCATGGAAGTTACTTCACCCGGGTCGACTTCCGCTCAGGTCGAGAGACCAATTCCTGGTACGGCGCACTTGATGCGTTTTACCCAGGGATCCTGGTATTGTCGGGTGAAATCGCCACAGCCCGAAAGATCCAGCAGGGAAATTTTCATATGTGGACAGCCTTCAATCTTGAACCCGAGACTTTCGATTTCATAACCGACAGCATAGTTGAACCCGCCTATCCCCTCCGGCCCGAAAATATCGAAAGCTGTTTTTATCTCTACCGATCCACCAAAGATCCCCAATACCAGCGCATGGGTCAGCGCATGATTAACGACATCATCTCAAAATGCAGGACCCATGCCGGCTTTGCGGCACTTAAAAACGTGGTGACCCTGGAAAAAGAGGACTCCATGGAGAGTTTCTTCTTCGCCGAAACGCTAAAATATGCCTACCTTCTCTTCGCACCCGACAGCACGCTGGACTTGAAAAAGTGGGTGTTCAATACAGAGGCGCATCCGATGAAAATAGTGAAATGGTGAAATGGTGAAAACCATTTTACCATTTTAGATCTTACCATTTTAGATTTGTCTTCTTTTCCGGTTTACCTTTTCCTGAAATTCCGATTAAGGGATAAAAAAGGAGATCATGAAAACGATAGGTGATAATCCGTCAATGATGGTTCCCGAAGAGGTGATCATGAGCAAGATACTTCACATCAGGAACAGAAAGGTGATGCTTGACACAGACCTTGCAAAACTTTATGAAGTAAAGTCCTTCCGGCTGCGAGAACAGGTTAAAAGAAACAATGAGCGGTTTCCTGAAAACTTTATGTTCAGGCTGACGGAGGAGGAGACCAATTTCATGGTATCGCATTTTGCGATACCATCCAAAAAACACCTTGGAGGGCACTTGCCTTATGTATTTACCGAACATGGAGTCCTGATGCTTGGCAATGTTTTAAGAAGTGAACGGGCTATTAAAATGAGTATCAGAATTATAGAGATCTTTGTTAAGATGCGGGAGATGATGCACATGTATGAAGAGGTGTTGAACAGATTGGGAAAAATTGAGGTGACACTTTTTGCCCATGATAAAAATCTCACTTTGATCTTCGAATACCTTAAACAACTGGAACAGTCAAAACAGGAGGAGGTTGAATTCAAAGAGAGGAAACGGATCGGGTTCAGGCAAGGTGATTAAATTTTTCCCTTTTCCCTTCTTTTCCGGTTTGCCTTTTCCTGAAATTCCGATTAAGCAATAAATGAGATCATGAAAACAGCAGTGGAAACGAAGCAGCTTAAGCGGGCTGTCAGACGCAATATAAGCCGCTTTCCATCAGATTTTATGTTTGAATTGAACGAGGGGGAGCTAAAAGATTGGAGGTGCCAGTTTGGCACCTCCAATCGTGAAACAATGGGGCTCCGAATTCTTCCGTTTTCATTTACAGAACAAGGCGTGTTAATGTTGGCTAGTGTCCTTAAAAGTGAACGAGCAGTGCAGGTCAATATCCAAATAGTAAGAGTTTTTATAAAAATGCAGGAACTTCTTATGAATCATAAGGAATATATTGGAAAAATAAAGCAGTTTGAGGAAAAGCTATCAGGATATGATGAAAAGATTCAAGTCATCTTCGAATACCTGAAGCAATTGGAACAGTCAAAACAAGAGGAGGTGGAATTCAAGGATAGGAAGCGGATCGGTTTCAGCCGTACAGATGAGACCTGATCCGCCACCGCACCATTCCGGTCATGCATCAAGTCTCACGTGTCACGATTTTTCGTACCTTTGCAGATTAATTGTACAATTTGACTTTCGAAGATTTTAATTTTGACGCGCGGCTGATGGATGGAATTGCCGCCCTTGGGTTCAACACTGCCACCCCAATCCAGGAACAGGCCATCCCCAAAATCCTGGAGGGCAGAGACCTGATCGGTTCGGCCCAGACCGGCACCGGTAAAACAGCAGCCTTTCTCCTTCCCGTCATCGACCGCATCCTGGAGATGCCCGATGATCATAAGATCAAAGCACTAATTGTCGTTCCTACACGCGAACTGGCCCAGCAGATCGACCAGCACATGGAGGGTCTCTCCTATTTTACCCCGGTGAGTTCCATTGCGGTTTACGGAGGTACCGACGGCGGTACCTTCTCCCGCGAAAAGATGGCGCTGGAAAAGGGGGCAGACATTGTGATCTGCACTCCCGGCCGTATGATCGCCCACCTCAACATGGGTTATGTAAACCTCCGCGAGATCAACTTCCTGATCCTCGACGAGGCCGATCGCATGCTTGACATGGGCTTTCACGACGACATCCTGAAGATCATCTCTTTTGTGCCTGTCAACCGGCAAACACTCTGCTTTTCGGCTACCATGCCACCCATGATGCGCGACCTGGCGAGAAAGATCCTCAGGGACCCCTTTGAGATCAGCATCGCCCTGTCGAAACCAGCCGAAAACATTCTCCAGCTGGCCTATGTGGTGTATGAAGCCCAGAAGATCCCCCTGGTTGAATACCTTGTGAAATCGCAAGTGATGCGCAGCATCCTGATCTTCTGTTCCACCAAGAGCAAGACCAAACAGGTAGCCGCCGCCCTGAAGAGACTCAAACTCGGAGCCGAGGAGATCCATTCCGATCTGGAACAATCTGAACGCGAACGCGTTTTAAACAGTTTCAGGAGTAAAAAACTGACGATCCTGGTAGCTACCGACATCCTATCCCGGGGTATCGACATCGAAGATATCGACCTGGTGATCAACTTTGATGTGCCTCACGACGGAGAGGATTATATCCACCGTATCGGTCGTACAGCAAGGGCTGCAGCCAAGGGAGCCGCCATCACCCTCATCAGTGAAACCGAACAACGAAAATTCCAGACCATCGAAAACCTGCTGGGCAAAACGGTTTACAAAGGTGTTGTCCCTGTGCATCTGGGTACCGGACCCGAGTATAACCCCGTGAAGTTCAGAGGGGATGGCAAGAAAAGAAATTTTCGCAGAAAATAGTGATTGTTATAATTAATTTTATTATTTTCGTCCCGGGTATGATATTTTGTCCTACCTTTGCGAATATTTTAATCACATTATTTTTAAATTATTATGAAAAACGGTAAAGTAAAATTCTTTAATGAGTCAAAAGGATTTGGATTTATTATGGACTCCGAAACTGGCAAAGAATATTTCGTTCATGCCTCAGGTTTAATTGATCGTATCCGCGAAAACGACGAAGTAACATTCGATCTCACGGAAGGTAAAAAAGGATTAAATGCGGTAAACGTTAAACTTGTATAGGCTTAACCCGGAACAACTTTAATCTGAACCCCGCACATTGCGGGGTTTTTTTATGCCCTTAAATCTCAATGCCAGCGGAAGAGTTTCAGTCCGGCCATGAACATAAGCGCCCCGGATATGGAGAGGATGAGGATGGGTATCCCAACTTCCGTAAACCCCGCCCCTTCAATCACGATGCTGCGGATGCCATCGGCAAACATGGTGAGGGGAAATTTCTGGATGGTCGGGATACTCCATTCCGGAAAGTTGTGATAGCTGAAAAAGACTCCCGACAACACCATCATCGGCATGCTTACAGCATTGATAAGCCCGTTGCCGATCTCGGTTTTGGCCGTGTTGCAAGAGAGCAGGATGGCAATTCCCGAGAAGGAGATGTTGCCGGCAATGAAGAGTACAAACAGCGCCGGTATGCTGCCCTGAATAGTGATCCCGAACACCAGCGATGCCACCAGGAACAACAGGCCTGCCTCCACGAAATTCATGAGCGTACGAACCAGGATCAGCGCCATGAGGAAGTTAGACCGTTTCATCGGCGTAGCCACCATACGTCTCAGCAACTTCTTCGACCTGCGCTCGATAATATTATAGGTTACCCCCCACATCGACGACATCATCACACCCATGGCAATCAGCCCGGGCACCAGGAAGTCGATGTAACGGGTGCCGGTCACAGTTAGCGGTTCAATGTCGTCGCCCGCCGGTTTAAGCATCACGCCCTGGTTTCCGAAAAGTTTGGAAAGTTTCAGATAACTCAGCTGCGCATCGGGATTCATGGGGTCGAAATGATATTGTAACGCTCCACCCTTTTCGTCCACCACCATGCTTAAGTTTCCGCGCTTCAGCGACACCATGGCCTGCTGCCAGCTCAAATCGCAGAAGATAAAGGTTGAATTTCCAAGCTTCTCATCGGGGATCACAAGTCGTCGGGTGATCTTTCCGTCACGGGTAATTTCGATCGGCGCTTTATTGGTACGCAGCAGGACCTCTATCAATGAAGCGCTGTCGGGTTGCCGGATCAGATGATTTTTCCCGATCACGGCAACACTGGTCACCGTCTCCTTCTTTTTGGTAAATGCAACGCCGAGGCCGAGCGACATGAGAATAGGAAAAACAATACCCCAGAAAAGTACACCCGGCTCCCTCACCAGCTCCTTGATATTGGCCGTGATCATCTGGTAAAGCTGATGGTTGGTGATGTTTTTCATGCTTCGGTAAGATGTCGGCCCGTGAGGGCAGTGAAAAGATCATCGAGGGTTACTTTCCGGCGCTCGGCAATGCGCGGAGGGATGTCAATTTCCACGTCACCAAGCAGTTGATCGAGACTCCCCTCCCTGAGAATGATGCCCTGGTCGATGATCACGATATGATCGCAAAGCTGCTCTGCCTCCTCCATGTAGTGCGTCGTAAGGATCAGCGATGTATGCTGTTGCTCTTTGAGCTTTTTCAGGATGGCCCAGATCTCCCTTCGTGCATTCGGATCGAGGCCGGTGGTGGGTTCGTCGAGCAACAGGATCTTCGGCTTGTTGAGGATCGAAATCCCCAGCGCCAGCCGCTGTCGTTGTCCGCCCGACAGGTTGACAACATAGGCTTTCCGTTTTTCTCGGAGTCCCACCATCTCAAGTACCTCTTCACAACGATCGGCGCCGATTGTGAAGAAGCTGGCAAACAGCCGGAGGGTCTCCCAGAGTGTGAGCTTGTCAATAAAATGGGTCTCCTGCAGCGATAATCCGATGATTTTACGCAGCTGGTCCTCATTCTCCCTCCAGGTCTGCCCCATGATTTTAATCGTACCACTGTCAGGTACCTGGATCCCCTCGATCATCTCCACGAGGGTCGTCTTGCCCGCTCCGTTGGGCCCCAGGATGGCTACAAATTTGCCGGTTTCAATGTGCAGGTTGATCCCACGCACGGCATGAACCGTTTTGAAAGATTTGTGAACATCAGTAACTTCGATGGCAGGGATGGTTTCCATTGGCGGGATCAAAGGTAGCAGAAAATATCAGAGGCTTCCCAGCCGCTTTACAGCATGAACGCCCTTTACCTTCAGCAACCGTTTCATCACATCGTCGAGGTGCGCCTTTCCGGTAACATGGATGCCAAGTTCCACGCCAGTTTCATCGCCCATCTTAAGAAGCCTGATCGAACGCAGCCCGACCTTCAGGTCTTTCTCGAGGTAATTGGTGAGGCGGTCAACAATATCTCTGCCGAAGGAGCCACTGATCCCCAGGTTGGCCGTAAAACTCCGGGCACTGTCAAACTCTTTCCAGCGGGCTTCGAGAATACGATACGGGTACCGGGTGATCAGCTCACGGGCATTGCTGCAGTTGGTTTTATGGATCCTGATGCCTTGCGTCACACCCACGAAAGCAAATATTTTATCTCCGGGGATGGGGTTGCAGCAGCGGGCGAACCGGTAGTGGATCGCATCGAGTTTCCGGTCGATGATAAGAAAATCCTGCTTCCCCCTGATCACCTCAGAGATATGGTACGGCAGGTCCTCTTCCGCTGCCGGCGGGGAGATTGCCGCAGCAGGTTCAGGTTCGGCAAATGCCTTTTTAATTTTCAGCGGGTCGAGCTTGCCCTCACCGAAACGCTGGTACAGATCGAGGAAGTTCTCGCATTCAAAGAAGCCGACAAGTTTGTTGATGACGGAGTCGTTGAAGTCGTGTCCGAGCTGGATCACCTTGTTTTTTATGAGCTCCTTGCCTGCATCCGCCTCCTTGTAATTTTCCATCTTCAGCGCATGCTTGATGCGTGCCAGGGTGCGCGGACTCTTGACAATATCGAGCCAGTCGTGGTTGGGTTTCTGTGTTTTCGCGGTGAGAATTTTCACCGTGTCGCCATTTTGCAGGGTATATTTTAACGGAACGATCTTGCCGTTCACAATGGCACCGGTGCACGTTGAGCCCACATCGGTATGGATTTCGAAGGCAAAATCGAGAACACTGTACCCGGCCTTCAGCCTTTTAAGGTCGCCTTTGGGGGTGAAAATAAAGATCTCATCAGAATAGAGTGCGCTTTTATCCTTGCTCACCGTCTTCACCAGCGGAGAGGCCACGGGTTTTTCAAGCATTTCCCGGATGGAGGCATAGAGGTCGGGCCTCTCTCCGGTCTTGCCGTCAGACTTATATTTCCAGTGGGCAGCCAGCCCTTTTTCGGCAATCTCATCCATGCGCCGACTCCGGATCTGAACCTCTACCCATTTCCCTTCCGGACCAATCACGGTGGCATGCAGCGACTCATAGCCGGTAGCTTTTGGGAACGATATCCAGTCGCGCAGCCGGCGGGGATTCGGGGTATAAATATCCGTTACCAGCGAGTAGACTTTCCAGCAATCGGACTTGTCGTTTTCAACCGGCTTATTGATGATGATGCGGATGGCAAAGATGTCGTAGATCCTATCGAAACCCACCTTCTGCACCTGCATTTTACGGCGGATGGAGGGGATGGACTTCACCCGGCTTTTGATCTCGCAATCGAAGCCATTCTCCTTTAGCCGCAGGGTGATGGGCCGTATGAAATCAGCAGTATACTGGTCGCGGTCGGCTTGTGATTCGCTTATTTTCTGATGCAGTACCACGTAGGTTTCGGCGTCGGTGAACCGCATCACGCGGTCTTCAAGTTCGGTTTTTATGCGATAAAGTCCGATCCGGTGGGCAATGGGAATATAGAGCAGGGTAGTCTCCCCCACGATGAGTCCCTGCTTCTCGGGCGGATAGTCTATCAGCCGGCGCATGTCATACAACCGCCGGGCCAGGTTGATGAGCATGACGCGAATGTATGGCGACAGGGTGAGGAGAAGCTTTATGAAATTTTCCGTATTAGAGCGATACTGCTTTGTATCTAGCCGGTCGATCTTTTTCAGGCCGGATACGAGGCCCTCTACGGTGCTGCCAAACTCTTTGGTAATGGCTTCCGGGGTTATGATTTCGCGGTCGGCCAAGGGTTTCAGCAACACTGCAATCAACGCTTCGGCATCCAGGTTGAGCTCTTTAACGAGGATGGCGCCGATATCCAGTGCCCGCGGAAACATGAACTCATCCCGGGCGGTGATTCCGGCCGCCTTAACGAGTCCGCAGGCCCGAAGCACCTGCTCCTCGTGGCCATTTAAAACGCCCGTAGCCAGCAGGTCCTGGATCCTGGCATCCAAATCGGTTTCCGGAACATGATCCAAATCAAGGATTTTTGGTTTGTAAAAATACGAATAATCAGAGGAACGTGAGCCGGAACTTGGATAATCGCATTTTTACCTGCACAATTACATGAATAGTTTGCATAATTTGGAATAACGCTTAATTTAGTGGTCGTAAAATATTACCCACCCCTTCCCCCTCACCCTGTTGGCAGGGAGAGGCTGGGAACAACCAAAACAGGATGTTTCGGATAGAAAGTAAAATTGACACCAAAGGCGCTGATTTCCTGCGCAACCAGGCCGCCTACCTCGAATTGCTGGACAAGTACAGGGAGACTCTTGCCACCGTAAAAAGCGGTGGTTCGCCGCAAGCCGTTGCCAAGCACAAAGAACGGGGAAAACTGCTGGCACGCGAACGCATCGACCTGCTGGTTGACCGCAACACCCCGTTTATTGAGCTTTCTGCCCTTGCCGCCTACGGGATGTACGACGGCGGGTTCCCTTCGGCCGGTGTGGTCACCGGTATCGGTGTGATTCACGGGAAAGAGGTGATGATCATTGCCAACGATGCCACGGTAAAAGGCGGAACTTATGTGAAAGAGACCATCAAGAAACATGTGAGAGCTCAGGAGATTGCCATGGAAAACCGGCTCCCGTGCGTTTACCTTGTTGATTCCGGCGGGGTGTTCCTGCCCGAGCAGGCCAATGTGTTTCCCGACAAATATGATTTCGGCCGGTTTTTCTTCAACCAGGCGAGACTCTCGGCCAAGGGCATCCCGCAGGTTGCCGTGGTGATGGGATCGTGCACGGCAGGCGGAGCTTATGTTCCTGCCATGAGCGACGAGACTATCATTGTGCGAAACCAGGGCACCATCTTTATCGGCGGTCCGCCCCTGGTGAAGGCAGCCACTGGTCAGGAGGTGACGGCCGAGGAGCTGGGCGGTGCGGAGGTGCACACGATGATCTCCGGGGTGGCCGACCATCTGGCAGAAAACGATGTACACGCAATCCAGATCTGCCGTAACATTTTTGAATCCATCAAACGGCATCAGTATCAGGATCTGGAAACGCATCCGATCGTGGAACCCTGCTACAATCCCGAAGAGCTCTATGGCATCCTTCCCATCGACCTGAAAAAACCCGTGGATTCGAAGGAGATCATCGCCCGTATGGTCGACGGTAGTCTTTTCCACGAATTCAAGGAGCGTTACGCCCCCACTATCACCACTGGCTTTGCACGAATCATGGGGTATCCGGTCGGGATCATTGCCAATAACGGCGTACTTTTCGGTGAGACGGCCCTCAAAGGGGCACATTTCGTGGAACTTTGCACCAGTCGTAACATTCCGATCCTTTTCCTGCAGAACGTTACCGGATTCATCGTGGGCAAGGAATATGAACGAGCCGGGATCGCCCGCGACGGAGCCAAATTCGTGCATGCCGTGGCCAATGCCGATGTTCCCAAGTTCACCGTCGTATTCGGCGGGTCATTCGGGGCCGGCAACTATGCCATGGCCGGACGGGCCTACGAACCACGCTTCCTGTTCATGTATCCCAGCTCTAAAATTTCGGTGATGGGCGGCGAACAGGCAGCCGGCGTGCTGATCACCGTAAAGGAAGAGCAGCTAAAAGCAGCCGGGAAACAATTGTCGGACGAAGAGCGGGATAAACTGCAGGAGACCATCCTGAAAAAATACGAAGTGGAGGGATCCGCCTATTTCAGTACCGCCCACCTGTGGGACGACGGGATCATCGATCCTGTGGATACAAGAAAAATACTGGGGCTGGCCATCGCCATCTCACAGAATAAAAAGTATGAGAAGACGCAGTATGGCGTTTTCAGAATGTAAAACATATGTACCAAACTTTACAAACCAATAACGACCAAGGCGTGTTCACCATCTGGCTGAACCGGCCCGAGGTGCACAACGCGTTCAACAAAACGATGCTGGAAGAGCTTGTGCACTGCTTTGAGAACCTGGCGCCGGAGGTGCTCTGCGTGATCCTGCAGGGAATAGGAAGATCTTTTTGTGCCGGTGTGGATCTGAACTGGATGAAGGCGGTTTCGCAAAACAGTCATGAAACGAATTACCGGGAGAGCCTGCTTTTGTCGAAGTGTTTTCTGACCATCTATGAATGCCCGAAACCTACCCTCGCCATGGTGCATGGCGTAGCGCTTGGCGGAGCCAACGGACTCTTGTCGGCCTGCGACCTGGCCTATTGTGCCGATGATGCCACCTTTTCGCTCAGCGAAGTGAAGATCGGTATCGTGCCAGCGTGTATCTCTCCCTACGTGATCAAGCGGATCGGAGAATACGGCGCCCGGGAACTCATGCTTACCGGGCGACGGATAAACGGAAAAGAGGCCGCTGAATTCAGACTTGTAAACAGGTCTGTCGCCTCCGGGGAACTGGATGAAACCGTAGCCGGCGTAGTCGCCCACCTACGCACGAGCGGACCGCAAGCCATGAGCCAGGCCAAGCGGCTGATCCATGAAGTAACAAACAACCTCACGCTGATGGAAGCCTACGACTACACCGCGAAAATGATCGCCGATATCCGGGCATCCGAAGAGGGACAGGAGGGGATGAATGCCTTTCTTGAAAAACGAAAACCGAATTGGGTAAAATAATATGAAAGTGATCCATAAAATATTGATCGCCAACCGGGGCGAGATCGCCGTGAGGGTGATCCGTACGGCCCGGAAGATGGGAATAAAGAGTGTTGCCGTATACTCACAGGTGGATGCCGATTCACTCCATGTTTCTGCTGCCGATGAGGCCTGGTGCATCGGGGAGGTGGAGTTGAGTGAGACCTATCTGAACATTGAGAAGATCATCGGGGTGGCGAAACAGACAGGTTGCGATGCCATCCATCCGGGTTACGGGTTCCTGGCCGAAAACCCGCTCTTTGTAGCTGCCTGTGAGAAGGCAGGGCTCATTTTCATCGGGCCCGACACCCGCGCCATGCAGATCATGGGCAACAAGATCGAAGCCCGTGCCTTTGTAAAAACGATCAGCATACCGATGACCGAAGGAGTTACCGGATCGCCGGAAGTGCTCAAAAAGACGGCGCATACCATTGGCTTCCCCGTGCTGCTGAAGGCGGCAGCCGGCGGCGGAGGCAAAGGGATGCGCATCGTTTACAAGGCGGAAGAGCTGGCAGAATCCATCGAATCGACCAGCCGTCAGGCCAAAGCCTATTTCGGCGACGAAACCGTGTATATTGAGAAATATATCGAAGAACCCCGGCACATCGAAATCCAGATACTGGGCGACAACTTTGGAAATGTGGTTCATCTTTTCGAACGGGAGTGTTCCATCCAGCGCCGTTATCAAAAGATCATCGAGGAGTCTCCCTCACCTACCCTGACGCCGGAAGTGCGCCTGAAAATGGGAGAAGCCGCTGTGGTGATTGGGCGCGCGATCGGTTACAACAATGCCGGTACGATCGAATTTCTGGTAGACAAAAATCTCAACTTCTATTTCCTGGAGATGAACACCCGCATCCAGGTGGAGCACCCGGTAACCGAGATGGTGACCGGGGTCGACATTGTGGAAGAGCAGATACTGATTGCTACAGGGAACAAACTCCGGCTCCGACAGGAGGAGATCACACAACACGGCCATGCCATCGAATGCCGCATCTACGCCGAAGATCCATCCAATAATTTCCAGCCCTCCCCCGGCGTCATGACCTGTTACCGGGAGCCTGAAATGGAGGGTATCCGCATCGACACCGGGATCACTGCAAAAACGGAGATCAAAAGCTCCTTCGATCCTATGATCAGCAAACTGATCGTGTGGGGGAAAGACCGCAACGAAGCCAGCCAGCTGATGCTGGCAGCATTGCAGGAGTATGTGATTCATGGCATCAGGACCAACATCACCTACCTGATTAAACTGCTGCAGGGCGATGCATTTATCAGCAACTTAATAACCACCCGGTTCTGCGACGAACATACCGCGGCCATCGCTGCAGAGATCCATGCCGACAAAGCGAAAATCCCGCTGCAGGTGCCGGTTGCGGCTTATCTGATTTTCACGCTGTCGCACCGCCGGGAAAATGGTGCGGAAAGAGGGTCGAACCTCTGGGAAACGATCGGCTACTGGCGCGAACTGATGAATTTCCGGCTGCGGTGTGATGACGAAGAGCTGCAGATCACAATACCGGGGTACTCAGGGAACATCTATCACTTCATCCTGGCCGGAAAAGAGTACCGGGCTGTTGCAGGCCACTGTTCACAAAACCGCATCAACTTCACCATCGACCAACTGAATTATACGGCCTTTATCTCCGAAGATATAAAAAGTGATGGCGTGGTAAGTATCGACGGACATACTTTTGCCATGAGACGCCACGATATTCTCACCGAATCAGTCTATGCTTCACTTTTTGAATCGGCCGGTCACGACGGCAACCACATTAACTCTCCCATGCCCGGCAAGGTGATCAGGATCATGGTGAAAGCCGGTGATGAAGTAAAAAAAGGAACACCGCTGATGATCATTGAGGCGATGAAAATGGAGAACATGATTATTTCGCCCAGGGAAGCAATAATTAAAGAGATTAACGTTGAATTGAATGACAGGGTGGAGAGCAGTAAACCCTTGATTGAATTGTGTTAATGTGGTGATGTGGTAATGTGATGATGTGATGATGTGATAATGTGATGATTTTCAGCAACTCTTAACTCTTAACTCTTAACTCTTAACTTTTAACTCTTAACTCTTAACTAAAATATGCTTTATCCTAAAAAAGTAACCATCGGAGACATCACTGTCAGAGACGGTTTTCAGCATGAGGAGATATTTATTCCGACCGATGCCAAGGTATGGCTGTCGGAGCAGCTGATCCTGGCGGGATTTCGTCATATCGAAGTAACAAATCTCGGGAATCCTACGGGAATGCCTCAGTTCAGAGACGCCGACGAGGTGCTGAAACGGCTGCGCGCCAGCAAACTGGTGGCGGAGCTCATGCCGAAAGTCTCGGTAACCGCCATCACCATCCGCGAAAAGGCGATCGAGCGAGCCATTCAGGCGCGCAAAGAGGGCTGGGGACCCGACCGTATCCTGCTCATGGTCTCCACCAGTGAATCTCACCACCGGAAAAATTCGGGGCTGTCGCTCGATGATTACTGGAAGATGGCCGAAAAATACATTCCCATGGCCAGGGAGGCCGGACTGAAGGTCAATGGCACCGTCAGTACCATCTGGGGCTGCCCTATCGAAGGTCCGACGAAACTGGAGAAAGCAATCGAGTTTACCAAAAGGTGGTTCGATATCGGCGTGAATGATGTGGAACATGCCGACCACGACGGCTCCGCCTCGCCCGACAGGGCTTACCGTTACTACGCCATGCTCCTCGACTCGGGCGTGAGGGTGGAGAAACAGATCGTCCATTTTCACACCACCCGCGGCTGGGGACTGGCCAACGTGCTGGCCGCCCTGCAGGCAGGAATGGTCAACTATGAATCCACCATGGGCGGCATCGGCGGACAACCGGCCAACTTCGTGAGCGGAGTGCCTGTGGCCGGAACAGGAAGTTACTACTACAAAGATCCCAACCTCGTGGGACTGGTATCCACCGAAGACATGGTGGTGATGATGGATGAAATGGGGATCGATACCCAGCTTAACATCGACAAGGTGCTGGAGATCGGCAACATGGTTGAACGCATTACCGGCAGAAGACTCCGGTCGGAAGCCATAAAGAACGGCAGAATTCCTAAATCACTCACAGGGAGGGGATAATGAAAATCATTGAATCGCCGCGTGAAGGCATGCAGGGATTATCGCACATCATCTCCACCGATGATAAGGTGCGGTATATCAACCGGCTGCTCAGGGCAGGTTTCGACACGATCGAGATCGGCAGCATCGTCTCTTCGCGGCTCATCCCGCAGATGGCCGATACGGTAGAGGTGATCAAACGGCTCGACCTCTCCGGCCAGACAGCCAACCGGATGTTCCTGGCGGTCAACCTCCGGGGGGCGGAACTCCTCGCCTCGATGGATGAGGTTACGCACATCTCCTATCCCTTCTCCTTCTCGCCCACCTTCCTTAAACTGAATATGCATGCGTCGGTGGAGGATTCGCTCGATACGGCCGGAAAGATCATCCGCCTCTGCGAAAAGTCCGGGAAAAAGGCGGTAATCTATATCTCCATGGCTTTCGGAAATCCGTATGATGAACCCTGGAGCGCCGACACCTTGTTATATTGGGTAAAGGTGTTGCACGGAGCCGGAGCCACCACCATTCCGCTCTCCAATGTCTCCATCGAAATTTCCGCCGAACTCATCGGAACTGTGTACGAAGCGCTCATTCCCATGTTCCCCGGCATCGAATTCGGGTTGCATCTCCACACCAGCAACATGGCCTGGTACGACAAGGTAGAGGCTGCCTGGAACTCCGGCTGCCATCGCTATGACGGGGTGATCAATGGCTGGGGAGGCTGTCCGATGGCCGGCAACAGACTGCTGGGAAACCTGAAGACCGAGAATATCCTCTCCTTTGCGGAGCATAAAAGAGTTTCTTTGCAGATAAATAACGCGGAACTCGACGAGGCATTTTCGATTGCAGCAGGGATCTTTTATAATAACGACCTGACCTGAGAAACCAAAAAACCAACATATGTATCTGACAGAAGAACATCACATGATCCGCAAGACCGTCCGGGATTTCGCCGAACGTGAGATTAAACCGGTTGCCAAAGAGCTGGACGAAAAGGGAGAATTTTCCCTCGACCTCACAGCAAAAATGGGAGAACTCGGACTGTTTGGTTTACGAACAGCGCAGGCGTATGGCGGCCAGGACATGGACACGCTGGCCTATGTGATTGCCGTAGAGGAGCTGGCGCGGGTGGACAGCTCGCAGGCTGCCACCATTGCCGCCCACACGTCGCTTGGCGTGGGCCCCATCATGAATTACGGCACGCCGGAGCAGAAACAGAAATACCTGCCGATGCTCGCAACAGGTCACGCACTCTGGGCATTCGGCCTTACAGAACCCGATGCAGGCAGCGATTCCAGGGGAACAAAAACGGTGGCGCGACTCGAAGATGACCACTGGATCATCACCGGATCTAAGATATTCATCACCAACGGCGCCTCCTCCATCAACAAAGGGGCAACGGTGCAGGTTGTAACAGGCGAGGTAAACGGCAAAAAGGAGTTTTCCACCATCCTTGTGGAGGCCGATACGCCCGGGTTCAAGCGGGTGCCTATGCACGGGAAGATGATGTGGCGGGCCTCCGACACGGCCCAGCTCTTCTTCGACGAGTGCAGGGTTCCGGCTGCGAACATCCTCGGGAAACGGGGCGAAGGATCGAAGATCATGCTGAGCACCCTCGACAGCGGCCGGCTTGCCATCGGCGCCATGGGCCTCGGACTTGCGCAGGGAGCCTTCGAAATGGCCCTGAGTTATGCCAGGGCAAGGAAGCAGTTTGGCAAACCCATCGCCCAGTTCCAGGTGAATGCTTTCAAGCTGGCCGACATGGCGACCAAGATAGAGCTGGCGCGAAACCTGTTGTACAAAGGAGCCTGGCTTAAATCAAACGACAAACCCTACGAAAAAGAGGCCGCCATGGCCAAACTTTATTGCTCCGAAATTGCCCGGGAGGTGGCCGATGAGGCGGTACAGCTCCACGGCGGCTACGGACTCATGAAAGATTACGACATCGAACGCTTCTACCGCGATCAGCGCCTTCTCCAGATCGGCGAAGGGACCTCGGAGATCCAAAGGATGGTCATTTCAAGGTATATCGGGTGTTTTGAGTAGTAATGAGAACCTTCACCAAAAATTCTACGAATTAATGCTTCGTAAAAGAACGGCCAGGGATGGCGCTCTGCGGAATTCTTAGTTATTATTGCCAGACCCTTTATAAATTAATAAAATCCTGAGCAGTTAATACTGTAATCTGTGCTTTTCTATAATCTTTCAAATTTCTGGTCAAAAGAACTTCAATTTCATTTTGCAAGGCTGAATAATATTGAAGTGCATCTTCAAAATCGGAAAATTCTGAATTCAGCACCAGGTCAATTATTTTATCATTTAGTGGTGCAACATGTACCAGAACTTTGAACTTTCTGAGAATCTCAGTAGCTTCTTCCGCTGATCTTTTCTTTGAAATCAAATAATGTAGATTTGCTAAGGATAATGCAGAAATGAAAATTTGAACTTTTCCTTCATCAGCCAATGTAAATAATTGTGCCGCCGCCAAATAAAATGGATCCCGTTTACCAAGAAGATCATAAATTATATCTGTATCTACAAAAACCTTCCTTTTCATAAATACTTCTCTTTTAAGTGTTCTTGATATGTCCTTTTTGGATCCTCATTTTCTGACATTTGAATTACACCACTTAGCGATTGAACCAATGGAGAGATTTTTTCAATTGATTTTGGTTCATTTGTTATTGCTGATAAATAATTCTCAATCAGTTTTGATAAACTGGTTTCGTGATCATTAGCATATTTTTTTGCTTGATCAATTACCTTCTTTTTAAGTCTTAATGTTAATTTGGTTTCCATGACATAATATCTTTGACGTACAAAGATACAATATTAATACGGCAATGTCAAGGGTAATGTTTATTGGGTTTGGCACTAACTTCCTACCCCCAATATATCTGACATATTTTCTTGTTTCTTTTTTAATTGCGCATCTCTGTCAATATGGTCACCTTTTCTAATTCGTTCCTTGCTTACAACCTCATTGGTTGATAATAATGCTAATTCTTTAATCCCCATATTCAGAGTAACTCTAGAAATACCTGAAAGTTTCGACACCTTACTTAGACCGCCCCTTCCCATACTTTCTGCG
>JANXZO010000064.1 GCA_025355465.1 Bacteroidales bacterium
ACCGGAACGGCGACGGTATGCCAGGGCCAGACAGGCGTTGTTTACTCGATTGTCGCCATTCCGAACGCTTCGGGATACAACTGGACGGTTCCCACCGGAGCTGCGATTGTGAGCGGAGCAAATTCCAACAGCATCACGGTCGATTTTTCAGCTACGGCAGTATCCGGGAACGTAACGGTTCAGGGAACCAACGCCTGTGGTGCAGGTACACTTTCTGCCCCGTTTGCCGTTGCAGTTGACCTTCTTCCATCAGCCGCCGGCGTGATCACCGGACTTGCTTCCATATGCCCGGGTCAGCCACCGGTTGTGTATTCCGTTGACCCGATCGCCAACGCCAGCAGCTACCAATGGACAGTGCCACCAGGCGCTACCATTGCTTCGGGTGCCGGTACTCAAAGCATCATTGTAAATTATTCTCCCACCGCAACATCAGGGAATGTAACTGTACAGGGAACAAACTCCTGCGGGGCTGGATTATCTTCGGCGCTTCCGATCAATGTCGGACTTTTGCCGCTGGCAGCCGGCGCCATTATTGGCCAATCTCCAGTTTGCCAGGGACAGTCCGGTGTGATCTACACGATCCCGTTAATTGGTAATGCAACTTCCTATGCTTGGACAGTTTCCGCCGGAGCAACTATCACTGCCGGAGCAACCACCAATCAAATTACCGTAGATTTTTCCTCCACCTCTCCAACAGTAACGATTACAGCTCAGGGGGTAAATTCCTGCGGAACCGGTTCCATCTCCTCCTTAAATGTCCTGATAGATCCGTTGCCGGATAATGCAGGTGTTATTTCAGGTACTACACCAGTTTGCCAGGGACAATTGGGCGTGACCTATTCGGTAACGGCAATACCCAACGCAATTGGCTACAACTGGAACTTACCAATTGGAGCTCTGATCATTGCCGGAGCAAATTCCAACAGCATCACGGTTGATTACACGGCTTCGGCTGTTTCCGGAAATATTACGGTTCAGGGAACGAATGGCTGTGGGGCAGGGGTGGTATCTCCTGCTTACCCTGTGGTCGTGAATTCACTGCCAGGCGCAGCAGGAGCAATTTCTGGTGTCGCATCGGTATGCGAAGGCCAGACCGGATATCATTATTATATCGCTCCTGTTGCCGGCGCAAATTCTTATGTCTGGACGATTCCGGTCGGCGCATCCATCGCTTCCGGGGCCAGTACCAACGATATAGTTGTTGATTTTGCCTTCGGCGCTTCAAGTGGTATATTAACGGTTACCGCCGTCAATGCCTGCGGAAATGGTCTCGTTTCGCCACCGTTTGCCGTGATCGTTAACACGATACCGCTGGCGGCAGGGATTATTTATGGTCCTGCTGCGGTATGTCAGGGTCAAACCGGTGTCAGTTACTCAATACCGCCTATTGCTGGCGCTGCTACCTACCTCTGGACCGTACCGCTTGGTGTAACCATTACCTCGGGCGCCGGTTCCAGTACCATCACGGTTGATTTCTCAGCAACCGCAACAAATGGCGTGTTTACTGTTCAGGGATCCAATGCATGCGGCGTTGGTGCAACTTCTGCTCCCTATCCTGTAACCGTAAACTCGTTACCGCTAGCTCCGGGGGCTATTGCTGGTCTGACGACCGTTTGTCAGGGTCAAACCGGCGTTGTTTACACATCGCTTCCTGCCATTCCGAATGCCACAGGCTACATCTGGACACTTCCTTCAGGTGCAACAATCGTTAGCGGAGCGAACACAAACAGCATCACGGTCGATTATTCAACCACAGCCACAGCCGGAAATATTACCGTTCAGGGTACAAACACTTGCGGTGTCGGACCGGTTTCATCATCCTATGGAATCTCGGTGAACGTTTTACCGTCGGCTGCCGGCACAATTACCGGACTATCTGCTATCTGTCCGGGTCAGTCATCCATAGTTTATGCGGTTGATCCGATTGCGAATGCTGGTTCCTACGTTTGGTCAGTTCCTCCCGGAGCAACAATCATTTCCGGTGGGGGGACCCAGAGCATTATCGTAAATTATTCGCTCACTGCGACTTCTGGCAACGTTTCCGTTCATGGTTCCAATGCCTGCGGAAACGGATTGCCATCCTCATTGCCTGTTAATTTGGGCGTGCTTCCGATGGCTGCCGGCGCCATTGTCGGTCAATCTCCCGTATGCCAGGGAGCAACCGGAATCACCTATACGATCCCGGTTATCGGAAATGCTACATCCTATGCCTGGACGGCGTCGGCTGGTGCGACTATCGTTGCCGGTGCCACAACGAATATGATCACCGTCGATTTCTCAACTTCATCGCCGGATGTTACCATTACGGCACAGGGAGTGAACTTCTGCGGCACAGGACCTACCTCATCGTTAACCATTACTGTTGACATGCTTCCGGCTGCCGCTGGCATAATTACAGGTACCTCCATCGTTTGCCAGGGACAAACCAGTGTTGTCTATTCTGTGATACCACCTATTCCCAATGCGATCGGCTACATCTGGACCCTTCCTGCCGGTGCTTCTATCGTTGGCGGAGCAAATACCAACAGCATCACTGTTGATTACTCGGCTACGGCTGTTTCCGGGAACATAACAGTTCAGGGAACCAATGCCTGTGGTATTGGTATTGTCTCTCCTGCATTCGCCGTTACGGTGAATCCGATCCCGTCACCTGCCGGGAATGTAACGGGTTTGGCAACTGTTTGCGAAGGGCAAAGTGGTGTAGTTTATTCCATTGCACCATTAACCAACGCGGTGAGTTATGTGTGGACAGTTCCAACCGGAGCAACCATCATCGGGGTCGCTAATACCAACATAATCACGGTGAATTTTGCTGTCGGGACATCCAGCGGTATGGTTTCGGTATATGGCACCAACAGTTGCGGGAATGGTATTCCTTCATCACCTTTCTCTGTTACAGTGAATACCCTGCCTTTCCCGGCCGGTATTATTTCCGGTGTGCCAACGGTGTGCCAGGGCCAATCCGGGGTTGTTTATTCAATTCAGGCAATTTCCGGAGCCACAGGCTATGCCTGGACGGTTCCATCCGGTGCAAGTATCGTATCCGGTGCAAATACAACCAGTATCATGGTCGATTTCTCCACCAGTGCTGCCACCGGATTTGTCACGGCTCAGGGGGTCAACAACTGTGGGTTAGGAACAATCTCATCCTATCCGGTAACTGTTAATACCGGACCAGTTGCTGCCTACATCTTCCCGAATAATCAGTGTGCCGAACAACCTGTTCAGTTTACCGATCAGAGCTCCCTGAACGGAGGAAGTGCCCTATTGTCATGGTCGTGGAATTTCGGAGATCCGGCTTCAGGCCCGGCGAACATCTCTACGCTCCAGAATCCAACGCATGCCTTCTCCGCAGCAGGTTCTTTCACGGTCACCCTGATCGTTACGAACATAAACGGGTGTATCAGCACTATCAGCCATACTATTGAAATAAACCTCCTCCCGGTGGCCGGATTTACGAATACGCCCGGCTGTCTAGGAAACCCGATCTCCTTTACCGATATATCGATTCCAAATTCAACTTCTCTGTTCAGCTGGGATTGGGATTTCGGCGATGGAACGACCCATTCTGCACTTCAGAATCCAACCCATACCTATGCCATCCTGGGTAATTACAACGTTACCTTGACGGTTACCAATAGTAATGGCTGTGTGGATGCGATAACAAAACCAATTCAGGTCATTCCGCCACCTCTGGCTGCATTTTCTGCAACAACCGAAAATTGTGCGGGAGGACCGGTTCAGTTTACTGATCAATCGTCCACTTCATTTGGCTATATTCTGAAATGGACCTGGGATTTTGGAGATGCTTCCAGCCCTGTAGTTGTAAATTATCCCGGACCGGGTAGTGTGCAACATACTTATACAGCACAGGGAACTTTCAACGCAACGCTGATAGTCGAGTCGTCCGACCATTGTATCACAAGCATCTCTCACCTTGTTACGGTGTCAACAGGACCGCTTGCGAACTACAGCTACAGTGCGAACCTCTGTCCCCTGCAGCCCGTTCAATTTACCGATCTGAGTCAGACCAATGGTTCCGGTCCGATAACTACCTGGTGGTGGAACTTCGGCGATCCTGGTTCTGGTACGGGCAATACCTCTGCCCTGGAAAATCCGGTACACAGCTTCTCCGGATCCGGACCGCATACGGTTACCCTTACCATCACCAACAGCAATGGTTGTACGAATATGATCAGCCAGACAGTAAGCATTTTCCAATACCCTGTCGCAAATTTCACAGCCACCTCCCCGTGTCAGGGAGCAGCTTCGGTATTTTCCGATCTCTCGGTGCCAAATTCATTTGCGATGGCCTCGTGGGACTGGGATTTTGGAGATGGATCGGTACACTCCGGCCTGCAGAACCCTTCGCATACCTATGTTTCAGCAGGGGTTTACAACGTAACGCTGCTGGTCACCAATTCAAATCAGTGTGTGCACGACACCACCATCACGGTGCATGTCGTACAGGGACCGGTTGCGGAATTTTCGGCCTCCACCGTAAACTGTTTTGAAGCGCCCGTCAGTTATACTAATCTTTCAACGGCCACACATGGACAGATCATAAGCTGGGTCTGGGATTTTGGCGATGGTACATCACAAACGATCCTGTTCCCGGCGCCTCCCAATACAACGCATATCTTTGTCGGCGGTGCCATGCAGCATATCGTGCGACTCACGGTGACCACCGACGAAGGTTGTGTTTCATTCAAGGAACATACCATCAACAGTCTGCCCAAACCGCTGGCAAATTTCTCAAGCCCCACCGGATTATGTAACGGACAGAATGTTCCGTTTACTGATTTGTCACAGACCATTGGCGGTGTTGCCATCGTAAGCTGGGACTGGAATTTCGGTGATCCGCTATCCGGTACATCCAATTTTTCGACCCTTCAGAATCCGGTACATGCTTTCTCGGGTGCCGGTTCCTTTGATGTCCGGTTGATCATCACCAATGAACTCAGCTGTAAGGATACCATCTCACTGCCTGTGATTATTGGTGCCCGCCCGCTTGCCAACTTTACCAACGACACGGCATGCTTAGGATCCCTGACCTCATTTTTCAACCTTTCCACGACACCGCTTGGCACAACAATTCAATCCTGGGTGTGGAATTTCGGTGATGGTAACCAGACCACGATTAACATTCCAAATCCACCGGATATAACCCACCTTTACGCTGTGTCGGGAACCTACCAGGTAACACTCACGGTTAACAATACGAACGGGTGCAGCCAGTCGATCACCAAACCCGTAATCGTACTTCCTGCTCCCGTAGCCGATTTTGTTCCATCAACACAGAATTGCGCCGGTACACAGGTTATCTTTACCGACATTTCGCATACCAATCATGGGTTCATCGTACGACGTACCTGGTTGTTTGGTGATGGGCAGGATACTGTGATCACAAACCCGTCGAGCAACCTTGTACCACATACCTATCCCAATGGAGGTGGATACACGGTAACCCTGACCATCAAAACATCAGATAGTTGTTCCATCAGCATGAGTCATACGGTGATTGTTGATCCTCATCCGATTGCGAGCTTTGGTCACTCTCCTACACAGTGTACTGAAGTGCCGGTTCAGTTTACCGATATGAGCCAGACCAATGGCGGAGCGGCGATCTCGCAATGGCACTGGAATTTTGGTGACCCCAACTCCGGGATACTGAATGTGTCGGCGCTGCAAAACCCTTCACATACCTTTACGCATACCGGATTCTTTGATGTAACGCTGATTGTAGTTTCGGCAAACGGGTGCCGCGATACCATTGTTAGCCAGGTAGAGATCAATGTACCGCCGGTTGCTAAATTTACCTACGAAGCTTCCTGCATCGGAACTCCGGTCGTGTTTACCGATCAATCCATTCCGAACTCTGCGGGAATATACTCCTGGGATTGGAATTTCGGAGATGGAACCCCACACTCATCATTGCAAAATCCAACACATGTGTACTCGAATCCCGGAATTTACAATGTTACCCTGCTTGTACACAACTCTTATCAATGTATTCACGACACCACGATTGCCGTGAGTATTTACGCCTTACCGCAATCAGCCTTTACCACCAATGCACCATTGTGCGTCGGGTCTCCGGTGAACTTTACGAACCAGTCGACCACAATGCACGGCTGGATCCAGCGCTGGGTGTGGAATTTTGGCGATGGTTCTACACAGTCGATCACCTTCCCGGCAAATCCTAATGTTACACACACTTTCCAGGGATCTGCCCCCCAACACACCGTAAGGTTAACGATTGTTACTTCCGACAGCTGCAGTAATTTCACAGAACAGACCATCAACAGTGATCCTGCCCCGGCAGCCAACTTCATCTACCCGGCAACCCTCTGCGAAACATCGCTGGTGTCGTTTACCGATATTACCCAGCTGGCCGGAGGCGGACCCATCTCCTCCTGGAATTGGAATTTTGGTGATCCCACTTCAGGAACCGCCAACATCTCCAACCTGCAGAATCCATCGCATGCCTTTACAGGTCCGGGGCAGTTCAATGTACGACTCATTGTTGTTAACACCGGTTCATGCAGGGATACGATAATCAAACCAATCTTCATCAATGAGAAGCCCTTGGCGGATTTCTCAGCAGATACTGCCTGTTTCGGAGGGATTACACATTTTACCGATTTGTCCACTTCAAACGTAACAGTGACAGGTTGGGATTGGGATTTCGGCGATGGTACAGCGCATGTTCATACTCAGAATACCCAACATCTGTATGCAACACCCGGAGTGTTCAATGTAACCCTCACAGTTACCAATCTGAATGGTTGCACCCAGTTTATTACCAAGCAGGTCAGAGTAAATCCTGCACCGGTGGCGGCTTACAGCTATCCTTCCATCAATTGTTCCGGAGCTCCTGTTTCATTTAACGATTTGAGTTCAACGCTTCAGGGATATATTGTGACCTGGATCTGGACATTCGGAGATGGTACCAGTACAACGATCCATTTTCCCACACCTCAGAATGTGACTCACATCTATGCTAACGGCGGGAATTACAATGTTACACTCACGGTTAAAACAAGCGACAGTTGTTCCAATTCAGTCACCCACCAGGTGCCGGTAGGAGCCAGCCCGCTTGCAAACTTCAGCTTCGCTTCAACCCGTTGTCAGGCTTCACCGGTAGCATTCACGGATCTGTCACAACCCAACGGTGGTGGAACGCTCACCAGTTGGAGCTGGGACTTTGGTGATCCCACTTCCGGAGCAAATAACTTTTCAACGCTCCAGAACCCTTCGCATATTTATCAGTCGGCAGGGAATTACCAGGTACGGCTCCTGGTCGGAAATATCAGTAATTGCCTGGATACAGTTATCAAACCTGTTTCTGTCAGCAGTATTCCGAGTGCCCGTTTTACAGCCGATACAGTTTGTTCTGGCGATAGCACCTCATTCCATGATGTTTCAGTGGCCAATTCGGGAACGATCAGCTCACGGTTATGGAACTTTGGCGACGGAACAACCTCCACGCTTCAGAATCCGAAACATCTTTATCCAGCAGCAGGTGTCTATACTGTTACCCTGACCGTTATGAATTCTTTAAGTTGTCAGGATGATACCATCGGTCAGGTTCTTATTAATCAGGGACCGGCTGCCATGTTCAGTTATGCCGCCGGATGCATGATGTCGGCCACCCAATTTACAGATCTCTCTACCACGCAGTCAGGTTTTATCAATCAGTGGTCATGGAATTTTGGCGACGGCGGAACCTCCACGTTGCAAAACCCGACGCACGTGTACACCACCGGTGGAGCCTTCCAGGTTACCCTCACGGTCACAAGTACCAGCGGCTGTTCAGCTACCATCACCTTGCCGGTCGCCATCCTTTTGCGTCCGGCTGCAGCATTCAGCTACAACAGTGCCTATTGCCCGAGTGGAAGGGTAGCCTTCTCCGACCATTCAACCACCCCCGGCGCACCCATCGTGGGATGGTATTGGCTGTTCGAACCGGGATTCTATTCAACTGCACCAAATCCGGTATATACCTACGCGGTTACCGATACCAATTATTCGGTCATGCTCATTGTTACCGACCTCAACGGCTGCAGCGATACCATCATTGATACAGTATTTGTGCTTCCCGGATTCCGGTTTGGCATCACAGCTACTACTCCTTGCCTTGGAGAGGCAGCCCATTTCTCTGCACTCAACCTGGCACCGAACGATACGTTGCACGACCTCCGGTGGGACTTCGGAGAACCCTCCAGCGGACCCAACAACTATTCAACACTATACACTCCTTCACACACCTATCAAACTGCAGGATCCTATACAGTTAAACTGAGAGCCTATAATTCCAACAATTGTGCCGACAGCGTCTACCATCAGGTGGTGGTTCACCCGTTGCCAATAGCAGATTACACTTACAATGTAATACCCTATTGCGACAGCATCGTGACCTTCCGCCATCTTGCCAGCGGCAACGGAGCGGCCATTGACTCACTGCGGTGGGTATTTGGTGATGGTGACACCATTGTGAAAACCCAAACCGTTCCTGATACCGTAAAACATCAATTCCATGGTTTCGGAACATTTAATGTCAGCCTTACCGTATTCAATGCGAATGGTTGTCAGAGTACAATCACGAAACCAGTACTGATCGCCTGCCTGGCTGCACAATTTGCCCAGCGTGATACCGTAAACTGTTCCAACCTGCCAATTCAACTCGTAGACAGTTCCGGTCCACGCAGCCTGATCAAGCGGTGGTATTGGGATTTCGGAGATGGATCGGATACTACCTACACGGTGTTTAAAACAGATAAGATAAAACACAGGTATTCTGCCACGGGTCAGTATGAGGTTATGCTCGCTGTTTCATCAACCAACAATGGTACAACACTTTCAGATACGTTGCGCCGTATGATAACCGTGAAAATAGGACCCACCACTCAATACACCTTTACCACGAACTGTGCCGGCGATACTACCAGGTTTATCAATTTGTCCGACAGCAACGGGGTTAGCATACTGTCAAATCACTGGAGATTTGGAGAACCCTCCTCCGGATCACTGGATTCAAGCAATACCGTGGATGCGAAACACCGTTATGCAAATTTTGGAACGTACCATTCAATGCTTGTTATCGGTAACGCGAACGGCTGTTTTGATACCTTGAAAAGAGACCTCGTTGTACACAAGGTGCCAAGGGCTGAATTTACCAGTTCCATGGCCTGTACCAGCGATTTGACCTATTTCACGGACAAAACAAAGCTCGGGGATACCACCGCCTCCTACTGGATATGGGCATTTGGTGACCCGAACACCCCGCGTGATACGTCACGGATTGTTGATCCGACACATACCTACAACAACCCGGGTTCATACAAAGTTTATATGAAGGTGAAGGACAATTTCGGGTGCTGGGATACCATAACCCACACCATCGCGGTACTTACCTCGCCCGTAAGTTCATTTACTCTTACTGACAACGTGGATGGAATGGCTGGAAAGATCAAGTTGAAGAACATGTCGGTAAATGCGACAACCTATGACTGGAGCTTTGGAAACGGCAGTACCTCCATCGATGAAAATCCCGTTTACACTTACAAAGAAGACGGAACCTACAACATCCGGCTTGTTACATGGAATCAGAATAATTGTTCTGACACCACTAACCTTACTTACGAATTCCTCTATCATAACCTGTTTGTGCCAAATCTGTTCTCACCCACCAACATGATTTATGAGGTGAGGTACTTCCGCCCTGTCGGAATTAATTTAAGCCAATACCATGTTACGGTCTACGACCTTGGAGGTCATCTCATTTGGGAGTCAACTGCCCTTGATGATAAGGGAAGCCCATTGGAGGGTTGGGACGGTACTGCTAATGGTGAATTAATGCCCCAGGGAACTTACATGTGGAAGATCTCAGCGGTGTTCAGCGATGGAAAAATCTGGGAAGGATCAAATATGGGTAAAGGTTCAACCACTACAATGGGTACGGTGACCCTGGTACGTTAACTGTAAATGAGAAGACAATGAAAAACAAGCTATTTATAATTTTATTCTTGTCCGCGACAACACTGTGCCTGCCGGCCGGTGCTTTTGCTCAGGATCCCTTATTTACCCAGTATTTCAGTGCCCCGATATATTATAATCCGGCGTTTACAGGTATAGCTACCGGGGTCAGGGCCCGTTTTAATTTCAGAAACCAATGGCCACAGCTTCCGGTCTCTTATAAGGCCTATTATTTTTCGGCCGACATTGGCGACCGGAATCTGCCCGGAGCGGGTGGACTCGGGCTCATGATCAATTCTGACAACGAGGGGGTCGGGTTTATCAAAAATTTCGAAGCTGCCCTTACACTGGGCGTAAGAATCCCCATCACTTCCTTTGTTGTTGCCCAGGTGGGGATAAAAGCGAGCGTAAAGCAAAAGACCATCAACTGGGATGACTTTGTGGTAAGCGACCAGTTGAGCGAAAAATACGGGCTCATCTATACTTCCGCATTTACCCGCCCCGATGCCAACAAACGTGTGTTTCCGGATTTTGCGGTGGGCGGCCTTGTGCAGTTCTCCAACGAAACGGGCAATTTCACCGGAACCGTGGGGATGGCTGTTGATCATGTCTTTCAGCCGGATGAGTCCTTCCTGGGGACTACGACATCACCCTTGCCCCGGAAATGGGTCGGACATCTTGACCTTGTTATTACGGCCACAGGAACAGGATCCTCAAGTCTTTCCTCTTCGCATGGGATGGATGAGGCCCTGAAGTTAAACCCCGGCGTTATTTTTATCAGTCAGGCCAAACAAAGCAATATTGAAGCCGGACTCACACTGATGAAGTTCAATATCTACCTCGGAGGCTGGTATAAAGGTACGTTTGGCGTCGGAACCTCCAATTCCCTCGCCTTAATGGCTGGCTACCGGTATCTTTTTGCGGAAGATATGAGCATCAAATTCATGTATAATTATGATTTGCCGATCTCCGGAGCCATGATGGGCACTGGTGGAGCCCATGAGATAAGTCTTGTCCTGGAATTCAGCAAGATTTCAATTTTTGGAGGCAGGGGCGGTTTTTCATCACCGGGAAGAAACCGGGGTGGATATGAACCGCTCGATTGCCCGGTTTTCTATTAGCCATCCGGGATACCTGTGTTCCGATATCCGGGTCCGGCCAGGATGGTTGTCACCGGTGGTCAATCTGCCCGGTATTGTCTCCAAACCGCGACGAGTATGGAGACTGATGCCACAGCAAACAATATGCGCAGGATAATTTCGGGAACGCCCAATCCCCATAGTCTGATGATATCGTAGAACCCATAAATGGTGAAGGTAAGAAAGATATAACCACCATATGTTTTTCGTCGCTGCAGCCAGATAAGCAATCCAACGATGGCAACCGCCATCTCCACCATGATTGAAAAGGTCTGAAGTTCGTTCATTGACTATTTTTGGCTAAATATACAGCGCAAATGATGAATTTCCAAATTTATCCGCCCACCAGCCGGATAAACCCGCGAAGGTGTTCATTAATTCTTTCTGCCAGGAAATAGGGGAGGCTCAGCAGGAAATATTTTTTTCCCCTGATCGTTTCTGTTTGCCGGATATGCAAAGGACCGGCATGAAGCCTTACAGCAAACGGATGAGGCGCCATGTCCATAAACTGGTGTAAAGAGCGCAACCGGCCAGGCTCTCCTGATTTTACCTCCACCGGGATCAGCATATTTTCGTAAGGGACCAGGAAATCCACCTCCGCCGTTGACTGCGCTTTCTGCCGAACCCAGAAGTGCAGCCCGGGGTGCTCAGGTGTTGCAGCTGCCATCAGTTCCTGGCCGGCCACCTGTCGCGCCACCTGGCCCTGAAAAATTGCATTCATGTCGCGTGACAGGTAGAGGTTTTTCTGGATCCCGGAAAAATAGTTCACCAGCCCGGTATCAAGGAACTGAAGACGTGGCGTTTTGTTATGATCCTCCACGGCAGGCACGGCGATAGAGGTTGACGGATAGATCAGTCTGAGCAGCATGTTGTTTTCGAGCCACCGGAAAGCATCTCCCATCTCCCTGCTTCTGTGATCTGAATTTCCGAAAGCATTGAAGCGAATGCGCGTTGCAGCATAAGGGAAGGCATTCTGAAGTGTAAATGCAAGCAGTTCCCGGTTTTTCTTCCCTGTTATGGCACCATTGATTTCGGAAAGAAATCCTTCCATTATATGCTCGTACACCGGCCTCAGACCGGCAAGACCGTGTTGGTTTACATAGTGTTGAACGATGGCAGGCATCCCGCCGATGAGAGTATAGGCGTGAAAATAGTTAAGCAGTTTTTCATAACCGGAAACAGGAACAGGCACCTGGTTGTAAAAATCCAGTACCTCCTGGTCGCCAAGCGAGACCAGGAATTCTGAAAATGTAAGCGGTTTCATAAACAATTGTTCCACAAGATCGCCCGCTGACACCGTGGTTTTCTGAGTCTCCATCCGGGTTGATGCGGTGGCTGTAATAAATAGATCCGGAGCGAGTCTCCCGGCATTTAAAAACCACTCAAAAGCTGATTCACAGGCCGTTACTTTATCCAGTATGAGGAGCGTTCTCTTCACACCCGGATGCTTCTCTTTAAGAAAGTAAAGAGCATCAAGGATGGCAGCCGGTGCAATTTTTTTTTCAAAAACCCGGCGATCGGAAGGCGTTGTTAAGTCCAGCCTGATGACCTGATGAAATAATTTTGAAAATTCCGTCAGCACGACGGTTTTCCCGGTTTGCGATGCTCCGCTTAACAGTAAAGGTTTTCGCGGCAATGATAGCGACCAGGCCATCAACGATTCTGATATTTTTCTTAACAGCATGATCATAAAATAAAGCATAAAAGTAATAATAAATGTCATATAATAAAGGATAGTCAAAATTTCTTAAGATTTATTCATAGAAACCTTTGTCGGGAAATTGAAAGTTCATATCTTTGCACCCCTTTTTGGAAGAGAAGGGTCATAAATACAAAACCGTAAAAAAGCATGAATACGTTAAGTTACAAGACCATCAGCGCCAATGCGGCAACTGTTACCAAGGAATGGGTGATCATCGATGCCGAAGATCAGGTTCTTGGGCGGCTGGCATCGAAAGTTGCCTTTTTGCTCAGGGGCAAAGCCAAAACAAATTACACTCCGCATGTAGATTGCGGCGACAATGTAATCATCATCAACGCCGAGAAGGTAAAACTGACCGGTAAGAAGCTGGATGATAAAATTTACCTCAGCCACTCGGGTTATCCTGGTGGACAGAAAGAAGTTACTCCGCGCACCCTGCTGTCAAAAAAACCGATCTCGGTGATCGAAAAGGCAGTCAAGGGAATGCTCCCCAAGAACCGCCTCGGGGCCGAACTTTACCGTAATTTATATGTGTATGCCGGAACAACGCACCCACATGAAGCACAGCAACCGAAACCGATTAAATTAACCTCAATCAAGTAATATGGAAGTTATTAACACCCTCGGCAGAAGGAAAACTGCTGTCGCAAGAATTTATCTGAAGGACGGACAGGGAAACATTATGGTTAACGGCCGTGATTTTAAAGTCTATTTTCCCACTCCAATCCTGCAGTTCAAGGTGACTGAGCCATTCGAAGTTACCAATAACCAGGGCAAATACGATATCAAGGTAAATCTTGATGGTGGTGGAATCCGTGGACAGGCCGAAGCACTTGCACTTGCCATTGCACGCGCACTTTGCGAAATCTCCGAAGAATTTCGTCCGGCACTCAAGGCAAAAGGCCTCCTCATGCGCGACCCGCGTATGGTTGAACGTAAAAAATTCGGCCAGAAGAAAGCCCGTAAGAGATTCCAGTTCAGTAAACGTTAATATTTCTCGAATTCATAGAATAATCATATGTCAAAAACGAATTTTGATGCATTATTGGACGCTGGTGTACATTTTGGTCACCTGCGCCGCAAATGGAACCCGGCCATGGCACCCTATATCTTTATGGAACGCAACGGGATCCATATCATCGACCTTTACAAAACGATGGCCAAGATGGAAGAGGCCGGTTCTGCTTTGAAACAGATCGCCAAATCCGGAAAGAAGATCCTCTTTGTTTCCACCAAGAAACAGGCAAAGGAGATTGTTGCCGAACACGTAAAAAGGATCAACATGCCTTACGTTACGGAACGCTGGCCGGGTGGTATGCTTACCAACTTTGCCACCATCCGCAAAGCGGTGCGCAAGATGATCTCCATCGACAAACTGATGAGCAGCCCTTCATACACCAACCTTTCTAAGAAAGAGCGTCTCACCATCACCCGCGAGCGTGCTAAACTCGAGAAGAACCTGGGTTCAATTGCAGACCTCAACCGTCTGCCCTCGGCAATTTTCATCGTGGATATCCTGAAAGAACATATTGCCCTGGCTGAAGCCAAGAAACTGAACATTCCCACCTTCGCCATCGTGGATACCAATTCAGATCCCCGGACAGTGGATTTCCCAATTCCGGCAAACGACGATGCTTCAAAATCAATTTCACTGATCCTCGATTATATCGTCTCCACCATTGAGGAGGGTCTCATGGAACGTAAACTCGACCGCGACAAAAAGGCAGACGATGAGCGTTCAGATTCCGAAGATGGCGACTATAAGCTGCGTTCGGCTATGCTGGAAGAGATCGAAGAAGAAGAGGTTGACGAAGATGGTATCAAGATCGTAAAGAAAGATTTTGTTGATACCAAACTCACCAAAATGAAGAGCCTTGAACAGACCGAAGCTGAAAAAGCCAAGCCTGCCCGCAAACGTATCAGCAAGCCGGCTGCCAGAACAAAGAAATAATTCTTTGTTCGCTTTTGCCACTTTATTAATTTATTCAATTTTCAATTTTCAATTGTTATCATATGAATATTACAGCTCAGGATGTAAATAAATTACGCCAGATGACCGGCGCAGGGATGATGGATTGTAAAAAGGCCCTGCAGGAAACAGAAGGTGATTTTGATAAAGCGATTGATAACCTTCGCAAAAAAGGGCAGAAGGTGGCCGGAAAACGTGCCGACCGTGATGCAAATGAAGGATTTGTTATTGCCAAAACCAC
Organism: Bacteroidales bacterium; assembly: GCA_025355465.1. Classification (GTDB taxonomy): domain Bacteria; phylum Bacteroidota; class Bacteroidia; order Bacteroidales; family FEN-979; genus JANXZO01. The sequence goes on from JANXZO010000064.1 coordinate 15,030, forward strand.
CGAGGATAAAACCTATGGCGCAGTAGTCATGGTTAATTGCGAAACCGATTTCGTTGGAAAAACAGAAGATTTCAGGAATTTTGCAAAGGAACTTCTTGAACTTGGTTTGAAGAACCGCATTCATACAGTTGCTGAACTGATGCCCATGATGATTGGACATATCACGGTGCAGCAAAATCTTGATGACCTTCTCGGTAAAACCGGTGAGAAAATTCAGATCGCCCACTACGAGGTCATCGAAGCCCCGGTGGTTATTGCTTACAACCATTTTGGAAACCGTCTTGCCACTGTCCTCGGACTGAGTAAAAGTGATGTTGCTAATACGGCAGAAATCGGTCATGAACTCGCCATGCAGGTTGCAGCCATGAGTCCGGTTGCCCTCGACAAAGAAAACGTTTCGCAGACGATCATTGACCGCGAAATCGAAATTGGCAAGGACCAGGCACGTCAGGAAGGTAAATCTGAAGAGATGCTTGAAAAAATTGCCCAGGGTAAACTTCAGAAATTCTTTAAGGAGAGCACCTTGCTGAACCAGGATTTTATCAAGGATACCAAGAAAACAGTTCGCCAGTATATCGCGGAAAACGATAAAGCACTCACGGTAACCGGGTTCAAACGGCTGCAACTCGGAGCATAATTCCAACGCTGATGATTAATAAAAAAGGATTGTCTTTCCGGATAATCCTTTTTTTATTGCGCTGATTGTTTAAAAACTGAAAGCAGATGAATCCTTCAAAAAAAGAGATGGTACGTGAAATGTTCGACGACATCTCTCCGAAATATGATTTTCTCAACCATTTCCTCTCCTTCGGTATCGATAAATACTGGAGGAAACGGTTTGTACAAATTCTGCGTGATTACAAGCCCCTGACCATACTCGATGTTGCTACCGGCACCGGCGATCTTGCCATTGCGGTGGCTCAGCTCGAACCCCAGAAAGTAGCCGGAATCGATATCTCAGAAAAGATGCTGGAGGTTGGACGTGAAAAAGTAACAGCCGCGAAACTGGATACTTTGATCACCCTTCGAAAAGCAGACGCCGAAAAAATCCCGTTCTCCGATAACTCTTTTCACGCCGTTACGGTGGCATTTGGTGTCCGTAATTTTGAGAACCTTAAACAAGGGCTCGGCGAGATGAAACGGGTTCTCAGACCAGGCGGGGTGATGATGATCCTTGAGTTTTCTCATCCGCAAAATTTTCCGATGAAACAGCTTTATGGCTTTTATTCAAAACAAATCATTCCGGTCTTCGGCCGTGTAATCTCAAAAAACCGGCAGGCTTATCAATACCTTCCGGATTCGGTTGCTGCCTTTCCGTCAGGCGCTGACTTTGTCGGGATTTTATCCGAAACCGGCCTCCGGAATACTCGGTGTATAAGCCTCAGTATGGGCATCGCCACGATCTATATCGGGGAAAAATAACTCCCTCTTACCAGTCGCTGCTTTAAAATAAAATCTCCGGTAGATCGTTATAATACTAAACAAATCACCTACAATTCCTTGAAGATCGGTCGTTTTGCGCTGTCAATAATGGTTTTCCTGACGCTTTTTTTACCTTTTACAGGTAAAAGTCAGCGTCTTGCGGTATTGAACATGCCCGGCTATGACCAGGAATTATTCCATTTTGGCTTTGTCCTCGGAGTTAACCAGAGCTATGTTTCTTTGCGTCCTATCGCCGATCTCCGGACACATGTATTCGATTCAACCTTTCTTCCGGATATTCTCCCGCTGCCTGATTCCGCACGTGTCCTTTCAATCGAATCGACACCTACACCCGGTTTTGTTATCAGCATTGTTTCAAATTTGAGACTGGGCGATCATTTCGATCTCAGATTCATCCCTTCCCTTACTTTTGGCGACCGCACCCTGATCTACAACATAGAAACCTACCGGAAGACGGATACACTGAGGCTTACCATCAATAAAAAGGTCCCCTCCACCTACATAAATTTTCCCATCGAATTTCGATACAAGGCGTTCCGGTATAATAACTTCCGGCCATATGTGCTGGTTGGGGCCCAGTATACCCTGGATCTCGCATCACAGGCCAAAAAACGCGAAGAACGAAACAGAAATGAGAAGATCGTTAAATTCAATCAGAACGATTTCTATGTTGAGGCTGGCGTTGGTTTTGATTTTTATAATGAGTGGTTTAAATTCGGAGTGGAACTCAAAATGATGTATGGCCTCACGGATGTGCTGAAACGGGAAGGCAATATTTACACCGAGTCCATTGATAAACTTAACTCAAAAATATTCCAGCTCTCCTTCACCTTTGAATAACCTTACTTTCACTCCCTTTTTATTATCTTTGCCGGTTAAATATGATTGTCGATGGAAAGAATCGCCGTATTTCCTGGTTCATTCGACCCGATTACCCGCGGACATGAATCTATCATCCTCAGGGCGGTGCCTCTTTTTGATAAGATCATTGTAGCGATCGGCGAAAACGGGGAGAAGCGATCATTTTTCGATATTGACCAGCGCCTCGGATGGCTTAACCAGCTCTTTGGCCGCGAATCACGGATTGAAATAGCACGTTACTCCGGCCTGACTGTCGATTTTGCCCGGAAAAATAAGGCATCCTTCATCCTGCGTGGCCTCAGAACCTCTGCAGATTTTGAATTTGAACGTGGGATCGGTCAGATGAACAAATTGATCTATCCCGGCATCGAGACTGTCTTTTTGCTATGCGTTCCTGAATATGCCTCTGTCAGTTCGTCCATTGTAAGGGATATTTATCGCCATGGAGGCGACGTGGCCCAGTTTTTGCCTGAGGGAATTAAAATTTAGAAAATAGTGAGTCGGGTGTCAAATTTCAATTATCAACTTTGTTTATGAGGTATCTTGGTTTAACGCTGCTTTTTTGCTTCTTCATCAATTCCGGCTTTTCCCAGGTTACGGTGAAAGAAGGGATCCTGCCGGTTAATGTTTCCCAAAACAACGATTCCACCACCGTGATTAACGGAACAGCTCCCGGTGCTGTCGGGAAGATGTTAGTCCTGACGGCGCCCTCCGACCTTATCACTTTTTGGGAGAATCAGCTCGCTTCCGCCAAGGTCGGACCAGATGGTAAATTTTCAATATCCGTGAAATCCGACCGCACCAAAGTAGCAGTGCTTGCTATCAATTTTCATAAGGCTGAAATTTTCCTGGAGCCAGGGAAAACTTATCGCGTGATCATCGATTCGATCAATTACGACGACGTTCAGGAAATCAATCCATTTATTCAGTCACAAAGTCTTAAACTGCAGATTCTCTTTGAAGATCCCCATGATCTGAACTACGTTATCGGCGATTTTAATGGTCTTTATAATGCTTTCCTGCTCGAAAATTTCAATGCTCTTTACAGAGACCGGAACAAAACAAAAGTAGATACTTTCCGGGTGCAGATGGATGCACGCTTTGGTGTGGTGACCAATCCCTATTTTAAAGCCTATCTCAAATATAAATTCGCGGCCCTCGAACAGCTTACAAAATATTATAACACTGCTGAACTGGCCAGAAGATATTTCACTGATAAGCCGGTATTGTATCTGAATCTGGAGTACATGGATTTCTTCAACAGCTATTTCACCAAGTACCTTAATGTGTCGTCAAAAATTTTACACCTGACCGACTATAAAATCATTCTGAAGGGGGCCAATCCATATGCAGCGCTTATGAAGACCCTGGCTGCCGACTCGCTTCTGGCGAACGAACAGTTGCGCGAATTGGTGCTGCTCAAAGGAATGATGGAATTCTATTCCAACCCCGACTATAAACAGGAGGAGGTTCTTTCGGTAATCCGCGCTGTTTCGTCCGGCTCGGTATATCCTGATAACAAAGTGGTGGCGGAAAATATGGTCAGGCTGCTCACCAAACTCAAACCGGGTACCAGGGCTCCTGAATTTACATTACCCGACCGCAATAAAAAGCAGGTATCCCTTAAAGATATCGAAGGAAAGGCCGTCGTGCTTTCATTCTGGACCACCTACTGCCAGGGATGCCTTAGCGAAATGGATCTGATTAAACCGATGTATGACAAATACAAGGATAAAGTTGCCTTTGTCAGTATTTCCGCAGATGCGGATTTTAATAAAATGAATTACTTTATCAGCATGAAGAAGGATTTTGTCTGGACATTCCTTCATATCGGGGATCAGTCGGGCGTGTTAAGTGATTACGAAGTGAGATCTTACCCATTGTTTGTCCTGATCGATAAAACAGGAAAAATTTATAAATATCCGGCAGAGCAGCCCGGTAACGGACTTGAAGCAGCCATAGAAAAGATGATACAGGAGTAAAAGTTATGTTCGATTTTTTTAAGAAAGTATTGGGTAACAAATCCCAGCGCGATATACGGAGCATTGATCCGATTGTAACCAACGCCATTGAGGCCTGGGAAAAGATAAGGCTGCTCACAAATGATGAATTGCGTGAGAAAACTGTAGGTTTCAAGCAACGGATCAGTGAGTATATCGCAGCCAAGGAACAGGAGATCCAGGACCTGAAGGTCAGCATCAACACCGGCGAACTGGAAATTGATGAGAAGGAAAAGCTTTACAACCAGCTGGATAAGCTTGAAAAGGAACAATATGAACTCACCCAGGAGGTACTGAATGAGATACTTCCAGAGGCATTTGCGGTGGTAAAGGATACAGCACGGCGTTTTGTTGAAAGTGAATATGTAGAGGTAACGGCTACTCAGATGGATCGTGATCTGGCTGCACGTAAAGACAGTATTACCATTGTGGGAGACAAAGCCAGATTTAGCAGCAGCTGGATGGCCGGAGGGAATATGACCCGCTGGGACATGGTTCATTACGACTGTCAGTTAATCGGGGGTGTGGTTCTGCATGAAGGAAAAATCGCTGAGATGGCAACCGGAGAGGGAAAGACGCTGGTGGCAACACTGCCGGTGTTCCTCAATGCTTTACCCGGAAAGGGAGTGCATATTGTAACCGTGAACGACTACCTGGCCAAACGTGACTCCGAATGGATGGGCACACTCTATGAATTCCACGGACTGAAGATGGATTGTATTGACCGGCACGAACCCAACAGCGAATCACGACGCAATGCCTATCTTGCGGATATAACTTTTGGGACCAACAACGAATTTGGTTTCGATTACCTGCGCGACAATATGACAGGCAACCCCGAAGAGCTTGTTCAGCGCCCCCATAACTATGCCATCGTAGATGAGGTTGACTCTGTGCTCATTGATGATGCACGGACCCCGCTTATTATCTCAGGACCTACTCCCAAAGGAGAGAACCAATTATTCGACGATCTGAAACCGAACGTAGCCAAGTTATACAATGCCCAGCGAAACCTTGTGACCAAGCTGCTATCTGAGGCCAAAGCACTTTCGGAAGACCCCAACAATGCCGATAATATTAAAAAGGCAGGGGAGCATCTGTTGCGTGCACACCACGGATTGCCGAAAAATAAAGCCCTCATCAAATTTCTCAGCGAGCCGGGGATGAAGGCATTAATGCAAAAAACCGAGAATTTTTACCTTCAGGAGCAGGCCAAAAATATGCATATCATCGATGATGCACTCTATTTTGTGCTCGATGAAAAGAACAACACTTTCGAGCTTACCGACCTGGGGATTGACTTGCTCACCCAATCTTACGAAGATCCGTCTTTCTATATTCTTCCCGATATGGGAGCAGAGATTGCCACGCTTGAACATTCAGATATCCCGGAAATAAAGAAGTTGGAGAAAAAGGATGAACTCCTTCGCGATTATTCGATTAAATCGGAACGGGTTCACACGGTAAACCAGTTACTCAAAGCTTACGCCCTTTTTGAGAAGGATGTAGAATACGTGGTGATGGACAACAAGGTGAAGATCGTTGATGAACAAACGGGACGTATCCTTGAAGGTCGCCGTTATTCTGATGGGTTGCACCAGGCCATTGAAGCCAAAGAGAATGTAAAGATTGAAGCGGCCACCCAGACCTATGCAACCATCACCCTTCAGAACTATTTCCGGATGTACAAAAAACTGGCCGGTATGACAGGTACCGCAGAAACGGAGGCCGGGGAGTTGTGGGACATCTATAAATTGGATGTGGTTGTTATTCCGACCAACAAACGCATTGTTCGCGATGACCGTGAGGACATGGTGTATAAAACGAAACGCGAAAAGTTCAATGCCGTCATCGAAGACATTCAAAAACTCGTGCAAAAGGGCCGGCCGGTGCTTGTTGGTACCACTTCCGTAGAAACCTCTGAATTGCTTAGCCGAATGCTCAAACGGGTAAACGTTCCGCATAATGTGCTCAATGCAAAGTTGCATGCAAAAGAGGCTGACATTGTAGCTGAAGCCGGACGGGCAGGTACGGTGACCATTGCCACCAACATGGCCGGCCGTGGTACCGACATCAAACTTGGTCCCGGTGTGAAGGATGCAGGCGGATTGGCCATCATCGGAACCGAACGGCATGAATCACGCCGTGTCGACCGCCAGCTGCGTGGCCGTGCCGGTCGCCAGGGCGACCCCGGAAGTTCTCAGTTCTTCGTGTCGCTTGATGATGACCTGATGCGTATGTTCGGTTCGGACCGTATTGCCAAAATCATGGACCGAATGGGTATCCAGGAGGGAGAGGTGATCCAGCACTCCATGATCACCAAATCAATTGAACGCGCTCAGAAGAAAGTGGAAGAGAATAATTTTGGTGTGCGTAAACGCCTTCTTGAGTACGATGACGTGATGAATATTCAGCGCGAATCGATCTACAAAAAACGCCATCACGCGCTCTTTGGAGACCGGCTTGCCATCGACATCTCGAACATGGTGTTTGATGTATGCGAAACCATCGTACTCGATGCCCATGACAAGGCCGATTATGAGGCATTCAGACTTGAGTTGATGAAAGAGTTTGCGGCTGATTCGCCGGTCACGGCGGAGCAATTTGCTGATATGAATTCAGCAGAGGTGGTTGGACGACTTTACGATTACATCTACAAACGGTATAAAACCAAGTGCGATGTCATCTCCAACAAGGTATTCCCTGTAATCAAGGATGTTTTCGAGAATGATACACGATATGAGAATATTGCCATTCCTGTTACAGATGGGTTAAAAACCATGCAGGCTGTGGCGAACCTGAAACGGGCCTTTGAGGACAATGGAAAAGAGGTGGTTCTCAGTATAGAAAAAGGCATTTGTCTGGGGTTGATCGACAATGCCTGGAAGGAGCATCTCCGTGAAATGGACGACCTCAAACAATCTGTTCAGAATGCTGCCTACGAACAGAAGGATCCATTGCTTATCTATAAATTCGAATCATTCGAGCTTTTCAAAAGCATGATGCAACGGACAAATAAGGAGATATGTTCATTCCTTATCAAGGCGGATGTACCCATTCAGGTGGACAATGTGAAGGAGGCTCAGATGCCCCGCAAACTGGACCGTACACGGTTGAAGGAGGAGCGTTCTGATTTGTTGTCGCAATCAAATTCCAACACCCAGGAACAGTCAAAACCACAGCCGGTTCACGTGGAGAAAAAGGTTGGAAGAAACGATCCTTGTCCGTGTGGAAGCGGGAAGAAATTCAAAAGCTGCCATGGCGTAGGGGTAAATTAAACGGTGAAACAGCGGAAAACATAACAATCGGAGTTTGAAATATGGAACTGAAGCGAATTCTTTTAAAACTTTCTGGCGAAGCACTTGAGGGAACTCAGGGTTACGGTATTGATCCTGTGCGGATTTCCGACTACGCCGAAGAGATAAAACGGGTGGCAGATACCGGCGTGCAGATTGCTATCGTGATTGGTGGAGGTAACATCTTCAGGGGCCTTCAGGGCACCAGTGATGGGATGGACCGTGTGCAGGGAGATTATATGGGGATGCTCGCCACCGTGATAAACAGCATGGCCATCCAGGGAGCGCTTGAAAAAGCTGGTCTTAAGTCGAAACTGCTCTCTGGCCTCGCCATTGATCCTATCTGTGAAGCAATGAGCGGAAGAAGAGCCAATGGTTACCTTGAAGAGGGCTTTGTGGTTGTGATCGCCGGAGGTACGGGAAATCCCTACTTTACAACGGATACTGCTTCAGCCTTACGGGCGGTGGAGATCAGGGCTGATGCAATTCTTAAAGGAACCCGCGTAGATGGCGTTTATACTGCCGATCCGGAAAAGGACCCTGCGGCAGTGAGGTATGAGGTCCTCTCATTTGACGAAGCGTTTGCGAAAGGATTGAAAATCATGGATTTGACAGCTTTTGCACTCTGTAAGGAGAATCAAATGCCCATCATCGTCTTTAACATGAACAAACAGGGAAATCTTTTAAAGCTTGTTAACGGAGAGAAAATAGGAACCGTAGTAAGCTGATAACTACAGTTCAGCAATAAAAATTCCAACGCATGAACGAAGAAATTGAATTTACCATTGAAGAGACCAGTGAAGGAATGCATCTGGCAGTGCAGCATCTGGAAAAGGAGTTGCAAAAACTCAGAGCCGGAAAATCGAGCGCACAGATGCTTGATGGCGTTAAAATTGACTATTACGGCGTGATGACCTCCATCGACCAGACAGCCAACATCAGTACGCCAGATGCCCGCCAGATCATCGTTCAGCCGTGGGATAAGAGTGTACTTTCGTTGATCGATAAAGCGATACAGGCTGCCAATCTCGGTTTTAATCCAAAAAACGAAGGCGAGATCTTGCGCATAATGGTCCCTCCCCTCACCGAAGAACGCCGTCGCGACCTCGTGCGCAAAGCCAAGGCAGAGGCCGAAAGTGCAAAAATTACCATCCGGAATATCCGTCGCACCGGGAACGAAACAGCAAAAAAGCTTAAGAAAGACGGAGTGCCGGAGGATGAGTGCGACAAACTCGAAATTGATATCCAGAAACTTACGGATGAAAACATTGCCCGGGTTGACAAGATCCTTGAGGTAAAGGAGAAGGATATCATGACCGTATAAAACCCCTGTTAACTTTAATCACCACCCATCCTGCCCAGAGATTATTCTCCGAATTTTCGATCCGTTTCTGCGAATTTTTCCAATATTTCTGACACGTCGTCTATCGTCAGTTCATTAAAGAGTTTTGTTGAAAAATACAGCCGCGCATAAGCACATTGCAGCGGTAGAAAATTACTTATCAGATTCGCTCCTCCGCTCCTGATAACAAGGTCGACCGGCGTGTTAACCAACAGATGTTTATAAAACATGCCGGGACCATCCGACGATTTCTGAGCCTCTGTGATCTCCTCCAGCGGATCATAGGCCATAAGAAGATTCAGGCGGCCGCCGGTATGCAAAGAGGTGTCACGCTCCAGCAACCTGAATGAAGCAGAAATATTTGCAGGGAGTACTTCACGGTTACCTGCAACTTTAACAACCAGGTTAAACTGTCGCACCAGCGTGGCAATTTCATTTTGCAGTGCTGTCTCCACAATCATGAGGTTCGCCTTAAGCTCTTCCGGAGGTCGTCTGAAATTCTGGATGCTGGAGAGGTAAACACTAATCTCCCTTACTCCATATCCGTAAAGAAACGTAACCAATTTCAACATGTGGGACTTAGTTTCAAAATAAGCCTCCTCAAGTTTGCAACCATTGGCTTTTGCCCAGCGCCGGCCTCCATCGGGAATGATTCCGACGTGCAATGGAACCGGCCCCGGTGTGGGGTGAAAATCAGCAGTTGGTCCCATGTTTTATGTTTTTTTATACGTGATGCGCTTGGAAAATTCCATGAATGGTTTTTCGATGACCCTGAAGAAAAGCCAGGCAGCGAGCACAGATATGAGCAGTGCGATGAAGACGACCAGACTTCTGATCCATGCGTGCAAAATATTTTGTCACGCCGCTTTCGTCAACAATGGTAACGGCGATCGAAATTACGAGGTCAATGGCTTTTACCATGGCTGCCTTTCCCATTTTTTCAGAGGCGGAAAGACTGATCGATAATTTGTGTATCTCCGGCATGAATGAATTTGGAATAAAGTTAGGAAAATTTCGAATGATGCAAAATGATCTCAATACACAACAATTTCGTCCGCAAAAATCCAGCAATCTTCTCCGGCTCCTTCGTGCCAGGGAGGACACTTACCCGGATTTTTAGCTTTCACCTTTACATACCGCGCTGTTGTGCCCTGATTGAACTGGAAGGTAAACGGCTCAATGAAAGCGTTTGTCTCTTTGGGTGAGACCGTATTTAAAACCTCATTGATGGAATGGAATTTTTTTCCATCTGGTGAAAGAGAATACTCAACCAGAGAAGGCAAAAAAATCCAGCTCTTCTGATTTTGAAGAAAATTGGTTTGTACGGAATTTATGGGCATTTCCTTCCCGAGATCAATCACCACTTCAAGGTCATTTCCCAGGAATCCCTGCCACATCCCGTCGCGGTGGTTGATGCTGCCACGCAGACCATCCGTCAGCGCTCCAATGCCGGATGCAGGATAGCGGTAGGAGTAGTTTCCGATGTATTTCACGGGTTTTCCGATGGCAAGGTGAGATATTAACGGCATCTCTGTAAATTTCTCCTTCAGGTTGCCGTCAACATACAGTCCGGCTTTGATGTAGGCGTTGTCCACGATGGAAATGGGGCCGGCATATACCTTTGATTTATTCGTCGGATCATTACCGTCGAGTGTGTAAAGGATGGGAACATCCGGCTGTTCGGAGTCGAAACTGACCATCATCTGATTGCCTTTCGGATCGTAGGATGTGCTGATACCGACACGATAGGAACCTTTGCAATAATTCACCTTCATGCAATCGAGGCGTTTAAACTGGCTGTTCATCCTGAGCCTGAAGCTTTTCCAGTCACGCTTCTGTTTCGGACTCCACACCACTTCTGCCAGGGCGATCATCCGCGACACGGCCATGTATTCAACCTGTGCGGTGGATGGGATGAACTCCGTCCATACATTTCCCTGGGCTCCCAGAATATGCTCTGCCTCTTTCGCAGAAAGTTCTCCCGGAACAGGTTCATAGGAATAGACCTTTTTCAGCGTGGTGAGGCCGCCGATCGCCTTGGGCTCAGAATCGGGATTTGCCTGATAATAGTCGAAATAGCAATGGGAACCCGGAGTCATGATGGCATCATGCCCCTGGCGTGCTGCAGCAATTCCGCCTTCCACACCGCGCCACGACATAACCGTAGCCTCCGGTGCCAGTCCGCCCTCGAGTATCTCATCCCAGCCGATCATTTTGCGTCCTTTGGAAACGATAAATTTCTCCATCCTTTTGATGAAATAACTCTGCAGCTCCTTTTCGTCCTTCAGCCCTTCTGCCTTGATGCGTGCCTGGCATTTGGGACACTTTTTCCAATTGGTCTTATCGGCTTCATCACCACCCACGTGCAGATAAACCGATGGAAACAAACCCATCACTTCGGTCATCACATCCTGCAGGAAGGTGAACACCGAATCATTCCCGGCGCACAAAATGTCGGTATTGGGCCAGTAACTTCCGGGGGGAACGGTGAACGGGCCGCCGGTGCAGGAGAATTGCGGGTAGGCTGTCAGCACCTCCACGGAGTGTGCCGGCATCTCTATTTCGGGGATGATGGTCACGTAACGTTGGGCTGCATAGGCTACCACCTCCCGGATGTCATCCTGGGTGTAGAATCCGCCATATGTTGCGGGTTCACCTGGCTTCTGGGCAGGTCGTTCGCCCCAGGGAAGGTTTTCGCGGTCCACCCGCCAGGCGCCAATCTCAGTTAGTTTCGGGTATTTTTTAATCTCAATCCGCCACCCGTTATCATCGGTAAGGTGCCAGTGAAAGGTGTTCATTTTGTAAAGGGCAATAAGGTCGATGTACCGCATCACAAATTCTTTCGGAAAGAAGTGGCGCGATACATCCAGGTGCATCCCACGGTAAGGGAAGCGAGGGTGATCTTTGATTTCGAGACAGGGGACCGCCCATGTTCTCACTTTGCCGGTTTTTAAAGGTGTGCAATAGTCGGCCGGCAACAGTTGGATCAGCGACTGGATCCCGTAAAAGAACCCTGCCCCCGTTACAGCCTGAACAATAACCTGGCCGGGTGTGACCTTCAGCTCATAACCTTCGGGTTTGAACTTCGTCTTGTCTTTCGGAAAGGCCAGGATAACCGCCAGCGCTTTCTTGTCGGTTTCTGCGTACTCTCTCAATTGCAATTCGGGGCCGCCCATAATCCTGAGATGGTCAGCAAAAAACTGGGCGACCTGTTTCAGGTTCTTGTCCTGCGGGGAGACCAGCATCAGGGTTTGGGGAGTAATGATAAACTGTCCGGTTTTCAATTTCATTTCTGCCGGAATCGGAACAATGTTGATGGTATTGGTTTCCTGGGCAAAAATTTGGGCAAAGGAAAGCGCAAAAATCAAAAGGAGGCCAAACTGTTTCAGCGCAAAGGATTTATATCCCGCGGCGCCTGTTGCAAGGGAAGTAATGTAAGGCATAGATGAGGGTTTCTTTTTAGGTTTGTTGCACCAAAGATAACCATTCCCGGTAGATATTATCGCAGTGCCTGAATGGTTTGCATTTCGGCAAAATGCTCCTCCATGCTTTCGAGAAGACGAAACTGGGCTTTGGCGCGGTGTAAATTGTGGTCGGGATGATGGATCCGGTAATAGTGATCGCCGTCGATATGGTCAGTGAGGAAACGCAACCCGATGATATAGGTCATGAATTTGGCCGAAAAGGCCAGGTGGCTTAACTCGACCGGCGTGAGAAATCCCCCGGCAATACTGAGATATCCTCTGGTGTAGGCAGCGAAGAGTGAAAGGTTTATGCCAACCTTCGAAAGATCCTGCTCATCCTCTGCTCCTGTATTGGTTCCGGTCCGGATCGCGTCGCCGAAATCATACAAGCTGTATCCAGGCATCACCGTGTCGAAATCCACCACGGATATGGCACGCTGATGATCATCAAAAAGTACATTGTTGAATTTTGTGTCGTTGTGGGTTACCCTGAGCGGGATGGCACCCGACCGGCCTAGTTCCAGGATGAGGTGCATCTCTTCTGCCCTCGATTCCACGAAATTTATTTCGGACTGCAGCGAACTTACACGTTTTTCAGGGTCAAGCTGAACGATGCTCCGGAAGTTTTGCAGGCGGACGGCGATGTTATGGAAATCGGTGAGGGTTTCAAAAAGGGCAGAACCATCCATATCCGCGGTGAGGTACTGGAATATGCCGAATGCTTTGCCTCCTTCAAAAGCCAGGTCGGAGGATTCAACAATGTCGTAACTTTTGGTTCCTGAAATATAGAGGTATAACCGCCAGAAATTACCCTCAGGGTCGTGCAGGAAAAAGTTCCCCTGTCGGGTTGCGACGGGTTTAAGCACCTGAAAGTAGTCGAAATCCGAGGGCTGACAAAGCAACCTGGCCTGGAGATGCCGCGAAACTTTTAGAATGTTGTCGGTTAGTTTTGGCACATCTCTGAAAATGTGATGGTTGATGCGTTGAAGGAGGTAGTCGGAATTCCCCGCAGGGTTGGTTGTGACCAGATACGAGTCGTTGATGTGCCCCGATCCGACACGTTTTACAGAATCGACGGAGCCTTCGGTTCTAAATTCGCAGACAATGGCCTCAAGGTTTGTATTCCCGGTGTTCATGCCGCTAAATTAGAGATAGTTCATTAATGAATTCTGTTTTTCATTACTTTCGGTCAAATTTTTGGTACTGCCTGGCATGAAGAATATTTTCAATTTTTCGCGTAATTTCTGGACCTCCATCTCCATGGAGTTTTTTGAACGCGGCTCTTATTATGGAGTGATCTCTGTTTTATCCGTTTATCTTGTTTTGTCCAGATCGGATGGGGGATTGGGATTTTCCAAAGAGAGCGTGGGGGTGATCAAAAGCGTAATTACCCCGCTGCTCTATTTTCTGCCTATCCTGTCGGGGGCTCTGGGCGATCGGTTCGGCTACAAAAGGGTACTCTATTTTGCTTGTCTGACCATGAGTGCAGGTTATTTCTTTGCCGGCTTGTCAACCACCTACGTAACTATTTTTTCAAGCCTCATCGTGATGGTGGTCGGGGCTGGTTTTTTTAAACCGATGATTGCCGGATCGGTAGCCAGGCTCACTGACGAATCCAACTCCTCACTGGGTTTCGGAATCTATTACTGGTCAATCAACCTTGGCGCGTTCCTTTTTCCGCTGATCCTGGTTCCCTGGCTAAAATCAATCTCTTACAACTACATCTTTTTCATGGCCTCGGCAGGAACAGGTTTGCTGCTGCTTATCAATTATCTTTTTTTCAGAGAACCTGCAAGTGACAGGGTGATAAAACCTCTCGGCAAGGTCTTTTCCGAGATGTTCAGCGTATTACGGGATTACCGGTTTATTGTGATGATCGTGATCTATTCCGGTTTCTGGATCATGTATTTTCAGGTTTACGATTCGGTGCTTTGGTATCTTAAAGAGCGGGTTGATATGACCGGTTTTAATAACCTGATCAATTCGATGCTCGGGTTTTTTGTTGCCAACCCTTCCTGGAAATTTGATGCCGAGCATGTTACCGTAATGAACGCCGGTGCGATCATCCTTTTGCAGTTGCTGGTTTCCAGTCTGGTGCGCAACATGAAGGCCTTACCAACCATGATCTTCGGTATTGCCATGGGGTCCATCGGGATGGCCATGCTGGCCATCTCTGCCAGCGGATGGATTTTCCTTGCCTCGATGTTCATTTTTACCCTGGGAGAGATGATCGCACATCCCAAATTTATTGCCTATGTCGGACTCATCGCACCGGAAGATAAAAAGGCCTTATACCAGGGCTATTCGTTCCTTTACGGGGTGATCGGCAGTGGTGTAGGCGGAGTGATGGGTGCCTGGCTCTATGTATTGTATGTTGACAAAATGAACCAGCCCTCACTGCTTTGGATCACTTTTAGCATCATCGGCGTGTTGACCATCATTGGTTTACTGCTCTATAACAAGTTTTTAGCACCGCGGCATTAACGGATCTGATACCGCACCGGTTTTTACTTATACCCTAAAAGAATCAAAATGGTAGAGCACAACAAATTTGGAAAATCATTCGGACCGGTCGGGTCAACAGCAGGAATGGTAATGGTGGCAGCAGGATTATTGCTGATATTTTTTCACCTCACCGCAGTGGTTCTGGTTTTGATCGGGGCTTTTACCGGATTTTCCTATTCGGGCAGCTCCATCGATTTTGAGAAGAAGCGGGTCAGGTTCTTGAACAACCTGTTTGGTTTTATCAGGATCGGCCGTTGGTTAAACATTGAATCAACCATGAAAATCGGCATCCGGGAATCAACCGTTACATGGCGTGCCTACAGCCAGGGCAATCGTTCGATTGATGTCGCGGATAAAAGCCATTGGATCCTCCTGTTCAACGCAGCAGGCGAAGAGATCATGCCTCTCAAAAAAGTCAGGTCAGGAGATTCGGCCAACGCCGAACTCGAAAGCCTCGCTAAGCGACTTATTCTTCAGATAGCCAGCCGTTAGGCACAAATTCAATCCGTTAACTTGTTAAACACGGTTACCGTGTAACCCGGTATGGCTTCATCCTGAATCCATAGCTGTATGGCTTGGCCGGCAGGGTGTACTTTTTATGTGTCTCGGCTCCCCAGCTGTCATCACCTCCAACACCCATCTGCAGGTAGTCAACGTTAAAGTCAACAAATGGCTTTGGTTGCAGTTCGTTAAGATGTTTGCAACACTGTTTGAACCCTTTCATGTCGTCGTAGGTGTAGGGGAGGGCGCTGAAGGATAGCAGGCTGTCGGCAATAAATTGCAGCCCGGTTGAGTCGCATTCCAGTGAAACCCACCGTACATCGGTTTTATAGCCGTTTTCCTGCGGCCGCACATAGGGTATAAATTGTGCATCCACGGTACTTTCGTAAAGGCCAATAAAGGCAGCTGTTTTCCGGTCGCAATAGTTTTCCATCGGTCCGCGGCCAAACCAAACCACCTTTTTGAATTCCGGTCGGATCTGCATGTTCAGCCCTACACGGGGTATCTTAGGCAATTGGTCGGTAGAGACCAGCAGTTGTATTTTAACCGCCACCTCACTATTTCCGGTCACGGTATATTCCACCGTCTCCTTCGACGAAGCTTCAGGCAATTCGTAAAAGGTCACAAGTCTGATCTCCTGATCCGAAATTCGCTTTACTTCCGTCCTCAGAATTCTGCGCCGTTCACTGGCATCAAACCAGATTTTGCTCTTCCTGGCCAAACCGTTGCCAATATCGTTATCGGTCGGTGCTCTGCGGAAATTTGGCACGGGTCCCTGGTGCAATATCTCATGGCCGGCATAGCTGAAGGAGGTAAGCATTCCCGACGATTTATCATAAACGACGGTGAAATCTTTGCCGGTTACGGTAGCTAAAAGGTCGGATTCATTCAACTCAAGTTTGGCGGGGGAAATTCCCGCTGTCTCTTTGGCAGGCTGTAACCAGGGGACCAATAATTGCTCGCTGGCAATGACATGGCCGGCAGGAATAAGACCCTGCGGGGTTATCGTCTTCAGGTAAACATTCAGATAGTATTCTGTACCCGGAATGATGGCGGTTTTGCGCATCGGAATCCGAATCTCTTTGGTGGCTTTGGGCGAAAGGGTGAAAGCAGGTACCTTTCCACCGTATAAAACTCTCCCGTTAGCTGTCATTTCCCAGGTGAGTTCGGTGTTGGAAAGATCATAAAAATCGTACTTGTTAAGGACTTCAAAGGAGAGGTTATTCATATCAACAGGAGAAAACTTCACACTCTGGTAAACCTTTTTTACCTCAAAATAGCCAGGATGGGGAACCCGGTCAGGAAACACGAGGCCGTTGCACATGAAGTTGCCGTCGCTGGGAACATCCTTCGGACCGAAATCGCCACCATAAGCCCAGTATTCACGACCGTTTGTATCCTTTGCATAGAGCCCCTGATCAACCCAATCCCAGATACAACCTCCCTGCAATTGCGGGTATTTCTCGATCACATCCCAGTAGTCCTGAAAGTTTCCGGTGCTGTTCCCCATGGCGTGGGCATACTCGCACATGATCAGCGGCCGTAACTGTTTGGTATAGGCATACCATTCAAGGTCCCCGATGGAGGCGTACATCGGACAATAAATATCGGTATTGTAGCTTTGTTCAGCGCGTTCGTACTGCGTGGGGCGAGATTTGTCGCGGTGTTTGAGCCAATCGTAGGTTGCAACGAAATTACATCCATTGCCGGCCTCATTGCCCAACGACCAGAACATTACCGATGGGTGGTTCTTGTCGCGTTCAAACATTCGTATGGTGCGGTCGAGGTGGGCTTTCATCCATAGCGGTTTATCCCCCAGTGTACGCTGCGGGTCATATCCCATTCCATGAGATTCGATGTTGGCTTCATCGATAACATAGAGTCCGTATTCATCGCAGAGTTCATACCAGTATGGATCATCGGGATAATGGCAGGTCCGTACCGTGTTGATGTTGGCCTCCTTCATGAGTTTCACATCCTGGATCATCCTTTCCTTCGAGATCACATGACCGGTAAGAGGATCTGCTTCATGGCGATTCACCCCTTTTATTTTTACAGGGATCCCGTTTACCAGATACAATCCGTTTTTTACTTCACTGGTTCGGAAGCCAACACGACAACCGGTTGATTCAATAATGTTTCCCTTATCGTCCTTCAGGGTTAAAACCAGATGATAGAGGTTGGGGATTTCTGCGCTCCATTTGCGTGGCGAGGGAATTTTACGTTCAAAAAAGGAGGTGTCTTCTCCAACGTGATTTATATTGATCGGGAAAGCGGCACTGAACAGGGGATCAGATGCATTTTTCGAATCAAATAGTTTCACCGTAATCCTGAATCCCTTTCCGGCCGTGAGCGGGGCCGGATATTGCGTCGGATTTTCATTTTTCACGATGGTGGTGAGCCTGAGCAATCCGGTTGTGTAGTTATCGGTAAGATCGCCCACGACAAAAAAATCGCGGATATGAACCCGTGGTGCAGAATAGAGGTAGACATCCCGGTTGATGCCGCTCATGCGCCACATATCCTGGCACTCCAGGTAGGTTCCGTCGCTCCAGCGGTAAACCTCTACCCCCAATACGTTCTCTCCGTTGCGCAGGTATTTGGTAATATTGAATTCCACCGGGGTTTTGCCATCTTTTCCCATACCGATGCGCTCCCCGTTAAGGTAAACGTACATGAAGGATTTTACCGCTCCGAAGTGCAGGAAGACCTGACGATCCTTCCACTCTTCCGGGATGGTAAAGTTCCGCCGGTAGGAGCCAACCGGGTTGTAGTTGTGGGGCACCAACGGCGGGTCAGGTTTCATCAGGTGGCTGAACTCATACCCCCAGTTTACATAAACCGGATAACCATAACCCTGTATCTCGATGGTGGATGGTACCTGGATATCCTTCCAGCCCGAAACGTCGAAATTATCAAGGTAAAAGCCAATGGATTTGCTTTCCGGGTTTTCGGCCCAGCTGAACTTCCAGGTTCCGTTCAGGGTTTTATGGAAAGGGGAGGCGCTACGGTCGTTTTTCAGTGCAGCCGCTTCTGTGCTGTAGGGCATGTAAGTCGCATGGGGCAGCACGTTGTTGATGCCGGTGAGTTGCGGGTTTTCCCAATCCGGCGGTGATGCTTGCTGCGCCAGCACGGATACGGAGAAGAGAAGGAGAGAAGCGCTATTCAGCAGTCGGTGTTTCATGTTTTAAAATTTTAATGCATTGTTCGATCTTTACCCGGTCAATTAATGTGAATTTGTATTCTGATAGTTCAGGTTTCCCCATTTTTACATTGTTTTGTGCAAAAAGCATCGCCGAGGGTACCTGTTTAGGCAGGTAGAGGTGGTATTCATCGGCTCCGGTTGCAGCGATGACTTCAGTGAAGTTGTGTTCCTTGATGCCATGTCCGGGCATGATGATGATCTGGCCGGCAGCCTCACGGATCAGGTTTCTGATAAGCGGGGCGCCGGTAATGACGCTGTCGGATTGTCCGGAGGTAAGCACCCGATCAATGCCAAGTGTGACAAGTGCCTTCAGCGCTTCGTAAGGATCCCGGGTCATGTCGAAGGCGCGGTGGCAGGTAATTCCCATGGGGCGGGCAAGTTCTGCCAGTTTGCCCATACGGTTCGTGTCGATGGTTCCATCGGGTTTAAGAATGCCGAACACTACGCCATCGGCCCCAAGCGCCTTCGCCATTTTTATATCCTCCTGCATGATCTCGAACTCGGCATCCGAATAACAGAAATCGGCTCCCCTTGGCCGGATTATCACAAACAGTGCGATCGACAAATGTTTTCGCGCAAAAGCGATAGCCCCGGCACTGGGCGTACAGCCTCCCTCCAGCATGTTCTCGCAGAGTTCGACGCGATCTGCCCCTCCCGCCTGGGCCTCCACGGCAGAAACCGCTGAATTTACACAGGCTTCCAGTAATTTACGATTCATTTCTATAAAATTTCGCTATTTCACCATATTTTCGTCACTCCCATCCCTTCTGAACAGTTCCGGCAGATTTCGATATTTTCCCGGTGATCGAGAATTTGCTGGCGAAATTGATCGTAACGTTTGCTATTCCAAATCCCGGTAAAAGTTTGTTCATTCAGGTCGCCCAGCGGATTTTTGGCATCTTTGTCGAAACAACAGGGAACAACCTTCCCATCCCAGGTGAAAACACAACCGCTCCACATCCGGAAACAGTGGCGGGGGAGTGAATTCCTGAGGCGGAATTCATCGTCGCGGAACCGTGGTGTTTTCGTTTCAGGTTGGTGTGGATCCAGGCGCGCTGACTTCTCTGGCGAGGCTGCACTGCCCAGATTTTGCACCCTTTCATACCGTGTATATTTTCTATTTTTGGGGATCAGCGGGTTGCCATACCGATAGTCATAAAATTGAGCACTCTTGAGCTCGACCTTGTCCACCCCCAGAGACTTCCCCAATCTTTTCACAGCTGAAATCTGGTGTTCATTGGTGCTCAAAACAAGGAACTGAAGGATGACCTGAGGATGGTTGGAGTGCAGGACCTTTCTGGCTTCAACGAGGTTGGTAATCCCCTTGATAACCTTCTCATATGACCCTCCGATACGGTACGATTCATAGGCAGTCTGGTCCGTACCATCGAGCGAAACAATGAGACGGTTCAATCCCGATTCAACAGTTTTACGGGCAACCTCAGGAGTCAGAAAATGGCCGTTGGTGGAGGAACTGACAAAAACGTTTTTGCTGCGTGCAACCTTCGTCATTTCGTGAAACATGCTGTTCATGAATGGTTCACCCTGGAAATAGAGCGTGAGGTAGGTGAGTTGAGGCGACAGTTGATTGATGACAGACCGGAAGGTTTCCATTGACATCACTCCTCTTGGCCGGGTGAGTTCCCCTGATCCGCTGGGGCATTCGGGGCAGTGAAGGTTACAGGAGTTGGTGGGTTCGATGCTTACGGCAATTGGTTTACCCCAATGAAAAACACGCCGTGTCATGCGCGAAATCACATAACTTGCGGAGATTTTGAGCACATTGGTGAGCCGGTGCAGCAGCAATCTTACTCCTTTTTTTTCTTTTTTCCCGAGAACAACGATTTTCCGATGGAAAACGCTTTTGCCAGAACGGCTGACTGCACAGAGATGTCTTCTGCCAGGTTGGAAACGATATTCCGGAAAGTCAGGGCATCAATGATATGTTTAAAGTCGGACCGGATATGTTCCTCCTTTTTCATGATCTCCATCCTTACTTTCGATTTCTCCAGGTTCAAATCAGCCAAGGATTTGATCCGGCCCGGACTGGTAACATATCGCTTACTCATGATCGTCCTCCCCTTCCATTAAAATTTTTGAAAGCTGGGTAACAAGAGGATTGATGAACATGGTATGCCGGAAAAGATAAATCACAAACCCGCCGATCAAATAGAGCGCGGTAACAATAAGGGCGCCCACAAATGTAGGACCTACTTCCTCACCAAACCAGAACACAAAAGCAAGGCTGATGAACAGGAGTAAAAACATCGCCAGGATAAAGAAAATTACCGCGATGAGAAAAAAGGAGGCCAGTTTGGCTATTTTCTCCGTGAGGACCAGTTTGAGGAGATCGACCCTGAGGTCAACGTAATCTTTGACATTTTCCGTCAGTGACGAGAAAGTGTCGTTCAGCTTTAACGGATCCATTATTTTCCTTCCGCTTTCGGAACCTGGTGAGGTTCAATGGGTTCTTCTCCATCTTCTTCTCCACCGAAAGCAGATTTGAAGACGCTTATTTTTTCAGAAAGATCATCCTGCATCATATCGGCGAAGCCCATGATCTTTTTTTTCAGACGTTTACGGGTTTTTGATCCCTTTGCCGGTGCGATGAGCATGCCGACACCTATCCCTGCAGCGAGTCCGACTGCTGCGACGATCAGGAATTTTGCACTTGATTTTGCCATGGTTCTGGAGATGAATTACGGGTACAAGGTACGATTATTATGGGAAATGGATTTTCTAAATAATATTCACTGTGATTATGAATTGCCTGAAATATGCCGGATAAAACGAAAATTGCTGAGAAATTCTGTGGCGACAATTTTAATAAAGGCGTAGGCAGGGACAGCTACCACCATCCCGATAATTCCTCCAAAACTTGCTGCGGCAATAACGACCAGAAAAATCTCAACAGGGTGCGCTTTAACGCTTTTTCCCTGGATCAGCGGGGCAAAGACATTGTTGTCGATGGTCTGAACCACAAACATGGCCACCAGTATCTTTAGGGTCATCGGCAGGATCATGGCAAAATCGCCGGTACTTATCACGCCGGTAACGCCGAGCATCACCCCCATAATCATGGAGATAACACCTCCAAGGTAAGGGATGATAATAATAATGCCGGTAAAGAAGCCGATCACCATCGGGCTTTTCACACCAACAATGTAAAGTGCAATCGAGTAGGTGACCATGTTCAGGAGAATCTGAACAACCAGCCCGATGAAATAGCGCGATAGCAGGGTACGGCTTCTCGACATGACACTTTTTATCTGTTCCGTATATTTTTCAGGTGTGATAAGCATGATGAACCGAGGCAGCATGGTGACATCAAAAAGGAAGAAAAACGACAGAAAGGCAATGGAGAATAGGTTAAAGAAAAAGGTCCCTGTAAAAGAGATGACCGAACTCAGAACGTCGGAAAACATTCCAAAATCTATTATTTTCAGCATCGCTTGTTTGACCGTCGACTCGATGGTTGAATCATGTGGCATCACTCCATAATAGATCAGCGTGGATTGGAGGTTGGCAATGTCCTTCTGAAAGTAACTCATCAGTTTCGTCCCGTCAATACTCGAGATCATCTGTGCTTCCTGGATTACCAGTGGGATGAAAAGACTGAATAGACTGATAAAAAGTAAGAGGAACAGGATCAGTGTTATGGTTACGCTAAGTCCGTGAGGAAATTTAAATTTCCAGATGCGGATCCTGTCGAACAAATCAACCAAAGGCGAACCGATAATTGAAATGACCCCGGCTACGATGATAAAGATTACAATATGTGAAAAATACCATACCAGACAACCGATTGCTGCGGTGAAAAGGAGGATGAAGAAAAGTTTGTTTTTTTGATAAAGTTCTGACATGGGATGTTTTTAAAACCAATACAAACCTAAGGTTTTTTTTACCCTTTGTCAAGCACCGTTTAGAATACTTCCGTAAGAACCGGAATCAGGTTCTGCAAAAAATATTAAAATATTCCTGAAAACCAGTTTACCTTCTTCCGTGTTTCCCGATTAAGCATAAATCGAGATTATGTCATACACGAAAATTTGGGTTCATGCCGTCTGGGGAATCAGAGGACGGCAACCTGTTCTGTCAAATGGCCTGCGCCAGAAGTTCCTTGATCATATGAAGGAGCATGCAACTGAAAAGAACATTGAGGTCGGGCTGTTAAATTGCTGGATCGACCATGTCCATTGTCTGATCCGGTTAAAGCCGGAACAAAATGTGGCGGAAGTGCTGAAATTGTTGAAAGGGGAGGCTTCCAAATGGATTAATGAAAACCACTTTACTGAAAAGAAGTTCAGCTGGGCACGTGAGTACTTTGTGGCATCTGTGAGTGAAGGGAACCTGAAAGGGGTGAGAAACTACATTCTTTACCAGGAGCGACAGCATGCCCACCGCACGTTTCGCGAGGAGGTAGCGGCCTATTTTGAAGCGAATCCTTTACCGGAGCAGGCTGTCAGTTATCAGGACACCGAAAACAAGGAGCATGTATAGGTTGGCCGTGATGAAGATGAGCCGGTAGTTGACAGTCCGTGCCGGGAAGAGCTGATAAAAGGTCAGGGTAACCAAAGCCATATTCAGGAGGAGGATGATGTACCCTAAAACTGGCAGGTGGAGGATCCTGAAATAGATCAGCAGGAGCGAGGCGGCTGAGGATGCCAGCAGCCAGGCCATCACAATGGTTTTAAGCTGTATGTTTGTGAACAGATCGTTCAGCACAGGGAAGCCGGCATTCCGGTATTGGTCGCCGTATTTCAGCATGAGGAGCCAGAAATGCGGCATCTGCCAGATGAAGAGGAAGAAGGACAGAAACAGCGCAACGGGATCGAAAATGCCACCCCCTGCTGCCGTCCAGCCCATGAGCACGGGAATGGCGCCGGTTAACGCACCTGGGACGACGGCAAAGGCAGTTTTCCTTTTCAGGTAGGTATAAAGTCCGTTATACCAGATGACGTTGAATAATCCAAGTACAAAACAGGTGCTGTTCGAAAAATAGAGCAGCAGCAAAGAGCCGCCGATGATCAGCAGGGTAGCATAGCGAAGGGCATCGGAAGTGTTGAGGGTTCTCAGCGGGATCGGCCTTTTTTTTGTACGCTCCATCAACTCATCATGAGGCCACTCCTGGTATTGGTTCAGGGCAGAGGCACCGGCAGCCAGTAAAAAAATGCCCAGCATCGGGAGGAATAAATCAGAAGACAACGTTCCCGTGTATACAACTGCGGCTGCCGCAGCGGAAAATGTAACTGCCAGGGTGACCGTAAAGCGGATCAGGGTCAGAAAACTACGAAGTGTGAAGCGTTGCAAAGGTTAGGGTTCTTTCTGAATTCCGGGATGGCAGGTTCCTTTATTTCAGAGATTTGAGGTAGTCAATGATTTTCGGCAACTCATCTTCCTTGATGATCCCGTTGTAGGTTTTCATGATCCCCTTCTGGTATCCAACCACAACATCCTTGTTGGGATCGTACACCGAGGTTTTGATATAGGCATCGTCAACGAGAACAGTGCGTTCGGTGCCATTCGTAATGACTTTTTCCTCTTTCCCATACAGTCCCTTAAACGAAGTGCTGACTATTTTTGATCCGTCGAGTGAATGGCAGCCGGTGCAGGCATTTCTTTTCAGGATTGTTAACCCTTCGGGCTCGCCGGAGTTGCTGGGCAGGGCTGCAAGCCAGGTGTTGAATTCAGCCTCGGGAACAACTTTCACCTTAGCTTCCATAAAGGAGTGGCGCAACCCACAGTAAACAGAGCACAGAATGTCATATTCACCCAATTGCTCCGGAATGAACCACAGGAAATTATTTTTACCGGGTACTACATCTTCTTTGATCCTGAAGGCGGGAATATAAAGGCTGTGAATAACGTCATAACTTACGAGATTGCATTTTACTGGTTTGTTGAGCGGTACGACCAGGTCGGGAGATTGTTTGCCACCAGGGTACTCAAATGCCCAAACCCACATCTTGCCAATGACGGTGATCTCATAGGCATCTTTCGGAGCATTGCGCATGGGACTGAAGGCAACGTATCCGTAATAGAACATGAGGAGTGCCAGAATGAGCGGAATCAAGGTCCAGGTGACCTCCAGTACATTGTTGTCGTGGATCTGTTCAGCCTTGGGATGTTTCGACTTGCGGTAACGGATAACAAAAAAGATCATCACGGTTGTGATCCCTACCAGGAAAAAAATTCCGATTCCGAAAATTACTTTAAAGGCAAGGTCTACACCTTCTACAAAATTTGAAGCGCCCATATTATAGATTTACGAACAACGATTTCAGATTTATGAATTTACATGTCACTGATTCACAGCGTTACAATTATTACCATTCCAACATCTTCCCTGTGCCATTCACTGTGTTACCTCAGCAGATAATCAAAGTAGGTGAGTCCGATCACCAGTGCATAGATGGCAAGAACAACGATTACCAGGACACGGAACAGACTTGATTCGTACTTGAGATGCATAAACCAGGTAAGCACGATATAAGCCTTTACCGAAGCAATGACCAGGGCGACAAGAACAGTTAGTGCCGAGAGGTCAATCCAGGTTACCGTGATGGTAACGAAGGTGAGAAAAAGCAATGCAATCAGAACCCATAAATAGGTCCGGTACGAAGTTATGTGAACAGATTCAGCAGTCATCTCTTTTGATTTCAGATTTATGATTTGATAAACTCACACAGTCAATTATTTCGCCATTTGGCTCCGCCGAGCTCCGCTTCGCTCCGGTTCGCCAATCAGGTGATCAGATAGAGCAGCGGGAACAAAAAGATCCAGATCAGGTCGACCAGATGCCAATACAGGCCTCCGTTTTCGAGCAGCACATATTTATTCGGAGTGATGGCTCCACTTTTCACCTTCACCATGGCGATGGTAAGAACTATGGCCCCGATCACCAGGTGGAGCATGTGCAATCCGGTCATGAAAAAATAGAGACTGAAGAACATGACACTGCCGTGGTTCAGTGTGAGCATCAGGTCGGAACCGGGATAGAGCCCGATATGGATTTTATGGCCCCATTCGAAATATTTGTTTACAAGGAAGATCCCTGCACAAACTAGCGTAACCAGGAGTAAAATGACCCCTTTTTTGCTATCCCCTTTCTGCACGGCGGTAATCGACATGGCTACTGTGGCGCTGCTTACCAGCAGGACTAAGGTGTTGACAGCTCCGATGAAGGCATTCAGGTGGTGAGCGGCCTGGTGAAAATCGGCGGAATATCCTGCGCGCATCACCGCATAGACCAGGAAAAGCCCGCCGAATAACAGTATTTCGGTGAAGATGAATATCCACATTCCCAATCTTGCACCTATATCATCGCGATGTTCTTCCATAGAAGTTGATTTATTAATTGTTTTTCGTCATTTCGCTATTTCGCTATTTCGCTATTTATAATCGTAGGGTTCTTCATCGGGTCCCATTTCCGGCATTACATCAAAATTTTCGACCGGCGGGGGTGACGGGATCGTCCATTCCAGGGTACTTCCTCCCCAGGGATTTGCCGGCGCTTTGGCACCGTTCTTTTGAAAGAGATTATACAGCATCAGCACAAGTCCGATGGCAAGTAATATTCCACCATAGAAAGAGAGTTGCATTCCAAAGGTAAACTGCGGAAGATAGTCGAAATACCTCCGTGGCATACCCATCAAACCGATGATGAACTGGGGAAAGTAAAGCAGGTTGAAACCAGCGAAAAGGAAGACGAAGGCAATGTTGGCGAGTTTAAAATTATACATCCTTCCATACATTTTCGGATACCAGTAGTGCAATGCAGCAAAGAAGGCAAAACCAACACCTCCGAAAACGATATAGTGGAAGTGAGCAACAACATAAGCGGTGTCGTGAACGTGGATATTCGTGGCCAAAGAGCCAAGCGACAAACCCGTTAGTCCGCCGATCATGAACAGGAAAATAAACCCGAGGGAATAAAGGAAAGGCGGTTTGACGTCGATCGAACCTTTGTACATGGTCGTTACCCAGTTAAATACCTTGATGGCGCTGGGCACGGCAACCAGAAAAGTAAGGAGTGAGAATATCCAGCGGGCGGTACTGCTCATGCCTGAGGTGAACATGTGGTGTGCCCATACAAAGTACCCTACAAAAGCGATGGCCATACTCGACAAAGCAATGGCTTTGTATCCGAACACCCTGCGTTGCGAAAAGGTAGGAATGATCTCCGTTACAACACCCATGGCAGGAAGTATCATAATGTACACCGCAGGATGGGAATATATCCAGAAGAGGTGCTGATAAAGTACCGGGTCTCCACCAAGATTGGGGTCGAAAAAACCGATCCTCAACGTTCGCTCCGCAATGATCATCAGCAGGGTGATACCCACGATCGGGGTGGCAAGTACCTGGATCCATGCAGTGGCATAAACCGCCCATGGGAAAAGAGGCATTTTGAAAAAGGTCATCCCTGGTGCCCGTAACCTGTGTATGGTAACAATAAAGTTCAAACCGGTAAGGATTGATGAGAAACCAAGTACAAATGCTCCCAGCACCGCGGCAATTACGTTGGTATGGGTCGTAACACTGTAGGGCGCATAAAACGTCCATCCGGTGTCTGGCGGACCGTCGCCCATGAATTGGGATGAGAGGGCAATGGCAGCGCCAAGGATGAACAGGTACCAGGAGAAAAGATTCAACCGTGGAAAAGCCACATCTTTGGCCCCGATCATAATGGGCATGGCAAAGTTGCCGAAAACCGCAGCCAGTCCGGGAATGACGACGGTAAAAATCATGATGATACCATGCAGCGTAAACAAACCGTTGTATACCTGCGGCCCGTAAAACTGCTGACCGGGCCGGAATAATTCCAGACGCATTAGTTCTCCCAGAATTACGCCGACAATAAAAAAGACCATCATGGCATACATATACATCAGGCCGATTCTCTTGTGGTCGGTGGTGGTAAGCCAGCCTAACAGGCCTTTATATTTGCCCCTGTATTCGAGGTAACTCGGTTCGGGATGGTGGATGTTTTCCGCAGTCATATTATTGTATTTGTGTTTTTGATTTTTTTTTGTTAGATCTGATAATCAATACGATTAATAATATTAAGGCAAAGAAAATGATGATGGTTGCGCTTATTTTCGTCACCTGCAACGTATACCTTCTGCCTTCGGGATCGTAGTTGAAACAATACTCTAGCACACGGTTTATGGTGGGGCGCGACTGTCCTTTCTGCGCTTCGATAAGGGCCATCTTGAGGTCGAACGGCAAAAATGTCGTGCCATAAAGGTACCGGGTGATCTTGCCCGTGGGACTGAGAATCACAATACACGAAGGATGAATATAATCAACGCCTGCCTGCTTGTAAAAAAATCCTGCAGCATTGGTAAGCTTGTGTATACTGGCGCTGTCGCCGGTAAGGTAGTGCCAGCTTCCTGCGTACGGTTTGCTTTTAGTGCGCAGGTAATTCTGTTTTTTCTGGATGGCTTCAGCCGGTGTATCATTGGGGTTGAAACTTACCGTGATCACATCAAAATCTTTACCGAGCTGCATGTCAACCCGTTGCATTACATCCGAGAGTCCGCTCAGCAATGCCGGGCAGATCCCCGGGCAGGCATAATAAACGAATGACAGTATGGTGGGCTTGTTTACGAGGGTACCAAGGGCTACCGGTGCAGACTGCTCATCATCGAAGATAAGTTTAAGTGGAATGATACTGTCAAGTTTCTCAACAACACCTACTTCAGTATCTTTCATGTCCTGGGCAGAAGCCCCGGTGATCATGCTTCCTGTAAGCAATATCAGCAAGCCGATAGACAAAAATTTCGTTCTCATAAAGCTGCCAGTCATTAATTATCAGTTGTCAGTTGTCAGTTTTCAATTTTCGATTGTCCTCCCATACATCCCGGCAATCATCAGCGCACCACCCATCAGCGCGGTATCCTTCAGGAGTTCGATCATTGCAAGGATAGAAATGGCTTTTTCGGGACTGAATAGCTGCGGGATATGGATGGCACAAATAAAAATAAGGAGAAGCAGTGCAAGGAGCAGACAGGAAATTTTGATGAATTTATTTGCAATGATCGAGATTGAGGCAGCGATGAGGGCAAGCCCTGTTATGATCACAGTAAATCCGCCGCCGGCAATAAAAGAGGTTGAGACCCCGACATAATAGCTGTACATCAGGAAATGGTTCAGCCCCAGGATGCCGAACGGAATTGCGAATAAAATGCGACCGATTGTTTTAAGATGTTGCATCCTGATCAGTTTAAGTTCTGTTTAACTTCCGGATACCGATAACCGAAATGACAATGGAAATGATGATCGACCAGACTACGATGACCGAGATGGTATAAGCCAGGATGATCCAGACAGGGGCTTTGTCGCGGGTTGACCACCAGGCTCTTGTTTCGGTGAGACCAGGCTTATTTGTCGGGACCCCGATTGCATAGGTGGAGGTAACGGGCGATGAGGAGATGGATCCGCTGGCATCGTTTACCCGGCAAATCAGTTCGACTTTGCCCTCCTTGTCACCAGGCAGATCCGTGGGGAAATCGAATAACACGAGGCCTTGTTTGCCTGTTGTTTTAGGATCACCCAATTGCATGTTCCCAAAATAGCGCTTGACAAACAGCATGATACCAATTCCTTCGGAGGCAACCATGGTCCGCTCTTTGGTAAGCTCCGTTGCAAATACTTTCACCTTTTTCTGCACAGAATCATAGGTCATCTGGAGTTTCACTACTTTACCTGTAAAAACCCCTTTCCCTGCGGGATTGGGTTGAACATATTTAGGGTTGAATGTTCTCAGGAAAGAGATAACCCACCAGCGCTCGTCCTCCGATAGTATGTTGCGGAACTCAGGCATGGGAGCCTTGCCGGTGGTGATCCGGTAAAAGAGTTCACCGTCGCTCTGTTTCTGTGCCTTGACCATGGCGAGATCGCCCGGAGGCGGGCTTAGTTGTTTCACCCAATTGTCTTTTCCGGGCATACCATGACACGAAACACAGTTCTTGGTATAGATTCCCTCACCCTGTTTCTGCAAATCGGGCGAAAACATGAACGGGGCAACTTTGCCTTTCTGATCGTCGGGTACAACCCACTGTTGTGCCGATGTTCGCATCAGCGAAGCCCAACAGATGATGAAAATGAATAAAAGCAGGTTTCTGAAACGCATAGTTCAGGGGTTATTTTATTATTTATCGCTATTAAAAGGCTCAATACCACGTTCTTTTGCAGTCTCATAAATCGGGATGACCGGGAAGAACTTCGAAATGATGGTAATGATCATCAATACAAGGATAAAAGGCGCTATGGTAATGAGGCTTTCAACCAGTGTGGGTGAATAAACCATGAAATTCGCCGGAACATGCTGGATGGGCAGGAAAGGATGTTCCTGAGTCGGAATCACAATAAGGTAACGCTTGAACCAGGCGCCGACGATGACGGCAATGGAAATCAGCATCATGGGCAAAGGTCTGCGAAACCAGCTGAAAATGAGCAGTATGATTGGGAGAACAAGGCCGCCCAACTGAACCAGCCAGAACATCAGGGCTTCACCACCCGAGAAGAGTTCATGAAGGTGCAGCGCGTCTGCTTTCTTAAGTTTAAAGGCCGGTACAAGGTACTCATTGATGTTGAAATAGAGATAGATCAGGCACATCAGCACCAGCACCTTACCCATCCGGTCGAAATGCAGGTCCTGGATGTAATCCTGCAATTTATAACTGCTGCGAAAGAAATACATGGCGATAATTACGGCAGCACAGCCAGCTACGAAAGCGCCCGAAACGAAATAGGGTCCGAAAATGGTACTGTCCCATCCGGGTCGCGTTGTGAATGCAAAGAGCCATGATGTAACGGTGTGGATGCTCAGGGCGGCGGGAATGAGGATGATCGACAGGGTGCGGATGGAACGGTGTATGATCCGGTTCTGTTCGGGCGTGTCGGCATAGTTGAGCGACAGCACATTGTAAATTGGCCTCAGCCAGGCTGGCAGAAGCTGGGCTTTCTTCCTGAGAATGGCAATATCTGCGATCATGGGCAGAAAAAGCAGCAGGATGCTGAGAACGAGGTAAGTAGTTACAACAGTCACGTCCCAGAGGATGGGCGATTGAACCCGTCCATAGATAAAGACATAGGCTAAGCGCTCGGGGCGGCCCATGTCGGAAATAATGACCAGTCCCGCCACTGCGGCAAATGCCACGGCAATGGTCTCGGCGATCCTTACCAGCGGTGTGATCCATTTTACTCCGATCAGCCCCAGAACAGCACTGATGAGCATTCCGATGAGGCTGGAGGCCACGAAAAATACAAAGTTGGAGAGATAGATGCCCCAGGAGACATAATCCCTGATACCGGCTACACCCAACCCCTGTTTCAGCTGTAATCCATATGCGTAAAGACAAAC
The DNA here is from genome assembly GCA_025355465.1 of Bacteroidales bacterium. Taxonomy (GTDB): domain Bacteria; phylum Bacteroidota; class Bacteroidia; order Bacteroidales; family FEN-979; genus JANXZO01. Next base: position 46,017 of record JANXZO010000064.1, read on the forward strand.
GCACAAGGCAACCGTCAGAAATCCCATCCAGACAAGGAATCCCTTGTTGATCCGGATGTGATGGCTGAGATCCAGGGTAAGCTTTTCAAATGTCGTTTTATTGTTGTCCATGGAAATCAAATAATTTGATGTGACTATACCTTTTCCGGTTGGTTATCTTTGGCCTCTTCAAAGGGGAAGAGACGGTTTTTTGGAGGCAGGTAATAAACCCTTGGTTTTGTCCCTAATTCAGCCATCAACTGATAGCCACCGTTATCGCGCAGGAGCTTGCTGAGTCTAACCGTCTCCTTTGTAGTTCCGTTGGTTACGGCATCCTCGTTTTCGTCGCCGAAGTAATAAACACCATTCGGACAGGCCGAAACGCAATATGGCAGCTTCCCTTCGCGACATCGGTCGGCGCTGAACAGGCATTTGGAAATGGTGCCCAGTTTTTGAGGAACATTAAGCTCAACATTGTACACAAGATCCTTGTCTTTCTCAGCATCTTTCGGGGTAAGCCAGTTGAAGATACGGGCAGAATAAGGACATGCCGCCATGCAGAACCGGCAACCGATGCACCTTTCGTTATCAATCAGCACAATTCCGTCGGGTCGCTTATAGGTGGCATCTACCGGGCACACAGCCACACATGGCGGATTGTCGCAGTGCTGACAGTTCTTTGGCATATGATAGGGAGCCGTGTCAGGAGAATCCTTCATCTGCAGGGTATTCATATGGTACTGCTCGGGTTTCAGATGATGGGCGTCCTGGCATGCGCTGACACACTGGCGGGCATTACGGCAGTGCGAGAGGTCAATGACCATAACCCATCGTTTACCGGGAATTCCTTCACGGCCATGTGATTGCAACAGGTCGAGTCCGCTTTTTGACCGGGCCTTTATCTCCAGGGAATCAACTTCCACCAGTTTTCCGTCCTGGGTAAGCAGGATCTTACTCTGTCCGCTCGCCTCTTTTTTGGCTTCGAATATGTGACCGGAATAGAGTGCTGCGGCTCCGGTGGCAGCGCCAACACCTACTAAACCAAGGTTCTTCAGAAAGTCCCGCCGTGAACTGCCCTTGTCTTTCCCGTCATCGTGATTGGGGCCATGGGTACTGTGATCTTCCATAAAAATGTGATTATTTCAACAACACATATGCAAATATAAATAATTCCTGATACGTCCTCCGGGAGCTCAGAGAATTTAGGAAAATTATAAATTTTAAATGATGAAACTCAGAATGGGAAGAAAACAGAGAGCTTATAGGCAAAGTTGTCGCCGACGTTGTTCATGGAATACGGACCGTAGCGATAAAAGGCCCCAATCCCCAGCTTCATGAGTTGCAGGTTGACCAGGTTGTTTATCAGTAATCCCGATTCGTAGTATCCGAGGTTCATCTCTTTGGGTTGCTCTGTAATGTATTTATAGTGTTCCTTGTGGTCGAGCCAGCCGAAACCGATGTTCTGTAGGATGGCAAATTCGGGATGAAACCATTTTTTTCCCTTGAACAGCAGGTAGCCGAAATCGTGGTACAGATACAAAGCGCCATAGGTGTTCGAGAGGAATTCATTCATGCGCATGGTGGCAAAACTGTTTGGGGCATAGATGGTGATGAGCCGGTAACTGGCATTTCCAAAATAGAGGTTGGAAGCAGGGATGGGTTGATCTACATAGCCGGCATCCAGTTGGAAGGTGAGTTTGCCTAAAAATTTAATGTTGAAGGTTTTTCTGATCTTAAGGTCAAAGCGGTTGTAGTTGAACTCTCCGCCCAGGAATCCTTTCATCCCACGGGTGTATTGCAGCCACACTACCGGGTAATTTGTTCCCAGCGAAATTTTGCTTTTAACCGTCTGGATGAACTTTTCTTTATAAGCCCACTTGAAACCGGCGGTAATTTCCGAAAAATGGTATTGGGTATAAAGCAGCGTAGTTGTGTCGTTGACGTAGGTTGCCCAGTCGTTACTCCGCGATATTTTGAAATCGTTGCTGATGCCTGCATTGAACAAAAAATATTTAAAGGCTCTGATACCGGCTGTAAATCTGAAACTCTCGGTGAGATCCATCTTTTTGATAAGCAACTGGCGGAAGTTGCCTGCCAGCAACGAATTGTTATCGTTCGGGAAAGTTGTTCCGCCCGACTCAAGCAGATCATATGAATAGGATCCGCTGAGCGTTAAGTCATTCCGGCGGTTTAACAGGAAACTCAAATCACCACCGTATTTCGATGTGGAACTGCCGAAAGCAAATTGGTAAAATCCGCCGAATTTGAACCAGGAGGAGAGCCGGTCGTTGGTGTGCAATCCAAGACCTAAAATCAGACCTTCGTAAGTGCTGTAATTGATGAACCGGTTGATGTCGATGTCGATGGGCCCCCAGGGAATGCGACCCGACATGAGGGTTTGGAATGATTTGGCCATCTTGTCGAAATTGTTGGCCGCTCCGATACTGTCAATAACCTTGTAGGTTTTCCGATCTTTGGCCGTCAGACTGTCAACCCGAAACTGGTTCCAGAATGCCTCATTGCGGGAGGTGGCATCTTTATCCACCTCAACATCGAGGTGATTAAACTCCCGGCGAACGAGCTCGGGGTTCAAAACAATATCCTTGATATAGCTGCGGCCGCTTCCAACAGCTTTGTACCTTCCGATCTGCAGGTTATTGAAGGCGATGTCGGTATTCAACTGAACAGGAAACCATTGCCGCCCGTCGATAAACTCGTAAAGCTGGTGAATCCTGATGGTGAAGCCCCCGGTATTCGGGTAGGGCTCAGCAGTTACATTCTGAATGGCCCAGCGGTTCGTGTTGATCGCCACAACCCCTTTCAGCCCATCGAAGTTGGTTCCTTTACGCGGCCTGAAAGAGATGATGAACACGGTGTCTTTACCGTTGTATGTAGTATCCTCAAGTTTAAAAAAATATTTGCCCAGACTTCCTGCCCCGATGGGATTTACATATTCGGCCTGGAAAATAGTGATGAAAGGTTTGTAAAAGGAAAACGATTGTATTTGTGTTGCCAGGAAAACCATGATCGGGTCTTTAAATCCCGACATCTTGGTGGCGATCACGTTGTTGTAATTTTTATCGGGCTCCATGAATTTGCGTTCGGTTACATTCTCCATCAGGAAAAGGTATTGCTCACGGATCAGTTTGTCGATACTTCTGTTTGCCGAATCAAGCAGTGATGTGTCCATTTTCACCGAATCTCTCCGCGTGGTGAGTTCCATCTGCATCTTGGGCATCTCCTGAACAAGCGAAGTATCGACCAAGGCAGAAAAATCGTTTTTCAAGGTGGTGTCGGCATCCGCCGTGAATACGGTTTTATCATAGGAGGTGTAGGAGAATGACTTTACTTTTTCGGGATCATTGATGTCGCGGTGATCAATCGCATTGCGGATGATGCGGTGAGCCGGATTGATCCCCGGAAGGATCTCTACTTCGCGGAGATCAATATCTTTACGGTTCATTTTCAACACAAGGTTCTCACTGCCTGCTCCGATATTGTATTTCAACGGTTCATAGCCGACGTAGGTGCACTGTATCGACTGAAATTTTTGTCCGGAACGGAGCCTGAACCTGCCATCAATGTCGGTAGTGCCGCCATTGTTGCTCTCGTTGATTACGATATTGACAAATGCCAGGGGTTCTTTGGTCTTTGAATCGATAATCTTTCCGCTGAGATAATTTGTATTCTGACCGGAAACAAAGGTGAACGGGAGCAGGAATAAAATGAGAAACGGGAAGAAACGAAAGTGCATGCTGCGAACAATTTGGCCAAAGGTAAGAATACGCGCCGAGGTGTGGAAAAAATCATTAATTTTCACATTTTAATTGTACACCTTGAAACCACCTGCCAAATGGCCACTCCTGGCCAAAACAATTTCCGGGCTTGAACCCGTTCTTGCAAAAGAGCTGGAGTCGCTTGGTGCCGCCGATGTTAAAGTGCTGAAAAGGGCCGTTTCTTTTACCGGCGACCAGATCCTTCTTTTTAAGGCCAACTATTGTTGCAGGACGGCCCTCCGGATTTTGAAACCGCTTTTTGAATTTCCGATAAACGAACAGCAGGATCTTTACAATAACATCCATAATTATCCATGGGAGGATCTGCTTACACCCGATTCTTCCCTCTCCATCGATGCTGTGATCTCCTATACGGTTTTTACCAACTCACAGTTCGTTGCCCAGAAATCGAAGGATGCGATCGTTGACCGGTTCCGCAGTAAGTTTGATAAACGTCCGTCGGTGGATCTGGAAAATCCTGATATGCGCATTAATGTGCACCTCTTCAAAAATTTGTGCACCGTATCGCTGGATTCTTCCGGACAATCGCTTCACAAACGAGGCTATCGCCGAAGTACAGGCCCTGCGCCCATCAACGAAGTTCTGGCTGCCGGGTTGGTGCAGTTATCGGGCTGGGATTATACCACTCCGATGTTCGACCCGATGTGCGGTTCAGGAACACTGCTGATCGAAGCAGCCATGCTGGCCAAAAGCATCCCCTGTGGTTATTTTCGGAAGGAGTTTGGGTTCATGAGATGGAAGGATTTTGACCGGGATCTGTGGTTGCAGGTAAAAGCCGGTGCCGATGACCGGATCTCTCCGTTGAGATTGCAACTTTTTGGTTCCGATCGCGCAGAACGTGCTATTGTCTCTGCAAAAGAAAATCTTGCTTTTACCGGTTTGTCTGACGATGTACATCTGCAAACCTGCTCTTTCGAAGATTCAGAACCGCCGGTCGAAAATGGTTTCATCCTTTGTAACCCGCCTTATGATGAGCGGATCCGGATTGATGATACCATCGCCTTTAATAAACTGATCGGTGATACGCTTAAAAGGAAATTCAAAGGATATACAGCCTGGTTTATCTCCTCCGACCTGGAGTCCATCAAATTTATCGGACTGAAGCCTTCCAGGAAGATCGTGGTCTTTAATGGTCCGCTGGAGTGCCGGTTTGTTAAATTTGAGCTGTATTGATCCGCGACTGAATTCAAAATATGAAATATTTTAGGTAATTAGGTTCTTTAATTCACCGACAACGATTAAAATACTGTAATTTTGTCCTTTGCTTATTCAATTATTATTTACTTTAAAAATGGAGGTACAATGAAAATTCAGTCGATCACCCGTATGCTTACCGTTGCTGCCGTTTGCAGCTTTTTCGCCATTTCGGGCTATGCACAGAAGCCTGTTGTATGGGTGGCTCCCGCCGATGCGAAAACGGTAAAGAATCCTTCCGCGGGATCCGCCGAGAGCATTGCCACCGGCAAGGACCTTTATGCCAAATCATGCAAATCATGCCACGGTGTCAAGGGACTTGGCGACGGCCCAAAAGCTGCAACCCTGGACGTTTCCTGTAATGATTTTACGACCAAGGAATTTAAAGCACAGACTGATGGTGAGATCTTCTACAAACTCTCAAACGGTAAGGACAAGATGCCGGCTTACAAAAAGTCAATCCCTTCGGATTCCGATCGTTGGGCACTTGTTAATTACATCAAAACACTGAAATAGATCTACTAAAACCCGCAGTTATCGCGTTGGTTTACACTACTAATCAAAAAAAAGGCTGACCCATACAGGTCAGCCTTTTTTTTTGGAGATAAGAACCCCCGGGCCCCGCCGTCGTGGCGGACAATATTTTTCTTAGTTGTAGTTCACGGTTACGGTGAACGGGGTGGCTGAGGTGTAAGTTCCGGCAGCCTGGGCAGCGCCTACGTTAAGGGTT
>JANXZO010000067.1 GCA_025355465.1 Bacteroidales bacterium
CGCACTATTTTAAACTGCAAAACCCAAATTGTAGCTCAACCCTCTCCTAAGTCTTGCAAAGTTCTCTGAACATTTTGGAGAAACTCCGAAAAATAATCCGATTTTTAACAAAAACAAGACGGGTTTCACCTAATGCTTACATTGGACATACCATCGGTTTCCAGCACGAACACCAAAGTCCCTATTCCGGTATTGAGTGGAATACCCCTGCGGTGTACGCGGAGTTTTCAGGTCCGCCCAACAATTGGCCAAAAAATCAGATTGACGCCAATATCCTCAGCAAACTTCCGGCCAATCAGGTAAAGGGTTCGGCATGGGATCCCAAATCGATCATGGAATATGAATTCGGGCCTGGGCTTGTATTGCTGCCCGCGCAGTACAAAAAAGGGATATTCCCTCCCGGAATCCTTTCGGCAAACGATATCAAAGGGGTCAAATCGTTCTATCCGGTCGTCAGGGAAAGTACGATCGTGAAACTCAAGCTGAACAAATCGGCCGTCATCAAGGCAAACTCCGGCGGACAGGATGATTATATTTTCACGGCACCCACCACCAAAAAATACACTTTTCAAACCGTCGGACAACTGGATACCGTGATGGTTGTTTCTGAAAAAGCCACGACCGAAAACTATTACCTGTCGGGCGATGATGACAGTGGATTGGATAAAAACGCAAGAATTACCCTGCCGCTCGTCAAAGGGAGGGACTATCTGATCAATTTAAGGGTCATGTTTACCCCGTATGCACAGAGCGGATCCATCATCGTATCCTGAAAAAATTCGATCACCTGTACTTTCTTCTGATTACCCACTCGCGGTGTTTCTCCGTCTTTTCATCCTGCGGGATCCATTTTATCCCAAAGAAAACGCCGGATCGGTTCTCAAACCGGTCGCCGGAATCATTGGCTATGGCGGCACTCAGTTTCAAAGGCAACATGGGAAACTGGTAAACAAACTCTCCCATCACTGATAATTCTGTGAGGGGTTCCGGATAGACATTTCCATAAGCACCGAAATTCCGAGAATAAGTAATCATCGTTTTCCAGCTCAAGTTCTTCTTCAGCATACCCTTTAAACCAAGGTGGTGCATCCACATGCGGGTACTTTCAAAACCTGCGGAAACTCCGGCGGATTTGAGCGTTGGGACGAACAACGGGGTTCCCATCATACCGGCAAAATGGGTGTATCCCGACTGATATTCCCCATGGTTGAAATAGTTGTCTCCGCCCCGTTCGGGGTTGACGGCAGGATCACCGGTTTGGTTGAGCGTATACATCCACTCGTATACAAGATCTGTCAGTAACTTATCCTGCTTTTTTTGCCCCCAGTGTATTCCCCACAAACCATCAGGATAATTGACAAATTCCATCCCGGAATGATCTTCGAACGGGTGGTTATAGTATAAGGTCATATGCTGATTTTTCCAACACTTATTGACCTCCAGGTTGTAGATGCCCAGCTGGTTTCCTGAAACATTGATCTGGTCGCTTTCGGTGGCTCCGCTACCCCCCTTCAACCCGAAAACATACCGGAAATACTCCTCCCAACCCGGGTACCGTCCCTGCGTGGGCGACACACCTCCCCAAAAAACATAGTGCTCTATCCCGGCCGAGAAGTTCCAGCTATCCGGAAGATCCACCCTGAAATAAAAATTTTTGTGGTGAAGATGGGCATCCTGAACGAAACTGCTGTCCCACAGCATACCCTCTTCATACAAACCTTTCATACCCAGCCATCCCGGCAGGAATCGAAAATGCAGATAACCGTTGGAAGACAAGGTTATTTTGGGCACCGGACGGGCATTGTTGGAGGCATCGAGGTTGCCGTTGGAAGAAGATAAGCCGGCATAACGAATGGTATCGGCCACTGCTCCTACCCTGAGTAACATACCGAAGATCCTGACTCCTGCCCAGTATTGGTTTGGCTGATAATAGACTTCACCGGCATACCCGGCCACCAGATCGGTTCCGAAGAAATAATCCAACGATTTGGAAGAATTTTGTTCCAAATTCCTGAAGAAACCTGCGCGCACAAGCTGGGTGGTGTTGTTCGCGATCGGGAAAGCCCCATTTTGATTGGCCCTGAACCAGAAAGGCAGCTCCTTGCCGGTGGAGGCGTAGGAATAAAAGGAGGCATATGCCGTTATATTACCATCCGCTGTTTGGGCAATCACCCCTGTAACAAGAGACATCAGAAAAATTAGGAGAAAGATTCTGGTCATAAATAGGTTAGCTCCAAACCACTTTTTAGTTAATAAGCAAAGATATAAAAAACACAGATCTCTCCGTCTTCTCCGTCCGTCTTCTTCATCTCTCCCGCATCCTTCTCACCGCTTCCAGATAAAACACCACCGGGTACATCTTTTCGCTGTACCAGAGCGTGGCGAAGTAGAGACCTATCGCACCTGGGCTTAAGGTCGTGCTTCGCGCCTCCTGCCGGAGCCACGCGAATCCTTTCAGACAGGCATCGTCATGGACTTTGGCGAGGGCACTGATGGCCAGGGCTGTTTCCTCTATGCTACCGGGAATATCTTTTTGAGAACCCCAGCTGCCGTCGGGATTCTGTTGCGACAGAAGGAACCGATGGGCTGAAGCGGTCATCCCGGCAAGCTTTTCCCTGCGTTCCGGAGCCATGGAACTGCTTGCCAGGCACTCTTGCAGGTAGCTGCATACTTTGGCTGTGCCGTACACCGGATTTTTCTTGTCGCCGGTGAGCTGACTGCCAAACCACAACGGGATCCAGCGGCCGTCTGCTGCCTGATGCTGTTGCAGATAGGCGGCGGCTTTGGATATCACACCTTTGAACCTCTTTTGCACCGCAACCGGAATTTCATCTCCCAGTGTATCCATCGAAGTTGCCAATGCCAGCATCGCGTGACCGGTCAGATCTGCGCAGCTGCTGTCGAAGGGCAATCGTCCCCATCCCCTGCAAAAGGTAGGAAATCCGCCATCGGAGTTTTGCAGTCCTGCCAGCCAGGTACACCCATTGAGGATAGCCGTCGTTTCGGCAGAAGTACCATCATACATCTCCAGCAAAGCCAGCACCGCTCCCGCGGTATCATCGGCATCGGGCACCGAGCCTGAAAAGCTGGTCCACCCCCACCCTCCGGGCTTCGACCCGTTATACGCATGCTTCTCCTTGTACTGGATGCCCAGCAGATGGGATTTCACCTTTTGCATGGCCTCCTTCCCCAAAACAGACTCCAGCCTGGGACCCAGTGCTTTGATGCCAAGGGTAGTAACCCAGGTCGACAGATCCGTGTCGATGGGCCAGCTGCCATCGCCACGCTGCTGATTGCGCAGGAAGAGGATGCCCCTTTTCACCACCTCACTCTCCCTGTGGCCACCTGCCACAAGGCACATATTCACGAAGGCGGTCAGGGGTATCGCTTCCAGGAATCCGCCGCTTTCAGGCAGCAGCTTTGCCAGCTTACGGAGGGCAGGTTCTACCGCGTAACGCCTGTATAATCCGGTGAATGAGAATCTTGCCTTCCGTTTAGAATGAATATAAATACCTACACCGATCAATGCCGGTATGGCGTAGCTGACCACCTGCAGGTTGAAGAACCTGTACCATGCGGCGGGCACGAGGGCCAGCTCAAAGGGGAGTCCGGGTACGTGTTTAAATGCCTCGTCGGGCAGCACCCCGCACAGGCTGAGCATGGAAAGAATGGGTACGGAGAAGGTGTAATCGCTCCCGTAAAATTGCAGCACAGCGGAGGCTACATCGTTGCTTTTGAGATTGATGCCTTTTGTTAAGAGGAAGTTTTCGATAGACAGAAGAAGCTCCCTGCTACCGGAGTCATCCGGCTGACAATAATAGACCGCCGCATAACAGAGCAGACTGGTGCTGACATTGCTCGCGCTGCCGGGGGTATCACCGAATCCGCCGTCGGGGTTGATGTTGGCATGCAGCCAGCTGCAGCCCGAGTGGATCAGGGGCTTATCTGCCATATTGCCATGAATCTGAAGGGCCACCGCGGAGGTTGCCGTCGAGAGTGCACTGGATGAGAGCTCGCCACTCCAGAATCCCTGACTGTTCTGTTCCTTTAAGAGGCAGCCGCACAGGTAGTTGAACTGATCGGTGAGCAACAAATTCTCCATAATTTAAGATTCTATGTCTGATGGTTACGGATTACAAATCCGTAACAGCGGGTGAGTTTTCAAGATGTTCTTTTTTACTAATCATCCATATTTGGTTGGTGAACCTGCTGGTGCGGATTGCAAATCCGCACCAGCAGGGATTTTCACAACTGTGTCAAAAAATACCCGCTGTGTCAAAAATTATTCCGGATAATCACTGAGAGCGCCCAGTCCCAGCAACCCATAAAAAGTGTACTCCACGTCGGTCACTTCATCCTCATCCGTGGCACAGAATCCACCGTTCCAGTAGAGCGAGTCGATGAAATCCAGGCAAGCCGGCTTGTTTATCCTGAGGTCGCCGTGGACGAATCGCAGCGCATACAAGGCCACACCTGTCGACAGCAGGTCGCCCGAAGGCGCCTTTCTTACCGGTGCATAACTCCCGTTTTCTTTATAGAATTCGCCCATCCGCTCTTTCATCTCCCTGATATCCTTCCCTGTACAATCCAGAAGCACCAATTGGGCTGCCGTTACCGCACAGGGCATCGGGATCTTCATATCCATGGAGGTAAATTTTCGCTGAATCCGGTACAAACCTAAATAATCTTCCGCATAATATCCGGCCAGCAGGTTGATAAATTCGGAATAGGTGGCATACACCGACCCGGGTTTTCGCAAAGCAGCCGGAATGGATGCAGCTCCGAACAGTTTGGACCACAAGATCACCGCGCACTTCCGGTGTATGCCATCCAGGTTACCGGCAAGAGATACCCTCCTGACATAATCTTCCAGCGCAGGCTGCACCTCGTCAATTCCCATTGCTTCAGCGATGAAACAGCCAAAGAGGGAATAGTACAGGTCGCATTTCCCACCCCTGTCGGCAAAACCGCCTTCCGGCGTCTGCCTGCCCTTTACAAACGCCCTTATTTCTGCTTGTGTACGCAGATCAACCATCCGCATGGCGCGTATCAGCACCTTTTCGATGGAGTTTGCCCTCATCTTGCGGAGGGATCTTCCGGCAACCAGCCTAAATATAGGCTTTGAACATATTTCCCAGAATTTCATGCAATGCCATTTTTAACCCGATATTTTGAAAATTAGCCAGACACTGGCCGGATTCCCTGATGTAATCCAGTAAAAGATCTTCCGCGCACCGGTTGATATCATACTTCTCAACCAGTTGCCGGATCGTTGCGATATTGTTTTCCTTCCAGGCTTCCAGGAAAAGGAGCCGGTCGTCCGGGGTGAGCTTCTCCGAAAGCAGGGAAACCAGGACCGATGGTTTGTGTATCTCCGGATCTCCGTTTTCATTCTTAAAATCCTCGATATCATCTTTGATCTGGTATCCGATGCCGGCAAAGTGACTGAATTGCTCCATCAGCGCGATAGACTCCGCATCAGCACCCGCGGCTGTTGCACCCAGGAGGAGGGCTACCTTGAAGGCTGTGGCAGTCTTGTATTCAAAAACAGCGATGGTTTCTTTGGGCGAGAGGATCTCCCGATTTTTTAATGCCATTAGCTCAATACCCTGACCAACAGACAGTTTCCGATGACCGTTGGCCACCACTTTGATGCAGTCGCGGACAATATCCGGTGGCAGATCGATTTCAGTGAGCAGCCTGTAGCCTTCGCCGATCAGGAGATCCCCGATATTGATGGCCACAGGTACACCGTAACGGGTATGCAGCGTCTCTTTGCCGTAGCGGGTCTCATCATCGTCTTCGATGTCGTCGTGGATGAGTGAAGCCTTGTGGAAACACTCCACCGAGAGGGCCAGCCTGTTGAGGTTATGCGGCTCGGCCTGGCTGTTGAAGGCTTCAAAAGCCAGGACGGTCAGCAACGGCCGGATTCGCTTCCCACCCGCCAGCAGCGATTCAAAAACCAGCTGCTCGGTCGAATTACCGGAAGGCTCCAGAATGCGGCTCAGCTGCTCATTTCCAAAGATGGAGGAGGTGCGGTTTCTGAGGTAGTTCAAATTAAGGAGCCTGAATTTTGAGTCGTACTCCAGCTGGTAAAGTTCCTCCTTGATCCATGCCGAATCGGCTGCTGTATCGGTACAACCGCACGACAAAAGCGGAATCCCGATGCTGGGGATGGAGTATTTGCTAACGGAAACAAACATCCGTTGCAGCACATCCATGCATCCCACGCCAATGACCACATCGACCTTGCCGCTTTCGATCAGCCTGGTGGTGATGGTGGTACCTTCGGTGATGATGGCCACATATCCGAGATTTTCGGCTTCCCTTAAGAGTCCTGAGATGCTGCAGTTGCCGCATTCGCTGCAAAGGAGTCCCATCTCATCCTGCTGCCCTTTGCACAACATGCTGTTTTTCAGACAGTGCGGCAGCAAAAGAATCCTTCTGTTGAACGGCACAGAGCTCACCACCGGGCGCCACACGGCGTTGCCGCAGCAAACCATCACGAAGGCCATGTAATTTTTATCCCAGCCATGTTTCGCTACCAGAAGCGCGGCAATTTCGCCAATGGCCTGGTAGGAGATGGGTGGAATGACGGGGCTCCCGGAGAACCAGGCATCAACCTCCCTACGTATGGTTGACCTGACCTCCGGTTTCAACGGCACATCCAGTATTAATGTAAAATCCTTGTTCATTTATCTTTTCTTCAACCATATGAACCCATGCCAAAGAAAGCAGTCTTCTTCGCCATCTTGTAAATCCAGTTCTTCTCGGGCACCCGGGGCACACAGCCATGACTGCTTACCACCGGTGCCTTTTCAAATCCGGCCAGCATTCCCGGTCTGCCGGAGGTATTCAGCGCATCGTGTTTGTCTGCAAAATCCTTGAGCCACACCGGGTCCTCCATCAGGACACACCCCTTGGTTTTCTGCAGGATGCTGCTCCTGAAATCTTTCAGGAAGACTGAGTTTTCATAGACCGGTTTCAGCTTGCCGTCGGAAACATTCTCCCGGGCCATCTGAATCACCGGACAGGGCTCGATATGGCCTGAAGCATTGATATGGTGACTCAATCCCTCTGCCGCCGGACAGAAAGGCTCACCGTCGGCCCGCCAGTAGGAGTCGATCAACACGACCGGGTATTTGGTCCGCCCCTCCACGAGGAAATTTCTTATTCTCAGGATCTCCTCCGGATCGAGGCACAGCGCATAGTTGGGATTTTCCCCGGCAGGACGGTAGATATAGTACCAGATATAAAGTACCCCCTGATCGTGCATCAACTGCACAAACGCATCGGAGAGGGCCATATCGATGTTTGATTTGCATACGCTGATGGCTACTCCGGTAATCAGCCTGTGTTCAACAGAGGTCTTGATAGCCTCCAGGGTTTTTCTGTAAATATGATGACCACCGCGCCGCACATCGGCCACCTGCTCATCGCCTTCGAAGCTGAAAAGAGGCGTTACATTGGCCGATTGCCGCAGATGGCGGGCAATATAATCGTTAAACAGGGTTCCGTTGGTAAACAGCTGAAAGTAACAGTCGGGGTGTTTTTCGAAAATTTCAAGCAGATGTTTGTACATCAGCGGTTCACCCCCCAGGATGCCAAAAAAGTAGGAACCCTGCTTTTTACTTTCATCGATGATGGCATGAATCTTCCCAATATCAAGGTGTTCCCTCTGACTGTTTGTGGTGACCCAGCACCCCTGGCAATGCAGGTTGCAGTCGTTGGTAACGGAAATGAATTGGAAAGCCGGAAAAATCTCCCCCCGCTGCTGTCTGCTTTTAAACTTGCGGAAACCCATGTAGCCTTTCCACACCATGTTTACCATGAATTTGTTTCTGCACCGGCGGTCTGTATGTATAAAATTCTTAAAAAGCGACATTTATTTTCCTTTATTACGATTGAAGCAAAGCATCCTTACGTTCCTCGATCGCCTTGTTCAGGGCTTCGTCCAGGATGATGGATCTGCGTTTTAATTTACGTTTTTCCAGCGCATGGTATATATCACCACCCAGGATGGAATTGATATCCTCCGTCTGCCGTTTCTGCTCCGAAATTTCGTCAATAAATCCGGAACCACCAATGGCATCACCGGATTTGTATTTGGGAAAGATGATGGCTGTTTGCGGACAGATGCGTGCGCAGGCCGGACAGTTGTATTTGCATCCCTGCGGATTGGTAACAGTAACCCTTTCGCTGGTTTTATCATATACGCCAAACAGGCAGAAATCGGCACATTGTCCGCAGGCCGTACAGCGTGAATAATCGATTACCGGAAACCAGGATGGCCAGTCAGATGGCGTGGTAACCTCTTCCATTGAGCCGGTTTGGCTGCTATTTTGGGATACTTCCGTGGAGGTTGCCGAGGTGACTGCCCGGGTGATTTCCTCGTCCGTCGATTCCAAAAAGTTGACAAATTGCAGGTTGTCCACCGAAACAGCAGGCTCAGCCTGTTCCAGCAGCAGTTTCATGGTTCTTTCATAGCAGCCGATTACGAGGTATTCACCGTCTTTTCTGAAGATCTCACACAGTTTCTCCTTGTGCAAGGCCGACATCCGGCACAGGTCGGATATCATTATTACATCCATATTGGATCTAACAAGCTCTTGTTCAATAGTATATATTCTCTCCTGACTTATCCTTTCCCCACCGCAATTGCAAAGTATAATTTTCTTACTCATCCCGTCAATCAATCATTAAAGATTTATTCTGCTGATCTATTTACATACAAGTATATAAATTTTATCATATAATAGAACACGGATAAAAACAGAGAACAATTATAAATAAACAATAAGCAAAAAAAACTCCGATAATACATTGTATTTCAATGTGTTATCTGAGTTCATCTGTACCGGGGCTGGACTTTTTAAATTTTGACTCTCTACACGCAATGTGTAATATAATTAATTGATATTATGGTGTTTATACTATTTTAAAAAACACATGAATGTAATCAAATGTAATGAAATAACGAAAATGTTTCAGTAGCTTGTTTCAGTAAATACTTTATTGGTTCATTCGCATTTATCATAAATTTCTCCAATTGACTGGGAGATTCTGCAATTAATTTAGGATATTAAAATTACTGTCAAGGAAAACCAAATGCAATAACGATTTATATGTATTTTTATGTAAAAGTATTATGTATTGAGGAGGAGTTACTCATATGGACCGGGGCTATCTGCACACCATTAAAGAACTGACTATCCGTCCCGGACATTCAATACGGGAATATATCCAGGGTAAGAGGTCGAATCACAGTGATCCTGTGATGATGCTGATAATTATCGGGGGGCTTTGCTCAATCCTTTACAATCATTACCACATAAAAACAATGGCTTCATTGGATTTAAGCACTTTTAAGGGTGAGTTGCAAATGTTTTCGCTGAAGTTCTTTGCCTTGGCTTTTCTGGGTTATTCTTTGATTCTGTCACTTTCAGACTACCTGATTTTTCGCTACAAGGGTTACAATTATTTCGAACTCTTTGTCATGAATATTTTCTCCTGCATAGAAATTCTTTCCCTGTTTATTTTTATTGTACCGATCTGGCTATTGTTCAGTTCATATGGGATAGAAACCTACCTCAGATCAGCTGTAATATTTCTGGCATGGGCATACCTCGTCTTTGTCAGGTATCAATTTTTCAATGTGGCAAATGATAAGAGGGCAAAATTCAGGATTTGGGCAGATGCGTTGGCAATCCTCCTGCTTTTTACCGTTGCAGGGTGGAAAACCTGGCAGAACATGCTGGTGTAGCTCCCCAGGGAGGTCGGAATTATTGACAGCCTTTAAATCAATCCTTGTTCTTTAAGGGTAAATATAAGATCTGAGCCATGAGATACCCCAGCTTTTTCAGAATATTTGAACGGTGTTTATTTACCGTAAAATTCGATTTGCAAAACGGAAAATAAGTCTTATTATAGGATTTATCAACATAAACCGTCAAACCGTATTTCGAAATTTCTCCAATTAATAGGGGTTAGGTACAAACGGAGTTTAACCTCACGATTCTTTAGCGTGAACAGAAACTCTACATCACGGGATAACCTGTCTAATTTGGTGAATAAAAGGATAAACGTTCTTTTACAGATTGTTCACACGTTGAAAAAATCTTTTTTACCTTTGCAAAATGAAAATTCAAGAGATCAATAAATTAGCTGATATTTATTTGAAATTGTCCAAAGGGATGATCGACCACGATAAATATACCTACTATGCCATTACTCACCATTCAACGGCCATAGAGGGATCGACATTAACAGCAAAACAAACGGTTAATTTATTGGAGTATGGACAAACAGCAGGAAAGAAACCGATTCAGGATCATTTCATGGTTTTGGACTATTTCACAGCCCTAAAATTCACACTCGATTTAGCCAAAGAGAAAAAACCGCTTTCTGCTTCACTTATTCAGTCCATTGCCGCACTTGTTAAGACCAACACAGGGGAAACTGTTAACACCATTTCGGGCACTTACCACACTGCCAAAGGCGACTTTAGAACCGGAACCGTCAGGGCAGGAAACAGAACATTTCCGGATTTTAGGAAAGTACCCGCAATGGTTAAATTTCTTTGCGAGCAAGCAAACGAAGAAATCAAAAAAGTAAAAACATTTGAAGAAAAATGTAACCTGGCTTTCAAAGTGCATTTTGATTTTGTCAGCCTACACCCATTTGGGGACGGTAACGGTCGGACTT
Organism: Bacteroidales bacterium; assembly: GCA_025355465.1. Taxonomy (GTDB): domain Bacteria; phylum Bacteroidota; class Bacteroidia; order Bacteroidales; family FEN-979; genus JANXZO01. The sequence continues at coordinate 10,705 of JANXZO010000067.1, forward strand.
CACGCCTGTTGATGAACTACATGCAGGCCCGGTTTAATTTGCCCCTATCCATCGTATTTAAGCAAGACCGGATTAAATACGTTGAAGCCCTGGAGAGTGCCCGGAACAAAGAGGATATTACAATTTTTTACCGCTTTATGTATGAGCAGTACCGCAAGTTTTTAAAATCGGAGATTGAGCAAGTAGGAGGAATCAAATCAGTTAAGGAAACTAAAAAGCCCAGCCAAACGACCAGCAGGAAGAAAACTGTATCCGCTTCAGCCAAAAGCCTTAAAGGAATCATAACAAGTAAGACAACCAGCGAGAAAAAAAAGAAATAAAATACAATCCTTTCCAAAACTTTTCCCACTAAAAAACTAAAATCCTTAACATTCAGCTTGTTATTGGATTCTTTCGTACCCTTAACCATCGTAAAATTGAACCTTGTTGATGCTATTTACGATCTGTCACGGGCGTTGGACAGATTACCGGGAATAAGGTATTGCTTCCTTCTTTGCCATGCCCATTACCCATGCAACAACACCCCCGGTGATCGCTATGGCGCAAGTGTTAATAACAATATCAAATAGTATGATGGAAATATTGTTAAAAAATAGGGCACCTGAATACATCGTAAAATCAAAAAAGCTCATTACTAAAAATCCTAAAATTGCCCCAAATTTGGCACCAGGAATCATCCCTGTTGTATTTGACCGACTGAATATTACAGATAGAAGGAATCCAAGTGCAAGAGCACTTAACACACCTGCCCAAATTACCATGTCCTTCTCTCCTCTTGTGCAAGTTAAATTGGCATAGTAGTAATCTCCAAAAACCATATAAATTCCAACCGCACTAACTACAATGAAAGTAATGGCTCCAGCTAATCCACCAGTTACAATTTTTTTCATTTCATTTCATTTTAAAATTTTCCTACTCGTAAGGCTTTTCAGTACCGCCCCGTTTTTTAGGTGGTTTCTGGTCTCCACCTTTATGAGAACAGTTTAGATTGTTTGTCTGTATATGAGGTTTTGCTTTCGGCGCAGTTGGTTTATAGATTTATCAGGGACAAAATTTAAGATTCTTCAGCTTATCAATATGTCTATTATGTTAAAAATCACATTTTAACAGGCAATTGAAACATCTGGTCAGGGAAGTAAAGAAATCAAGCAATGAATTTGTGAATGAAAATAACCTGTCAAAATTTAAATTCTCCTGGCAGGAAGGATTTGGGGCATTTTCCTACAGCCATTCTCAAATTGACCAGGTAGCGAAATACGTATTAAATCAAAAAACACACCACGAGAAAATGACATTCAGATCAGAATACCTTGAATTCCTAAAGAAATTTGAAATAGCGTTCGCAGAAAAGTATCTCTTCAAATGGTTCGAATAACCTGGACCTCGAAGAGGTCAAAGGTTTATTGAACCTGTTGGAACACTAGTTTATGGTTGTTGACCTGTATGATTGCATTGTGAATGATTAAGGAGGGTCATTTGAATTTATGTTCTGTTTTCTGATCCGTCCTGAGTTTTAATAACTAGTTTTAAATGAGAATAATAACCAACGGTAAGGTTAGCCAGACAACAGTAGCTGGCTAACAATGCTTTTGGTGTTATTGTAAATGAGTTGTGTGTAATTTTATCAAAAAGCCGTTCCGAGATTTTGAATTGATACCAAGAATTGGTATTTTTGAAAAAAATATATACAATGGCAAAAAATACATCAATACTACTTGGAGAATATTTCGAGAACTTTGTTAATGAGAAAATCTCTACTGGAAAGTTTTCGTCTGTCAGTGAGGTCATTAGAACAGCTCTTCGTCTTTTGGAGAATGAGGAGAATAGATATAAAGCTCTAATCAAGGAGCTTGAAATTGGAGAGAAGAGTGGATTTATAAAAGACTTTGACCGAACCGAAAATCTTAAAAATCTTCATGCTAAACACTTGAAGAAATGAGATACTTCATTAGCGGGAAAGCAAATCAAGATATCGAAAAGATATGGTTGTACACTTTTGAAAACTGGTCGCCTGAGCAAGCAGATAGATACTACAATCTAATCTTAGACGAAATCGAATTTATATCGGAGAACTTTGAAAGTGGAAAATCTGTTGACTATATTAAAAATGGATATAGAGCATCAATTGTGAAGTCGCACATTATTTTCTATAAGAAATCCAGAAGAAATGTTGTTGAAATAATAAGAGTTTTACACCAGAAAATGGACATTGAAAACCGAATAGACGTATAAAAACTACAAACAACTTCAGCTACCCGTCAAGTTGTGGCAACGGTGGTTTTCGGTGTGTATCTTTCCGCTCAGGCAGCTTTTCGGCTTGACAGGAATCGAAGATCAGCGTTAGCTAAATTGCCCGCAATCCGCCCCTGCGAGTAGCTTCCTACGTTATTGCGACACGAAGTCGTATTAAATAATTGTTTTACTTTCAGTTACGACTGACTGATAAAACCTGCTGTTCCTTCAGCAGTATCCTACCGGGGCATCGGATGTATGGTGAAGCCATTATTGGGTGAAGCCCCCGGGAAACAGTACCAAACGTCGGCTCGTGCAGCCAGTGACGGGGCTGGAAACCGTGAGGCGGACAGTCTTTGGAGTCTCAACGCCAATTAAGGGCTTGGATCAGTGGGCAAGGCTAACATATAGTGAACAATCCGTTACTACCGACAGGAGAGTAGGAGCGAAAAAGAGATTGATACGCTCTGTACCAAAATGGTAAGCTGACAGGTTAGGTACGTTTAACGCAGTGCCTACAAGGATGCAGATCAGCCGGCAGACAGGATGAGCCTAAACCCATACAAATTAGTTATTTATACGGAACGTGTAAGCCCGTCGCTCTCTCCCATTTTTCTGGGATAAAACCGTAACTGCAAGGCATCGGGAAACGCCGGACAGAGATGATGAACAAAGCGAAAGCCTTCCTGTAACAGGTTGGATAGTGGTTGAGCCCAAAGCAACATCACCACGGGCGAAAGCCTGCCTACCTTCATCTGGTGCTTTATGGCATAAAGTGTTATAGAACCTGATAATGGAAGAAAGCAAATGAACGAAAATGAAAATTTATCGTGTGCCCTCCCACACCAATTGACTAACTGGGAAACCATTTTATGGCGGAAGGTTATTCAACACGTGACCAGACTGCAACGCCGCATTGCCAAGGCTGTAAAACAAGGCCATTGGGCGAAAGCAAAAGCCCTGATGTACCTTGTTACAAAATCATTCTATGCTAAATTACTGGCCGTACTCCGGGTTTCGACCAACAAAGGAGGCAGCACTCCCGGGATTGACAACACCGTTTGGACAAGCGGGGAAGAAAAACTCGAAGCAGCCCGAAGTCTTCAATCAAGAGGTTACCGGTCAAAACCATTGCGAAGGATTTACATTCCAAAGAAAAATGGGAAAAAGCGTCCGTTAAGTATTCCTGTTATGGGCGATAGGGCGATGCAAACACTGCATAAAATAGCCCTCGACCCAATGGCCGAATCTCTGGCCGACAGAAACTCTTACGGGTTCAGGCCACGGAGGTCGTGCAACGATGCCGTAGCAGCTTGTTTTCAAATCCTTTGCCGTAAAACCTCGCCACAATGGATATTCGAAGCAGACATTAAAGCTTGTTTCGATAACATCAGGCACGACTGGATATTGAAAAATATTCCTGTTAACAAAACCATTCTTAACGAGTGGTTAAAAGCCGGGTATATCGAGAAAAAGCGTTTGTTCGCAACAGAAAAAGGCACGCCACAGGGTGGAACCATTTCACCGATGATCATGAACATGGTTCTGGATGGATTGGAAACGCAAATCAACAAAAAATTCCCACGATGGAAGAACAAGAAAGTAAACTTCATCCGTTATGCCGACGATTTTGTGATTACGGCCATCAGTAAAGAAGTCATTACCGAAGAGATTATCCCTTTGGTAACAAGCTTCCTGATAGAAAGAGGATTAGAACTCTCTGCCGAAAAATCCAAAATCACGCATATCAACGATGGGTTTAACTTCCTTTCTCAGAATGTCCGTAAATACAAGGGCAAACTGATTATCCGTCCATCAAAGGATGCCGTCCAATCTCTCAAAGACAAGATCAGGAAAATCATCAACGAGAATCGGGGAATACCCGCACACGCCCTGATACGGATACTAAACCCTGTAATCAGGGGATGGTCAAACTATCACAAAGGCATCTGCTCGAAGCGTATTTTCAATCGGTTGGCAACATTTATCTGGTGGCAGCTCAGGCGATGGGCCAAATACCAGCACGGCAATAAAAACCGATGGTGGATTGCAAATC
>JANXZO010000035.1 GCA_025355465.1 Bacteroidales bacterium
CATTGCCAGCGGTGCCAACAGCATGTCGGTGAGCTCCTTTGTAAGCACACCTGCCACCACCGGAACACTGAATGCCAGCGGAGCCCAGACCCTCACCGTAGGTGCCACACTGAATGTAGGCGCTGCCCAGGCTGCCGGAACTTACACCTCAGCAACCCCGTTCACCGTAACCGTGAACTACAACTAAGAAAAATATTGTCCGCCAGGGCGGCGGATTTTTGGAGGTTCTCACGCAAAGAAGCTGTCTGAAAAGGCAGCTTCTTTTTTTTGGTTTCCCAAAAGATTGACGTTACTTTGCCGGAAATAACCCAGTGCGGATGAAAAATAACACCAGAATCATTTTTTTTGTTTTTATTGCCTTGATTACCATCTCCATGGATGTTCAGGCACAAAAATGGGAGTTCATAAAAGAAAAGGAGGGTATTAAGATCTATACCCGGAAAGAGACAGGCAACAACCTGAAATCTTTCAGTGGCATCATGGATGTGCGCTGCGATTTTGAAACCGTATGCAACCTCATCGGTAATGTAAAAAATGTAGACTGGTGGGATAAAAATCTCAGGGAGATCCGGGTTTTACTGTATGAAAAGGATAAGCATATTCAATATTATCTTGTATATGGCGCTCCGTGGCCCGTCACCGACCGCGACCTGTGCGTGGACGCCACCGTCTCCACCGATCCCGCCACGGGAGCCCGTACCATCTATTCGGTTCCGCTCCTCAATACCATCCCCGAAAATCCTGACTATGTACGCATCACCGAGTACTGGCAGAAATGGACCATGCAGGATATGAAGAACGGCAAAATTCACCTGGTGCTCGAAGGCTATGTTGACCCTGCAGGGAGTGTTCCCGACTGGATCTATAACATGGTGATCACCGATACTCCGCTCAAGATCATGCGAGGGATCAAAGAGCGGGTAGAAAAGCGATAAGTGTCAACAAATGCTACACCTGTCCAAAATATAGACACCTAACAATAATTAGATAAACATCTATTTTGTTGTCTATTAATCACCCATTTAAACATTTACATTTCTGTATCTGTATTGGTATGTAATTTGATAATTGCGGGCACGGTTTCAAAATAGCCGCGCAAGCAAAATATGTCAAACCTGCTGATACCCTGATATGCATTTTTTATTTCCCAAGCTCATCTTTGTGATGGCTGAGATCACCCATTATTTTATGAAGGTTCACCTGTTCCGGTTCCTTGTGATTATCGGGTCGCTGCATATTTTTCAGTTTTTTGTACTATTGGGCTTGCTCACCTTCCAGACGCAGCGGGAGCGCATCGACCAGCGGAAAGAAGATTTTTATCAGGAGTTTTAACAGGCTCACTGCGGTTTGCCGGTACGGATCCAGATCGCAAACAGGTTGATCTCGCACGGTGAAAGTTTCATGATTCCTGGTTTTGGCATGGCTGAAAAGCCCGGCTCCTGCCTGATGGCTCCCATCAACCTGCCGCTGTTCGCACTGGTTACTACCTGGTCGTACGTTTCAAGTCCAAACCCGCCCTGAGGGTTGGAGCCGCTGTGGCAGGTTACGCACCAGTTCTGAATTACCGGGTTCACCGACTTGGTCCAGGTTACGTTCAGCGTGTCGCACCCGGTGGAATCGCAACCGTTGTTGAAGGAGCCCTGTTTGATCCACCAGTAAATAATGCTTTTCCCTTCAGCGCTCAGGGGCGTATCAGGCGGCATTCTGCCAGCGGAGTTACTGTACAGAAGTTTATAGAGCTTGCTTTGCTGCGGAATGAAAGGGTTAACCAGCGCGTAGATGTCGGCATAGTTGTCTAGCACGTGTCCCGATTTATGGCTGGACTGATCGTGGCAGCCGGTCCTGGCACAGCCTGTGAGGATCACCGGGTAAACGCTGTTCCGGAAATACACCGTGTCGACAGAACATTTCCATCCGGATGGAGGCGGAGCCGGGCGGGGCGGTTCAAAATTGAGGTCGGCATTGTGGTGACAACCTGCAAAGATCATGGGAATCAGCAACAGCAGGCAGCGGAGGAAGTTTCTCATGGGGAAACAGTGTTTAACCAATGTAACAGGCTACACAAAAGTAAACAAAATTATAGAGATTAAATTATCGTTAACAAATTGTTAATTCAGAGCATGTTGACAAGATCTGTCAGAAATTTGCCGTAAAATTTACGACATGAAAATAGTGACGGGACAATTCAATGATTCCTATTTTCCGATCATGGACGGCGTTGGTATGACGGCGCACAATTATGCCCACTGGCTCAACGAGAAGCACGGAACCAGCATACTTGTTGCCCCCCGGGTAAAGGATTATACCGAAAAGGCCGACTATAAAGTATATCGGTTCAAGTCGCTGTTGCTCCCGGGGATGAATCCCTACCGGGTGGGTTTGCCGATGATCGATGTGCAGTTTAAAAAACGGCTGAAAAAGGTGAATTTCGATATCCTGCATGCCCATTGTCCTTTCATCAGCGGACAACTGGCGCAGAAACTGGCAAGGAAGATGGAGGTTCCGCTGGTGGCTACGTTTCACACAAAGTACCGCGACGACTTTAAGAAGGTGCTGAAAAATGAGACGTTCATTGACTTTCTGCTGAATCTGACCATGGATTTCTACAACTCGGCCGACCAGGTATGGGTTCCCAACAAGGCGACAGGCGATACGCTGCGGGGCTATGGTTTCAGGGGCACACCGCACATCATTCCCAATGGAACGGACATGGACATCCCGGAGAAGAACAAGCTGATAAAATTCCGGAAGAAGGGGCTGGCCGTTACCGGAGCGGGTTCCGATGAGTTCGTGATGCTTTTCGTGGGTCAGCACCGGTGGGAAAAAAACGTGCGGATGATCATCGAATCGATGAAGAAGATAAAGGCTTCCGGCAAGTCCTTCAGAATGGTTTTCGTTGGCGAGGGATACGCTGCCAAAGAGATGAAGAAACTGGTAGCGCAGTACAACCTGAAAAACGAAGTTATCTTTCTGGGTCTGATTACCGACCGAAAGGAGCTTCAGTACATCTATGCGGCCTCCGACCTTTTTGTTTTTCCTTCGGTTTACGACAACTCCCCGCTGGTGATGCAGGAGGCCGCAGCTTTCGACATCCCGTCGCTGGTGGTCGCCAACAGCTCGGCGGCCGAAGATATCCACGACGGAGTGAACGGATTCCTGATCGAGGATAATGTTGATTCGCTTACGCTCAAGATCCAGGAGTTGATGAAACACCCGGAGGCGTTGCGGCGTGCCGGCGAAGGAGCCCGGAAAACGATTTATCACCCCTGGGAGAACATCGTGGAAGATGTATACCACCGCTACGTCGACCTTATTCATGCCTATGATCCCCGCAAACATGCTGATCCGGATGGGGATGACGCGTAGCAGCGGCACTTAGTCCGGCTACCGGAGTGTCTGCGGAAAACCGGGATGGGGGGAACGGAGGTATTCCCGAAAATTGGTTATATTTACGCGGACAATAAATAATCTTTCCCCCATGAAAAAGGAGAAGAAAGCCCCCAAAAAAGGTGTGAAGTCGATGGTTTCAAGCGCTGCTGAAGCCTGCAAAAATGAGTTCTATCTCGAATCCTCCATGATCACTTCCAACGTTATGGAGTTCCGGTTGCGTTCCCTCATCACCCGGGTGGAACACGCTAACCCCGGTGCCGGATTCAACCTCGAACAGTGTTTGAAACGGATGAAGTTCCTTCACCTGGCCGGAAAGGATCCGTTATTGAATCAGCATCTCGAGGTACGCCTGATCGACGACATGCGCACCTGGAAGAACCAACGCAACGCCATTCTCAAGGACCTGGCCGAGATCCATGTTTCAAAGCGCCGGATCGAAACGCTGGCAAACGATGGCATACGGCTGTCGAAAGAGTTTACAGCGGTGTGCAAAGGGTTCAAAAAAAGCTGGAAAAGCAGGAAACCCGCATGAAACGAGATCTGTTCTGTCTCCTTATTCTTTGTTTGCTCTCCGTCTCTTCCTTTGCGGGATACCTGTCGCCGTTGCGCTGTACCTACGACAGCCTGATCACGGTAAGGAACTCGCCGGAGATATCCGTGAATGAGAAAATCAATGTCTATTTCAAACTGGCCGACCTTTTGGTCGACAGTTTACCGGACAGATCGTTTGTTTATATGATGGAAGCCTACCGGTTGTCGGCATTGGCCAGCAATATCAACGGAAAGGCACAGGGAAGGGAGATGATGGGGAGCTATTTTGCTTCCAAGCGGAAATACAACCTGGCCCTCGAGAATTATCTTGGATCCCTGCGGTTGTATGAGATCCTGCGCGATACAACCAATCAGCTTAAAGTACTGGGCAACATCGGCATAATACATCAGCAGGTGCTGAAATACCAGGAAGCGATTGGATTTTACAAAAGGGGAATACTCCTTGCCCATGCCGCAAAGGACGAAAAGATGGATGGCCAGTTCATGGAGCGGATGGCCCTCACCAGCCAGTATCAGAAAAAATACGACACTGCCATGACTCTTTTTCAGGAAGCGCTGATCCACTACCGGAAGGCAGGCTTTCCTTTTGGGGAGTACAGTGTTAAGAGTAACATTGCAGGTCTGTACATGGACCAACGCAGGTTTGAAGAGGCCATGGAATACCTGGATCCGCTATTGAAAAAGGGCGACAGTCTTACCTATCCTGTTATCGGGTCAATTTACACGCGGGTGGCGCACATTTACAGCATGAACGGCAATAACAGGATGTCGCTGGAGTATAACCTTAAAGCGCTGGATGCACGCATCCGGGGCAGGAAACCGGCTGACATCAACAGTTCGCTGATCAATATCGGGGGGGATTACCTGATGCTCGGGCAGACTGATTCGGCCTGGAGATACCTGAATTCCGGTTTAAGCCAGGCACGCTTTTACCACCGCCTGGGGTTGATCGAAAATGGCTACCGCCGGATTTATTTATATTATTACGGCAAGGGGGATTTCGTGAAAGCCCTGGATTATCTGCAGCGTAAATCGGGGATAAGGGATACCATCATGCTGGAAAATAACAGCAGCAGCCTGGAGCTGATCAGTGCCACCCAGCGATATTCCAGCATCATGGAGACCAATACACTGTTGCAGAAACACATCGAAAGTCAGCTTCTGAATTCCCGGAAACAGGCGATTCAGTCATATCTGGTGGAGATTGTCACCGCGCTGGCCGCCATCGTGGTGATCATCGTCATGGGGCAGTTTATCTACAACCGGGTTATGCGCCGGAATTCGCAGCATGTGAACGAGAAGCTGAACCTGGAGATATGGGAACGAAAGGAGACTCAGAAACAGACCCGTTTGAGGGAGGAACAATTCCGGTTCATCCTGGAGCATTCGCTCGACGTGATTACGCGGGTAAACCATGAGTTCCGGCACACTTTTGCCTCTCCGTCATCGAAGACACTGTTCGGCTATACCGCCCTGGAGATGCTGTCGCTGACTCCGTATGATGTCACACACCCCGATTTTCACGGATATGTGGGGCGTAAGGTGGAGGAGATGATCCGTACCCGTTCGGCAACGGAACTGGTTTATCCTGCCAAAAGGAACGACGGTAGTTTTGGATGGGTTGAAAGTATTTTAACGCCCGTTTTTGATCATCACAACGGTGCGTACAAGGAGCTGGTAGCCGTTACACGCGACATTCAGGAACGAAAATCAAAGGAGCTTGAAATCATGGAAGGTACAAAGCAAAAGGAGAATCTTCTGAAAGAGATTCACCACCGGGTGAAAAACAATTTCGCCATCCTGGTAAGTCTGATCAACATGCAGAAGGAGCAGACCGGAAGTCCGGAACTTATCCAGTCGCTCACCAACCTGCAGCTCCGCATCCGCTCCATGGCGCTGGTTCATGAGATGCTTTACCGCTCTTCCGATTTCGAACGGATCTCGTTTACCGACTACCTCCATTCCCTCGCCTCTGTTATTGCCGGAACCTATAACCGTCGGGAGATATCGCTGAAAATTGAGGCCGATCCCGCCGAGATCAATATTGAGACCTCCATTCCGCTGGGACTGATCATCAATGAGATACTCAGCAACTCCTACAAACATGCCTTCAACACGGGAACCCCGGGAAATATCCTGCTCAGGCTTGTGAACGACTACGGGTCAAACCAGCTCACCCTCACCTTTAGCGATGATGGCGCCGGGATGCCGAAGGGTTTTAACATCGAATTCTGCAAAACCATGGGACTCCAGATCGTAAACATCCTGGTGAAGCAGATCGAAGGCACGCTGACCCTCACCGGTTCGCCCGGTACCACCTTCACCCTGAGTTTTTCTACGGTTACCGTCTGATTTATAAAAGCCGGCAAATAGCGGTAAAACGCGTTCCGGTCAGTTCAGTTAACAATTATTTAACAATTAGGTAACCTTGTGTTAACATGGGCAGAATGCGGCATTTTTACCTTTGCCGCAAAATTAAACCAACCGATTATGAAAAAAATTACCAGAATTCTATTGACTTTCGGATTGATACTTCCAATCCTGATTGTTTCCACAAAGACGATGGCCCAGAAAGAGGTCGACGTAATGAAGAAGGAGCAGGACACCATCAAAGAGAACGTGTCGACACTGCGCGATAAGATCAATGGTGTAGAAGAGAGAATTGCTACGGCAGAAGCAGATTTGTCAAAACTCACAAAAATTAAATTGTCTGGTTACATCCAGGCTCAATGGCAGCATCTTGAAGCAGCCTCCGCATATCCCGACAACCTTTTCATGATCCGCCGGGCACGTATCAAGTTCACGTATGAGCCGGTTCAGGGTGTTGTCTTTGTTTTACAGCCCGATTTTACCCCCGGAAACATCACCGTGAAGGATGCCTATCTGCAACTCAACGACCGTTGGCTGAAAACCTTCTCCATCACGGCAGGTAAGTTCAACAGACCCAACTACGAAGTGGAATATTCCTCCAGCAACCGTGAGGTTCCCGAGCGTTCACGCGTGATCCGTGCAATCTATCCCGACGAACGCGCAACCGGCGCCAAGCTTGAGATCGCCCCTCCCAGGGTGCCCCTGAAGATTCAGCTGGCCGTGTTCAACGGAAACGACGGACTTACCATTCCGGATGCTTCCGGCGTCAACATCAACCCCACCAACAGCGACTTCGACAATCATAAAGACTTTATGGGCCGCGTAACCTACACCTTTAAACTGGGATCGGTTGGCGGACTCTCCATCGGCGCGCACGGTTATTATGGCGCCATCAAAGCAAACTCACTGGATGTGCTCAATTCTGACTATACCTATAACAAGACCAACGACAACATCGGAAAGCTTGTAAAGAAAAACTGGGTAGGTTTCGAGGCACAGCTCTATTTTGATTTCCTTGGCGGACTGGCCCTCAAAGGCGAATACATCTTTGGTGTGAATGGAACTCCCGGCTATACCAGCAGTTCAACGGTGGTGAGCCCCATGACCTCCACGCTGAAAAACGACACCCTCACCCTCACCACCCTCACCACCAAGACCACGGCAAGCCGTCCGGCCATTGAAAAGAACTTCATGGGTTACTACGTTTACCTGATCAAGAACATCGGCAAACGCAACCAGGTGGCAGTTCGTTACGACTATTACAACCCGAACACCAAGCTTTCCGCCGACCAGATCGGGACAAACAAATGGGATGGCGGCAGCTCCAAAACGGTCAACAACATCACCTACGCCGGAACGGATGCCGTAATTGCCACAAACGCCCAGAGCAAAACCGTGGTTACCAACAACCTGAAAAGCGGCACAGGCGACATCGCCTACGGAACATGGACCTTTGCCTACACCTATTTCTTCGACGACAACATCAAGATCATGCTTGCCTACGAAATTCCGATGAACACAAAGAGCGGAATTGTGGATGAGAAGACCGGCCTTGGCAATGTAACCTCAAACTACACGGTAAATGGCGTGGCCAGCAGCTATGATTACAGCAATGTGATCAAACAGAACACACTTACTCTACGTTTACAGGTAAAGTTTTAAGATCGTTCAGGTCGAACAATAATTACGAATTAATAATTATCACCGTATAAAATCAAGTAAGATGAAAAATTTTAAAAAAGCAAAGCTGTCACTGGGCCTGCTGATCGTAGCTATGATCGGGTTCGCCTTCATGCCGGCGCCAACCAAGATAACTGTTAAGGGTTCGGATACCATGGTGATTCTGGCTCAGAAATGGGCAGAGGTTTATATGAAATCACACCAGGATGTCATCATCCAGGTGACAGGCGGAGGCTCCGGTACCGGTATCTCAGCCCTCATCAACGGAGCAACCGATATCTGCAATTCAAGCCGCCCGATGAAATCTTCTGAAATCGATAAGCTGAAAGAGCGTTACGCCAGCATGGGTGTTGAAATTCCGTGTGCAAAGGATGGCATCACCATCTTCCTGAATGAATCGAACCCGGTAAGCGAGTTGAGCGTTAAGCAGCTGGCCGGTATCTTCTCCGGAAAGATCCGCAACTGGAAAGAGGTTGGCGGTCCCGACCAGGATATAAAGCTTTACGGACGTGAGAACAGTTCGGGTACCTATGTTTTCTTCAAGGATAATGTGGTGAAGGCCGACTATGCCGCCAGCTGTCAGACCCTTCCGGGAACAGCCGCCGTGGTGAATGCCGTTTCGAAGGACAAATTCGGAATCGGTTACGGTGGCGCTGCCTATGCTGCAGGGGTAAAACATTGCAAGGTTAAAAAGGACGATAAAGGGGTAGCCTATTTCGCAACGGCGGAAACCATTGCAAAAGGTCAGTATCCCATCACGCGTTACCTTTACATGTATCTGAGAAACCGTCCGACCGGACAAACCAAGGCATACATTGACTGGATCCTCAGCCCGGAGGGACAGAAACTTGTAACAGATATTGGATATTTTCCGGTAAAGTAGTTTTTTGTTAGTACCAGTGAAAATGGATGACTGGCGACATCTCACAAGGTGTTGCCTTTCATTTTTAATTACAAAACAATGAATAATCCCGATCAGAAAGAGTACCGCTTCACGCGAGACTCGCTCAGAAAGAAATTCCGGCTTTCTGAATTCCTCTCTGAAAAGATCATAACCGGCGTTGCCTTTCTTTCCATCACCATCATCGTGCTGATCTTTTTCTTCGTATTCAAAGAGTCCCTTCCGATTTTCAGGTCTGAAAAAAAGGCGGCTGTGAAAGTTGAATCCATTCAGAAGCAGGAGCAGTACGGCGTCGACACCAGCGTGACCAGCAACGCCTCGGGCCAGGAGCAGTATGGAGTTACCACCAAGGACACCCTGATGATAGAAAACCAGGCTCCGGAGCGTGATACCGTTGCCCATGGTTCCGAACAGGCAACCCTGAAAAGCCTGGTGGGGAAACAGTGGCTGCCGGTTTCCGATAATCCCCGGTACGGACTGATCCCGCTCATTGTGGGTACTTTGAAAATAACGCTGATCGCCATGTTATTCGCCGCACCCATTGCGATTTTAGCGGCCCTGTTCTCCGCTTCGTTTGCACCTTACTGGTTGCGCGAAATTATCAAACCAGCCATCGAGTTGCTTGCCGGGTTCCCTTCCGTGGTGATCGGTTTTTTCGCCCTGATGGTGATGGCTTCCTTTTTCCAGAACATTTTTGGTTACGACGGACGGTTGAATGCCTTTGTGGGCGGAGTGGCCATGGCCCTTGCTGCCATTCCGATCATATTTACCATTACCGAAGATGCCCTTACCGCCGTTCCGCGCACCTACACCGAAGCCAGTCTTGCCCTGGGCGCCACACGATGGCAAACGGCCCTGTTCGTCACCTTGCCGGCTGCAACACCCGGAATATTTGCGGCGATCCTGCTTGGGATCGGTCGTGTTTTCGGGGAGACGATGATCGCCCTGATGGCCACCGGGAATGCCGCCATGATCTCTGCCAACCCTTTCGAATCGGTGAGAACCCTGGCTGCTACCATTGGCGCCGAAATGGCGGAGGTGGTTTTTGGAGATACCCATTACAGTGTGCTTTTTCTGATCGGCTCCCTGCTGTTTATTTTCAATTTCAGTCTCAATGCGATGGCTGAGTTCTGGGTGAAAGGAAAATTGGTGAAACGTTTTCAAGGAAAGCAATCATGAGCAAGAGAAAATCTTTAACCGGCGGAATATTTATCGGAGCCACCGCCTTGTCTGCATTCCTGATCATTGCCGTGATCATCGTCCTGCTGGTGGTGATCATCCTCGGCGGAAAAGGTACCTTCTCGTGGGAATTTCTCACTGCCTTTCCCACAGACGGCATGATGAAAGGAGGGATCTTCCCGGCCATCTATGGTACTGCACTGCTGGTTCTCATCATGTCGGTGGCGGCGGTCCCTTTTGGTACCATCACCGCCATTTATCTTACCGAATACGCGAGCGAAAAGTCCATCCTGGCGCAAACCATACGTTTTGCCGTCAGAACACTGGCTACCGTTCCCTCCATCATCTTCGGCCTGTTCGGACTCGGCTTCTTTATCAAGTTCGTGGGGGGAGGGATGGACAACTTCTTCCTCGGGGGAGAGCTGAAATGGGGGCAACCCAACATCCTCTGGGCCAGTCTCACGATGGCCTTGTTAACGCTCCCAGTGGTGATCGTTTCGGTGGAGGAGGCCATCCGCACCGTTCCGCGCGAGCTGCGCGAGGCAAGCCTGGCCCTGGGTGCCACCAAATGGGAAACCATCAAACGGATCGTGCTGCCCGGTTCCAGGGCCGGCATCATGACCGGCACCATCCTGGCGGTGAGCCGCGGGGCGGGAGAGGTGGCGCCGATCCTTTTTACAGGGGCTGCCTATTACCTGGCCACCCTGCCCACTTCGCTCAGCGACCAGTTCATGAATCTCGGCTATCACATCTACATCATGGCTACACAGTCGGCCAATGTGGATCAGACACTGCCCATTCAGTTTGCCACAACCATGGTATTGCTGATGCTCACTTTTATGTTAAATTTAACCGCGGTAATCATCCGCGCCCGTTTACGCAGAAAAGCAAAATGATCAACGACGAAGTTTGAACAATGAAAGAGACTAAAATCAAAACGAAGAACTTAACACTTTTCTACGGTGCGAAGATGGCGTTGAATTCCATCTCGGTCGATATTCCCGAGAATGAGGTCACCGCCTTTATCGGTCCTTCGGGATGCGGCAAATCGACATTCCTTCGCACCCTGAACAGGATGAATGATCTTATTCCCGGCGTGAAAATTACCGGCGAAGTGCTTGTCGACTCCCTGAACATCTACGACAAACAGATCGATGTGGTAAATCTGCGGAAAAAAATAGGGATGGTTTTTCAAAAGTCGAACCCGTTTGCCAAATCCATTTTTGAGAATGTCGCCTATGGCCCGCGGATCAATGGGATCACCGACCGTAAGAAACTGGAGGAGATTGTAGAGCGGTCGCTTAAAAATGCCTTCATCTGGGAAGAGGTGAAGGACCGGCTGCACGACTCCGCCATGGGTTTATCTGGCGGTCAGCAGCAGCGCATGTGCATCGCACGCACGCTCGCCGTGGAACCCGAGATCATCCTGATGGACGAGCCCGCCAGTGCTCTTGATCCCATCTCAACCGCCAAGATCGAAGAGCTGATCTTCGAGCTGAAGAAAAATTACACCATAGTCATCGTTACCCATAACATGCAGCAGGCTGCGCGCGTTAGTGACCTTACCGCGTTCTTTTACCTGGGCGAGCTGATCGAATTTGGGAAAACAAAAAAAATCTTCACCTCCCCCGATAAAAAACAGACGGAGGATTATATCACGGGACGGTTTGGTTAAAAAGCCGTGATTCGTGAAAGGGGAGATGTAACAATAATGTGATTAAAACGCAAGATCATGGAAAGACATTTTGAACAAGAGCTGGATAAACTTAACAAGCGGATCCTCAAAATGGGGAACCTCGTGGCCGAGCAGGTTCACATGGCTCTGACCGCGCTACTGAACGGTGATATCGAAATTGCCGGCCAGATCGTGGAGAACGATAAAAAGGTAGATAAACTGGATGTCAAGATCGATAAACTCTGCCAGCGTATTTTTGCCTTAACCCAGCCGGTGGCAACCGACCTGCGGCTTATCATGTCGGCACTGCGCATGAACAACGACCTGGAACGGATGGGCGACCATGCCGTGAGCATTGCCACCAAGGTTGACAGTGTTAGTGAATACCGCGACATCATCCATGAACTTCAAATCGATGAGGTGGTGCAGATGACAGACATGATCGTGAATGATGTGATCACCATCCTCAACAGCAGGAATACGGCGTTTGTGAAGGATATTTTCGACCTGGCCGGTACCATCGATGAAAAGGTCAAGGTTGCCTCGGCCCGGATCATCGACGAAATGATGCACAAGTCGGAAGTCATCGTGGTGGCCACGCAGCTGATCCTTATCCTCACTGCCATTGAACGGCTCGCAGCCTACTCCACAAACATAGCCGAGTCGATCATTTTTATCGTAGAAGGAAGGCTTGTCAAACATGCAAAGCTAAACTCCGGCGCCACGCTGCAGGATGAGGATTCAGATCCTTCCTTATCTGTGGAGCCAGACCCTGAGGAGGGCGAGTAATTTCTCGGTCTGCACAGGTTTTGACATATAGTCGTTGGCCCCGGCTTCAATACACTTTTCGCGGTCGCCTTTCATCGCCTTCGCGGTGAGCGCAATGATGGGAAGTTGTGCAAAACGCTCCTCTTTCCTGATCTCGCGCATAGCGGTGTAGCCATCAATTTCGGGCATCATGATGTCCATCAGCACTAGGTTCGTATCCGGATTCGACCGGAGTTTTTCAAGTCCCTCCCGGCCATTCCTGCCGATAATGGTGTTGACCTTCTTCTCCTCCAGGATCTTCGACAGCACGAAGACATTTCGCATATCGTCGTCAACGATCAGGATCTTCTTGCCTTCGAACACACTGTCGGGCAGAAATCCGGCGGTGGAGAACTCATTTTCCTCAACCGGAACCTGTCTTGTATGTCTGATGACGTTCTCCGGATTAAAGGAGAGGTCCGTTGATTTGGGCTCCGGCTTTTCTTCCGTCTGTATAAAACCCATGGCCGTTTTTTCCTGAACGGGCTCCATGGATAACGGCAGGTATAAAGTAAATGTAGAACCGACCTGAACCTGGCTTTTCAGCTGGATCTCTCCACCCAGCAATCGCGAAAGACTGCGGGAGATGGTGAGGCCGAGTCCGGTGCCTCCGAATTTCCGGCTGATCGTGCCATCCGCCTGCTGAAACGCTTCAAAGATCACCTTGGCGGTCTCTTGCGCAATACCGATCCCTGTATCCGTAACTTCAATGGCGATACAGTTTCCGAAAGTCAGCCCCGGGTGGAGAAAGCGGCTGTTTTTTTCAGGCAGGTGAACATGCAGGGTAACGCCTCCTTTTTCGGTAAACTTGATGGCATTCGACATCAGGTTCTTCACGATCTGCATCACCCGCTGGCTATCGGTCATGATGAAGTCAGGCAACCCTTTGTCCACTTTCGTGGTAAGGGTAATTCCTTTGTTCGATACCAGCTGCGAGAAAGAACGTTTCACATAATCTTCCAGCTCCTCCAGGTTCATCTCTTCCACCTCGATCTCAAACTTCCCGGCTTCCACCTTGGAGAGATCGAGGATGTCGTTGATAAGGTCGAGAAGGTCTTTGCCCGAGGAGTTGATGACCCCTGCAAATTCCACCTCTTCGGGCGTCATGCCGGCATGTTTGTTCAGGGCCAGGATCTCGGAGAGCACCAGGATGCTGTTGAGCGGAGTTCTCAGCTCATGCGACATGTTGGCAAGGAATTCCGACTTGTAGCGGCTGGCAATTTCGAGCGCTTCCGCCTTGTGATGGATCTCCTGCTGAGCATGCTCCAGCGCCTGATTTTTTTTCCGGATGTCATCACGCTGCAGCTCAAGCACCTTTGAACGCTCCTCAAGCTCTTCGTTGATAACCCTGAGCTCTTCCTGCTGGTGCTGCAGACTCTCTTCCGACAGCTTTAATGCTTTGGTCTGCTCCTCAAGCTCCTGGTTGATCTGCCGCAACTCCTCTTTCTGCATCACCAGTTCATTGGCCTGTTCCTGTGTTTTTGAAAGCAGTTCCTGTACTCTTTCCCGTGAACGGGCGGTATTGATAGCCACCGAAATGTTGTCGAGCGAGGTGCCGATAAATGACTGTTTCTGCTGGTCAAACGCTTCAAACGAACCCAGTTCAATAACACCGATGAGCTGATTTTCGTAAAGTATCGGTGAAATGATGAAGTGACTCGGCATCACATTGTCGGGGCCGATGTTCACTTTTGGCCCGTTGTATTCCGATGAGAAAAAGGTGAGTGTCTTACGTTCCTTTGCAACCTGTCCGATCAGCCCTTCGCCGATGGCAAGGGTTTTCTTTCCCATCGAATTCTCGCTGCCGGCAAAGGAGGCGGAAAGCTGAAGCTGGTCATGATCATCCTTGAGGAAGAGAAATCCAAGCTGCGCGTTCAGGTAACGGGCCAGGAAGCTGATCACCTCGTCGGATAATTCGTGCATGCTCTTCTCTCCGCTGATCCTTAATCCGAGGTCGTTGATACCGGTCTTGAGCCAATCCTGGCCCATGATCTCGATATGCGCTTCGCGGAGTTTCATGGTCATCTCATAGAGGGCAATACCCAGGGTATCCTGGTCGCTCCGGGGCATGATGTTGGTGGAGTAGTCGCCGCTGGCAATCGATTTGGCCTGCTTTACTACATTCTTGAAACTCTCCACCATCTCATTCATGGCGATGGCCATGGTGTCCTTGTCGCTGCGAACCTTCACGGTTTTGCTGTAATCGCCCAGCGCAACCGACTGGCTCACTTCTGCAAACGACTGCAGTGATTTCACCAGCCAGTTGAAGGTGTCTTTCATCTCTCCAACTTCGTTTTCGGCCACCTGGATGTCTTTGCTTACCAGTTCGCCATGGGCAACCTGTTTCGCCCATTCCGAGATCCGCTTGATGGGAAATACAAACCTCCGGGTAACAATGATCGAGAGGATCACTACGATAATGGAGGTGAGGATCAGCGAAATTTTGGCGAAGGTCGACAGCTCCCGGGCAACCACATGGGCCTCCTCCTGGTCAATCTCTTCCACCAGCGCCCAGTTTACGCCAAGCTTTTCAAGCACGTCGATGTTGCGGTAAAGTCCCATCACCACCACGCCGTGGGTGTTCCGGTAAATGGTTACCTCTTCCGTGATGGGTTTTCCATCAGAAGCCAGCGTGACGTTGTTGAGTTTTACCCCTTGCCAGATCCTGGTCTTCTCGTTGGCGCCCGAATCCACAACCACCCTTGATTTCAGGCCGATCCGGCTGGCCGACCGGAGCTTCAGATCGATTCCCACCAGGTAAACATGTCCGGAATTCCCAAACCCGATCCCGTATTGAATGATCTTGTCGATCTTTTCGGTGTTGATCTGGAGCGCAATGATCCCGATCTTCTCCCCGGTGGATGAGTAAACAGGCTGCCCGAGCAACCCGCACAGTTCGTTGTTGGCCGGAGGATAGTATTCGAGGTCGGAGAAGAGGGGCTTCCCTCCGCGGAGTATCTTCTGCACGGTTTTTCCAAACAGGGAGGTGGACAGGGGTCCCGAAAAGAGGTCTGCACCCAGGTCTGATCCGGGATTCAGCTCAAAACGTATTTTCCCGTCGTTGTTGATGAAATAAATATTGTTGATGCCTTCCGGCATGTAGGTTTTTAGCAGGCTGTTGCGCAACTCAGCCTCCTGGGTTTTCAGGATTTTAGGAGCCACCGGCTTGTTTTCCGGATTGTCTCTCCCGGCGTATTCAGCATGAAGGACCTCTACCAGGTGTATGGTGTTGCCATCCCGCGACACATCCTCGAGATAGTCGTTCATCTCCTGGAAATAGGAGTTCAGGTAGTTCATCCGAAGCTGGGAGGTAGTGAAGAGGGCCTTCTTTGCCATCACGTTAAGACCCTGGTAATAATAGAGGAAGTTAATGAAGCTGAGCGTAGCCAGCGGGATAAGGGCAATGGCAAGAAACCAGAGCAGCAGGGTCTTGCCAATACCCATATTTTTCAGGGTCCGGTAATCAAATTCTTTCAGGAACTTTACACGGTTGTTCCATACCTGCTTGATCATAGGCGAAGGTGACAATTATTTGTAACAAAATTTCTCGATGGTCCCGAATACATCTTCAGGATGAAGCGGTTTTGAGATGTAGTCATCCATACCGGCTTCCAGACATTTCTCGCGGTCTCCCTTCATGGCATTGGCGGTTAGCGCGATAATCGGTGTCTTTTGATTTTTGCCGCCAGCGTCGCTGCGGATGGTGCGGGTGGCCTCAAACCCATCCATTTCCGGCATCATGACGTCCATGAGGATCAGGTCGAAGGAAATTTCACGGGCCTTTTTCACAGTCTCCAGCCCGTTCACGGCTGTAACCACATCCCACCCTTTTTTTGCCAGAAGTTGTACCACGATCTTCTGGTTTATGAGCTGGTCCTCGGCAAGCAGGATATTCAGTTTGCGGGCCTGCACGTTGCCGGGGGTAAATTTATTGGCCTGGCTGCCGGCAACAGGAAGATGTGAATCGACCTTGAAAATTCGCTGAATAAGATTACGCAGCTCCTTTTGCAGGACCGGTTTAAAGATATAGAAACGGATATCCTGGGCCTGGATCTGACGGATGGCATGAATCGATTTGTCGTCGGTCATGATCACGAATTCTGCCGATTTCTGCGCCGGCAGGGCGGCACGAAGCAGCTGAACGACAGATTTCCCCTGGTAAGAAAAGAGCAGGTGATCCACCAGGATAATGTTATAACCGGAACCTTTGGCCGACAGCAGCGATTCAATCGCCATATTCACCGAAGTGGCAAAATCGGCCCTGATATTCCAGGCTTTGAAATAGTTTGCAAGCTGCGCGTTGTGCTCGGAATGGGTGTCGACAACCAGCACGTTAAGGGGCTTGAGTGATTCGGGGAGGGGCAGACTCCAGGCACTTTCGGAGGGATGACCGGGTTTGAGCGGTAGGTTGAAGTGAAAGGTGCTTCCTTTGCCCGGGGTACTCTCCACGCCGATCTTTCCGCCCATCATCTCAACAAGTTTTTTGGAGATGGTGAGTCCGAGACCTGTACCGCCATAGTTTCGGGTTGTGGAGGCGTCGGCCTGCCGGTACGACTCGAAAAGGATGTCTGTTTTGTCGGCCGAAATGCCGATGCCGGTATCTTTTACGGTGAATTCAAAATCGTTCACCCCGTTTTGAACGCCGGTGATCCCCACCGCCAGGGTGACTGTTCCGGTTTCGGTAAATTTGATGGCATTGCCTACCAGGTTTATCAGCACCTGACGCAGGCGTGTCGGATCGCCAATCACCACATCGGGCATGGTGGCAGGATGCTGCAGGATAAGTTCGAGTTTTTTCTGAAAAATCTTTACCGACAGTAACCTTACAATCTTTTCCAGCAGATCGCGCAAGCTGAATTCAATGTGTTCAATCTCCAGCTTGTCGGCTTCTATTTTCGAGATATCGAGGATCTCATTGATGATCTCCAGGAGTGATTCGGAGCTTTGCTTGATATCGGTCAGATGTTCAAAATACTGGTCGGTGATGTCGCGGTCCATCAGGATGAGGTCGGTCATCCCGATGATACCGTTCAGCGGGGTGCGGATCTCGTGGCTCATGCTGGCCAGGAACGAACTTTTCGCCAGTGTGGCCTCTTCGGCAATGCGTCTGGCTTTTTCGAGTTCCGAGATGGTTCCCTGCAACTCCTTGGTGGTTACCTGAAGGGCATGTTTCTGTTTGAAAAAATCGATGTACGCCCGGATCTTGTTTTGCAGGATCTTCCGGTCGAGGGGTTTGTAGAGATAATCAACGGCGCCGGTTTCATAACCCCTGAAGATCTGTTTCGGCTGACGGAAGGTGGCGGTGATAAAGATGATGGGAATACTTTTTGTACGTTCGCTGCCCCGCATCAGCTCTGCGGTTTCAAAGCCATCCATGCCGGGCATGTTCACGTCGAGCAGCACCAGCGAGATGTCATAATCGATCATCAGCCCCAGCGCCTCGTTTCCGGAGAGGGCTTTGATTATGGTCAGCTCATCACTGTCGATGATCGTTTCAAGGGTGAGCAGGTTTTCCGGCCGGTCATCAACAATGAGGATATTGAACTTTTCTGGTTTATTCTCCATCGGTTATCAATATTTAGTCGACAAGTCCTGTTAATTCATATAAGGCGGAGGACTTGGAGGAGTGTATTATTTACAAATGTATTATTATTTTGAATTGTTTACCTAACACAAATTTACTTTATTTTTGTCGCAGTTAACTGGTTAAAAGGACCAAACAAAGCCTTCATGACACAACAGGTTCCCGGGCAGGGTTTAACGCCAAAAGGGAGTTATGCACTCTCGGTATCCATCATCGGTCTCTTCTTTTTTATCTTTGGTTTTGTTACCTGGCTCAACGGGATCCTCATTCCTTACCTGAAAATTGCCTGTGAGCTGTCGAATTTCCAGGCTTTGTTCGTCGCCTTCGCTTTTTACATCTCCTATACCGTAATGGCTTTACCCTCCTCCTGGGTGCTGAAAAGGACCGGCTTCAAGACCGGTATGATGGTTGGGTTATGGGTGATGGCCCTGGGCACGCTGCTGTTCATTCCGGCTGCCATGCTGCGAACATTTCCGCTCTTCCTGCTGGGGCTTTTTGTCCTCGGCACCGGGCTGGCCATTCTGCAAACGGCTTCGAACCCTTATATCACCATCATCGGACCGCGTGAGAGTGCCGCCCGGCGAATCAGCATCATGGGGATCTGCAACAAGCTGGCTGGTGCCATTGCCCCGCTCATCCTGGCCTATTTCATTCTGCACGACGGAGACACGTTTGTCAAAAGCCTGGAGAATCTGAGCCGGGAAGCCAGGGTGGCGGCGCTCGATGTACTGGCACGCAGGGTGATCAATCCTTACCTGGTGATGACGCTGGTACTCTTTGCCCTCGGACTTTTCATCCGCAAAGCGCCGCTCCCCGAGGTGGAAGCGGAGGAAGATGTTGATACCGGAAACAACGAGGCCTCTTCCAAAACTTCGATTTTTCAGTTTCCGCACCTGATCCTGGGCGTGATCACCCTTTTTTTTTACGTAGGGGTTGAGGTGATTGCGGGCGATACCATCATCCGGTACGGACTCTCTATCGGCGTGGCCCTTGAATCAGCCAAAAATTTCACCTCCCTCGTGCTGATCTCCATGGTGGCGGGGTACATCCTCGGGATCCTGGGTATCCCGAAGTACCTCTCGCAAAAAACAGCGCTGGCCTGGTGTGGCGTGCTGGGTATCCTCTTCACCGTGCTGATCACCGCCGTTCCGGTTACCGCGCATTTCAGCTTCCCGTTTGTGGACCTTATGACCCTCCGTCCGGTGGAGCTGGTCGTTCCTTACACCGTGCTTTTCGTGGGTTTGCTCGGGCTGGCAAATGCCCTCGTGTGGCCTGCCATATGGCCGCTTGCCATCCATGATCTGGGTAAATTCATTAAAACCGGATCGGCCCTGCTCATCATGGGTATAGCCGGCGGAGCCATTCTGCCCCTGCTGTGGGGCTACCTCTCGGATGTGTGGTCGCCGCAACAGGCCTACTGGCTGGCGGTGCCGTGTTACCTTTTTATCATTTATTTCGCACTGCAGGGCCATAAGGTCAGGTCCTGGAAAATTCAGAAACCATGAAACCAACGCTACTCATTCTTGCAGCCGGCATCGGCAGCCGTTATGGCGGACTCAAGCAGCTCGACAAGATCGGTCCTTCGGGAGAAACCATCATCGATTATTCAATTTACGACGCCATCAGGGCGGGATTCGGAAAGGTGGTATTCATCATCAAAGAGAGTATCGAAGATGATTTTAAGGAGACCTTTGTCGAAAAACTTCAGGACAAGATCGCGATAGATTATGTGTTTCAGGAGATCTGGATGGTACCGGAGGGAGTGCTTGTTCCCGACGAGCGTCAGAAGCCCTGGGGCACAGGTCATGCGGTAATGATGGCCGACGGTAAGATTGACGGGCCCTTTGCAGTCATCAACGCCGACGATTTCTACGGTCGCGGAGCCTATAAATCCCTGGCTGATTACTACAAGGGCTGGACCCCGGCGCGCGAAAACGATTATTGCATGGTTGGATACCATGTTGCCAACACCCTCTCTGAATTCGGGTCGGTTTCGCGCGGCATCTGCCAGCCTGATGCCTCCTCTTTTTTGGTGGACGTGGCGGAACGTCACCACATCGAAAGGGGTGAAAACGGGATCACCTACAAGGATGAACATGAAAAGCTGGTGGGCATTTCCGACAACACCATCGTGTCCATGAACTTCTGGGGATTTACCCCCTCGTTCTTTACCTTCCTGAACCAGGGGTTTGGGGAGTTCATTAACAGGAACGCCGAGAACCTGAAAGCGGAATTCTATATCCCGAGCATGGTGAACGATCTCATCAACAGCCACAGGGCTACCGTGAAGGTGCTCGATTGCTACGACAAGTGGTTTGGCATGACCTACAAGGAGGATCGGGAAACGGTGGTGCGAAGCATCAGAAACCTTATCAAACAAGGGGAGTACCCCGAAAATTTGTGGGGCTGATCAAATTTTTGGCACCCTCATCCGTTATCATAATCGGCTGCAACGTATAAATTACCTATCTTTGTCACTGGCAAATTGAAATTCTATGAACAACTGCAAGCGCATATTTTACTTTTTCACCCTCACGGCAATCCTTTTCAGCATGCTTGTTCCCTCTGTTGGCAGGGCCCAGGTGCTCAACGAAACCACCAAAAAACGCATCGCGGTGGGGATCGGATTGTTTACCGATATCTGGCAGAACATGCCTTCGGGAACAAAGACCAGGACCATCAACCAGGGTTTTCATGCCTATGTGCTGTATGGCGTTCCTTTCGGTAAAAGCAATTTTGGCGTTGGCATCGGTCTCGGACTTTCGGTTCACAACATGTACGGGAATTTCACGGTCACCGGCAAGAACGACACCACCCGGTTCACTGTTATTCCCGACTCCATAAGCTATAAGCGCAGTAAAATGACCCTGCCTTATCTGGAGTTGCCCATCGAATTCAATTTTTCAACAAAGAAAAAATTTGCCATGGGCATTGGCTTCAAGTTGGGTTACCTGCTCCCTGCATTCACCAAATATGTGGGCGACAATCCTTTGCCTCCTCACGAAGAGTTGCGGATGAAACTCAGAAACATTAAAAACCTGGAGGCCTTTGCCTATGGTCCGTACCTGCGGATCGGATATAAATGGTTTCATTTTTACGGCTACTACCAGCTCTCTGATGTATTCAAAAAGGGGCTGGGTCCGAATGTATATCCCATTACCCTGGGATTCCTGCTCAGGCCTTTCTGATCACAGGAGAAATACCAGCAACGAAACAACCATAGCGCCCATCAGGAAGCCGGTGTAAATCTCGGCAGGCTGGTGGGCGTTTGATTTTAGTCTGGCATAGCCGACCACCCCCGACAACAAAATCCCTGTTACCACCTGCAGGTTGAAATTCAGTCCGAAATTGAGGGTGAGGCCCACAAAAAGTCCCACAAAAGAGCCCATGCCGATCATGTGAAGACTGATCTTGCGGTAAAAATTGATGACCAGCGCGCAGATGGAGAGGAATGTTGCACCGAGCATGTAAAAGCTGAAGATCGTGGAGACCTGGATGCCTTTGAGGAGGTAGTAGGTTACATAATAAAATACGGCTGCCGCCAGGATCGGGTAAACACGTTCTTCGCGTTTTTCCATGAACAGGGAGGAGATCACCCTGAGGCGAAACAGGATGAAGGTGATGAACAGGGGAAAGAGGATGGTGGTGAGCACGGCAATCCCCAGCAGGATCAGCTTGAGATGAAGCGGGATATCAAAGTTGAAGAGACTTCCGGTATTGAGCATAACGAGCAGTATGTATACCGGCATCAGCAACGGGTGGAAAATGCAGGAGAGCCCCCGGGCTATTGTGTTTTCAGACATAAAAATTGGGTTAGAGTTCTTTTCGGAGCCGGGCAACGGGCACATTGAGCAGTTTCCGGTATTTGGCAATGGTACGGCGGGCGATGTTATACCCTTTATCCTTCAGGATGTCCATCAGTTCGTCGTCAGTGCGCGGGTTGGCTTTGTCTTCGGCTTCGATGGTATCGGTAAGGATCTTCTTGATCTCGCGGGTGGATACCTCTTCTCCGTCGCTGTTCAGCATCGATTCGCTGAAGAAACTCTTGAGCAGAAAAGTTCCGAAGGATGTTTGCACATATTTGCTGTTTGCCACGCGTGATATGGTTGAGATGTCCATACCTACAATACCGGCAATGTCTTTCAGGATCATGGGCCGCAAGCGGGTCTCATCGCCGGTAACAAAATATTCGCGCTGGTATTCCATGATTGCCTCCATGGTGGTAAAGAGGGTTTGCTGCCGTTGCCGGATGGCATCGATGAAACCTCTTGCCGCATCCAGTTTTTGCTTGACGAACGACAGGGCTGCCTTCTCGGATCCCGATATTTTTCGTTTGTTGCCGCTGTATTCCCGCAGCATATCTAGGTAATCGCGGTTGAGGTTCAACTCGGGGGTATTTCTGGAATTGAGCGTAAGTTCAAGTATTCCGCCGGTATTGGTCACGAGAAAGTCGGGAACGATGTAAGGATTGTCGCGGGTTCCTTCTGAAATGGCAGCGCCGGGTTTGGGGTTGAGTGTCTGGATCTCTTCGATGGCCTCCTTCAGCTCCTCTTCCGAGATGTTTCCTTTCTGAAGGATTTTATCGTAATGTTTCTTGCTGAATTCATCAAAATAAAATTTCAGGATTATCTCGGCAAGTTCTGTGGCATAGGTTCGGTCGGTCTTCATCCTGAGCTGGATGAGCAGGCACTCCTGAAGGTTGCGTGCGGCGATGCCCGGCGGATCGAAAGTCTGAACTGCTTCAAGCACTTCGAGGATCTCTTCGGGCGACGATTCCAGGTTCTGGTTAAAGGCCAGGTCGTCGGCAAGGGCAGGAATTTCGCGACGCAGGTAGCCCGATTCGTCGAGGTTGCCGATGATGGTTGAGGCAATGATATACTGTTTGTCGGTAAATTTATGTAACCCGATCTGTGCAATCAGAAAATCCTGGAAGCTGATCCCCGAGATGATCGGAATCTCCCGGCTCTCTTCGTCGGGGCTTTTGTTGTCGGCAACCAGGCGGTATTCGGGGATATCCTCCTCGTCTACATAGTCTTCGAAAGAAAACTCATCCTCTGCCGATTCCACAGGTTCATTCTCATCGTGAAATTCATCCTCATCGGCATCGATCGATTCGAGGGGCATCTCTTCCTGTTCAATCTCCTCTTCCTCATTTACCTCCTCGTCGAGGGCCGGATTTTCTTCGATCTCCTGCTTGATACGTTGTTCGAGAGAGAGGATAGGTTCCTGCAACAGACGCATAACGAGCACCTGCTGAGGCGAAAGCTTTTGTGTTAGCCGTTGTTGTAGTTTCTGATTGAGCATCGAAACAAAGATAACGATTAATCTTTGCCGGAATTTTTTATGTCGGTGAAAAAATATTCATGAACGTCAAAAATACTTTAACTGTCTATTATATCGATGAGATATAACAGAAAGGGGTAAATTAGCAACAAATACTACAGGCATGTCCCAGCAAACCGGATTAATAAACAGAAGGTTCACACCCTGGATTCACCTGCTACTCTGGCTGGCATTTTTCCTCGTTCCCCTGTTTTTTATCGACAACGAATCAAACCGTACCCGTTTTATATACCTGGGCTGGTTCCTTCAATTGCTGATGGTATGCTATTTTTACATTAACTTTTTTTTCCTGATCCCTCATTTTCTTCTCCGGAAAAGATTCCTCAGCTACCTGGTTCTCATGCTTTCCGGCATGTTTGTTATCTGTGTGCTGAATGCCCTCTTTATCTATGTCACCTTTGATATCATTCCGCACCGTCATCCTTTTGATTTCTGGCGATCCTTCAACGGAACCATCTCGCCATCCTTTTTTATTGTGGCGTTGAGTTCAGCCATCCGGATAACAAACGAATGGTTTAAAAATGAACGGCAGAAAAAGGAGATGGAGGCAGAGAAGCTCTCCTCCGATCTCGCCTTCCTGAAGTCGCAGATAAACCCTCATTTTCTCTTCAACATACTCAACAACATCTGTGCGCTCGCCCGGAAAAAGTCTGATGATACCGAACCCGCCATTATCAAGCTTTCGCAGATCATGCGATACATGTTGCAGGACTCCAAGGACGAAAAGGTTAGTCTGGAAAAGGAGGTAGAATATCTTCAGAGCTACATCGAACTCCAGCAGCTCCGGATTTCGAAGGAGGTGAAGGTCAGGTTTACCATTGAAGGGCAACCTGAACGATACGTCATTGAACCACTCCTGCTGATCCCCTTTGTTGAAAATGCGTTTAAACACGGCGTAAGCTATTATGAAAATTCAAACATTGAGATCACCCTGGTCATCCGGGAGTCGGTCCTCACTTTTACCGTGAAAAACAACATTATCAAGCACCAGGATGCAACCCTTGAGTCAGGTTCGGGTATCGGCCTGAAAAATGTCACCCGCCGGCTTGAACTACTCTATCCCGACAGGCATGTGCTCAGCATCACCGACAATGGTTGCAGCTACCAGGTTGAACTTACCATACAATTCTGAATATGATACGATGTATTGCGATAGATGACGAAGCGCTGGCGCTCGATCTGATCGAGGACAACATTAAGAAACTCCCGTTTCTGGAAATGGTAAAGACATGCAAAAGTGCATTTGAAGCCATGGAGGTTCTGCGGAATGAGTCCATCGACCTGATTTTTCTCGACATTCAGATGCCCGATGTTTCTGGGATACAGCTGCTCAAGACCCTTAAGTCGAGGCCCATGGTGATCCTCACCACGGCATATGAAAAATATGCGACCGAAGGATTTAACCTGGATGTGATCGACTACCTGCTGAAACCCTACTCACTGGAGCGTTTTCTGAAAGCCGTGAACAAAGCCAGGGAATATCAGGACCTCAGGGAGAAAGCGCTGATTCAGGAGCATCACAAGGAGATCATCGCCTCTCCCAATTTCCTGTTTGTACGGGCTGATTATAAGTTGGTGAAAATTGACCTGGCCAGTGTTCTGTACATTGAAGGGCTGAAGGATTATGTAAAGATCTACATGGGGGATAAACCGATCCTGACCCAGATGAGCATGAAGGCGCTGGAAGAGAAGCTGCCTCCAAAGGAATTCGTGAGGGTTCATCGCTCATTCATCGTGGCCTTCAGCAAGATTGATTTTATCCAGAAACAGATGCTTACCATCGGACGGAAAGAGATTCCCATCTCCGAGCACTACCGTGATCAGCTTTATAAAATGATCAACAATGATAAAAGTGTTGAATAAGATGAGGGTAGTCCTCTTGCTTGTCGTTCTCATTTTTTCATCTGCGTTGCGGACGAACGGCCAGAGTCAGGCATGGACCTTTCAGCAGTGCCTTGATACTGCACTGCAGAGAAACATCAGTGTGAACCAGAGCAGGCTTACCAATGAACTCAACAAAGTGAGCCTTGAACAGTCAAGGTCAAACCGGATCCCCAGCCTGAGCGGCAGCGCCAATGAGGCGGTCAACTTCGGAAAGAACGTGGACCCCACCACCAACCAGTTCGTTACCCAGGCCTATCATTCAACGAACTTCGGG
Organism: Bacteroidales bacterium; assembly: GCA_025355465.1. Taxonomy (GTDB): domain Bacteria; phylum Bacteroidota; class Bacteroidia; order Bacteroidales; family FEN-979; genus JANXZO01. The sequence goes on from JANXZO010000035.1 coordinate 25,640, forward strand.
ATCAGCAGCGGACTCAACCTTTTCAACGGCTTGCAGAACACCAATACCATCCGGCAAAACCGGCTGAATGTGCAGGCAGGTACCTACGATATTGAAAAGGTGAAGAACGATGTCATCCTGAATATCACTACCGGTTACCTGCAGGTGTTGTTTGCCTACGAAGCCCTCACCAACGCCAACAACCAGGCGGCCTCCACGGCGGCACAGGTTGACCGCACACAGCGGATGGTCACTGCCGGCAAAGTTCCGGAAAGTGATCTGCTGCAGATCAGGTCGCAGCAGGCTACCGACAACCTCGCTGTGATCACTGCCCAGAACCAGCTCGACATGGCCAAGGTGACCCTGATGCAGCTGATGGAGATCCCGATAGCGGATAACTTCGATGTGGAAATCCCGGCATTCAACGACCCGGTGAATGTTCTGTTACAGAGCAACGAAGAGATCTACCAGAAATCACTTACCGTGCAGCCGCAGATCACCAGTGCCTCCATGAAGACCAATGCCGCGCTGATGGCGTTAAAGGTCTCTGAGGGTGCCCGGTGGCCGCGCCTCAACATAAGTGCCAACATGAGCAGCAACTTCGCCTCCAGCCGGAAAAAGGGAACCAATGTGAACCCGGAGGGATATCCGTTCTTTACGCAGCTGTGGGACAACATCGGACAGTCGTTCGGCATGGGCCTTTCGATACCGATTTACAGCAACCGGCAGATAAAAAGCAACATAGACCGGGCAAAGATCAATGCCCAGAATGCCAGTCTGAACGAGCAGAACACGAAAAACCTGCTGAGAAAATCGATCGAACAGAACTACACCGACCTGCGGGCTGCCGCCAAAAAATTCGAAGCATCAAAGGAGCAGCTTGCGGCGGTAGAGGCGGCCTACCTGAATTCGGAAAAAAAGTTCGAGGTCGGGGTACTTAATGCCATCGATTTCATGATCCAGAAAAACAGTTATTCCCAATCGCAGTCGAACCTGCTGCAAGCCAAGTACGATTACATTTTCAAGACCAAGATCCTCGAATTTTACCAGGGGAAGGCGATACAGTTCTGATGCCGGTGTTATTAATTGAGCGTTAAAAGTGAGATGATGAAAAAGGTATATTGGATTTTAATCCTTGTTGTGATTGTGGTCATTGCGGCTGCCTGCTGGATTTTTTACAGCAAGGAGAAAGTGTCGGCCCCCGAATGGAGAACAGCCAAAGTGGAAAAGGGAGATATCCAGGTCACCGTGCGGGCCAGTGGAACCCTGCAGGCTGTTACTACGGTACAGGTTGGAACCCAGGTGTCGGGGATCATCAAAAAGATCCTTGTCGATTTCAATTCGGTGGTGAAGGAGGGGCAGCTCATTGCCGTGCTGGATACGACCTATCTTGTACAGGCCGTGGATGATGCCAAAGCCTCCTACAAACGGGCCGAGATACAGGTAAACCAGGCAAAGCGCGACTACGACCGCACAAAGCAGCTCTTTGAACAAAAGGTGATGGCACAGGCCGATTACGATCTTGCACTCACCACTTATGAAACCGCTGTTACCAACGCCAGTTCTGCGATGTCGGCCCTGAACCGCGCTAAGATCAATCTTCGCTATGCTACCATCGTCGCCCCGATCTCGGGTGTGGTGGTGTCGCGTGCGGTAGATGTTGGCCAGACCGTGGCTGCCAGTTTCAGCACCCCGACGATGTTTACCATTGCCAACGACCTCACCAAGATGCAGGTTCAGGCCAACATCGACGAAGCCGATATCGGCAAGATCAAAGTGAGCCAGGAGGTGACCTTTTCGGTGGATGCCTACGACGATCAAACCTTCACCGGTGTGGTGAGGCAGGTACGGCTCCAGCCGGTCGTAACCCAGAATGTGGTGAATTATACCGTGATCATCGATGTTCCCAATCCCGATCTGAAGCTCCTGCCGGGGATGACGGCGACCATCACGGTGCTGGTAAACGAGGTGAAGGATATCCTGAAGGTGCCGGCTGCTGCGCTGAGATTCGTACCCTCACAGGAGGGCATGCGCGGCGGCCATCCCGAAGGGGGAGGCCATATGGGTCGTCCGAACCTCGGCACCCTATGGGTAAAGGAGGGAGATAAAATAGCGAAACAGCGGGTAAGGATCGGTTTGACAGACGGAAGCTACACCGAAGTGATGGGACGGAATCTAAAAGAGGGCGCTGAAATCATCACCGGTCAGTTGAACGCCCAAACGGCCAAAGGATCAGCGCCGGCTCAGCAAAATCCCTTTGCACCGCAAATGGGCAGACCGGCGGGTGCCGGCGGCAGGGGAGGACACTGATATGGACAAAACCATCATTGCCGTTAAGAGCCTGGTGAAAACATACACCATGGGCGATGTGGAGGTTCACGCCCTGCGTGGGGTCAATGCGGATATTTTACCCGGCGAGTTTGTGGCCATCATGGGCAAAAGCGGTTCCGGCAAATCTACCTTTATGAACATCCTGGGGTGTCTGGATGTTCCTACCCGTGGCAGTTACCTGCTTGACGGAGCCGATGTGAGCAGCCTCTCGAAAGACCAGCTCGCCACCCTCCGCAACCGGAAGATCGGCTTTGTATTCCAGTCGTTCAATCTTTTGTCGCGCACCTCGGCGCTCGAAAACGTTGAACTGCCCCTGATGTATAATCACAAGATCAGCTCCCGGGAGATGCGCGATCGTTCCCTCAAGGCACTTGAGCAAGTGGGACTGGCAAGCCGTTCAAGCCATATGCCAAACCAGCTGTCCGGCGGTGAGCAGCAGCGCGTGGCCATTGCCCGTTCGCTGGTAAACGACCCCGTGGTGATCCTGGCTGATGAGCCGACCGGTAACCTTGACACCCGGACCAGCCTGGAGATCATGGATATTTTCCAAAAGCTCAATGAGAAAGGGATCACCATCGTAATTGTGACCCACGAAGCAGATATTGCAGGCTTCACAAAGCGCAACATCACCTTCCGCGACGGCAGGATCATGCGCTCCGTGATGGTCGGCAACCAGCGCAATGCCCGCGAAGAGCTGGCTCAGCTACCGGTAAACGTGGAGGACGAAGTATGAAGATGAAGAACCTGCTGAAGGCGGCCATCCGTTCGCTGACAAAAAATAAGATGCGCACCTTCCTTACCATGCTGGGCATCATTATCGGCGTAGCCTCCGTTATCGCCATGCTGGCCATCGGACAAGGCTCACGGGAAAGTATCCAGTCGCAGATATCCACCCTCGGTACCAATGTGCTGATGATCTTTCCGCAGGCCAGCAGCAGCGGCGGAGTAAGGATGGAAGCCGGCACCTCGCAGAAGATGACCCTCGACGACGCCAGGGCGCTTATCGAGCGTTGCCCGTCGGTTGCCTACCTCACACCCCAGGTTCGCACCAGCGGTCAGCTTGTGGCCTCCAACCTGAACTGGCGGAGTTCGGTGTATGGCGTATATCCCGATTATTTCAGCATCCGCAACCTGAAGATTGAAACCGGGAATCCCTTCACCATGAATGACGACAAAAGCGCAGCCAAGGTATGCGTGGTAGGCCAGACCATCGTTACGAATCTTTTCGGCGAAGGGGCTGACGCCGTGGGCCGGGTGATCAGGATCAACAAGATACCGTTCAAGATCACCGGCGTGATCGAAAAGAAGGGACAGAATGCCTTTGGGCAGGATCAGGACGACATGGTGATTGCTCCGTTTTCCACCGTGCAGAAGCGAATGCTGGCCATTACCTACATTCAGAGCATGCTCGCATCCGCAACCACGGAAGACAAAATTCCGGCAGCTACGGCAGAGATCACCGAGGTGCTGAAAGAACGCCACAGACTTGGCCCGTCGGAAGATGCCGACTTCACCATCAGGACCCAGAGCGACATTGCCAATGCGGCCACCGCAACGTCAAAGATCCTTACCATTCTGCTGGCCAGTATCGCCAGTATTTCGCTGCTCGTCGGCGGCATCGGGATCATGAACATCATGCTCGTTTCCGTGACGGAACGTACGCGCGAGATCGGGATCCGGATGAGTGTGGGCGCCCGCGGCCGGGATGTCCTGCTGCAGTTCCTCATTGAAGCCCTGCTGATCTCCCTGCTCGGAGGTTTGATCGGAATCGGTCTGGGGATGCTGGTTTCGCAGGTTATTGCCAACCTGATGAGCTGGCCTGTGACCATCACCATTCAATCCATCCTTATGTCGTTTATCTTCTCTTCGGCCATCGGCATCTTTTTCGGATGGTACCCGGCACGCAAGGCGGCCCGCCTGAACCCGATCGATGCGTTGAGATATGAGTAGCGAAATAGTGAAATGGCGAAACTGGTTGGTGATCGCGGTTTTCTTCCTTCTACCCTTTGCGCTTAAGGCCCAGAATGATTTCAACTTCAAGCAGGCAGGATTGACGAACCTTCGCCAGGGCGATTATATCGGGGCGCTGGCGAACCTCAACAATGCAATACAGCGCGAACCCGGGCTTTCCGAGTTGTACTTCCTCCGGGGTTATGCAAAATACGGACTTGATGATTTCTTAGGCGCCGAGCGCGATTATACCTTATCCATCGAACTTTCACCCGTGCTGGCAGATGTATTCATCAACCGTGCCGTGGTGAGGGCGCAGCAGCAGAATTTCCGCGGGGCCATGGATGATTTCGCCAGGGCCCAGGAGCTTTCGCCCGACAACCCCGATATTTATGTAAACCGGGCACGGACCAACCTCTACCTCAAAAATTATTATGCCTGTATCGTCGATTGCCGCAAAGCCATCGACCTGAAATACCGTCACGAAGGCATCTATATCCTGAAAGGAACATCCGAGGTTGGGATCAAACGCTACGAGAACGCCATCGATGACTTTCGTATGGCCATATCCATCAACCCGGGCGACCCGAATAGCTTTATCCAACTGGGATCCACACACCTGGAGCTGAACCAGCCCGACTCCGCCATCCGTTGCTTCAGCCAGGCCATCGTGCTTGATTCGAACAATACCTACGCACTGTTCAACCGGTCGCTGGCAAGTATCAAGGTCAAGGCGCTGAGTCCGGCCCTTCTGGACCTGAATAAGGTCATCCGCCTCTCGCCCTATAACTCCTATGCCTACTTCAACCGGGCGATCGTTTTAAATGACATGAAGGACAAGAAAGGCGCGGTGCGCGATTTCAGTGCCGTGATCAACCTGAACCCCAAAAACATCATCAGTTATTATTACCGGGGACTGCTGAAAGCCGAACTGAAAGACTACAAAGGAGCGCTGGCAGATCTCGATAAGACCATCGAGCTTTTTCCCGATTATGCCGATGCCTATTACAGCCGGTTTGAGATAAAAAACAAAACCGGCGACCGGGCAGGTGCCGCAAAAGATTATCAGCGGGCTATGGAGATCGGTGAAAAGAACCACATCGATCCGGCTACGCTGGCTCAACAGAAAAATTACCTGGAGAGTCTGGTTAAACTGACCGGCGATTTTGAAGAGATGAACACGCTCAACAGCAAATTCCAGAATCAGTACATAGACATCCAGCTCATTCCGATGTTCAGCGTATTTCTGGGCAAACTGAATTACGACCAGATAAGCCTTTACGATACCTACCGGAAAGAGCACTACTATACCAACATTATCACCTTCACCAACAAGCCTGAACTGCTGAGGGATTCGGTTTGCCGCCGTGAAATTGAAAACCAGACCCGGGTCATCGATTCGGTTTCCCATAAACCGGAAGCTTACTATAAGCGGGCGATCTCCTGGTCGGCCCTCCGCAATTTCAATAAATCGTTTGCCGATTATGACTCCGTTCTGCGGCTCGACTCGGCCTTTATCATGGCCTGGTTCAGCCGGGCACAAACAAGGTTCGAGCTTATCCGCCTGCTGCAGTCGCAGGATGAGGCAGGACAGGAGATTTCGATCGGGAAAGTGAGGCCAAAGATCGAAACGCCGCCAAAAACCAATGAACAGGACCAGTCGTATGAAAAGGTCCTGGCCGACCTGGATATGGCTACCCGGCTCGATCCGGGATTTCCTTATGCCTTTTTCAACAAAGGATTCGTTCACTGCACCATGGGAAACTACCCGGCCGCCATCGACGATTTCAGCCGTGCCATCGACTGCCGGGAAAAATTCGCGGAGGCCTATTTTAACCGCGGACTGCTCTATATTCTTGTTAACGATAAGTCGAAGGGATGCGAAGACCTGAGCAGGGCAGGGGAGTTGGGAATACTGGATGCCTATCGGGTAATGAAAAGGTATTGCTACAAGTGAAATGGTGAAATGGTGAAATGGTGAGATGGTGAAAATGTGGAGGATAGTTTTGGGGTCAAAACCGGAATATATCGTTATTTTTGCGGAGCAGATGCTCGCTCAGCAGAAGACCTGACATGACAGAATTGATTGTTTTAAGTTGGCTTTTACCACTTTTTGCCGTCGGTTTAATACCCTTTGTTCCATCAAAATATAAACCTTACACAGCGGCTGTTTTTATCCTGCTGGGTTCCCTGGTTTCGGGATGGCTTGCCGTTTCCGCCTTGTGCGGAGATGTTACCAATACGACCTTTTATGCCGGGTCTTTCCTGGGAAACGTGGCTGTTCGCATTGATGCACTCTCTGCCTGGTTCATCCTTATCATAAATTTTACCGCCATTGCGGGAGCTTTCTATGGAACAGGTTACCTGAAAGCTTACCCGGATGATGCGGCCAAAATTTCGTGGCACTGGTCGCTCTATGTGCTTTTTCATTTTTCGATGGTTTGGGTATGCATGCTGCAGAACGGATTTGCCTTTCTCATTGCCTGGGAGGTCATGTCGCTGTCGTCGATGATGCTTGTGATATTCGATCATCACAAAATACAAACCCTCAGGGCCGGTTTAAACTACCTGGTTCAGATGCACATCAGCGTCGTTTTGCTCACCGTTGGTTTTATCTGGGTCTACAGCCAGACAGGTTCCCTGGATTTCGCCGCCATCGGGACTTTTTTCCGGGGAAATCCCAACACGGGGTTGTTCATGTTGTTCTTTGCCGGGTTTGGATTTAAGGCAGGATTCGTGCCGCTTCACAGCTGGCTGCCCCACGCACACCCTGCCGCTCCTTCCCATATTTCGGGGGTCATGTCGGGCGTTATTGTGAAGCTGGGGATCTACGGCATCATCCGGATGATCAGCTACCTTCACGCAGATTTTATCGTGCTGGGAGAGATCGTTATTTCACTTTCGGTGCTGACCGGCATCTATGGAATTTTAAATGCTTCGGTGCACCGCGACTTCAAAAAGATGCTCGCCTATTGCACCATCGAGAATATCGGCATTATCGGCATCGGCATCGGAGTGGGGCTGATCGGCATGGGAACAGGTTCCCCGCTGATGTATTTTCTTGGATTCGGCGGGGCCCTGCTGCATGTCCTGAACCATTCACTGTTTAAATCGCTGCTCTTTTTCTCTGCCGGCTCGGTTTATCAGCAGACCCATACACGGGATATGGAAAAACTTGGCGGGCTGATCAAAAGTATGCCGAAAACAGCGGTCATTTTCCTGGTCGGCGCCATTGCCATCGGAGGGATCCCTCCATTCAACGGGTTCGTGTCGGAATTCCTCATCTATTGCGGACTGATCGCAGGTATGCAAACCGGCTCCATCTACCTCCTCTTATTAATGATCATGGTTTTGGCGGGACTCAGCGTGATCGGGGGCTTGTCGGTGCTTGCCTTCACAAAAACTTTTGGTACGGTATTCCTGGGCCAGCCGCGTTCCGTGCTGCCCCACCAACCCCATGAAGTGGCGCCCCTGATGCTGGTGCCGCAATATATTATCATTGCCCTCATGCTGACCATTGCCGTGGTTCCTCAGTTTTTTCTTCACCTCGTCAATGATGTACTTTCGGGGCTGAGCCCTGTCCTTGCTTTGGACCCGCAGGTTGCAACAGGCTATTCCAATACCGCCGCCGGTGTTGGAATGTTTTCGCTGTTGCTGATCGCACTCACCGGCATGGTGTGGTTTATCCGCTCCCGGGTGGTGAAAAACAGAGTGTCTGCCTTCGGAAATACCTGGGGATGCGGTTATGGAAATCCGGACAGGGTCATGCAGTACACCGGCAAATCCTTTTCTAAACCTGTCGGCAAAACATTTTATTTTCTGCTCTTCGAGAAAAAGGTGTACAAGGAGTTGAAACCGGAGGAGATCTTTCCAGGGCAGAAAAGGTATGATTCACACTATCTCGATTTTTTTGAATTCAATTTTATCGAACCTTTTACAAAATACCTGATCCGGGGAGCCGGATATTTTCGATTTATCCAAAACGGAAGAACCCAGTCTTACGTTATGTATGGCATCTTATTCATTCTGGTCATGTTTCTGTTAACGATGTTTAATATTATCCCATGAATTGGGTGATTGCATTCATACTGACTTGCATCGCAGGGGTTGTGCTGATCCCATTCGTTCCTGTGAGGTGGAAAGGGTTTATCGTCATCCTGGCGATTTTCCTGAATTCCCTCCTTTCGGGGTACCAGGCAGCTGCAGCTCTTTTGGGGCAGATGTTCAGCTACACGATGCCGGGAAGTGTGATCACCGGGGCCATCCCCGTGCGGATCGATGCCTTGTCGGGATGGTTCATCCTGATCGTAAACTTTATTTTTCTCACCGGGGGATGGTACGGCCTCTTTTACATGAATGGCTACAAATACCAGCGTAAAAAGATATCGCTCCATGCCATCGCCTTCCTGATCCTTCACGCCTCGCTGGTGGCGCTGCTGTCGGTTCAGAACAGTCTGGTTTTTCTAATTGCCTGGGAATTTATGATGTTCTCGGCGTTCATCTGTGTGATTTTTGAGCATGAAAAGGAGTCGACCCTCAAAGCCGGCATCAACTACCTCATCCAGTCACACATCTCTGTAGTACTGCTGGTGACCGGCTTTTTATGGGTGTCGTTCAAAACAGGCAGCTATGATTTTCTGGCGATAACAACATTCAGCAGTTCCCAGCCGGGAGCCGGAGCCATGTTTTTGTTCCTCCTTTTTTTCGTCGGGTTTGCGATCAAAGCAGGTTTCGTGCCATTTCACACCTGGCTGCCCTATGCCCATCCGGCAGCCCCGGCACATCTGTCGGGCATCATGTCGGGGGTGTTGATCAAGTGCGGAATATATGGCATACTGAGAATGCTGCTGCTCATTAAAACCGATTATACCACCATCGGGTATATCATCCTTACGGTTTCCGTTATCTCAGGACTGTATGGTGTCATGCTGGCCATTGTTCAGCACGACCTGAAGCGGTTGCTGGCCTATCACAGTGTCGAAAATATCGGCATCATTGGTCTGGGGATCGGCATCGGGTGTGTTGGTCTGGGCTCCGGCAGTTATATCGTAGCCTCCCTTGGATTTGCCGGGGCATTGCTGCACACCCTGAATCATGCATTGTTCAAATCATTGCTTTTTTATGCGGCAGGGATGGTTTACCAGGCAACACACACGCTCAACATTGAGCATCTGGGCGGACTGATAAAAAAAATGCCGCAGACCGCGTTCTTCTTTCTGGTAGCGGCCGTGGCAATCTGCGGAATTCCTCCGTTCAATGGTTTTATCTCCGAATTTATCATCTATACCGGCTTGTACCAATTGCTGCAGCAGGCCATGCTGGGTTCGCTCATTTTTGTCCTTTTTTTAATCCTGGGGCTGGTGCTGATCGGCGGTTTGGCCATGTTGTGCTTTACCAAGGCATTCGGGATCGTATTTCTGGGGAATGCCCGCCGGGAGTTTCACCACGAGATTCAGGAGGGACCCCTCCTTCAGATGGTGCCGCTCGGCCTGATCACCGTTTTCATGCTGTTTATCGGGTTGTACCCGCAATGGTTTCTCACCATGCTGGAAGGGCCTGTGCGGTTGTTTACCGGAAACCCGGGAGCTGCCGTGCCGCTGTTCCCCGTTGCGTTCGCCGGCACGCTGGCCCCGTTAAGCTTCGCCACCCTGGGGTTGATATTGCTGATCCTGGCGATCTACTGGATCAGGATCCGGGTGTTGCGTAACCGCCAAGTATCCTTCGGACTGACCTGGGGATGCGGATATGTTGCACCTACGCCAAAGCTTCAATATACGGCAGGTTCCTTTGTGCGGTCGTATGTTAAACTGAATAAACCCACGCTCACCTTCTCGAAGGATGAAAAAGAGGTGATCGGCGTGTTCCCTGCGCATAGCCACTACGAAACCAATGCCTATGATAAGTTCGAACGATGGCTGATCGACAGACCTGTTAAAGGCTTAAAAAAGTTCCTGACACGGTTTCTGTTTCTTCAGAACGGGAGCCTGCAGTCTTATATCTTATACGGGGTACTGTTTATTCTCGGGGTGCTGATCATCCCCATGATATACGACACCCTTTTAATGTTAATTGACTTTTTAAAACGTTTATAGTCATGCTCAGTTTTTTTCTCATCTTGCTGTCGGCATTCTTTTTTACCGGGGTGATCAATGTTACCAAAAGCATCTATACCGGACGCAAAGGCCCTGGTATCCTTCAGCCGGTATACGACACCATCCGGCTCTTTAAAAAGGGGTCTGTTTACAGCACGACAACAAGCTTTATTTTTCAAATCGCCCCCACCATTTATTTCTCCACTGTGGTGATGGCGATGCTGATGGTTCCCTTCGGACAATCGAAAGGGTTGATCAGTTTCAATGGTGATTTTATTTTCTTCGCCTACGTGCTGGCGCTCGGAAAATTTTTCAGCATCATTTCGGCCATGGATACCGGCAGCAGTTTTGAAGGCATGGGTGCCAGCCGCGAGGCGCTCTATTCCATGTTTGCAGAGCCGGCATTTTTCATCCTTCTGGGGTCGATGGCGTTGCTCACCGGACAAACCTCTTTCCAGGAAATTTTTGCCACCCTGCACCTGGGTTCACCCATCAGCTATGCACTGGCCGTACTTGCTTCCTTTGTTCTTGGAATGATCATGATGATTGAGAACAGCCGGATGCCCATCGATGACCCAAAAACGCACCTTGAGCTGACCATGGTGCATGAAGTAATGATTTTGGATAACAGCGGGTTCGACCTGGGTCTGATCCAATCGGCCGGGATGCTTAAATTCTCGATCTACGGAGCGCTTATCGTGAATCTGTTCATCGGCATGTTTCCCTATGGATATACGATTCCGATGTTCTTTGCCATTCAGTTCGGCGCGGCAGTGGTTACCGGAACCATCGAATCGTTCATGGCACGATTCAGGATGAGCCACAATGCACAGTTTATTTTTGCCCTGACATCGGTAAGTCTGCTGATATTTTTTGGCGTACTGATGTTACTCGGGAAATTCATTTAATATAAAAATTGCACGACATGATAAATGTATTGCTGATCACATTTCTAATCACCCTGTTTTTTGTTGCCATTGCCAACCGGCTTCTCACTTACATCAAAGTCCTTGCGTTTCAGGGTGTCTTACTTTTTGCCGTGGTATTTATTCAGCTCAACAACATAAATACCTTCAACCTGATCCTCATCCTGATGGAGACCATCTTTTTCAAATCGATCGCCGTACCGGTATTTCTGGCCTATATCATCAAACACAACAAGATTACCCGGGAAGCGGAGCCCTATCTGCCGCATTTCATCTCGCTGATCATCGTTACCATGATCTGCGTTGCCTCCATATTGCTTGTAAACAGCATCAAGGACAACGAGCTGGATAAAATATTTTTTGTCGTTGCGTTGTCTGCCTTATTCACCGGCCTCTATTTCATTATTTCCCGACGAAAAATTATCACCCATGTGATGGGTTACCTGATTATCGAAAACGGAATTTTCGTACTGTCGCTCGCCCTGGGCAGCCAAATGACCATGCTTGTCAACATCGGTATCATGCTCGATGTGTTTGTCAGCGTGCTGGTGCTGGGAATTTTCACCAACCGCATCGGCGACACCTTTGAAGCGATGAGCGTCGACAATTTATCAAACCTAAAAGATTAATTTCCATGTTCGGATATTACCTGATCATTGTTTTACTCCTTGGAACCGGAACGCTGATAAACCGCAACGGGCCGATCCGCATTGTGCTGCTGACAATCTTTCTGCTGGTGCAGACGGCCATCGCCCTGTATGGATTTTTTCACATCAACACGGGCCAGCTCGACGGGAATTTTTATTTCGATTCGCTGGGGGTCATTTTTCTTCTGGTACTGGCCATTTTGAGCTATACCACTGTTCTTCACAGCTACATCTACCTTCAGCACCGGAAGGACAGCAGCCGGAATCAAAGCATCTACTTTACGGCCCTGATCGTTTTGATCGGCGGGATGACCAGTGTATATCTTGCGGCTACCATCGGTATCATGTGGGTGCTGATCGAGCTTACCACCCTGAGTGTGGCTGTTTTGATCTATCACGAGCGAACAAATCTTTCCCTCGAAGCCACCTGGAAGTATGTCTTTATCTGCTCCATCGGCATTACTTTTGCGTTTGTGGGGATTGTATTTCTGAGCAAAGCCCTGCAGGAGGCAAAATCGGTGAACCTCTCTTTCTCCGACATTCCGAACCATCTGCAAAATGTCAACACCTTCTGGTTAAAGCTTGCCTTTATCTTCATGCTGGTGGGATTCAGCACCAAGATGGGGCTGTTTCCCATGCACACCATCGAGGTAGATGCCAACACCGTGGCTCCGCCGCCGATCAGCGCCTTTATCTCCACCGCCTTGCTGAATGTCGGATTTATCGCCATTTTCCGCACGTACACATTGATGGCCCACACCTCCATCCTCCCCTGGATGAACCACATCCTGCTCTGGAGCGGTTTCCTGTCGCTGTTTGTATCGACAGTCTATATTCTGAAAGTAAACCATCTGAAACGAATGTTTGCCTATTCCGGACTTGAACACATGGGACTGGTTGCCATTGGCCTTGCTTCGGGAGGGATCGGTTATTTCGCTGCCATGCTGCACATGGTCCTGCATTCTTTTATCAAGGCGAGTGTTTTTTACCAGATCGACCAGGTTTACCGGGTCTTCGGCACCTTTATCATCAGCAAAACGGGAAACTATTTCAACAAAAACCTCGCCGGGGCGATGGTCATGCTGCTGCTGTTCGTCAGCGTAACAGCAATACCCCCTTCAGGCATGTTTGTGAGCGAATTCCTGATCTTCCGTTCGCTGTTCGAAGCCCACAACATCCTGTTATTTATTGTTGTCCTGCTGCTGCTCACGCTGATCATGTGGGCGGTGGGAAAAAATATCTTTTCGATGTTGTTCCTGCCGCAGCATGAACAAACCGGCAAATTTGTTAAAATAAGTCCATGGGAGTCTTCCACACAATTTGTTCTTCTCACCCTGGCAATCTACCTGGGAATCAACCCGCCGCCCTTTTTTCTGCAGTTAATCAACGAGGCTATTCTTGCATTACCCAAGTGATATGAAATATACAACCATCGTTAATAATCAAACCATACCGGTCTCTCAGATCCCGGAAATTCCCTATGATGCCTTCTTTGAGCTGAATGCCGGATTTGTTACCGATGCGCCGGAACTCCACTGTGTAAATTACTTCGGGTATCCGGCGGGTTCAAAGGTAAAGCTGATCTGCTGCATGGCCGATGACCTGCACCATGTGATCCATGTCTCCTCCTGCCAGGTTCACCCGACAGACCAGCTCCCTTCGCTGGCATCGCAACTCTTTTGTTTCGAGAAATTTGAACGCGAAATTCACGAGAACTTCGGGATCCAGTTCACCGGTCACCCCTGGCTTAAACCCCTAAGGTATGCACACAACCGGAAAGATCCCGGGCAGACCATCGCAAACTACCCTTTTTACAGCATCCACAGCGAGGAACTACATGAGGTAGGGGTCGGTCCGATACATGCCGGGGTGATAGAGCCCGGTCACTTCCGGTTTATCTGCAACGGCGAACAGATCTTACATCTCGAGATTCAGCTGGGTTACCAGCACCGGGGCATAGAATCGCTGTTTCTCAGCAAAACCAGGTTATCCGAGCGTGTTCAGATCGCCGAAAGCATTGCCGGTGATAATGTGGTGGCGCATACCCTCGCTTTTGCTGCGGCATGGGAGAGCTTATGCGGCTACAAACCTTCCCCCATGCTCGAATCCGCACGAACGGTGGCCCTTGAACTGGAGCGCATCGCCATTCATACCGGCGATTTAAGCGCGGCCTGTGCCGATATTGCATACCAGATCGGCAGTGCGGTGTTCGGTCGGCTTCGTACTCCGGTGATCAACTTTATGCAGGAGTGGTGCGGAAACCGTCTGGCCAAAGGATTGATAAGACCAGGTACGGATCAATATCCTTTTACCCCGGAGCTGGCTCAGCGGCTTGCAGAAGTACTGCTCCGCTTTGAGCCCGAATTTATTGAGATGAATACCGAGCTTTTTAAGATGCCAAGCGCCCTTTCCCGTTTTGAGCGCACCGGCACGGTTTCCCTGGCGAACACCACCGCGATAGGATCGGTTGGATTGGCCGCCCGTGCCAGCGGTTTAAGCAGAGATATCCGTTCATCACATCCTTACGCCGGCTATCACACGCTGAAACATGAGCCCATCGTAAAACGTCATGGCGATGTCTATTCCCGCCTTCAGGTGCGTAAACAGGAGGTTCCCCAGTCTATCGGCTATGTGCGTGAACTCCTGAAAAGTATGGAGACTTCTCAGACTGTCGCAACCCCGCCGGGAACTCCCGCTCCGGGGTCGCTGGTTGTTTCGCTGGTGGAAGGCTGGCGCGGTGAGATCTGCCACTGCGCTGTTACGGATGCCGGCGGCGAATTGCTGATTTACAAGGTGAAGGATCCCTCCTTTCATAACTGGATGGCGCTGGCCATGGCGGTGAGGAACAACGAGATCTCGGATTTCCCGATTTGCAACAAGAGTTTTAACCTTTCCTATTGCGGGCACGATCTTTAGCCTGCCTAAACAACCCAAGCATGTTAGGTCATATCAAAATACTTTACCACGAGGGAAAACAGTTCATACCGGATGTTACAACAGCCAGGGTGCCGGGCATCTTCAGAGGACGGCCGGTGATCAGCAGGACGAAGGCAGACGAAGAGGCGCTGGTTAACATCTGTCCGCTTGGCGCGATCACGGCCAGCCCCGTTCAACTCGATCTGGGGAGATGTTCCTTTTGCGGTGAATGCGCCCGGCAGTTTCCCGAGAAGATAGAATTTACCACCGACTACATGATCTCCGTCAACGACAGGGAGCGTCTGATCATCACGGAAGGGGTCAATGAACCGCTGAAGATCAGCCCGGAAAAGGTAAGGAGGGAGATCCCCCGTTTGTTCCGGAAATCGCTCAAGTTAAGAGAGGTTTCGGCGGGTGGCGATAACAGCTGCGAGTGGGAACTCAATGCCGCAAACAATGTTCAGTTCGACATGAGCCGCTTTGGCATAGAGTTCGTGGCGTCGCCGCGTCATGCCGATGGAGTGGTGATCACGGGGCCGGTAACGGAGAACATGGCCGAAGCGCTTCAGATTTGCTACGATGCCATTCCCGACCCTAAAGTTATCATCCTGGCAGGAACGGATGCCATCAGTGGCGGCATCTTCCGGGACACGCCAGCGATAAACCGCGATTTTTTGAACAGGTATAAGATCGATCTTTACGTGCCGGGAAATCCGATACATCCACTCACTTTTATCAATGGGGTACTGGATCTGATAAAATAATCCGACCTTTGCCTTACCCTCTCTTATACTTATGACTATCTTTGATCCATTCAAAAGTCTGCCGAATGAAAAAGTCAGCGCTGATCCTCTCTTCACTGTTTTGCAACATCATGTTGTTGATCCCGTTTTTCACGGCTGCACAGACACCCATCGACGATTCCATCAGGTATTACTACTATTTTGCCTATGCCCAGACCAATGCGGTGGGTGATAACCGTGAAGCGATAAAGGCCTATACCAAGATCCTGCGTCTCGATCCGAAAGATGATGAGGCCCTGATGATGCGGGCAAAGAACAAACGGGCCATCGGCGATTACGCCGGCGCCGGGAATGATTACACGCGTGTTTTGCAACTTGATCCCGGCAGCATTGCCGCTATTGCCGCCAGGTCGGAATGCAGTGCGATCCTTAAAAAATATGCCGATGCAATCCGCGACAATAATCTGCTTATCTCCATGGAGCCAGGCAATCCATCGTATTACACCAACCGTGGATTGAACAAAGTACAGCTCAACGACATCCAGGGAGCCTGCGATGATTTTGAAAAGGCGAAGTTCCTGGGCGGCGTCTATGCTGCCGTGCTGATCCGGCAATTTTGTCTGGAGCTTTATTGACCTCCTTCCGATCTGTTTTTTTCTTACCTTGGCCCTGTTTTTAATACGTCTTCAAAGGTTATGAAAATATTGCTTATCAGTCCGGGAACGGCCGATGACATCGATGGAAAAATAACGCGTGAAATTCCTTATCTTTTTGCAAAAACCCTCTTTGCGCCACATGCCGTAGCTGCGGTAGCCGCACTTACGCCGGCCGGCTACGAAGTGGAAATACACGATGAATATGCCCGCGGACCGGCCGACCCGGTTCTTCAAAAGAACGGGCACGACATCATCGGAATCTCTATCACCTCCAACCAGCTCAAACGGTCGTTGCACCTTGCGAACGTCGCTAAAAAAAGCAATCCGAAAGCGTTGGTGGTAGTCGGAGGCATCGGTGTTGAGCACCTCGTCTCCAAAAATCCGGAGGATATCGACGTGGTTTTTCATGGAGAGGCCGAGGAGACCTGGCCGGTTTTTCTGGAGGATCTAAAACGGGGTAAATGGCTTCCGGTGTACAAGCACCACTCCAAACCCGACATGACGAAAACCCCGCCGCCGCGCTGGGAGCTGATGAAAGCCGACCTCTCGGCGTATACGGCAGCGCTGGTGCAGACCACCCGGGGCTGTCCGTTCGATTGCAGTTTCTGCGATGTGATCTATACCTACGGACGGAAACCCCGGAGCAAGACCATCCCCCAGGTGCTGGAAGAGGTAAAGCGGCTCAGCGCCTTGAATACCACCATGATCTTCATTGCCGACGACAATTTCGCCGGAGATAAAAAATACACCAAAGCCCTGCTCAGGGAACTCATCCCGCTGAACAATTCATTTGCCGTGCCGATCGGATTCCTTACGCAGATCGATATCACCATTGCCGGCGATGAGGAGTTGCTGAAATTGCTGGCCGATTGCAACTTTCAGGCGGTCATGATCGGCATCGAGTCGGTGAATGAAGAGTCGCTGAAGGACCTCAACAAGCAGCAGAACCTGCGTATTTCGGTCACTGAGGCCGTCCGCACAATACAGTCGTATGGCATTGTGGTGCTGGCGCATATGATCATCGGCGCCGATTCCGACGACAACACGGTATTTGAGAAAACCGCTGCCTTTATCGCCGAAGCCAATATCGTACACCACCTCTGCCATCCGCTGGCGGCTCCCTACGGAACAAAAATGTGGTACGACCTGAAGCGCAAAGGACGGATCATCTCCACCGAAAACGAGGAGATCAGCGACAAGCTCGACATCGTTACCAACATCATCCCGAAACAGATGACCCGCGTGGCGCTGTTCGAAGGACTGGCCGGTTACTGGGAAGATATCTACAGCCTGGAGAAGTTTAAACATCGGGCGCTCTCTTTTATTAAGGACATAAAGTATAAGGCGAAAGTAAAATCTCCCGGGATCACGGCCCTCTGGACACAGCGGAAAATGCTGTCGCGCGTTTTTACCTTTTTCATGTTCGAAATGGGCCGGGAGCACCGAAAGACATTCTTTACCATACTCCTGGCTGCAGGGTGGAAAGGGATGTACCTGCTTCCCAAGATCATCTACATTTACAGCTGCTACCTGGTCGATTCCAAAAGGTCGCTGCACGATGCAGGGGTTGCCCGGGAACATGCAAAATGGGAGCGTGAAAATGCCGGCAAGATCATGGTCGACACCACGGTGATCCCTGTTTCGGAAAAGATCCGGGCCGAAGCATCACCCCTGTTCACGGCGGCATACCAGCACTGCAGGTTGAAGTTTTCGAAAAAGGAGGGACTGTATGCCGCGGTAATCACCGCCATGGTAGATTTTAACGACCGGTTTGGAAATACATTTGAAACGTATGATGATTTCCAGAAGGAGAATCTGAAAAATTGCTGCGACCGGATCATCGCGCAGCTGGTTGAAAGCGAAGCCGACGATTCCCCTGACCTTCCGCTCACTCCTCCGCCGGGATTCGTGCGCGAAATACTCGATGCCCTCGACAACGCTGTTCGCTACCGGAACATGAACAATTGACCAACCGGGCACCGATGAACATTGAAACAAACCCGTTCATTCGATTCATTGCCGGAAAACCAATTCAGGTGATGGCGGCAATCTGGCTTCTGATCTCGCTGGGCGCCGCCATTCAACAGATCTCACTCAGTACAACACAGGATCCGGACAATCATAAGTTTTACACAAAATACAATAACTACGTTATTTTTGAGCAGTCGCACCATCATCTGCTGGAGGGCAAAAACCTCTATGTCGGGTACGAAGATGAATACTGCGACCTATACAAGTACAGTCCTACGTTTGCCCTGCTTTTCGGCTTTTTCAGTTACCTCCACGCAGGCCCGGGGCTTGTTCTCTGGAACATGTTAAATGCGATGCTTCTGCTGCTTGCCGTAGTAATCCTTCCCAAACCCGGACTGAAGATGAAGGCGGCCATGCTGCTTTTTATGACGGTGGAACTGGTGTCCTCGGTTCAGAATTCACAATCCAATGCACTGATGGCCGCGCTGATCATATTAACCTTTGTATTCCTCGAACGAAGAAATTACCTCCTGGCGCCATTGTTTCTGATGGTCGCGGTATTTATTAAACCGTTTGCCCTCGTCGCATTGGCGCTCTATCTGTTGTATCCCGGAAAGCTGAAGCTCGCTGCGATGACCCTTTTCTGGTTCCTGGTTCTGCTGGCAGCGCCGTTGCTGGTCGTCAGTTTTTCATCCCTGGAATCTCAATACCATAGTTGGTTCACTTTGCTGCAGTCGGACCATACAGCCTCGGTTGGACTTTCGGTGATGGGGTTGATAAACAGCTGGTTCGGGACAGAAGTGAATAAGCTCTTTATGATGGCAGTGGCGGCCACGCTCTTTATGGTGCCGTTTCTCCGGGTGAAGTGTTATGGCGATTTTCTTTTCCGGGTTAACCTTTTGTGCTCGGTCCTGATATGGGTCGTGATATTTAACCACATGGCCGAACCGCCCACCTTTATCATTGCCATGAGCGGGGTGGCCATCTGGTTTTTCAGTCAGTCCGCCAACCGGGTGAACACAATTCTGGCCATTTCGGCTTTTGTGCTGACCTCCCTAAGCCCCACAGATATCTTTCCGGCAACCTTCCGCGATGAAGTACTGGTACCCTGGTGCATCAAGGTGGTTCCCTGTATCGTGATCTGGGGAAAGATCATTTACGACTTGTTGAATTCTAAACTCAATCGATATGAAGGCTAAAAAACAATTCTTTGCGCTACTCGTCCTGATGTTCTTTGTTACCGGTTCCGGTATTGGTCAGAAAACCGGTTTTTCAGCGGACGGCGGGCTCGACCGGCTGAACTGGTCGGAGAGAAACTACCAGGTGCTCAACCAGCTGATCGCCGATTACGGGAGCAACGGACCGCGTTACGATAAACAAAATCCGCCTTACGCCGTATTTGACTGGGACCAGACCTGTGCCCATTTCGATGTGGAGGAGGCGATGATGCGGTATCAGATGTTTCACCTGCTGTTCAAACTTACGAAGGAGCAGTTCAAAGGGCTGCTCAAAGACGACATCAACGGCATAACGACCTTATCAGCGGAGGATCGGAAGGTAAAACTCGCCGACCTCAATGCCGACCTCACCGCGGATTACAATTTCCTGTACGATAACTTCTCGGGGATGAGCGGAACCATGAGCCTTGCAGATATTAAGAAAACCAATCAATACAAGGACTTCATTGCCAAACTCTCGTTTTTGAGCGATGGCTATTCCGCCACCAGAGGCATCGGGATCGAGTACAGCTATGCCTGGGTGCTCTCGCTGTTTGCCGGGTACACCACCAGGGAGGTAAAATCGATGGCCAGGGAGGCCATATCCTGTGAACTGGCCGATCAGCTAAGCAGGCAAACCCTGCAATCACCGGCCGGATTTAAATCAAAAGCCGGCGTTGTCAGCTCCTCTTACCACAGTGGGTTAAGGGTTTTTCCCGAGATGCAGAACCTATTTGCCACGCTGATGAAGAACGGGATCGAAGTCTATATTGTCTCGGCCAGTTTCAAGCCGGTGGTAACGGTATTTTCGGGTATCGGAGCCTTCGGGTACAACCTGCCGGCTGCCCATGTGATCGGGATGGAACTTGATACCGCCAAAGATGGCAGGATCCTTCCCGGATATAAGAGCGGCTGGGTGAAAACGGTCAGATACGGAAAAGTTGAGGCGATCAACAGGGTTATTAAGCAGGGCCTGGGCAGAACCAGTGACCCGTTGTTTGGCGCGGGCGACAGCGACGGCGATTATGAGATGCTGACCGGGTTTCCGGGGATGAAATTATCGCTGATCTGGAACCGGGTGAAAGGCGGTGATATCGGCAGGTTATGCAAGCAGGCGGTGGATGAGATGAACAACCCCAATCCACGGTACATCCTTCAGGGACGCAACGAAAATACCGGCTTGGCCATACCCGGTTCATCTACGATTCTTTTTGGGAAGTCAGAACCACGGCTTCTTTAAAGATCCCCTTCCGGGAAAAGAACTTATTACCGTTTGTTGTTGATAAAATTCCCTGTTGCGCTGTTTCCCTGTGCAAAATGCCCAGTAATTTTAAGTGGTAACCAAAAGAAACCCGCTGTCATGAAAAACGTACGACATATTACCGCAAACGATGTAGTTGACAACAGGATGGCCATGTCAAACCACCAGGCGAATGTTCCAAAGTCAAAGTTGTCTTCAGGATCAGTTGCCGATAAATATCCGGTACTGCTCGACGATGGTAAAACGATTGTATTTATAACCGATAAAAGCCGGGAGCGGGAGATCAGACTGCGTTATGCCTTGCGGAGGTAATGATTATCTCTACCTGTTAATAGGGCTGGATATAAACTGATGAGAATCCGCAGTGTTATAGACACCGGTCGTCTATTCGGTTTCGTTATCTGCTGCGATACTGATATATTCGGTTGTTTCAGGGTAATCCCAAATTTACATTTTCAGCTCCCTGCACGAACCCATCCCATACGACTCTGTTAAACAATAGGACAAGATCATCTCTCCCACCATGATATAATTATCTCATTCTAAGTGATCAATGAGTCGATACTGTGGCTAAACACTTTCCAATTACGTGTATTAGGAACATATTTTTTGCAACTGTTGCATTGTTATCAATATATTTTTACTTTTACCATATCATTTACTTATAATTCAGTATTGTAATGCTTGAATGGCAAGTATTGTGTGACCAATCTCCTATGAATATCC
Source organism: Bacteroidales bacterium (assembly GCA_025355465.1). GTDB lineage: Bacteria > Bacteroidota > Bacteroidia > Bacteroidales > FEN-979 > JANXZO01. The sequence goes on from JANXZO010000035.1 coordinate 47,055, forward strand.
AAACCATAATAAAAAATCAAACTAACCCAACAATTTAAATATGAAAACAAAATCTTTACTTTTTATGGCAGCGGTTGCACTAATATTAGCCTCGTGCGGAACAAGGAAGGTTAGTTGGGCTTACGGTAGTAGTGAGGAAGCTTAAAATGAAGATAAAGACCAATATGGGCTATAGGGGAATTGTCAACTTGGGGGTGAAATGATGAACTTGAAAGAAAATAGAATTCTGAATGAAAGTGTTGGTCTTCAGAAAAAAAAATAACTTGCAAGACATTCAAAATCTGCAAGTTATTTAGTTACAGTGCTAAAAGTAGCCCCGGCAGGAATCGAACCTGCATTTAAAGTTTAGGAAACTTCCGTTCTATCCATTGAACTACGGAGCCAATTCGATTTACGAATTGCGATTTACGATTTATGAATGTTCCTCGCATTCCGTATCTCGCATTTGCGCTGCAAAGATAGAAATATTTGTTCAATTTATTTCTGCAGAAACCCGTCAAACCATGGTTTGACATTGATTATGGAGTAGACAAAAGTTCCGCGGTGGTCGGCGTTTGATCCGGCGCAGACAGCGCGGGTGGAACCACGGCTTGCCAGTTTATGAAATCCTTCGGGAAGTTTGGCGATATAAACCGGAACTACCTCATCTCGTTCACCGTAATACATGTTGAGGGCTGTGTGACAGCGCCAGCGGTATGCCTGCGATGTTTCCATGATCTGCCAGAACGAGGAAGCGGCCATATTTCCGGTTGCCAGAAACTCGGGCCGGAAGAAGTTCCTCACGGTATCCCCGGTGGCTTTACGGAAGGTGGTCCAGTCGGTTTTCCAGTCGTAGAAGTCTTTTGCTGTCTGGTAAAACTGCGGGCGAATGGCTGAATAGGCCAGTCCGGGTATCTGGCAGTAATATTCCACTGCAAAGACGAAATTAGATAAACAGGCCGGGAGGTACACCGCATCGATGGGCTGGTAATTGTTCATCCACCGGTCCATGGTCCAGCAAACCTCGGCCGGAGCGCTGGCTGTAGCTGCCGCCGCCACCGGAATATTAAGCGATTCCAGCTTGCGCAGAAAAGTCATGGTGGTCCATCCGCCCTGCGACCAGCCATGCAGGAAAAGCTGACCCGGTTTGATTTTAAGTGCGGAGAGAACATCCCGGGAGGCAAAGAGCATGTCGAGACAGGCCTGTTCGGAACTGTTTCTTATGAGGTATGCGTTCGGAAGGTCGGAGGTACCAAGTCCAAAATAGTCGGCGCCGATCACGATATACCCCTGTGCGGCAAACCGGGCGATCATCAGCCGGGTTTCCATGGAGGAGTCAGGGTTGGAAGGGCATTGGAATTTCCCGAAAACCGTTCCATGCTGGTATGAGATAACCGGCATGGAATCCCTGCCGTTATCAGGAATGGCGATCAATCCCGAGGCAATGGCAGGTCTGTTGTCAAATTCAGGGATCACCGAATGGTAATGAACCCGGTAGAGCTTAACAGGATATTTCGGGGTGTCGAGCTTCCCTTTGAAGTCGTTGTACGAATTGGTCGTTCCCGCAAGGAAATTTTCAAGCTCCTGGCTGATGATCTTATTCATTCTGGTCACATCGTAGGATCCGATATACTGGTATTCAACACCTGCCGCCACGGGTGTGTAAACACTGCCGGTTTGGGCATTCGCCCGGGTGGTGAAGCAGCAACAGAGAAAGAGGATCAGGAGATTTTTTTTCATCGTTTTAGGGATTTGGATTAATTTATTCAAGGAACATGACAACACCGGTTTTAAGCTCATAAAGCGCCCCAACAATCTTGATCTCCCCTTTTAATGCCATCTCCTTCAGGATCGGGCTTTGCGCTTTTATCTGGTTGATCGAAACCATGACGTTGTTCAGACACACTTCATCGAGGTACCGGTCATTTTTCACAGATTTATCGCCATCGAAATTCGACGATCTGTCCAGCGCGGGTTTGATTTTCTGAAGCAGGCCGGTGATGTTGCCCAGCTTAACATTGTTTATGGCCGCCTTCACCGCGCCGCAATGGTGGTGTCCCATCACGATGATCAATTTCGCCCCCGACTCTTTGCAGGCATACTCCATGCTCCCCAGGATATCCTTGTCGATGATGTTTCCCGCCACCCTGATCACGAACAGATCGCCGATACTCTTGTCGAAGATATATTCGGGAGGAACCCGGCTGTCCATGCAGGAAAGGATCACTGCTTCGGGATACTGACCATCAGCACTTTTTCTTACCTGGTCCGGAAAATTATAATGCGTCAGCCTGTTTGCGATGAACCGCTTGTTGCCCTCCTTGAATGCGATGAGCACCTTGCCGGGGGTAAGAGCAGCCTGTTCCGCCGCGGTTATCACATGTGCCGCCAGGGCCGAATCAGGTTCGGGAGTTGCTGAACGCTGTTGGGTCTCCGGTTTGTTGCAGTTACAGGAGCTTAGCAGAAGCGCTCCTGAAAAAAGTGTAAATAGGATCAGGTGTTTCATAACAACACTCCGTTAATTAATGTGATAAATCTTTTATATTCAGTAAAATAAGTAGAAATAAATTTGGTTAAACCATTGGAAATCACCACATTAGATGATTATTTCCGTAATTATCTAAACATGACTTCCAAGGTTAACCAAAACGTTAAACGTCTTATTATAAGCATGTTACAAAGTAACACATTTTCCAGCCTCAACAAATCCCGAAAGGATTTCATTTTCAGTGTGCTTTGGCATATTTTGAGCATCAAAGGTAAAATTAATTTCATGCAGTTAGCCCGCTTT
>JANXZO010000053.1 GCA_025355465.1 Bacteroidales bacterium
CAGGCATTCAGAAAGTCAATTTGCGCCGAACAAGACATGATCGACTGTTCAACTGAGGATATGTTGACCTTATCGAGGTATCGCCAAATTAATACCAGGTATCAAATGTTAATTGCAACGCAAAATTAAACTAAAGCCATTGATATATTTAAGTCTTTGTCGTGTAATTAGTTACTTTTCATTAGCTTTGTTTGAAGGACTCAGTGAGCGTTTATATATTCATTTTCCAGTTACATGATGATTTTTAAAGGCTCAAAATACATAACCAGGTAATGAATCAATTTTCTCTCTTCATATTATTTTTGGCTGCAATCTTCCTTTTAGCTTGTGCGAAAACTGATAAATCCGGTATCGATACGCCATCTGATGGGTATCAATTGGTGTGGAACGATGAATTCAACTATCTGGGTTTGCCCGACAGCGCCAAATGGAGCTATGACATTGGAGGTGGTGGCTGGGGAAATGCTGAAGCCGAATACTACACCGTAAGTCGCCTGGAGAATTCTGAAGTCAGAAATGGCTTCCTCTATGTCACTGCCATCAAAGAAGACTATCAGGGAAAGAAGTATACCTCGGCACGGCTGGTTACCCGAACCAAAGGCGACTGGTTGTACGGAAGGGTGGAAGTGAGGGCCAAACTGCCCGAAGGCCGGGGAATGTGGCCGGCCATCTGGATGTTACCCACCGATTACAAATACGGGGGAGGTTTTGCCAGCGGAGAAATCGACATCATGGAAAACCTGGGGTATATTCCATTTTATGTAGCGGCCACGGTGCTTACTCAATCCTACAATTTTGCTCAAAGCACCTATAAGCAAAAAATCATATCCGTATCCGACTGTTATACTAATTTTCACAATTACATTCTCGAGTGGGATCCCAGTGAAATCCGGATCTATACAGATTCAGTTCTATATCTGACTTTCAAAAACGAAGGAACTGGATTTCTGGTCTGGCCATTCGATCAGCGGTTTCACCTGCTGCTCAATGTGGCTGTGGGCGGTACTTTTGGAGGCGCCAACGGCATCGACGACAGCATATTTCCTCAACAAATGGTGATCGATTACGTTCGGGTTTATCAGAAAAAATAAAGGGTGATGGAGCAACTTCATATTCGTTCGGTCAGCGCTTGAAATTCCTTTATCTTTACCGGCTGATAAAAACAACCATCTCATGTCCTTTTCGACTTTCGGCCTTTTACCTGCATTAGTTCAAACTTTTGCTGAACATAATTTCACCGATCCGTATCCGATTCAGAAACTGGCTATTCCGCCCATCCTGCAATGGAAAGATTTATTGGGCATTGCGCCAACTGGATCGGGTAAAACAGCCAGTTATGTTCTGCCAATTTTATCCAATTTGCAAGGAAGTTCAGAATCGAAGAACAGGCACGCCCGGATTTTGGTTTTGGTGCCGACCCGCGAACTGGCCGTTCAGGTACGCGATGTTTTCATCCAATTCGGTACAGACCTTCCGGAGCCGGTTAAAACCATTGCGGTTTATGGCGGAGTTTCCATCAATCCTCAAATGATCGGAATGCAGGGGGTTCAGGTTTTAGTCGCTACACCTGGAAGGCTGCTTGAACTTGTTGAATCGAATGCGGTGCATCTGTCCGAAATAGATACTCTGGTATTGGACGAAGCCGATAAAATGCTCAATCTGGGTTTTCAGGAAGAAATGGAACGCATATTTGCTCTTTTGCCCGAAAAGAGGCAAAACCTTTTGTTCTCTGCTACTTTGAGCGAAAAGCTTGCCGACATGAATCAAATTGTGCTTCATGATCCGGTTGTTATCAAGATTGAAGCGGAGAAGGAAAATATGGATCTGATCGAGCAGACAGGCTATTTTGTTTCTCCGGAGAAAAAAGGTCCTTTACTTCGATACCTCATCAAAAAGAATGACCTGAAGCAGGTTCTTGTTTTTACATCTTCTACTTTCCAGGCTGATAATGTGGCCGATAAACTTTGCAAGAACGGGATTGATGCGGTTTCCATTCACAGTAAAAAAAGCCAGAGAGCCCGGACGGAGGCACTCCGTGAATTCAAATCCGGAAAACTTCGGGTGCTGGTCACCACCGACTTGCTTTCCCGTGGCATCGATATTGAGTTTTTGCCATCGGTGATCAATTACGAATTGCCACGTTCACCCAAAGATTACATCCACCGTATCGGACGAACCGGCAGGGCTGAAAATGCCGGGGTGGCCATTTCGTTTGTTATTCCTGAAGATCAGCATCATTTCCGGGTTATCCAGAAGAAAATGGGAAAATGGGTAACCATGATCGACAGCGAAAACTGGGACATGAAAGGCTATTGATTGATATTCAGTCCGATCAGTATTAAAAAAACTGCCTATCTCCTTCAGTCAAGCGAATTGGGGTAACTACTTAATATTTAAACAATTACAACTAGTAAGCAATGGCCTGTTTATTAATACTTTACGACATTTAGGCGTAGTGGACAAAAAGAATGGTATTTTAAGGC
>JANXZO010000030.1 GCA_025355465.1 Bacteroidales bacterium
TCGGGGCAGAAAAAGCAATACAGAAATAACCCCGGGAGACGCCATTGATTTTTGGAGAGTACTGTTGGCAAGTAAAGAAGATAAAAGACTTTTGTTATATGCAGAAATGAAACTGCCTGGGGAGGCATGGCTTGAATTTACGATCACCAACAATACACTCTGTCAAATTGCAACATTTCGTCCATTGGGTTTGTTGGGGCGTCTTTACTGGTATTCAGTTATTCCGTTTCATGCTTTCATTTTTCAGAGGATGCTCAAAAATATAGCGTCCTGAAACGGGAAATATTTGTTTTATGGTCAGCGTGGTTAACCGGTTTGGGGACCCGCCTTCTCACAGGAGGAAATTAAAAACATGGCGGAAGGCCTGGCCAAAGTGATTACCCGGCAAAGCAAGGCAAGAACCCTGAAGCCAAATCATTTCGCTCTGAATTCTGGCATGTCATATTGTAAAACAATATCATGTTTGTGAACCGGATGCAACGGAAAGAAAAACGGGGACACAGCCTGGCTGTGTCCCCGTTTTAATCCCGGATCTGAAGGTTAATTATTTGCTGATAACCACCTTTTGGATAACCCGGGAGTTGTCGTTACGGATAACGATAGTATAAACACCATTGGCAACTGGTCTGAGATCGATCACCTGGTTGAACTGTCCATTCACCTCAATGTTCTTTACTTCGCGGATTTGAACACCAAGATTGTTGTAGATGGTGATGGTTAAATTCTCCTGCGACGCTGAGGTCATCGAAATAGTAAATCTTCCGTCGTTGGGAACGGGGTAGATGGTGACCTGTGCTCCGGGAGTATCCTCAAGGCCTACCATGAGAACATACATGCGTACTGACGGGTCAGATGAACATCCGCCTGTCGTAACAACCGTCCAGTACCAACCGGTCTGGGTGGCCTGGTATGTCTGTCCATTGGCACCAGGGATTATATTCCCTGTTCCTCCTTGCGTTGCAGAGAAATACCACTGGTTCCCGCCGGCTGCACTGCTCGACAGCAGATCACCGTTTATGGAGATAGCCGGCGTGGCGGGTTTTGTATTGACCGTTACGGCAAAATTGGGCGACACAGCTCCATTTCCACAAGTGTTCGATCCATAGACTGTGATCATGCCGGGAACCGCAGTCATGCTAAAATCAACTGTGATCGAACTGGTGTTAGCTCCTGAAGCAATCGTTGTTCCAGCCGGAACGATCCAATGGTAAGCAGTAGCGTTCGCGATCGGGCTCACGGAATATACGATGCCCGAAGATCCCTGGCAAACCGAAGGAGTGCCCGAAATCGCCCCGGCAGGGGCTGGAAGAGCAGTTACAGTGACCGGGAAAGCAGGCGATGTCGGGCCGTTTCCGCAAAGGTTATTCCCATAAACAGTAATGTCTCCTGATGAAGCATTTGCATCAAAATTGACTATGATGCTGTTGGTCCCTGAACCAGACGCTATGGTCGCTCCAATCGGAAGCGTCCATACATAATAGGCGGTACCCGGGATGGATGCACAGGAGTAGACAATGCCCTGTACCCCACCGCAAACAGTCGCGGTACCTGTAATTGTTCCTGCGGAACCCGGCAACCCATTCACTGTGACCGGAAGGGTCGTGGCGTTTGGAGCAGTACATCCAGACTGATTTGTATAATTCACAATGACCCATTGGGCGCCCACCGTATTCCAGACTACCTGCAGCGAACTGGTGCCCTGGCCGGAAGTGATCGTTCCACCCGAAGAAACAGTCCACACATAACCGGTCATTCCGGGCTCAGTTGAATAATCAATATAACCGGAGTTGACACATACCTGGACAGGACCGGATATGATCGGTACGGGGTTTGCCTGGACAACTACTGCCAGCGATGACGCGGGGCCGTTATTGCATCCATTGGTGCCATACACAATAATGTTTCCGGAGGTTGTTCCAAAACTGACAGTAATTGATGTGGTGTTTTGGCCCGAAGTGATAGTTGCTCCGGCTGGTACTGTCCACACATATCCCGTGGCATTGAGCGTATTTCCCACGGTGTAAACCTTTCCGGTGGAATTAACACAAACATTCAGAGGTCCTGAAATTGCACTGGTTACACCAACTGCCGGACATCCGGTTGTAAATGTCTGATCTACGCCATAGGAAGTTCCGCCTGCATTGGTAGCCTTACAACGGAAGTGGTAAACTGTACCGACATTCAGGGAGGCAAGGCTGGCAGTGACAGCAATGACAGAGTTGCCAGATGCTGTTCCTGGGGTGGAAGTAATCGTGTTTCCGTAAGCAGTGGTCAAACCCCATTCAAAAGCGACGGTTGAATTGTAATAGTTTGCATTGACCGTACCATTGATGGTGGCATTGTTGAATCCGACTCCGGTGGCTGGCAGGGTAACAACCAAGGGTGCCATCGTGGTTTGCCCGGTAATGGTGATCTGTAAAGAGTCTTTCACCGTGTTATCCTGAACCGCCACAGCTTTGGCCCACACGGTACCGTTTACCACGGCCGTTACCAGTCCGGCGGCATTGATTGTGGCGACGCCGGTGCCGGATACAATACTCCAGGTAACATTCTGGTTTGCATTGGAAGGCCATATCGTATCAATTGCCTGTAAAGTGCCCGCCGGGGTGCTGATTGTTGCAGGCACATTTCCCTGGGTAAAAACTTTTAACCCATATAGGCCTCCGGTTGAAATCCCCTGCGCGTAGCCTTTGTATCCTGCACTGGCCCTGTTTTCCGTCCAAACCCCGGCACATCGGCTTGAGCCAATAGGCGTGAACCCATACCGCATCTTGGGAACGCCTGCCGTTGCTATGGTAGAACTGAGTTCTAGCCTGTTCCCGTTCCAGACAAAATTTCCACTGGCATCCAATCGTACGGCATAAATTTTATAGTTATTATCATATTCCAGGAACATCGGTCCATCGGTGAGTAAGGTAATGCGGCTCACATGCTGATCAAAATTTGCACTGATTGGGTACAACATTTTGGCAAGATCGGTGAACTGTCTTGCTCCGGTTGTTTTAACGAACTTTTGAACATATATGCCATACTGGCTTTGAAGCGTGTTGCAGAAATTGCAAACCGACCATATATCATTTGTTCCCGGGGTCATGTTGATATCCGTAACCATCTGGTAATTATCGGTGGAGGCGACGGAAGTGTTGAAGTTCGAACCATTCATTCCCCAGGGAATAACCCCGGTGGGATTGATCCTTTGCAGGAAAGAGTTAAACCTCGACCCTTGTGAAACAAAATATCCAAAGTAAGTGGTGTCGGCATCGGCGAGGATGGAATAATACCTGGAGCCACTGGAGGTCTGGTTTGAAATCTGGACAGGGGTATATAAGGCAACCCCGGTACTGTCATATGCCTGTGAATATAAGGTGGTGGAGATTCCCACTCCTTTTTTCTGGAATACATTGGTGAACTTTCCATTGGTGTTGGCAATAAGCTGACCCCGGGTCGTTTTGGTCGTTCCAACCAGGACCGATACAGGTGTAGCCCACGCCTGCGCTCCTCCATTCGTGATCTTTTGGATCTTCAGGGTGTTGGCCGTACTTTCATTCCAGGCAACCACAGTTTCACCGGTGGTTAAAACTGCCGGGTATGGCGATAACCCGGCACCCAGGATAACCCCTGTCGGATTCCATAACTGTGCCCCGGTCTGTGATATCTTATAAACAACTGCCTGCATGGTGCCCGTTCTCTGATCCTGACAGGCAATAATCAGATTGTTTGCGGCATCAATACATACATTGAACACATAAATGGCACTGCCGGAGGTTTGGCTGCTAACCAGCAAACCATCAGCTCCAAGAAGCTTATTGCCATTCGCATCCAGCAACTGGGCCATCATGTTGTAATTTCCGGAAGTGTTGCTGTAGAAAGCAATCCAGGTTTTGCCATCTGTCGTTGGGATTGATTGCTGGTCGTCGTCTGATAAACCCGAGGTCTGGATGTTGACCGAAGTATTCGGATTCCACTGAGCCTTAAGTTCTTGTGGTAAAATACCCACGAACATAAGTATTAAAGATACCACGATTCCGGCACCCAGCCCCCACAGCAAATGATTTTTTGGATTAGCTTTCATGTTTGATTTTTTTAATTGTAAATTTTTCGGATAACAGTCAGTTTATATTTCAGGGTAAAAATAATTTTACAAAGACAAGATAAATAATATTTTGCCATATCGATACTACCGCAAAACAGAATGTAGCCGATAAATTACTACGGCAAAAAACTCAAAACGCTGAAATACAGAAACTAAAACTGTGAAAGAAAACTGTGGATGTTGACATCAGCAGCCAGTCCAAGTTTCTTTCGAAGTCTGTTTCGGGCCGATTCAACACTCCTCAGTTCACGGAAGGTAATGGAAGCGATGTCCTTGGTAGACAGGCCTAACTTGAGAAGCGCACATATTTTCTTGTCATGTGGTGAAAGGGTCGGAAAGGCCGAAGTGAGATTTTTTTCAAAAGATTGATGAACTTCCTGGAAATAAAGCCTGAACTCTTCCCAGTCATTTCCGGTAGAATATTGTTGAAGAGATGATAATATCCATCGGATCTGTTCAGTCCGCTCCTTATCTTTGGGATTTATGGCAAGCAATACTTGTTTGAGCTCGTTGGTGGTCCGGGAAATAAATTCATTATTTCTTGCGAGGTGAAGGGCATAGGAGGTGAGCTGACGGTTTTTATGGTCAAGTTCAAGTTCAAGAGCATGTTCTTTATCAAGCAGAATCTCCTTCTCCTTTTTATGGAAGAGATCCGTTTGCCGCGCCATCACTTCCGTTTTCTGGCGCTCGCGACGCCTGTTTTTCTGCAACATCAGTAAAGAGTAGACCAGGGAAAGAAAGATCAATGCACTGGCAGCGATAATAATTCGCTGGCGCTGCAATGAAAGTTGCTGCAAATTTATTTTCTGCTGGAGGATTTGATTGTCTTTCTCCTTGTTGATCACTTCATACACGGCCTGAACCTGTTCAATTTTGTTCAGGCTGTTCAGCACCGTCAGGGAGTCGTTTAACCGGACATATTCAGAATAGAACCGGGAGGCCTGCCGGTAATTTTCGGTTTTCTGGTAATATTTTGCGGCATACAGGAAAACGTCCAGTTTCTGTGACGGGTTCGCGGTTTTTTGTGCGAGGTTCAAGGAAAGGGACAAGTATTTCACCACAGAGTCATTGTTTTTAAGAGCATCATACACTGACCCGATGGAAAGCCAGGTGTGGATCAGGGGAATCTGAAACATGTTTCGGTCCTGTAATTCTACTGCCTGATGATAATAGGAAAGGGCAACCGTGAAGTTCCGCATGTCCTGGTACAGGTTGCCGATATTGCTGTAAAGGATGGAAAGATCATAGTTGTCGCGGTGAATGTCAAGCTGATTCAGGGCAATCAGCGCAAACTCCAGGGCTTTCTTTGTGTTGTTTCGTTGCTTGAATGAGCCGGCGAGATTGTTATAATTGTTGAATAACTCAGGCTTTATCCCGAGCGATTTATTGATTTCAGCGGCTTTGAAATACAACCCTTCGGCTTTATCAAGTTCATTCCTGCTGAAGTACAATTTTCCCAGGTTGTTGTAAACTTTTGCTTTCCCGGCCTGGTTATTGATTTCATTGCACAGGTGAAGGGATTGCATATAAAGTTCCAGGGCTTCATTCCAAAGACCTGTCTCCTCATAAATCGCCCCGATGATATTGTAAATGGACGAAATCCTGGATTGTTCGGCAGGGGTTTTCACCGAACGAGATTCAAGGTATTTGCGGGTTTCGTTTAAGATATCCAACGCAATGGGATATTTAGCCTGTTCCAGCAGATAGAGTGAAATCCTTCTCGACACCGAATAGGCCATTTCAAAGGATGGCGCGGTTCCGGCTATCCGGAGGATCGAATCGATTTCATGGTTGTCGGGACTTTGGCCGGATTTTTTGGTAATCTCTTCTGTGTAATGAGATTTTGCCCTGATGAAAAAAGGATAATTCGTTTTCGAGGCAAAAAGCGGGAAACTATTGCTGAGTAAAACACAAAAAATTATGATCACAGCATTTAAAACGCTACGATACCTAAAAACATTCCTTTTGTCCGGGAAACCTTGAACATTCCTTTGTAACATGGTGTTTAAACAAGTCAGACAGGCAAACATACAAAAAAAACAGGAGCTCCGGCACTGGTTTGCACTCAGCCCCACCGGATAGATAGCCAATAAAATATTTGCTGATGGCGGATATCGAGGTGAATTGATTGGCAACGTAAAAAGAGTGTATGGATGGGTAATTGATATTGTTTTAAGAAGTGACGATCAGAAAGCTTTTGTTGCTTTGCCGAAACGATGGGTGGTTGAAAGGACTTTCTCCTGGTTTGAAAGTTACCGAAGGCTTAGCAAAGACTATGAATACCTGACTGATACAAGTGAAACGATGATCCAATTAGCAATGATCAGGCTTATGCTTAACAGAATCGAAAAATAAAATCAAAACCGTTTCTCAGTCTAAATCAGGTGGAGTGTGAAAAGGAGCACAACTTAACTCTTGATTTTCTATGTAATATGTCATACATTTGGGGCAATTAAATATGTTCAGTGAAATAGTTAAGCCGTTCAATTGAAGTTACGCGTTTACCGGCGAACGAAATTTATTCCATCCTCAAGTACCTGCAAAAATGAATGACCAACAACTAAGCGCTAACGAACTGGCGGTTGAAAGAAACATTCTTGCCGCCGAGCGCACGCTGATGGCCTGGATCCGGACAGCGCTCTCGATGATCAGTTTCGGATTTGCCATTTACAAGTTCATGCAGATTTTACTGATGGATAACAGCCCTTTAATTATCCGCATAAACGAACCACGCAATGTGGGCCTTGCACTGATCAGCCTCGGAAGCTTTGCGATCATCTTCGCTACTATTCAGCACTTCAGATATGTAAAAAGGATGAATCCCGGCAAACGCTACAAATTCTGGACTGACCTGTCATTCCTCGTGGCGTGCCTGCTGACGCTGCTTGGTTTCCTGATGTTCGGGAGCATTATACTCAATATAGGACCCTTTGACTGATGAAAATATAAAATAAAAGGAGGTTTAGAATAAAAAAAAAGAGCACATTGATTAAGCATGATGCACAAAAACCAAGGCCGAAGATGTCAACCGACATCCCCGCATCCATCACCACGCCTGACAAAGTCGTTACGAGGCTGGGCACGCTGAAGTTCTTCGACGGTTTCCCTGACTACGAGACCGTACAGAAAGTGTATGACAACCTTGACTTCCAGCGCTGCGTGCAGGCATTCCTCACTGCATCGCCGGCGGCGGCGTCCTATGCTATGCACGCCGGTTTCCGTGCCTTTGGTCCGGACAACCAGACCGTACTCCTTACTGAATCGTTACTGGATTCGCACTCACTGGTCCTCACAGCGAACACCGAAACCGTTTACAACACCGTCTGGCTCAATACGAAGGACGGCCCTCAGGACATCGAAGTGCCACCGCACGTACTCGGCATGATCGACGACGCCTGGGACCGCTATGTCACCGACGTGGGCAATGCCGGCCCTGATCGGGGAAATGGTGGCAGGTACCTGCTGCTGCCGCCGGGTTATAAGGGTGAGGTGCCGGAAGGCTATTTTGTGGTACGTTCGCGCACTTACGGAAACCTCATGTTCTCCCGCGGTTTTATTGTGAACGGTGACCAGCGGCCAGCGGTCGAAAACTTCAGAAAGAACTTCCGGGTCTATCCACTTGCCAGCGCCGTGAATGCGCCTGCTATGAAATTCGTAAACATGTCCGGGACGGCCTTCAACATGATCTTTGCCAGCGATGCGTCATTCTTCGACCAGGTCGCGGCCATCGTCCGGGAAGAACCGCTGGAGGCCACCGACCCTGAGACGCGCGGTCTTCTCGCCTCGATCGGCATCCGAAAGGATGAGCCTTTTGCGCCCGACAAGAGGTTGAAAGACATCCTTGCTGAAGCCGCTGCCGTTGGCAACGCTACCGCGCGCACCATCGCCTTCAGCACCCGCGACCCGGAGGCTTACCTATACGCGAACAGCGAGTGGAAGGTATGCTGGATAGGCAACGATTTCGAATTCTCGCCGGGAGGGGTACTGAACCCCGATGCGCGAACGCTCTACTTCTACCCAGCCTTCGGGAACAGCCCGGCATTAACGGTGAAGATGGCCGGTGTCGGTTCGCATTACATCACCGCCGAGCGTGATGCTGCAGACGGACCAGCAGTTTCCCAGCGCAGGTAACCAGAGGAAAGGGATCGTCATCAACCCTGATAACTCTGTAGATGTATATTTCGGTCCGAAGCCGCCTCCCGGTAAGGAAGCCAACTCGATACAGACCATCCCCGGCAAAGGGTGGTTTGTCATGTTGCGGCTATACGGCCCGCTCGAGCCATGGTTCGACAAGACCTGGCGACCCGGGGAGATTGAGATGATATTCTGAGGCAAATACTGATATAGGTTGACATTCATAACAGCTTTAACAACGGAGATCCAAAATGAAAAAAAAGAGCACAATGATTAAGCATGATGCACAAAAGCCAAGGCCTAAGATGGCAACCGACATCCCCGCATCCATCACCACGCCTGACAAAGTCGTTACGAGGCTGGGCACGCTTAAGTTCTTCGACGGCTTCCCCGACGATGCGACCGTGAAGAAGGTCTATGACAACCTCGACTTCCAGCGTGGTGTCCAGGCATTTCTCAATGCCTTGCCGGCGGCGCAAATGTACGGAATGCGCACCGGAATCCGTCTCTTTGGCCCTGACAACCGGACCGTCCTTATCTCTGAATCGTTTCTGGATTCCCGGTCAATTGTTGCAGCACCGAACACTGAGTCCATCTATAATTTTGTTTGGTTTGATGCAAAGGATGGCCCACTGGTGATCGAAATACCGCCAGACGTCCTTGGTTTTATTAATGACTTTTGGGGCCGTTATGTATCCGATGTCGGAAGGCCGGGTCCTGATAAAGGCAAGGGCGGTAAGTATTTGTTGCTCCCGCCTGGTTACACCGGTGCAGTACCTGAAGGTTATTTCATTCTGAATTCGCGCACCATTGGGAACTTCATTTGTTTTAGGGGCTTTATTTTAAATAGTGAACTTCAACTTTCGGTGGAGAATATAAAAAATCACTTTCGGGTATATCCTTTGTCCAATGCGGCAGCTCCTCCGGTGATGAACTTTGTGAACATATCAGGAAAAGATTTCAATACCATGCCTGCCACTGATGCTTCTTTGTTTGAGAACATTGCACAGATCATCCAGGAGGAGCCGCTCGACGCTGTTGACCCTGAAACCCGAGGAATGCTTGCTTCAACAGGTATCCGGAAAGGATATCCGTTTACGCCCGATGAGCGGATGAAGAGAATCCTCGCTGACGCCGCCGCGGTTGGTAATGCCACAGGGCGTGTCCTCGTCTTCAGCACCCGCGACAAGAATGCTTTTTTCTATCCGGACAGTGCCTGGCAAACGGCCTGGATTGGCAAGGACCTAAACTGGTCACCCGGAGGGGTACTCAATCTGGACGCCCGGGCACTTTTCTTTTACCTTGCCTGGGGAGTGAGCCCCTCAATGGCAATGGACCTGGTTGATATCGGTTCCCAGTATGCGCTGGCAGCCCGCGATGACAATGGCAAATACCTTGAAGGTGACAAAAATTATCAGTTGCACCTGCCGCCAAATGTGCCGGCTAAGGATTTCTGGTCATTGGTCGCTTACGATCCTCAGACACGCTCTCTGTTGCAGACCGACCAGCAGTTTCCGAGCCTGAGCAGTCAACGGACCGATATGATTATCAATCCTGACAACTCGGTGGATATCTATTTTGGCCCGAAAGCGCCTCCGGGAAAGGCAAACAACTGGATCCAGACCATACCCGGCAAATCATGGTGTGCCGCCTTTCGGCTCTATGGTCCGGGACAGGCATGGTTTGACAAAACCTGGCGACCGGGAGAAATTGAGATGGTCCGTTGAGGTAATTTTTTTCGTTGTTATTTGTTTTGTTAATATTTAAACAAGATAGCCATGAAAATCAATCCTCTTCTGTTGCGGTTAATTTTGATCAGCTTCTTACTTTTAAGCTCATGGGTCATCCTGACCTCTGAGGCAAATCTGTCAGCAAGTGATACCCTCCTCAAGGTCGGTATTATGGGGAATGGCACAACTATGCCTGATTCGGTTTATACTAATATCCAATCTGGCGGGCTCCAGGTGGAAGCAAGTCAATTCATGGAAATCATTGGGGGCACATCTTATCCCATTTCACATTTTTTTCACCAGGATGGGCTTGTTGTGCAGTATGGAAGATATATTTCCTTTGCCAGGCTGGGTTTTGCGAAAGGCTTTGTAAGCCTGAACATGGTGGATATGGTCCCTCTGTTTCCAAACAAATGGGTGGCGGACCTGCCGAGACCTCCTGCCTCCCGGCAGGTCCGCCACCCGGATTCGGATCTGTTTTTCCTCCTGCGTCACCTGTGGCAACAGCATTACAGGAATCCGGTTTTCTTGTCCGGATGGGAGAGGCCAATAAATAATTTCCGATACAATATTGCCTCACAGGATATACGCCAAATGCAAACGGGCTCTGTAATGCGACCGAGTTGGGGAATGCTATCGGGGTTAATGTTCGTAATGTTCAGCGATATGCCATTGCTTTACGAGAACACGGGATGGGCTATTTTTTCAATCGTGAGGAAACCCGGGACCAATGCCACAAATTTACATCTCCCATAAAAGAGCAGGCACAATCCATGCTGGATAAAGGGGATAGTCAATTACACATAGCAAAAACATTGGGACTGAGTGAAAGTGCGATCCGCTATCACTTGGGCAATGGGAACCTTAT
>JANXZO010000069.1 GCA_025355465.1 Bacteroidales bacterium
GAAAGAAAAGCAAAAAGGAATAATTTTACAGATAGAAAAAGCCACTGACCGTTCTTTAAAATATTGTCCTCAAAAAGCCCCCTCAAAAGAGGGGGGGTCGGTATGGCCGGAATGGGGGGTCAGTATGGCCGGAATAAACACTGGACTCCAGGAGTGGCGGCCCCCTGCATCATTTCGTCCCATTGATAGAGCCCACCGTATGTTTCGCAATTCGCTTCAAGATCATTGTAACAATATTTTTCGAGATCAGCCGGATTCTGGGCACGGCTCGCATCAATCCTCGTTCCTGCATTCAAGTTTTTCTGAAGCCAGCATTGGGTTCCGATTTGTACAGTCGGGTAAACTTTCCCGTCACGAATATCGGTAACGGAGGGCATGCCGGGACACGGTACTCCCGAGGCAGATCCCAGGGTGGTGAAATTTTTCTCTGCTCCGTAACCGGTTCCGGAACTGTTGGTGGCATAGGCCCTGAAATAATACAACGTCCCGGAGGTGAGTCCTGTCATCGAACTGTTGTAGCCTCCGGTGCCCGTACCATCCGTCGTGTGGGAGTCACCGGTTGTCGGGTTTTTCGACTTGCTCCAGCAGATACCCCTGGCGGTCACTGTACTGCTCCCCTGCAAGGTCACCTCTCCTCCTGCCGTTGCGGAGGTTTGGGTGATTTGGTTGGCATCGCCGGTCGTTACCGTGGGATTTCCGGTCTCTGCCAGCGTGGTGAACTGCTCCTGCGAGCCATAATTTGTTCCGGAACTGTTGGTGGCAAAAGCCCTCACAAAATAAACTGTATTAGGAGTAAGCGCCGATAAACTGCTGGTGAATATCCCTGTTCCTGTTCCGTCTGAAGTGGTGAGATCAAGGATTGTCGGACTCTGTGTGGTGCTGTAACAAACTCCACGATCTGTAACAGCGGAACTCCCCTGATTCAAAACGTTCCCTCCGCTTATTGCAGCCGTGGTTGAGATTCCTGTAACAGCAACTGTGGTGACGACAGGCAGCTGTCCGCTGGCCAGTGTGCTGAACATGACCTCTGCCCCATAGCTGATTCCTGCATTGTTTACAGCATACGCCTTTACATAATAACGGGTTTCCGGATTTAGGCCCGTTATCGGACAGGAAAATTTACCGCTTTTCAGTACCCCGGTTGCATGCGAACCGGAAATGGTAGGATTTTGGGAAAGGCTCCAGCAAACCCCGTACGAGGTAACCCAGAGTGAGTGAATTTCGCCCCCGGCGTTAGCCGAAGAAGCAGTGATTGATGAAACCTGTGAGGTAAAAACAACCGGCAATGCAGGCGCCGCCTCCTTGACACAACGCACCATGAACAGGCAGGGGAACATCGCTATAATCAGGAACAAAACACGGCTGATTCTCATACTGTTTCTAAAGGATAAGTTATTCGCTTCGCACAATTTCCCGGGTATAAATAAGCCCTGCCGTTTCGATGATCAGATGATAAATTCCGCACGGATACTCCCCGAGATTCAGTTGGATCCTTGATTCTGCCGATAGTTTGCGAAACAGGCATTTTCCGGTACGGTCAAAAAGTGCAATTCTCTTTTCATCCCTGGCGTTGTCCGGAAATTCAATGGTGAATTCATTTTTCGCAGGATTGGGAAAAAGAATAAAATGCAGCGCTTCTCCTGATGCTACTCCCGTCGTGCAGAAATTATCGGGTAACTTTTTTTGAGGGATCGCACAAAGCCGCGAACGAAAAGCCGCCTGCTCCGGTCCTGCAGGAACCATCATCACATAATCAACCGCAATGTTAACATCGTCCTGACTTTGCGTTAATTCGGCTTTTGACACCCACGTTTCAGCCGGTTGCTGCGGAGGCACCAACACCTTCCCGCTCCACGAAAGGTTGATCAGGCTTTTTGAAGTCCCCGTGCCATTGTATGAGTAATCCAGGGCATCGGAAATTTCGATCGACTCAATGATTGCATCAGCTTCCAGCAGCAGGGAGGTTGCATAAAACCGGTATTTCGTAGGAACATCCCCACTGATGGTGATCACAAGCCGGTTGTTGTTAAGTTGAGCATTAATGCTGATGATATTGTTGACCAGGAGGTAATCAAGAACCTCCTCCTCCGTGGTCATCCACATATTATCCAGCCCGCTTTTGCCATATTTATTGGCCAGATAATTCATATGCAGTTTAAAATTCGTAAAGTCATAGCCGCTGGCCGAATCAGTGATGGAATGGGTGAATACCACCCCCCAGTGACGGGCCCCGTTTTTACTGGACGAAGCCATGGAATCCACAATGGCAGAAAGGTTTATTCTATTTGAAGAGAGAAAGGTCCTTCCCATTTTTATGTCGTTGTGATCCCAAACCGAGTTCACATCAAAACTGGGATTCCCAAAGTCGTAGGCCTGGCGGTAACAGACAAGGTACCCCTGATCAAATGCCGGCGCACTGTAATTGATATCTCCGTTCGTATTAACAAAAACCCCCATATCAATACCTCCCGGGGTTGCCAGTTGTGTCATTCGCTTGATGTAGCTGTGATCCCGCGCTATGGAATAGGCATAATTTCCCACATCGGAGGTAAGTCCGTGATTTGAAATACCCCATTTGAACGAATACATTTCATTGATCTCCGGCCAGGTCGTTGCAATGTTCTGATAAGCTCCGTTGGGATCATGAATGTCTGTTGAATCGAACCAGGAAAAAGAGGAGGTCGAGCTGCTCATCCGGTATTTGATAATATTCCCGCAACCATCGGTGAAAGATAACCCCGGATAGACTACACCCCCGATCATCCCTCCGTTCAAATACTGGAAAGCATGGGTGTAAATGTCCTTGTTGTCATCATCCTCCTGAAAACTGAAGGCAAAGGTTTTATTGTACTTCAGTGGCGCTTTTTCAACTGTGTAAGTGGATGGCTTTGTGGCAAAATTGACCACCACCTGCAGCACATCGCTGTTGTCGGTAATCTGGGCCCAGCAGGCCACAGGTAAGAATACCAGGGGAAGCAAAAACCGGATATTAAAATTTTTTATGTGCAACTTCATGAATGAAAACCTGGTTGGATCCTGAAGGCTTTGACGATACTCAATTACCCTCACAATGATAGGTAAATCGCTGATACCTTCAGCACTGATTCCCTACGAATTATTAACACGGCACTGAACCCATGATCCCACAATAAATCCAATTCGCCGGTTTATTTTCTGAGAATGTTGTAAATTTATCCTTTCATTGGTGTTGATTTACCAACTGCCGCATGTTCCCGATCTATACTGATTCGCATGAAAAATTTCCGGTCCCTCACCCTTCTTCCACTGTTTATCGGCTCCCTGTTTTCGATTATATTTTCTGGTTGCAAAAAAAATATTCCCGATCCGCTTCCGCCTGATACACGCGGGAAGCTGGAGGTTTATGCCCACCGCGGAGCAAGAAGCTATGCCCCCGAAAATACCATCCCCGGTTATGCCACCGGACTTGCCATCGGAACACATTGGGTGGACATGGATATTGTGATGTCTGCCGATGGAGAGGTGGTCGTCTCTCACGACATCCGGTTAAATCCCGATATCGTCCGAGGCCCCGACGGGAAGTTCATCACAGAGAGATTGCTGGCAAAATCGTTATCTCTGCAGGAATTGCAACAGTATGATGTAGGCCGTATGGATACATCCACCTCCTATAGTAAATTTTTCCCGGCCCAGTTGGGAATGGATGGTGTCAGGATGCCAACGCTGCGTGAGGTGATCCGCTATGTGAAAGGCAAAACAGGTAACAGGGTGGGTTACCAGATCGAATTTAAAACAGACCCTGAACATCCCGACTGGACTTATACACCGGCCGGGTTTGCCGCAGCGCTGTACAAAATTCTGCAAGAGGAGAACATTGTAACCCATTGTGAAATACAGTCGTTCGACTGGCGATGCCTGTACGAGATTCAAAAACTGGACAAGCGGATAAAGACTGCCTATCTTACGGAATGGGATAATGAACCCGGCTGTCCGCTCAGTTTCTTTGACCCCGATCCGGCAATTGCGGGCTTGTGGACCGGCGGAATTCTGGTCAAGGACCACAAGAATTCAATTCCTCAGATGGTCAGTGATATGGGCGGAACCTGCTGGGAACCGGAAGATGTAGAACTCCGGAAGGAGACACTGGATGAAGCTCACCGCCTCGGGTTGAAAGTAGTGGTCTGGACCTGGCCGGAACACAGCAAGACGGTCTTTGATCCTGCCCTTGTTTCGAAACTCATCGACTGGGGAGTAGATGGCATCATCACCGACGACCCGGGAATGCTGATCTCTATGCTTGCAGCACGGAATTACAGGCTGCCCGCCAGATATTGATCCCTGTTTCGCTCTTAAATTATCTCGCATATCACGTTACCTAAAAACAGATGTTAAACCGGCTAATAAACTAACACCATGAACAGACTGCTTTGTGCCGCAATCTTCCTTTTCGTCCTCGCTGCGGGTTGTAAAAAAAATACCGAACCCGACTATGGCTCACTGATCCTTGGTACCTGGGTCAACACCCACACCAACAACACGCCAATCCTCACCGATGCCTCCTTTGTTATCGGATTCAGGAGCGATAAAATAGAAGCCTATGCGTCGGGAGTTAAGCTCGACTCCCTGAATAAAACCTGGATCGAAAACAACAACTTCAGATATTCCGTTGATGGCAACAGGATCACCATCGATGGTTATAATGAGGCCGGAAACAAGTTCCACATGGAGTTCATCATCCTGAATGCAGATCAGCAAACACTTTCCTATTCGGTGAGCAGATTCATGATCGACAACGTGGAGTTCCCGGATAACAAAACCTATACCTGCAAACGGATAACCACCGACCTGGGAAGTCCGTTGATAGGCACCTGGTACGGAAGATCAACTACTCCCGGAACAGCCGATACCAGTTACCATTACTGGGATTATTTTGCAGGTGGTTATTATGATTACTACTACCGCGACAACACCGGAAAATGGATCAACAAGTCAGACAATGAAGGTGAATATTTTCTGTATGGAAATCTGTTCGCTTCCAACTATACGAACGACCTCATCAGTGGCGGAAAAGGAAAGTCGTATGAATGCTGGAACATCAGCATTGAAGGAGAAACCATGCGCTGGACAGGTTTAAGGGAGAATGGGGTGACCACAAGTTTCATGATGGTGAAAGTTCCGGGTCCGCCGGCAACACGTTAACAAAAAATAAAATAGCGTGAAGGGTGAAGATGGAAAATTCTTCACCACTCACGCCAGATTTCCTTCCGCTGCTTCAGGCCAAAAAACAATGCTCCTGACCGAAAGTGCAGGAAGGATTTATGCGTTGTAAAATGTAGTTATTGTCCTATTTTTTAGCTGCCGGTTTGCCTACCGCTTTTGCCGGAGCAGCCTTCTTCACAACCTTTGCAGGGGTTGCTTTTTTAGCGGCTACCACCTTCTTGGCGACTGCCTTCGGGGCTGCCTTCGGAGCGGCTTTTTTCACAACTTTTGCAGGGGTTGCCTTTTTAGCGGCTACCACTTTCTTGGCTGCTGCTTTCGGAGCGGCTTTCTTGACTTCCGCTTTCGGAGCGGCTTTCTTCACAACTTTTTTAACTGTTTTTGCCATACGTGTGATTTTTAAGATTGCGGTAAATCTAACGCATTTTTCAGGATCACATCTGCTTGGTTTCTAAATGTTATCATCATATTATGAACAAGTGAATCCCTTGAATTTTCACTTTCAACAAATCAGACGACCATCCGGAAACACGCGTGAACATTGACTTTACGAAGACTTACTTTATTTCACCAGACCATCATTTTCATGCTTCATAAAAATCAGTGATCACGATCACAGCGATTTTGCTGCATCCGGCGAATGGTCAATTTCTAATTGTTCTATATTTACATGGCGCAATTTCCGGAGCGGATAAACGCAATGAATGTTTGAACAACAGATAAAAACTGAAACCATGAACAACACAGAAACCATATCTTTTCTCTCGCAGGTTGATCTTTTCAAAGGCTTGTCCGCCGAAGAGACCGGTATCGTAAACAGCCAGGCAATCACGAAGAATTACGCTGCCGGCGCTGACCTGTTCAGACAGAATGAACCGCGCCGCGAAATTTTTATCATCCGCACCGGAAAGGTTCAGCTATTGCGGAAGTCCGCAAATGGGGAAGAGACGAAGCTCACAGTTTTTGACAAGGGCGATTTCCTCGGTGAAGGCTCGCTGATGGATGATTATCTTCATTCTACTACAGCGAAGGCGCTCACGGAAACAGAAGCCTTTTGCATCGGTCCCGAATTTTTCATCCGCAACGCCACCATCGGCGTAAAGGTGATGTCGAACATTGCCCGCATCATCTCCCGCCGGCTGCGATATGCAAGTCATCAGCACATTTCGGAAACGGCGCAGTATGAGTCGGGACGCACCCGCCAGGAGCACGACCTGCTGGGGATCCGCGAAGTTCCCTATGAATATTATTACGGGATCCAGACCCTGCGGGCCCTCGAAAATTTCAACATCAGCGGCATCCGCCTCAGCGCCTACCCGCTCTTCATCGAAGCGATCACGCTGGTTAAAATGGCCGCAGCCAAGGCCAACCGCGACCTCGGACAACTGCCCGACGATATCACCCAGGCGATCCTGCAAGCTTCCGAAGAGATCCTCAACAAACATTTTCACAGCCATTTTGTCGTCGACATGATCCAGGGCGGGGCCGGAACTTCCACCAACATGAATGCCAATGAAGTGATCGCCAACCGTGCGCTCGAGATCCTCGGTCACCAGAAAGGAGAGTACCAGTATTGCCATCCCAACAACCATGTGAACATGTCGCAATCCACCAACGACGTCTACCCCACCTCCATCCGGATCGCACTGATCAAAAGCAACAAGTTGCTGGTATCGGTGCTGACCGGGCTCATCGGGTCGATGCGAAAGAAAGAGGTCGAATTTGCCTCCGTTCTTAAAATGGGACGTACCCAGCTTCAGGATGCCGTTCCCATGACCCTTGGACAAACCTTCGGAGCCTTTGCCACAACACTGGGAGAAGAGGTGGAGCGGCTCAATCAGAATGTGGATCTTTTCCTGGAGGTGAATATGGGAGGAACGGCCATCGGAACCGGACTTAATGCCGAACCGGGCTACAGCGACAAGGTGGTGCATTATCTCCGTGAACTTACCGGATATGAGATAAAACTCGCCGACAACCTGGTTGAAGCCACACAGGATACCGGCGCCTACGTGATGTACTCCTCTGCCGTAAAACGGCTGGCCATCAAACTCTCCAAAATTTGCAACGACCTGCGGCTACTCTCATCGGGCCCCCGCGCCGGATTGCACGAAATCAACCTGCCACCCATGCAGCCCGGCTCCACCATCATGCCGGGGAAAGTCAACCCCGTGATCCCGGAGGTCGTCAACCAGATCGCATTCAAAGTCATCGGAAATGACCTCACGGTAAGTTTCGCAGCCGAGGCAGGCCAGCTGGAACTAAACGTGATGGAACCCGTGATCGTGCAAAGTCTTTTCGAATCTACCGAGATGCTGAAAAACGGGATGGAGACCCTCCGCACCCGATGCATCGACGGGATCACCGCCAATGCCGCCCACTGCCGCCGTATGGTGGAGCAAAGCATCGGACTCGTAACCGCCCTCAACCCTTACATCGGTTATGAGAACAGCAGCATGATTGCCAAAGAGGCGCAGGAAACGGGCGGCAGCGTGTATGATCTCGTGCTCAAACATAACCTTTTGTCCAAAGAAGAGCTGGACAGGATCCTGGCACCCGAAAATATGATCGGTCCGCGATAAGAGTGATCGCTCGTTAGGTCAAGTGGTGATTAGGAAAGTTTAATTTCTCCTGAACGAATTTTCCTCAAGAATTCTTTTTGTTCTTCAAGTGTCATTTTAAACAATTCCTTTCCAATTTTTTCTTTGATTTCACGAAAAAAATTGACACTATCAAACTTTTTTTTAGTCATTGTTTTCATAATCAATTAATTCAAGAGGTGAATGAATTTCAATCAAAGGATAACCTAATTTAAGATTGATCGAATTGAATAATTTGATTTTATCAAAGTTCACGATGTGCTTGAAATTCCAACTTACAAGTACATCAAGTCGATTCACAGTTGCAATGGCAATATGGTATGCATCATCATAACTTCCTGTTCCTAATATTTTTTCATTAATATAGCTTTGAGCCAAGAGTTTTGATTCATCATCAAGATCAAGATATCGATAACACTCTTTAGGAATCTTCAATTTTAAGTCTTGAACTTTCTTGGGGGCCAGAGCAAGTTCAGCTTCACTTACTTCAGAGAAGTAAACAATAAATTCCTTTTTAAAGATTCTATTAAAGAATTTCTTAGTATCATCCTCAAATTCCTCATCAAAGTAACCTCCTACGACCGATGTGTCTATATATACTCTTAATTTCATAATCAGTTCTTTATAACAAAGGTAGTGAAAATCCTGACAAAGAGCAAATAACGAAATGCCTTAACCATTTGACCTGAGCATAAGCCACCGACGACCCATTCATTCTGCCGCCAGCAAGGGGAAACCAATGATCAGGAAAGGTGCGTAAATTATTTTCACAATTTTCTAAAAAAAATTGTGAAAACATTAACTAATTAAAATAATCATTAACTTTCCCCCATCATTCTTTAAAACAGCCTGTCATTCACAGGCACTTATGATACTTAACAATTGGTAATTCATACCCCGCCAATGTATCTCTCCCCAATCTTCAGCCATTTAAATTAAACAACTATGACAAAGAAAACTTTACTCGTTTTGCTTATCGTATTAAGCGGGAGCATGGTGGTAAACGCACAGGTAACAGTAAGCGGCGCCCACGCTTCTTCAAATGGAACTTATGCCAAACTAAGTCTAGCATTTACCGCTATCAATGGTCAATCACAGACAGGTAACAATATTGTTGTCACGATCACCAGTTCTCCCACAGTAGAAACTGGTTCTGCAACCCTCAATGCGGGCGCCTGGACTACTCTGAAAATTTATCCCACGGCAAGCGGTTTATCCATCTCCAGTGCGGTTAACTATCCTCTTATCAACCTGAACGGGGCGGATAATGTGACTATTGACGGAAGGGTTAATGCAATTGGTCTTACTCCAGATCTGACCATTAGCAATGCAAGTACCGCCGCTGATAATAATACCTCAACAATAAGATTTTATAATGATGCTTCTAATAATACTGTTCAATATTGTGTGCTAAAGGGTTCTACAACGAATACAACATATGGTATTCTGTTATTTAGCAATACCACAGTTTCTGTTGGGAACAGCTATAATACCATTGATCATAATCAGATAACCAACGCAGGAGGTAACAGGCCCCCTAATGCAATCTACTCCAATGGCACCAGCAGTGTGCCTAACAGGAACAATACCATCAGCAATAACAACATGTATGATGTTCTCAATGGCACAATTGGAAATACCTGTTGTTATATTAACCTTTCAAGTAGTGTCGACAATATTGGTTATAATACCGAATGGACCATAACTGGTAACAGTTTTTATGAAACCAGTACGACTTACCCTGCAGGCGGCAGCTCTATCAATCTGATATATATTTATGCCTGGGACAACACATTTAACGGCAACAATTTCACCATTACCAATAATTATATTGGCGGAAACGCTCCACTTTGCGGTGGTACCTGGACTAAAAGTGCTGGGAATAATATGTTTTACTTCATGCAACTCCGTGTTGGAACTGGAACGTACAGCAACATCCAGGGAAACACCATAAAAAACATCAATTTTACCAACTCAAGTTATTACTACTGTTATGGTATTGATGTTCAAAAGGGGGATGTCAATATAGGAACCACTGCAGGGAACTGCTTTGGCGCATCGGAAGGCACAGGTTCAATCGTATTCACCGCCAATGGAAGTAACTCACAATGGATGGCTATTCATATTCAAGACATACACCATGTTTATATTCAGAATAATATTATAGGATCTGTAACTACCGCAAACAATAATTCAGCAAATGCAACAAATTTGTATGGGATATACCTGAATGCGGATGGTGGGACCTATTCTGTGAGTAATAACACCATCGGGAGTACCTCCACGGCTAACAGTTTGAATGCTACTTCTACTTCCACTACTGATCCACAAAGGGTTTGCGGTGTATATATTGAAGGGAACAGCGGTACCATGTCGATAAACACAAATACTATTGTCAATTTAAAAAATGGAACTACAAACGGTACAACAACCACTTATGGCAGTATCTATGGCATCTACGTTTATAGGTGTACAAATACAATTTCGGGAAACACAATTCATGACCTGAATATTGCCAATGCCAATACAGGTGCAGGGCAGGATTGGGGGAATAATATTACAAACTCGATCTCTGCAGCCGGCATAGCATTTACCACTAACTCAAATACTGCACAAACTATTACAGGCAACACGATTTACAATATTTCAAATACCAGATCAGACTTTGCTGGTCATATTGCCGGAATATATTACTGCGGACAGCCGACAGCCAGCACGGTTTCCGGTAACCTGATCTATGATTTAAGTGTTCACTCAAGTAGCACCTCTGCAAGCATTCACGGTATAAAAATCGCTAATGGAGTCGCAACCTATTCAAATAACATCATTACTCTGGGAGGAAATACGACAACCAACCTTTACGGTATTTATGACGGAAACGCATCCGGAACCAGCAATATTTATTTCAATTCAGTATACCTCAACGGATCGCCAACTTCGGGTTCTTTGACCAGCGCAGGTTTATATAATTCGACTACTGCTGATACCAGGAATTACAGGAACAACATCTTCTTCAACGCAAGATCAAACAGCGGAGCCAGTGGGAAGCATTATGCAATGTACATCCAAAACACCGGAGGAAGCCTGACCTGTGACTACAATGACTACTGGGTGACCGGGACAGATGGAACACTTGGATATTATGGAGGGGATAAAACGTCGATCCCTATTGTTACAGGAGTTACCGGTAACGATGCTCACAGCCAGAACTTGAATCCTTTATTTGCCAATGCCGGCGGGACAAATGCAGGGGATTATATTCCTTCCACTGCTTTACCTGCTGCCACCTCTACGGGTATATTAACCGATTATGGAGGATCTACCCGTTCAGCATCTTCACCAGAAATGGGTGCATGGGAAAAGAAGAATGAGCTTACATGGACCGGGGTCACTTCTACCGACTGGTCAGTCCCAGGCAATTGGGACCTGGGTTCGGTTCCCCTTGCATCATCCAATGTCACCATTCCCGCTTCTCCGACAAACCAGCCACGTATAACTCAAACGGTTGCCAGTCCGGCAGCATGCAACAACCTGACCATCCAGTTAGATGCAGAACTGGGCACTTTGCCAATCTAAGTGGGTAAATTTACTGAAACTATAGCAACGAACAACATGTAATGATACAAAAAAATAAAATATTTGACATTTTCCCGGGCATCAATCAATTGCCTTATTCGCAAAATTACTGGATGACCAAGG
>JANXZO010000001.1 GCA_025355465.1 Bacteroidales bacterium
GTCGTCTCAAAGAGCGATATCCCAGCGCACATCGGTTCTACGACATACAGGTAGCTTCCGAAAATGACATTGCCACTAAACTGGAATGGAAAAAAATCATCCCGGTCAGTCGTAAAGAGGAAGGTGTGTACTTCCTTCGCACATCGGTCAAACAGGTTGATGAAAAAGGATTTTGGGACATTTATAATACGATACGTGAGCTCGAATCTGTGTTCCGCACTCTGAAAAGTGATTTGAAAATGCGGCCGGTATTCCACAAAACCGATGAAAACTCTGTTGCACATTTGAACCTGGCAGTGCTGGCATATCAAATGGCACACACCATCAGGTATCAGTTAAAAGCAAAAGGAATCAACCACGACTGGACGCATATTGTCCGCATCATGAATACTCAAAAAGCAGCAACGGTAACCATGAAGGATAAAAACGATCAGAAAATATTCATCCGTAAATGTACCACCCCTGAACCAAAAGCCGCTGAGATTTACAATGCATTAGGATACAAAAACTACCCGTTTGTTAAAAAATCCGTGTTACCCGAAAAGGTGGATCGAAAAACTGAACCACCCGGCACAGGCTAAATTCCGAAGCTGGGGATGCAAGTCGGGTTAAGAATTGTCATGAATAATATTTGTCATTCAAATATAAAAAGAAATCAAATCTCCCGAACAAGCTTCAACCCCCTTCCCCCGAGTGGGGGAAGGGTTGGGGATAGGGGCCTTAAAGGGGATGGGGGCCGTGCAAACAGAAAAAACGAATAAAAAAACGCGAAAAAGGTCACCCCCATCTGCGATTCGATGGTGTCTTCGGTCATCATGGAGAGGAGGGCGATGATGAAAAAGACGAGGAAGAGGTAGTCGTTGTAACGCCTGAGCAGCAAGGGGGGGTAGAAGATGGCGAAGAGGAACCAGGCGAGACCGAAGATTCCGAAACCCACGAAGATGGAGAGAAACTGGTTGTGCGACCGCCAGCGCTGGTCGGGGGCCAGCTTTGAGTGCATGAGGATGTACTGCTGTTCGAAGGCGATGTTCATGTCGCCGGTGCCCACGCCGGTGAGCCAGTTGCGTTCGATGATCCCCACCGAGGCCTTCCAGTATTCGAGGCGCTGCATCATGCTCGAGCCGGTGGCGTTGCCGGTTTGGCGGTAGTTGTCATAACCGAGCAGGAACTCATAAACCCAGCCACGGATCCTGAACTCTTTCATGAAGATGTAGTTGGCCTCCCCTTTCTCGATGGCAGTGATCTCATCGGGGGTGAGCCGCTCCACGGCATCAGCATCTTTGCGGTATCCTTTGGAGGTGAGAAACCGCACCACGGTAAAGGCTACGGGTTGCCGCTTCAGGTCGAGACTGTCGAACCTGATCCGGCTGCGGCGGTTCCACGATTCGCGGAGCTCGTCCCACTGTACATATAACCACAGGCGATTGCCGTTTTCAGTCTGGTAGTTGAAGACGTTGTGCACATAACGGTTTCCGCGCGACGTCACCTGCTCGAGGGTGCGGTAGTCGACCGGCTTCACCTGGTAGTAGTCGTTCACAATGGTTTTCAGGTAGATCCCGGCAGCAGCCGTAACGGCCATGATGGCGAGGGTCAACGCCACCTTCAGCCACCTGTTTTTCATCCGGAAGATCACCACAGGGATCAGGATCATCAGGGTGATGATCAGGACCAGCAGACCGGTCATCGATTTGGTGAATACCAGGTAGAAGAGGAACCAGGCCAGCACGAGCAGACAGATCCCTTTGGCCCAGGCGGGAATTTCCGCCCTTTTAAAGGTGAAAAAGCCCAGCAGGAAGATGCCCAGGGTGAGCAGCAGTCCGAAAATGATGTGCGACACGCTGCGGGCGATCTCGCGGATATCCACAAACTGTAGGTGTGTAGCCTTCCAGGTGTTGATGATGGTGGCTACCAGCAGGGCCAGCACGAAGAAGGGCAGAAAGCGCTGAAATGCTCTCTTCCCGAATGGTGCCGAGGTGGAAAGGAAGAGCGGGAAGAGCAGCAGTGGTAGCTTGGTGCGCAGGTCTTTGAGGGCGTAATCGTAATCGTAGGTAAAAAAGAGACCGATGAGGTGAAACACCAGGATGGAGGAGAAGATGAGTGCGGGGCGGTGGCGCACGAAATCGCTAAACCCTCTGTAAATCCCGCGGAACATGAGGAAGAGGCTGTAGGGGATCATCCCGAGTACAAACCGATAAAACTTGCGTGAACGGTAGTATGCCATCCAGCTTTTGTAGTCAAACCGCTCCACGATCCAGGTGCCGGCGAGCACCATCTGTCCGATGCTCACCACGATCTTTGAAAAGGGGAGCATGGCGAGGATGCCCATCAATCCGAGGATGTAGAAAAAGCGGCAGAGCTGGCTGAAGGTGATCTTTACCATGGATGGCTAGGAAAAGAGTTTGGCTCGTCCTTTTCGCAGTTTGGTGCGGAAAACGAAGAAGCTGTCGGTGCCTTTGATGTCGATCCGTTGAACTTCGTACGGCGCGCGCAATGGCCAGGGGTTGATGCGGTTCCCGATGCGGAGGGCAAACGTGAGATTCATCTTCCGGAATACCTCACCCATCTGCCCTTTCAGTTGCTTGTCCTTTTTCGGGAAACCGCCGTAGGGATAGGCCAGCACCTTCACGAAGGGAACTGCATGAAAAGCCAGGGTGCTGAAGCAGTTCTGCAGGTCCTCCTCCATGTCTGCCGGGGCCATGTCGCCATAGCTCCTGTGGAGAAATGAATGTAACCCGATCTCTGCCTCCTCCCGGTTGGCAAGTTGTTTCAGCTCTTCGGCTGTGAGGATGGGGTCGCTGCCACGATCCCAAATGTTGGTCTTGCCCATATATGCCACCGGTACGAAGAGCGTGGCCACAAAGCCGTGTTTTTTCAGCAGCGGCAGAGCCAGGTCGCGGAAACTGCGGTAGGCGTCGTCGAAGGTGAGGATGACCGTTTTTTTCGGGAGCTTCGCCCCTTCGTTCACCATCTCCTTCAGTCGGGCAAAGGTAATGGCGTGGTACCCCTTCTCTTTCATGTACATCAGCTGAAGGTCGAGCTGTTCGGTGGTGACGGTAAGTTTGTCGGGATTTTTTTCGGCGACCTTGTGGTACATCAGCACCGGAAGTCCTCGCAGGGCAGGTACCAGCAAGCTGTATTCCACTGTTAAATAAGCAAGGACAACCAGCAGCAGCAGTGGCGCAACGATCTCAAATACATTCATGGCCGGGTATTTAGTTCGATGGTTTTGGCCACCTTCAGGGTGGAATATACGGCCGCCAGGAACGACCACATGAATCCCGGGTAACCGTCAAGAAATCCCAGCTTGAGAAAATATATTGTAATGAAGCTACCTGGGAATTTCAGGGCTGCATATCCCTTTGAAAAATGTCTTCCTTGTTTTTCATATCCTTCGGCGGCCTGCGTGGTATACGTATTCATCTTCTCAATGTGATGGCTGATATCGCGGTATGAGTAATGAATTACCCTGCCCTTCAATGTTCCTGCAGTACCTTTTATTTCGATCCCTTCATGAACAGGAACGGTGGTGAATCCTCCTCTTTTCCGGTTGAAAAGCCGAAGATGGAATTCATGGCCAACTCCGCCATGCTTCAGGATCCTCCCCATGAATTTAAGGGCAAAAGGGAGTCTGTATCCGGCGTGAGTTAAAGGATCCGGCGACATGTCCGAACCCGCAGGGGATATCTTCTTCATCAACGATCTGATCTCCTGCTGCAGTTCGGCAGAGAGCACCTCATCGGCATCAATGGAGAGTACCCAGTCGTTCACAGCCTGGTCACCAGCATATTGTTTCTGCAGTCCGTACCCATCGAATTCGCGTTCAAACACCCGGCACCCGGCTTCGCGGCACAACGCCACAGTACGGTCAGTGGAACCCGAATCGACCACCACCACCTCCCCGGCCACCGGTTTCACCGATTCAAGGCAGCGCAGAATATTCAGCTCCTCGTTCCTGGTAATAATGACGACTGAAAGTTCAGCCATTTTTTAATTAGTTGTTAATCGTGAAAGTGTCCCAGTCGAGGCCAACAGTGAATGATTCGCGGTATTGCCGGAGTTCCTGTGCCGACAGGGTAACTGTAATGATCTCCTGCTTGCCGGCCTCCGCTGCTGCCACGATCTGCCCTTTGGCATCCGTAACCATGGAATCGCCTGAGTGGTATATTCCGTTGCCGTCGTCGCCCACCCTGTTAACCCCGATGGTATATGACTGATTGTCGATGGCCCGCGCAACCAGCAGGGTTTTCCATGCATGGGCTCTCACATTTGGCCAGTTGGCCAGACAAACCAGCAGATCATACTCATACTTGTTGTCTTCGTAGGTGTTCTTGCTCCACACAGGAAAACGCAGATCGTAACAGATTAATGGCATGATGTTCCATCCATTGATGTTGATCAGGGTTCTCTTCTCCCCGCCTTTCAAAATCTTGTACTCCTCCACCAAACGGAAAAGATGGCGCTTATCGTATGTCTCGAGATGACCATCGGGGAAGGCACACACCAACCGGTTGAAGAAGTCGTTCCCCTCTCCGATAATGAGCGTTGCCATAATCGGCGTGTTTTTCTCTTTGGATTTTTCCTTAAGGAACTTAATAGCAGGCCCCTCCATGCTTTCTCCGCAGCAAGTCGTATTAATCGTAAACCCTGTATTAAACATCTCCGGAAGAAGAATCAGGTCACCAGGTTCTGAAATCCTGTTGAGCAGTTCGGTAAAATGCTTTAGGTTCTTCCCGGGATCTTCCCAAAATAAATTCGTTTGTATCAATGTTACTGTAAGATCCTGCATTTTGTTTCGGATTAAAATCAGGGTAAAATTAAAAATATATGCGTTGACGTTTTGAAAAATTTTAAATTTGCTCCGAAAATCCAATAAAGACCGCTATGCGAACGATTGATAATTATAACTTTAACGAAAAAAGAGCCCTTATCCGGGTCGACTTTAATGTGCCCCTCGATGGCCAGTTCAATATCACCGATACCACCCGTATTGATGCCACCTTACCTACCATCAACAAGATCCTTAACGACGGAGGATCGGTCATTCTGATGTCACACCTTGGCCGTCCCAAAGGTGGCCCCGAAAATAAATTTTCCCTGAAACACCTTGTTCCCTATCTGACGCAGGTACTGAAACGTCCGGTTAAATTTGCTGACGACTGCATCGGACAGTCGGCCACAGAACTGGCGGCCTCCCTGCAGCCTGGCGAAGTGCTCCTGCTCGAAAACCTGCGGTTCTACAAACAGGAGGAGAAGGGTGACGAAGAGTTTGCTAAAAAACTGGCAGCATTGGGCGACTACTATGTAAACGATGCTTTCGGTACCGCTCACCGGGCCCATGCCTCCACCGCGATCATAGCCGACTTCTTCGAAGACAAAAAGATGTTTGGCTATGTGATGGCCAACGAGATCATTAACATCGACAAGTGTCTCAAAGACAATAAACGCCCCTTTACCGTTATCCTGGGCGGGGCGAAAGTCTCCACCAAGATCGAGATCATCAACCACCTGATGGACAAAGTCGACAACCTCATCATCGGCGGCGGCATGATGTTCACCTTCATTAAGGCCCTGGGCGGCGATATCGGCGCCTCACTGGTGGAGGAGGAGTATGTTGAGCTGGCCAAAAATATTGTTGAGGGTGCCAAAACACTGGGTGTTAATTTCTATATTCCTCCGGATGCTGTGCTGGCCGATAACTTCTCCAACGATTCCAACATCAGAACCGGCAGCGCTTACGACATCCAGGTGCCCTGGATGGGTCTGGACATTGGGCCGTCCACCATTGCAAAGTTCAGCCATGTGATCGAAAAATCAGGTACGATTTTATGGAACGGACCGATGGGTGTGTTTGAGATGAACAACTTCGACGCCGGCACCAGAGCCATTGCTGAAGCCATTGTGAAAGCTACAGAAAACGGCACCTTCAGCCTCGTCGGGGGCGGCGACTCGGTAGCGGCCATTAACAAGTATAACATGGCCGATAAGGTCTCCTATGTTTCAACCGGTGGTGGGGCCATGCTCGAATATATCGAAGGAAAAGTGCTCCCGGGAATACAGGCAATCAACGATTGATACGGCTATAACTTTATCACCTTCCCATACAGGTCAAGGTAGTCATCCATACATTTCTCCCAGCTGAATTTCCGTGCATAAGCCTGGATTGAGGAAGAAAATTCTTCCTTGTTCCGGTCACAGGTCATCAACCCGTTTTTCAGGATTTCAGCCATGTGATCAGGATCAAAATTTTGCCAGTAAAAGGCAAACTTCCCACCGATTTCAGGCAGGGAGGTGACGGTGCTGGCGAATACAGGTTTCCCAAGGAGCATGGCTTCCATGACCGGCATTCCAAATCCCTCGGCCAGGGAAGGAAACAGGAAGGCACTGCAGTGGGAATAAAGCCAGTATTTATCCTGCTCAGAAACCGGTCCGGGCATGTGTATTCTGTCACGATCTATCTCCTCAAGCATCCTTCTGGCGTAGTCCGAATCCTTCTCCCCGGCAATTACCAACTCGTAATCTTTAAATTGTTTCATCAATGGCAACAGCACATGGAAATTCTTTTTTGCAGAGATGATTCCAATCGTAAAAAAAAAATTGTTGCTTTTCAGGAACCCGGGTCTCGTTGCTTCCGGGAAGGATTTCACGCTGATTCCGTTATAGATACGTACCATGGGTTTATCCTTTATGTTCAGGTACTCGCGGACCTGATTTCCCGTGAAATCGGAGATGACCGTAATCGCTTTGGCATGGTCAATGTTTTTCTGCAATTTCCGAAGGTAGCCGTCTGATTTTCTCCTGTCTTTCTCAACCAGGAAGTTCAGGTCGTGTATGGTGAGTATCCAGTTGGAATTTCGGCCTGGCAGATACGAAGGAAACTGGTGGAGTGAGTGCCAGATATCGTATGGGGTGTTCAACCCGGGAAGGTATCTCTTTTGTAAATCAACCTTTTCTATTTCGATCTGTTCCCAATTCCTTTGAGGAAAATTTCGCGGCGTTAAAAACGTGAAGTCAAACTGCAGACCGGATCTTTCTGCCAAAGTTTCCGCAAAATTGAACGCAAACCGACCGATGCCCGAATTCAGATTCCGGGTTTTATACAGATCAACCAGAATTTCAGGTTTATCCTTCGACTGCATGGTTCAGGTTCTTACCATTTTGGAAATTTGATCTCCCCTCCGAGCGCCTTCATCAGTTGTGGAAATACCGGTTCAATGTGGGAGAAAAAGAAAGATCTTTTTTTGTCTTCGGGCGTTAACCATTTGCCCTTGGGGTCGATGGCTGCAACGATAAAGATAATCACGCTGACCAGGATCACGCCCTTTACGAGGCCAAGAAGTGCCCCGCCGAGCCGGTTAAAAATTCCGAGGCCGACCAGGTCAATAATTTTTTCCATGAGTTTGGCTACCAGCAGGACGCCAAGCACAACCATCAGAAAGGTGATCGTAAAAGAGAGAATGGGAAGCCATTTACGGGAGGGTTTCAGTTGCTCCATGAGGATGGAATCGAGGTAGTTCGAGAAGTGAACTGCCACCCAGACCCCCAGGATGAGCGCTGCCAGGGTGGCAAGGCTGATGATAAATCCTTTACGTACTCCATTGATCACAAGGAGAGCCACAAGGGCGATGATAATGATATCGAAAAAATTCATAGAACGGGTTCTTATCTCTTCAGGCGCGATGTAAGTTCAGTTCCGAAAACAAATTCGTTGAGCTCTTCGTTTTGCGTTTTTAGAATGGTTTCCTTATCGCCCCGCCACCAGAGCTCCCCTTTATAGATGTACGCAATCGTGTCGCCTATTCCCAGCACCGAGTTCATGTCGTGGGTGTTAACGATCGTAGTGATGTTGTACTCCTGGGTGATCTCCTGGATTAGGTGGTCGATCACTCCCGAGGTTTGCGGGTCGAGTCCCGAATTGGGCTCATCGCAGAACAGGTAGTGGGGGTTCATGGCAATGGCCCTGGCAATGGCAACCCGTTTACGCATCCCGCCACTGAGTTCGGATGGCATCAGTTTGTTCACATTTTCAAGGTTGACCCTCTTCAGTACGAAATTCACCCGGTCGCTCTTTTCTGACAACGGCTGCTTTGTAAACATGTTCAGTGGAAACATGATGTTGTTTTCGACCGTCATGGAATCGAATAGCGCCCCCCCCTGAAAAAGCATGCCAATCTCCTGACGCAGGTTCTTGCGCTTTTCGAAATTCATGGTGGTAAAGTTGCGATCGTCGTACACAACCGTGCCCGCATCAACTTCGAACAACCCCACAAGGCACTTCATAAGCACCGTCTTGCCGGATCCGCTCTGGCCGATGATCAGATTGGTTTTTCCCTTTTCGAAGTTGCAGGATACATTTTTCAGAACCGGGCGGTCGCCGAAATTCTTGCTTAGGTTGCGGGCTTCGATCATGTGAGCAGGAGTTGGGTTAACACGAGGTTGAAGAGAATGATCAGAATGCTGCTGATGACAACCGCTTTGGTGCTGGCCTGGCCAACTTCCAGCGCCCCTCCCGAAGTTACATATCCGTAATAGCCGGATACGGTGGCAATGATGAAGGCAAAGAAGACTGTTTTTGTGATGGCATAAAAGACAATATAACCCTGAAAGTCGATACGGATTCCCTGCACGTAATCTGAAGTTGAGACCAGTCCGGTTGCCACCATGGCAAGCCATCCTCCAAATACTCCCATCCACATACTGAAGACAATGAGCACCGGGTTGATCAGCAACAGGGCGGTCATTTTTGGGAAGATGAGATAGTTTGCCGAGTTCACCCCCATAATCTCCAGGGCATCAATCTGTTCGGTAACCCGCATGGTCCCTATCTCGGATGCAATGCGCGAACCTACTTTGCCCGCGAGGATCAGGCTGAGGATGGTGGGTGAAAATTCAAGGATTACAGACTGCCGAACCGTAAACCCCACCATCGACATTGGAATAAGCGGACTTGTAATGTTATACGCTGTTTGAATGGCAACGACAGCGCCCATAAAGGTGGAGATGAAAGCCACGATACCAAACGATTCCAGTCCCAACTGCTCGATTTCAAGCATCAGCTGATTCCAGAAAATTTTTAATTTCTGCGGTCGCGTGAAAACCCTTCGCATCAGGAGAACATAATTCCCGATTTCGGGCAGTATATGCAGTACCTTGGCCATAAAATGTTTTTGTAAAAGTACCATTTTTCCAAAAACCTGCGTTTGATCATTTTTAAAATGGCTAATTTTACCCGCAGAAGAAGTTTGAAAATGAGAATTCCGGGATTAAAAACCACCCTTTTGGTCTGCGTTACGATCCTCTGTCTGGTGCTCTTCTCTTGTGCTGCACAGCATGGCGGATCACGACCACACAAACCAAAAAAATGCAACTGCCCCAGTTGGAGCAATACCTCATATGGCCTGCCTCCCCTGGTCAGGATTCCCTGCTAAACAGGTTTAAGGCTCAAAAGACTGCACCAAAAAATCAGGAATTTTTCCGGACCTTTGCAGCATGTTTAATTTTTTCAGCAAGCCCAAACCTGTTGTTTCCCGGAGGATCAGGCCAACCGATCCGCGGGCCATTGAAAAGGTTCTCCATGATAAGCTTCCCGGCGTGCCCCTTTCAAGTATCATTCGACTGGCTGCCGACTACCCTTTCAACCTCAAGGTCGTACGTTCGAGAACCTCCAAATCGGGTGATTTCCGGGCTCCCCACAATGGAAACCCGGCACGGATAACGGTGAACGGCGACCTGAACCAATATGCGTTCCTGGTTACCCTCGTGCATGAACTCGCGCATTTCGTGGTTCATATCGACCAGGGTAAGCGGCGTGACCGGCCCCATGGTACCGATTGGAAAACCGCATTTCGTGAATTGATGAGTCCGTTTATGTTCCCGCACATCATTCCCCCTGATATCCTTTTTCCGCTTGCCACCTATCTGAAGAACCCCAAAGCCTCATCATCAGGCGATCAGGACCTGATGCGTGCACTCAGACAACATGATATGAAACCGGAGCAGATAACCCTTGAGGACCTGCCCTACGATGCTCTTTTCAGAATTCACAATGGAATGGTTTTCAGAAAAAAAGAGAAATTGCGAACCCGTTTTACCTGTATCCAGGTGCAAACCAAACGCACCTACCGGATAAGTCCGCTGGCCGAAGTAACCCTCTGGGCAGAATAAATTCCTTTTTGTGAATAAATAACATATTGATTATGTTTGTAGGATAATTAATCCTCCCGACATGGCAATTTCCAGGCACAATTTCTGCGTGATCATGGCAGGCGGGATCGGCGCCCGCTTCTGGCCGATGAGCCGCACAACCCATCCCAAACAGTTTATCGACATCCTGGGCACAGGCGAAACCCTGATCGTACAAACATTCAACCGGTTCACCAAAATCTGCCCGAAAGAGAATATCTACATTGTTACCAACGAGATCTATAAGACCCTGGTTAATGAGCAGATCCCGGGATTGTCCGATGAACAGATACTGTTGGAGCCCTCCCGCAGAAATACCGCTCCATGTGTTGCCTATGCCAACTTCTGCATTCTGGCGCGGGACCCCGAGGCATGTATCGTAGTGGCCCCCTCCGACCACGTCATATTGAAAGAGGAAACTTTCCTGGAAAACATTACCTCTGCCCTTGAAGCTGCCCGCGAAAATGACTGGCTTCTCACCCTGGGCATACGTCCCAGCCGGCCTGATACCGGTTACGGTTATATTCAATATAATGACGGGAAGCCCGTTTACAAAAAAGACCCGCAGATTCGTAAAGTGAAAACCTTTACCGAAAAGCCCAATCATGAACTGGCAATCACCTTCCTGCAATGCGGCGATTTCCTGTGGAACTCAGGAATTTTTGTCTGGTCGCTGAAGAGCATTATGAAGGCGTTTTCCTTGTACCTCCCCGAAGTGGACGTACTATTCCAAAAAGGGATCGGAAAATATGGAACGAAAAAAGAAAAAGCCTTCATCGCCGAGACTTATACCGTTTGTAAAAGCATATCCCTCGACTATGGGGTGATGGAAAAGGCAGACAACGTTTATGTGCTTGCATCCGATTTTGGATGGTCCGACCTCGGCACGTGGGGTTCACTTTATGAAATCCGTCCCAAGGATGAAAATGAGAACGCAGTAGTTGGCAAAAATGTGTTGCTTTATGAATCTTCCAACTGCATCGTAAATATGCCGAAAGATAAGGTGGTGGTCCTCGAAGGACTCACCGATTACATCGTTGTTGAATCTGACAATGTACTTCTTATCTGCCGCAAAGCCGACGAGCAGCAGATCCGTCAATATGTGAATGATGTTCGACTGGAAAAAGGGGAAAAATTTGTCTAGCATTCCGGTTTCCGCCGGGAGAATTGAAACCTTGATCCTCCGGGATTTTTAAGGAAGCATGCGCTTCCTTCCAACGTTACACAAATGTTGTGACGCAACCAAATAGTGATAATTTTGTGTATCTCCCTGTTTGAAATAAGCAATGCCTCTTTACGTTATTGATCTAAAGACCTGTTCGTGGATATTTATCTTAAAAAAAAGCGGTGGAAATGGTTTCTTTTTGCCGCTGCCCTCATTATTGTCGGAGCATCTCTTTATTACACAAGCATCCTGGTAGAAGAGATCCGCAAGGATGAACGCAAAAATGTGGAGATCTGGGCCGATGCCATTCACCGAAAAGCCGACCTGGTAAATTTTACCAATAAGCTGTTTGAACAGATCAAACAGGAGGAGCGGCGAAGGGCAGGAATTCTTGCTGAAGCTCAGCGCCGGATCATTACCACCACTTCGAGCGAGGATCTCGATTTTTTCCTGGGTATTATTGCGGAAAATACTACGATCCCTGTTGTTCAAACCGACGAAGACGGGAATGTTGGCAGCGCCAGGAACGTAAACTTCAACATCGATACGGTAAAAAAATTCGAAGGGAAGGTCAAAGCG
This sequence comes from Bacteroidales bacterium, assembly GCA_025355465.1. Lineage (GTDB taxonomy): Bacteria > Bacteroidota > Bacteroidia > Bacteroidales > FEN-979 > JANXZO01. Next base: position 11,924 of record JANXZO010000001.1, read on the forward strand.
GAGTTTTCGGTCTATCCGCCCATCATCGTGAGGTATTTTCAAAACAAGAAAAACTATCTTTATTATAAGGATTCCAAGATATTTTCCGACATTAAAACGGTACTGGATGATCTGATCCGGTCGTTTTTTTCGGAGGTAGTGATCAACTCTGCCTCTGTACCGGTCATCGTTACCGACAGCACCAAACGTAAGGTTATTGAGGTGGGAAATTTACCCATGAAAAAGCCTGGTGATTCAGCCTACATTTACCTGACCCTGGAGTCGATGGCCGCTCACACAACCCCAATTCGCGTCAACCTTGCAGAAACAGGTACACGGTATATTTTTTATGAGGATTCGGTGCTGCTGACGCAGTTGAAATACTACCCGGTAGTTCAGTTCTTTGTGATCGGTCTTTTTCTCCTGATCGCCTACCTGATGTTCAGTTATGCCCGCAAATCGGAACAAAACCAGGTATGGGTTGGTATGGCCAAGGAGACTGCCCATCAGTTGGGAACCCCGCTCTCATCAATGGTTGCCTGGGTGGAACTGCTGAAGCTAAAAGGGCTCGACGATGAAACCGTGAACGAGATTGAGAAAGATGTGATGAGGCTCGAAACAATCACTGACCGCTTCTCTAAAATCGGATCAGCAGCCCGGCTTGAGAAGATGAATGTAACGAAGGTTATCTATGACACCATCAACTACATGAAGTCCCGTATTTCTCCCAAGGTACATTTCGATATTACGCCGTCGGCATCTCACGAAATACTTGCACCCATCAATCTCCACCTCTTTGAGTGGGTTATCGAAAACCTCTGCAAAAACGCAGTGGATGCCATGGAAGGGTCAGGAAAACTTGCCATTGAGCTCACAGAGGACGAAAATCACCTGCATATCGACATCACCGATACCGGTAAGGGAATTCCCAAATCGCGGTTCAAAACCATCTTCCATCCAGGATTTACAAGCAAATCGCGCGGCTGGGGACTAGGGCTTACGCTCTCCAAACGCATTATCGAGAATTATCACAACGGGAAGATCTTTGTGAAGTCCTCTGTGCTGAACAAAGGAACCACCTTTCGCATCATCCTGAAAAAATAAGCCACGTGGCTGGCATCTATATCCATATCCCCTTTTGCAAACGCAAATGTCATTACTGTAACTTCTTCTCTTTGGCCTCCAGCCGGTCGAAAGTTGATTTCCTGGCTGCCTTGAAAAAGGAGATTGGATCCAGGTCAGGTTACCTGACCGGAACCACCATTAATACCCTTTATTTTGGCGGAGGTACTCCTTCGCTTTATCACCCGGATGACATCCGGGAGATCATTGCTGAAATTGCCCGTCATACCACGGTACATGAAACACCGGAGATCACGCTGGAAGCCAATCCGGACGACCTCACCCGGGCGGCCCTCTCCGGATTCCTCCATGCCGGTATAACCCGCTTAAGCATCGGAATACAGTCATTTCACGACGAAGATCTCCTTTTTCTGAACCGCACACACAATTCGAGACAGGCAATTGACTCAATCCGCAGTGCACAGGATACAGGGTTTGAGAATGTAAGCCTCGACCTCATCTACGGCATCCCCGGACTAACTGATGAAAAGTGGGAAGAAAACCTCGAAACAGCCATCGGACTGAGCGTCCTACACATCTCTGCCTACGCATTAACAGTGGAACCTGGCACGGCGATGGATCTGTTTGTCCGGCAGGGAAAAATGGCGGCTCCTTCCGATGAAGCGGCCCTTTTTCATTTCAGAATGCTCAGGGAAAAGCTGACCCAGAGTGGGTATTTACATTACGAGATCGCCAATTTTGCAAAGCCCGATTTCTTTTCCCAGCATAACTCGAACTACTGGAAAGGGACGCCGTATCTGGGGTTAGGGCCTTCTGCCCACTCCTACAACGGCATCTCACGCCGGTGGAATGTCTCAAATCTTGGACGCTATCTTGCGGCTACAAACAATGGGGAAGATTGCTTTGAAGAGGAGTTGCTCAGCCTTTCACAACGTTACAATGAATTTGTGATGACCTCCCTGCGAACGATGTGGGGTTGCAGTACCGAACGGGTCAGAGAGGAATTCGGACCGCAGTTCTACCAGCACCTGATGCGTGAATCCGCGCACCACCTCCTGGAAGGAAACCTGCTGCTATCGGATGGTTTGATGTACATTTCGGAAAAGGGGAAATTCCTCGCCGACGGGATCATTTCGGATCTCTTTTTTACCGATTAATACGCGAAGCGCAAAAAAGTTCCCAGCGGAAGCCGGTTTCCTGCCTGGTCGGACAGAAATAATTCACCCATCTCTTTTCCGGAGATCTCGCCGAAATGGCTCCTTACAAGGTTTTCGGAGATGAGGGCAGAAAAGCCCATGGAGTAGAGGCTGAGGACGAGAAATCCAGCCCCTGGGTCGATGAGGGCCTTACAGCCCGCAAGCATCTCGTCAATGTACTCCTGCAGGATCCATTTTTCACCATCTGGCCCCCGGCCGTAAGCAGGAGGATCGAGGATGATACCATGATATTTGTTTCCGCGTTTCACCTCTCTACGCACAAACCGCAAAGCATCTTCGACCACCCAGCGGATATCCTTCAGCCCCGAGGCATCCATCATCTCATGGGCCCAGTTCACTACCGCCTTTACAGAATCAACGTGAACCACGTCGGCACCTGCTGCTTTGGCTGCCATGGAGGCCCCGCCGGTGTAGGCAAACAGGTTGAGAACCCTCCGGGGCGCTCGTTCACTTGCATTCGCTAAGCTTTCATAAATAAAATCCCAGTTGGCTGCCTGTTCGGGAAAGACACCGATATGACCGAAAGCGGTAAGGCCGAGCCGGAATTTCAGCGACATCTCCTGGTATTTATAAGAGATCGTCCACTGATCGGGCATCTGCTTTTTACGGCTCCAGTCGCCTTTGTCGAAGGCGTCGCTTTTGCCGGGATCGACCCCTTTGGTGCGGCGGTAGCGTGCATGGGCCAGCTGGTTCCATTTTTCTTCGGAGAGGTTTTTCTTCCATACAGCCTGCGGTTCGGGCCTGGCCAGTGTATATTCACCAAACCGTTCCAACTTCTCCAGGCCGCCGGAGTCGATCAGTTCATAATCTTTCCAGTGCTGCGGGGTTATTAGCTTCATACTATTTCAGCATTAATTCTTGTCGTTTTCGCGTTGCACGAGGTATGCGGCTTCGCGGACTTTTGCCTGTTTATCCCACTCCGGAAGTATGGTTTTGTTCCATTCATTCTTCTCCTGGTGCAGCTTATCCATGGGGAGGTCGATATACTTCTGTGCTTTAGCCTTGGTGGTGATGTCGGGATAGGCAACCTCGCTGTTTTTACCGTGCGAGGCCAGTACCCTGGCAACCAGCACGCGGGCCTGGCCACTTTCACTGATGGAGAGACCGATGAGGCGTGATACCTCAACCGGCGAATGGAACGAGGAACCGTGTCCGGCTGCTGCATAATCCCAGTACCACTGTGCATTGCGGATATGTTCAAGGGCGGGTTTCATCTCGGCTTCCGTAGCTCCTGCATCCCATGCAGCTTTGGCCTCGACATGCGCACGTACCAGGGCAACCTCCGACTGATCACGGATCTCTTTGATCCGGCGCTGGCGGTCATAAACATTGTTGCGCAGCGTCTCTTCGCTTTCACGGTGACATACCTGACAGGTCCCGGCAATGTTGCTGAGCGGACTGGTGATCTTGTGGCTGGTGAACTTCTGCCCCCCCTCCTTGACGTAGGGCATATGACAATCGGCGCAGGCAACACCACGCTGGGCATGAATTCCGGTGGTGAAGAGTTCGTAATCGGGATGCTGTGCCTTAAGAATCGGTGTGCGGCTCAGCTGATGGGTGAAGTCCGAAAAGCCGGCTTCATTGTAGTATTTCAGCGCGGAATCAGCTGTTTGTCCGTATTTCCAGGGGAAGGTTAGGTAGGCAACATCAGGAGCATCCTCTCTCTTTTTGTTGAAATAATACTCCACATGACACTGGGCGCAAACGAGTGACCGCATCTCCTGGTGGGTCGCTTTCGAAATATCCTTTCCCATGGATGCAAATGCTTCAATCAGCGCAGGCCGGGTGATACGCAGGTCCATAGTTTTGGGATCATGGCAATCGGCACAACCGATATAGTTCACAATTTCGGGGCCTTTGGCTGCCCATTTGCCGCTGTAAAATGCTTTTGGCCCCATCTTCTCCATAAGCCGCGGCACGTCAGGGCTCTTGCAGGTCCAGCAGGTATTTGGCTGCGGACCATCTGCGGGTCCTTTGGGTGCACCTGTCCTCAATGTATGACGGATGTCGGTAATTGCATAATAGTGTCCTCGCGGCGTGCTGTTGTCCTTCGAAAAGGCATATCCGGCCCAGAGCACCACCATGCGCGGATCGCGCGCCAGGGCGTCTGTAAATCCGTTCCCGTTGGATTCGCTCCTGAACGAGGTATCTGAAGTTTTCAGGTAGCTCTGGTATTCTCTTGGGAAATTCTCACCCCAGAGCTCATTCCTGGGTTCATATTCATCAAGGCTGATTTTGGGTTTGTATACATACTCCTGTTCAGCTTTTCTTTCCGTTATCGAGGAGGCCAGCAGTCCAAGGAGAAAAACGATGACCATGGTGCCGAAAAAGAGGGCCCAGTTGATCCAGCCTTTGCGAATTTTTAGATTTTCTGCCATAAGTAATGGATGGTGAATTGTTGAATTGGTGAATTGGTGAATTGGTTCTATTGTTCTTTTTTCTCATCCTCGTCCCGCACTGTCCGGCTTTCAATCTTTGTCCTTACCAGCGCGTTGGGCGTGGAGGAGAGTCCGTTTACGCGGCTGTGAGGAGTTTCGCGGTGGCAATTGAGGCATTGCCGTTCCTGCAGGTAATTGTGGTACCCGGGCAGCACGCTCCTCAGGAACTCCATGCCTGTAACCTTTCCATGGCAGCGGATACAGTTAGCTTGAACTGCCCGTTTCCCTTCATTGAGGATGTAGATCACCTGGGGTTCGGTGCGAAATGTGAATATGGTTGCATGTCGAAGTCCGTCCTTGGCTTTGAAAAAATACTTGCTGAAGATGTTGTTGTGGGGTACATGACAGTCAATGCAGTTGGCTACGTTGCGGTGAGAGCTGTGGGCCCAGTCGTTGAACTGCGGGTTCATCACATGGCAGTTGATGCAGGTTTCGGGGTTATCGGAAAGGTATGACGGGGCCTTAGAAATATAAAAGGCGTAGGTGCCCAGACCAAAAAAGATTCCGAGCAGCACCGCAACCGTTGGTTTCCACTGGTCGGGAGGGACCAGCCACCGGAATATTTTTTTCATAACCATTTCCCGATAAAGAATCCGGCGATACTGACCACTGTTGAGAGTACCATCCCCCAGATGAGATCAATCACCGTGATGATCAGCGGCCAATCCTTAACGGTAGCCAGGTTGGTGAGGTCGTAGGTGGCATAGGTGATAAGGCCGAAGAGCGCGGCTTTCAGGATGGTTGCCGGCAGGGAGTTCTCTTTTATTCCCGGCAATACAACAAATACCAGCACCCCCAAAATGAACAGGAAATAGAAGATCAGCGCGGCGTACCAATTCACATCGGGGGCCATCAGGTAACCCAGTTGCTTTTTATAAAAGGTGCGGGCGATAATCCCGAGCCAAAGCATGTCAACGGCAAAGAATACAGCCAGTGTGGCAAAATAGAGTTTAATATAATATGTCATAGTCAACAAATATAATGAAACTCTGCCTTCTCCTTAATGCATGACCACGATCTTTTTAATGGCTTGTGAATCCTTGCTGACAACCTTGATCAAATATAATCCTGCAGGAATATTTGTCACGTCCAGCGAGAAGGACCTGTAGCGCTCTTTCAGGTTTACCCTTTTAACTGAATTACCCTGGCTGGTCATCAGATCGAGGGTTGTGCTGACAGGGCTGAGCCCCGAAGTAAAATCAATATTGACAAGGTTTACAGCCGGGTTCGGATAGATCCTCACAGGCAGTTCAGTGGCCGGAATATCATTGATGCCATAGAAAGGATTGCCATTGGAGAGTTCGTTTCTGGAAAATGCTGTATTGATTGTACCTACCGCCTCTCGAAGTTTAATCAGGGAGGTTAGCGGGCTTCTGCCTCCATAATCCCGAGCCCAGCTGAATGCAATATCAATTTCCTGAACCGCCCCTGGCCCAAATGTGAAGGGACCGGTAATTCCCACACCCCGGCGGTCGAAGGGGTTGTTCTGGGCAGTCTCCTCAGTCCAATTTTTGGGTCCGTTTGGGGGGACGCAACCGGTTCCCCAGTTGAGTGTGTCAGATTCCCCCGGAAACATAAATCTGGCTGAAGGACCATATCCGCCGGTTGCAGAATGACCATTGCCTCCATAGATTATCGGAGTTCCATCCTTCCACTTTCCACACATCAGCTGATAATAATCTGCTGCAAAGGTTGGATCGCGCATGTAACCCGGCACGCCGACATTGTTTGTATAAACGAATCGCTGCAAACCGTATCGTTCGTTATCGACAATTCCATCTCCGAAATTGAGACCGTTGACACTGAAATCGCACAGCTGGTTTCCGAACTGGTCGAAGCGGGGATTGTCAATCCCGTCGGGGTCCATGTAGGGCCCGGCCAGGATGGTAACCGATTGTGCCGGCGGATTCTCGCCATAGGCGTAAGGTTCTCCATTCCCATCCACCAGGGTTCCGTTGTATCCGAAGTACATGTTGCGTTCAACATCACAACCAACTAAATCATCATTGGCATAGCCAAGGTCGATATCCGTGAAAACGCCCATCAGGGTGCTGTCGTAAGTGTTCTGCGACCGGTTATAAATTTTGTAATAGAGGAATGTAGTGTTTTTCATGGCTGAATCGTCAGGCATGTCAAAGGCATAGGCCATCCCATGGACCTCGATCCCGAGTTTGGCGCCCAATGATTCCTGGTGCACTCCCGCATCATCGTTAAAAATGAAAAAGATCGCCTGGTCTCCGCGAATCTCCGGATAGTCTCCATCCACCGGATCATAATGGCCATCTCCGTTACGGTCAGAAAAGGGAGCCAGCTTCGGGGCCTGGCCCATGGTGGTATTTCCGTTGCCCGGCCAGCTGGCGATATCCGGGATCGGAACATAACCTGCTTCCCAATAGTGAGCCCGGTGATAATCAATCTCATTTTTCGCCAGGCGCCACGTACGGTTCCAGACGGTATCCTGGTAAATTGAATAATTCACGGAGTCCATGATGGGGCCCGGAAAAAAATCATGTTTTGTGTTTGCCTGGCCAACATTTGGCCCCTGGCCATAAAGCATGCCGGCAAAATGTAACTGCTGTTGCCCGTCTTTCCCGCCAATCCAGAATGTATTGGAAAAAATGGAGGTTTTTCCGCTGCCTTTGGGAACCTCATAGTCGGCATTCTCGAAAAAGAAATGACTTCCGTTGGCACAAAACCGGGCCCGTACATTGTTGATATCCAGGTAAGCGAAACTTTGGTCGTGAATCCTGAAAAAGAGCTGGGCCGAAGAGGTATCGCCCCACTGGGTGAGCAATCTGTATTTCCCCGTGGCTACAGGATCGCACCCCCTGACCCTGAGTGTGAAGGTAAATATTTTATTGGCAACCTTAGTACAGGTGATATAATCCGTCCCCGTAAGAGAGACATTTTTTAGTGTATCCGTCGGAGGGATCGTATCATTTGCCAGGATATTGTACACCACCGGAATGTTGGGATAGAGGTCAATGGTGTCGGCGACGGCTTGGAGGGTGTTTTGTGCGTTTAATGACTGTGCTGTGACTTGGAACAAAAGGGTTAATACCACAACACGAAAAAGTGGGAGAATTGTTTTCATGATGGTCGTTGTTTATGCAAATATAAGGAGGAAATTGCCAAATTTGCTTAAATCGCGGTTTTTTTTCGTTTCCGGCCCAGCCACCAGGCAATAAAACCGGCAACCTGAATCAGCAGGATTGCCAATCCGCAAACGGGAACAACAAGGATGTAGAAAGGTCCCAGAAGGGGCTCAAAGATGCGGCCGGTATGAATCTCCAGGGCTGCATTCCACAAGGAGATCGGGCTTGCAATCACAATCTCCTGCGGCATCAGGGGAAGCCGGCCCCCCTCGCCCATCGGAAAACAACCTCCTGCATAGTCAAACAGGAGTTCCCGGCCGTCGGGACGTTTGATATAACCGGCTACGGTAACGGCACCAAAAGGGGGTCCGCCCTGCCCGGTTTCGATGTAATCGGTTTTGGTGATGTAGTCGGTAACCCGCTGCTGGCCGGGAGTCCATTGAAAGATCCCGGAGAAGGAGCCAACCAGGTAGCCCCCCGGGCCCTGTTTTTCCAGCACATTGATCCCCATGACCGAGACGGGTGGCTGGGACGGAAACCGCTTCAGCCGGCTTCGGAAATTATCGTCGGAATAGTAAATTCCCTCGTTGCTGGCGATGATAAACCGCTGCAACTGCGCATCCCACAATATATCCCTGAACCTGTCGAACCAGGGGTTGGGGCTGTCGAGTTCTGAAAACTTTATCTTCGAAACCCGGGTGTTGGCAATGGCGATCAGCAGTGGCGGCCGCAGAAACATCCCCGTGAGTGTGGTCAGAATCAGGATCAATACGGTCCAGGCGCCGATCTGGTTATGCCAGTGAAGAGAGAAGCGGTTGAAGCGTTTCAATTTTGATTTCACCGCTTGCTTTACTCTTTTAAGGGTGTGTGGAACGATAAAATAAATAAGTCCCGTGATGGTTAGGAGGATGAAAATAAGCCCGACTGCATCCACAACAAGTTTCCCGGTGATACCATAGATCTCTCCGCTGTGAATCACCCAAAGCGTTTTAAACAGACCTGTTCTGTTGTCGTCGTCTTCGGGGACAGGAACCGCTAAACGGGAAAATTTAAGCTGGTTGAGCGTTAGATCAGCCTGCAGGATGTTGGATCGGGTCATCACCATGAGACTGTCGCCAAGTACAAGCACCTTCACGATCCTTTTCTCCGGTATTGGCAACGGAACTTCGATCCATGCTTGTTTTCCCGCATCAAATCTGTACAACCCAAACAGGGTCCCGGCATAGATACCGTGATTACCGGCTGTAGCAAGGGTATTTATTTTTCGATTGTCGGCCCCGGGCGGGAAGCCCTGGTTAAAGCTTCTGAACCCGGAAAATGTGCTGTCGGTTAGCCATACACCGATGTTGCCGTAAACCAGCAGACTGTCGTGACCAATTGATACCGCACCTTTGACCGAGGCCAGGTTCCAGTTTTTGTAAGTGTAATTCCCAGGCAGCCATTTCCTGTTAACATCTACCGAAGAGAGGAACTCCCGGTGGTTGAGAATGATCCCTGAAAACGCAAAAAGCAGGATAAACAGAGCAAAAACCAGCGAAGGCCACTTGTGAAATTTTCTCCATTTTACCATTTCGCTATTTCACAATTTTCGAAAATAGCTATGAAACATCCCGTCCGCGGTACTTTCCATGTGGGTCGCAAATCCGGCAGCTGCCATCTTTTCGATCATCGGGGCAGGAGGGAAAGGGGTAATGATCTCAAAAATCTCTCCCGGATTGAGCGTTGCACATTCTTGCTGTACCCGCTCCAGCGGATGAATCCCCTGCGCCAGCAATGGCCGTGCGTCCAGCGTAATTTTGATCTTATCTTTATCTAACCAGTTTGTCATAATACTATTTTTTCGCTATTTCACGATTTCGCCATTTTATTTCGCTACCTCACTACCTCGCTACCTCGCTACCTCGCTACTTCTTATAGCTCAATAACCTCTGATCTCCCGACAGCGTCCGCTTTTCAGTAAGATCCTGCGACATCTCCAGGGTGCCGAGATACTCCCCCTTCTCATTCCTGAGGGCGAAATATTCGATATGGATAAACTTTCCGCCCATTTGTATCCAGAACGGCGCACTGTCGGCTTTTCCGCTTTTGAAGTCGCTTACGATCTGGTCCACCACATGAACGCTTGACGGCGGATGGCACATCCTTACATCGCGGCCCAGGATGGCCCGGTTGCGGTCGAAAATGCGCTCCTTCCCCTGGGAGAAGTACTTTACCTTATCGTCCCGGTCAACAAAAGTAATATCAATCGGGAGAGTGTTAAGGATCGCCAGCAGCTCCTCCGATGTGAACTTCCCGCTTGGCAGGTTTACTGTTCCCTCTTCTGCTGTAGTCTCTTCCACAATCTCCATCCCTGCCGGCTTCCACGTGAATTTCGGATCATAGAGGCAGTAGCCGATCTCCCCGGTTTGCCTGTAGATCTGGTACCAGTCAGCCTCTGTAAGCTTGTCTAGGGTCATGGGAAGCAGGATCTCCTCCTCCTTCATGATCATGTCGGTGACCGCTTTTACAGCAGGTTGCAGGTATATCTCGATCTTCACCTGCATCATCTCTCCGATGAACTCGCCCGGCATACTGAGCGAGTTGATGGCATTCTTCAGCAGATCGCGGGTCTCGTCGTGCTTGCCCCACATCACCTTGGGAGGGCCCGTGATCCCGTACTTTTCAAGGAACGGGAAGAGGAGGTTTTCCTTGCGGCGGTAATGCTTGTCAACATCCATCAGGCTGTTGAAGAGTGATTTCACGGTATTGATATACTTTTCGCCCGATACCTTCATCTCCTCTGCCACGCGGGCAAAGAGTCCTGTGAGTTCGTCCGCCAGCTTTTCGAGTTCACGGTTCTCCTGCCGGAAGGTATCAACCGGATGGCCAGGGGGCACGATCTTCATGCCCGAGAGGTCGATATGTCCCTCCAGCGCCTGCGAATGAATGTCACAAAGGCGAAGGACTTCCGCCTCAGGAAGCCCTTCGCTGATGAGCTCCTGCTCAACCTCAACCACAAGTCCGTAAGGGACCTTCGACATAAGTTCAATAAGGCGGGCCTTCACCGCCTCCGGTGCAACACCTTCGTGCAGCTGCAGGATCATGTGCTTCAGGAGCTCCTTCCTGTCCTGCGAATTGTTGATCAGTTCACTCATAGCTATCGTTGTTGGGGCGATCCGGCGGATCGCCCCTCCCATTATCCCTTAATCATCGTTAATACCATTTTGAATTTTTCGGTGGCATTCACGGCATGCGGAATACCGGCGGGCATGATGATCGTGTCGCCGGTGCCAAGTTTGTGGAGCACCTCGTTGATTGTCACCTCGCCCTCTCCCTCGATTACCTGAAGCATGGCGTCGTAAGGCGCCGAGTGGGTGCTGAGTCGCTGACCCTTGTCGAACGAAAAGAGGGTCACGGTTCCAACCGGGCGGTCAATGACCCGTTTGCTGATGATCCCTTCGGAGGAGTATTCCACCTTTTCGGGAAACCTGAACACATTTGAGTGTTCGAATAATGCTTTTTCCATTTTTTTAAGTTTATAACCCCACCCCAACCCCTCCCCTGGCAGGGGAGGGGCAACGGGAGGGGTATTATTATTTTTTCAAAGACCAACCGCCCTTAAGGCCGAAGATAAACCAGGCGAGGGCTAATGTTCCGGCGGCGAAAACAGTATCGCCGATCACGCGAAGCCACCGGAAGAATACGATAGTGGGATCCTGCATGAAATCTGCCGACCTTGCGTACCACATTCCCGTTCTTACGCTAACCCAGGTCTGCGCCAAACCAACCGGCAGCACGCTGATCAGCACCATAAGCGCAAGCCCGATGTTGATTGCCCAGAAAGCAAATTTCACCCATTTTTCATTCCACACCTTTTCAGGATCCATACTTTTCAATACGAAGAGCATCAAACCGATACCCAGCATGCCATATACACCAAACAGTGCGGTATGTCCGTGAACTGGCGTGGTGTTGAGTCCCTGCATATAGTAAAGAGCGATCGGTGGATTAATAAGGAACCCAAAAATCCCGGCTCCGACAAGATTCCAGAAAGCAACCGACAGGAAGAACCAGATGGGCCATTTATAACCGTCAATCCACGGTTTCGCCTTTGAGGTTCTGAAGTTGCCATACCCTTCGAATCCCATAAATACCAGTGGCACCACCTCAAGGGCGCTGAATGTTGCCCCGAGCGCAAGCACAGCAACCGGTGTTCCGGTGAAATAAAGGTGGTGGAAAGTGCCAAGAATTCCTCCCGATAAAAATACAATGGTTGAAAAAAGAACGCTCGAAGTGGCTGTGGCAACGCGCACAAGTCCCATTCTCACAAAAAGGAAGGCAATTGCAACGGTGGCGAAGACTTCGAAAAATCCTTCAACCCAGAGGTGAACTACCCACCAGCGCCAGTATTCAGCAATGGCGAGATTTGTTTGCTGTCCCCACATCAGTCCGGCGCCATAAAATGCCGCGATGGCAATCGATGAGATCAGGAACATGGTGAGCAGTGAACGGTTTTCGGAACGGGCTTTGAATGCAGGTGCCAGTCCGCGGCCCATCAGTACGAGCCAGATAACCAGGCCCACAAACAAAAAGATCTGCCAGAAACGGCCCAGGTCAACATACTCATAGCCCTGGTGACCAAACCAGAAGTTGGAAACGAGTCCCAGGCGCTGCATAACGCCAAACCACTGACCAATGAGTGAACCGGCCACGATAACCAGAAGTGCCAGGAACAGAAAGTTGACCCCGAGTGCCTGAAACTTTGGCTCTTTCCCCGAAACCGCCGGGGCAAGATATAGTCCGGTGGCAAGCCAGGAGGTGGCGATCCAGAATATTGCCAGTTGAATGTGCCATGTACGGGAGATTGAATATGGCAATATACTGGAGAGCGGCAGACCATAGAACGCCTGTCCCTCTACCCCATAATGTGCCGTAATGACCCCCATCAGGATCTGAACCAGGATCAGTGCGGTTACCACCCAGAAGTATTTCAGGGTGGCCTTCATGGAGGCCGTCTGGAAACATCCAAGCAGAGGGTCTTTTGAGGGAAGCTCATGTTCCGACAACCCCTCCGCTTTGCGGGTGGCATAGTACCATCCCATCAGGCCGATGCCGGCCAGAAGCATGATCACGCTGAATCCTGTCCAGAGGATCAGTGAACTGGTGGGCTTGTTGGCCACCAACTCTTCCGAAGGCCAGTTGTTCGTGTAGGAGATGTCGCTGCCCGGACGGTTGGTAACACACGACCAGGAGATCCAGAAGAAAAAGGCATTCATTTTACGCATCCGCTCCGGATCCTTGATGGTGTTGGGAGGAATGGCATAGTTGTCACGAAGTCTTTCCAGTTTCGGATCGTTCATGAAGAGACTCTTATAATGCTCTCCAACAGCGGCAATGGCACTTGCCCGGATAGCGGAAACCAGGGTACGGTTGCTGGCTGCATCGTAAGTGTTGGTGCGAAGTTCCTTCTGAAGGCGTACCTTTAATACTGCCTTTTGCTCGTCGGTCGCATCATTGAAGGGCTTGTGGAAAAGTTTATCGGACCAGTTGTTCAGTATGAATTCCGATTCACGGTGCAACCAATCGGCCGACCAGTCGGGGGCAACATAAGATCCATGGCCCCAAACGGTACCCACCTCCTGACCGCCGATCGACTGCCAGATGTTTTGCCCGTCTTTAATGTCCTGTCCGGTGAACAGGACCGTTCCTTCTGTTGTTACTACCTCAGCCGGGATCGGCGGAGCTTTGCGGTAAATCTCACCGCCAAAATAGAGCAGTACCGAAAAAGAGGTTGCCATTACAGCAATAAATCCAATCCAAAGTTTCCGTGTATTCATATAATATGATTTAATGTTTCGGTAATTTTTATGCCCACTCCTCCTCTAACAGCTCACCTTGTATCGAGATGATGGATCGTTTGATGGGGACATTCCTGCCTGCCGCATCGCGGGCCATTTTTGCCATCTGCAGAAGCCCCCCGCAACAGGGAACCTCCATCATCACCACATTCAGCGAATTGATTTTAGTTTCGTTGATCATGGAGGTTAGCTTTTGTATATAGGATTCCTTGTTGGAATCAAGCTTCGGACAGGCGATGGCAATGGTTTTTTCCTTCATGTAGCGGGCATGGAAATCGCCCATTGCAAAGGCGGCACAGTCGGCTGCAAGAACCACGTCGGCATTTTTGAAATAGGAGGCATGCGGATTCAGCAGATGCAGCTGAACAGGCCATTGGCGGAGCTCTGACCTGGCGCTCACCGGCGCCGTAACTTCGGGTGCGGAAGGTTTTTCCTCTGTTCTAAAGTCGCGGGCCATTGAGCCCTGGCAACCGCAGGCGGAAGCGATGTGTTCTTCGTGTTTTTCAATGGTCAAATCAATGTTGTTTTCCTTTAGATAATTAATAGCCTGTTGTAAAAATTCCTCTTCGTTGTGATGGCGAAGATGGGCAAGATGGGCAAGGACGGTGTTTGGCCCTTTGGTGACAAGTATTTCCATCACCCGGCGCTCGTCGTATGGCACTGCCTCACGCTCTATAATCTCAATGGCCCCTTCGGGACAATGGCCGATACAGGCCCCCAGTCCGTCGCAGAAAAGGTCGCTGATAAGCCGCACCTTCCCGTCAATGATCTGAAGCGCTCCCTCCTGGCAGTTGGGAATGCACAATCCGCAGCCCGTGCATTTTTCCTCATCAATCTGAATGATCTTTCGTTTCATATTAATATGTGGTATTTTGGTATCTGTTTGCTTGTTTAAAGTCAAAATTTTTTAGATGTACGATTGTAGGGTCTGATCCTGCAGAAATTTCTTGAATTCAGCAGTCAGTTTACCAACCACAGTCCCCATAAGGCAACGGTCAAATCCACAAAGGTCGTAGGAAAGTGGACAGTCGCCCACATCCAGCGGACCTTCAATCGACTGATAAATGTCCAGCAGATTAATCTCCTTGGCATTTTTTCTCAAGGAAAAACCACCGGCAGGCCCACGCACCGATTTGAGCATATCATTTTTTACAAGTCGCTGAAGCACCTTGGCAATATGGTTTTTAGAAAATCCCGTAATTTCGGCAACCTTCACGGCATTGATTCCATTTTCGGCCCGCGCAATCAAAACCATGCTATGGATGGCAATGGAAGCAGCTTCGGAGAGGGCGAAAATTTTTGACATCTATTGTGACCAATTAGGTATTTGAATACGCAAATATAAAAACAATTGTTAACTGTGCGACAAAAGAATTGAAAAAAATTCATTTTTTTTCTAAATCATTAATCTTCTGTCGGTTTATTTTTTGTTTTCAGGTCATTGTTCCAAGCCCATAAGCGGTTCGGGAAAAAGTGATAAATTGCAGACCGATGATCACAAGCGCCCAAAACCCATTCATAAAAAACCTTCTGCTGCTTCAGGATAAACCTCGTGCACGCAGGGAACAAAACCTGCTCATCATTGAAGGAATACGTGAAATTTCGCTGGCCATTGCTGCCGGATTCGAGCTGACCTCCCTTTTTTACGCCCCTTCAATAGTGAATGAACATGATCAAAATATTATAACTGCAATAACCGTTTCCGGGCGCATCGAAATCTCAGCGGAGGTCTTTGCGCGGATCGCATACCGCGAAGGATCCGGTGGGGTCATCGCCCTGGCCCGGCCCAAAAGGTTAATCCTACGCGACCTGAATCTCAAGCCGGATCCATTGATTCTTGTGCTTGAAAGTGTTGAAAAACCAGGCAACCTTGGAGCTCTCCTGCGCACAGCAGATGCCGCCAATCTCGATGCCGTGATTGTTTGTGATCCACAAACCGACATCTATAACCCAAATGCCGTACGATCCAGCGTTGGGTGTATTTTTACGCTGCCGGTAATTACAGCTACCTCACAGGAAACCATCGACTGGTGTCGTAAAAATAAGATTCGGACATTTGGCACCGCGCTTACGGCAACCAGATTCTACCACGAAACCGGTTTACAGCAATCAGCAGCAATAATAATGGGATCGGAAGCGAATGGATTAAGTAACACCTGGCTGGAACAGGCTGATGAGTTGATCAAAATACCCATGATGGGAAAAATCGATTCGATGAATGTTTCTGCATCTGCGGCGATCGTATTGTTTGAGGCAAAACGTCAGCGAAATTTCCGGTAATACCTATTTGTATTTCTCATCCTCCGGCCTAAGCACCAGAAATCCCTTGGGCATTTTACTCTTGGCTTCGATGAGTTTACCTGTAACCGGATGGTTGAATGAAAGGTAGAAAGCATGTAACCGGATCCGCCGCTCATACCGGTCATCTGCTCCGTAACGCCGGTCTCCTACCACCGGGCACCCCATCTCCGAGAGATGTACGCGGATCTGGTTCTTACGACCCGTCTCCAGGGCTACTTCAAGAAGGGTAAAATCAGGGGTACGATCCATCACCCGGTAATGTGTGATTGCCAGCTTCGCACCCTCCTGAACTTTCACTGAATAGACCTTCTGGTCCCGCCCTTCGGCAAGCCAGGTGCGGATGGTGCCCTGATCATCCCCTACAACACCTTCCACCAGGGCATAGTAAAGCTTTTTGGAAGCATGCCACTGGTTCTTGAACTGCTCCTGGATCGCCTCCGATTTGGCAAACAGGATTAACCCGGAAACTTCGCGGTCGAGCCTGTGGATCACGAGAATGCGCTCCTTCCCCTTCGACGCCTCTTTGACATGGTCCAGCATGATTTTGTAAAAGGATGTTCCCCCCAGCCCGCGGTCACCAATGGTAAGCAGTCCTGGCGGTTTCTCGGTAATCAGAATGTGATCGTCTTCAAAATAAACAGGGTAAGGTGGCTTTATTTTTGTCGGGACGTAGGTCTGACGGGTATATTCCACCAAATCGCCGGTTTTCAGAATTACCGCAGGGTTTGTAACCATTTTTCCGTTCACCCGCACACTTCCGTGGGTAATCAGCTTCTTAACGGTCGTTTTCGACGCCGTTTTAAACTCCGCCAGCATCAACTGCCCCAACGAAATTTCCTGCTTTACCTCAATAACCATTTTCCACCTCCAATTTTCGCTATTTCACCATTCCGCCATCTCCTCCCTCGCCTCCGACACCATCGGATTATGGTCAGAAAAATCGAAAGTACGCTTTTTTTTATAACTTTACCTATTCATTGTTTACCTGTACCCCTGCAAAATGCCGATCCTGGGTTCCCTGATCAGAAAAGCGTATGAGCTCCGCCAACTACCAATGGATATCATCGATATCAACCCTGTTGCAAAACAACGAAGGGTTCTGAAAACCCTGCTCTCGAAAGCACAAAATACTGCCTTTGGTGAATTTTATGATTTTACAGGAATGCTTAACAGTCCTGATTTTCTGACAAATTTCCGCGAATCGGTTCCGGTGCACAACTACAGTTCCATGTTCAAAAACTGGTGGTACCGAAGTCTTAACGGTGAGCCCTGGGTGACCTGGCCCGATAAAATCAAATATTTTGCACTGACTTCAGGAACCTCTGAGGCCTCTTCGAAACACATCCCGGTTACCAGCGACATGCTTCGGGCCATCCGCAAAGCGAGCATTCGCCAACTCATCTCCACCACCAAGTATGATTTCCCGGATGAGTTTTATGAAAAAGGTATTCTCATGATCGGAGGCAGCACCCATTTACAGTACAACGGTACCTATTACCAGGGGGACCTTTCGGGGATCACCGCAAGCAACCTCCCTTTCTGGTTTCAGCATTTTTATAAACCCGGACGACGAATTTCAAGGGAGCAGGAGTGGTCGGTAAAACTTAATGAGATCATCAGAAATGCAAAAAATTGGGATATCGGTATCATTGTGGGAGTACCGGCATGGATCCAGATCATTCTTGAAAAAATCGTATCCGAATATAACGTTGCCAACATCCATGAAATCTGGCCGAATTTATCCGCCTATGTGCATAGCGGCGTCTCTTTTACCCCCTACCTCCGCAGTTTTGAGCCCCTGCTTGCACGGCCTATCCTTTACAATGAATCATATCTGGCCTCGGAGGGATTTATTGCGTTTCAGCAACCAGGCCACAAAAGCGGCATGGAACTGATTCTCGATAATGGCATTTTTTACGAGTTTATTCCCTTTAACAATGCTAATTTTGACAGTGAAGGAGAGCTAAAGGAACGCTGCGAAACACTTACCATTGGCGAGGTGAAGGAGGGTACAGAATACGCCATGCTGGTTACAACCTGTGCCGGAGCATGGCGATACCTTATCGGCGATACCGTAAGATTCACTGCGGTTGCGAAACATGAAATCATTCTTACAGGACGCACCAAACACTTTATCAGCCTTTGCGGAGAACATCTTTCACAAGATAACATGAACCGCGCAATAAGCATGTTGCAGGAAGAGCTGGGGGTTAAAATCAATGAATTCACCGTGGCCGGTATTCGCTTCGGTTCACTTTTTGCCCACAAATGGTACCTCGGCACCAATGATATCCTCGACCCAACACTCGCTGCGCAAAAACTCGACGAATACCTTAAGGTACTAAATGATGATTATCGTGTGGAACGGATTGAAGCCATAAAAGATGTATCGGCAGAAGTTTTACCTTTGCCATTGTTTCATGACTGGATGAAATCGCGGGGAAAAGAGGGAGGTGCTCATAAATTTCCACGCGTACTTAAAAATGGTCAGCACGAACAATGGGTAGCTCACATTGAATCGTATAAAATCGTAAACCGTAAATCGTAAATCGACTTGGTCCCTAACCTGCATCCGCTGTTCGAAGGGCTCATTCTCGGCCTCACGGTCGCCATAACACTGGGACCGGCTTTGTTTGCCCTTTTGCAAACCAGCATTAAACATGGAGTAAAAATCGGAATTTTCCTGGCCCTTGGAATATTTCTCAGCGACCTGGCCCTCGTTGTTGGCTGCTACTTTGGAGCCAGCCGTATCATCACCGATGCTAAATACCATCTGATCCTTGGCATCATCGGGGGCTTTGTAATGTTCGCATTTGGAGTTTATACCTTCTTTAAAAAGGTACCCCAAACCGAACAGGTTGAGGCAATCAGCGAAATCAAGGTAAAGAAAAAAGGCGCCCTGCCCTATTTTTTCAAAGGGTTTCTTCTGAATATCGCCAATCCGTTTCTCTGGGTCTTCTGGATAAGTTCGGTTCTTGCCGTGAACGGAAGCTACGGCGGAGACCAGCGGTCAGTAGCCCTCTTTTTCACTGGTACCCTGGCCATGGTTCTCACAACCGACATCCTGAAGGTTCTGCTCGCCAACAAAATCAAGGTGATGGGAAATCCTCAGGTAACAATCTGGGTGAACCGTATCGTCGGTCTACTGTTCATCATTATTGGCGCGTTCATTATTACAGGTTCATTGCTGGAATATTTCCGCGTGATCTCCACCGGATCCCTGATCAGATAGGTGGTCGTTTTTTATCAGCAGATCAAACTGACCTGATCAATTTATCAAACTCCGCCTTAAAGTTTGTTCCCACGGGGATCAGCCGATCCTTAATCTTTACGTGGTTTCCTTCGATGAGATCGATCTTCTGCAATGAAATAATAAATGATTTGTGTACCCTGGGAAACGTCCTCCCATGAAGCATGGTCTCGATATTTTTCAGGCTCTGGTAGCTTACGATCATACGGTCGGTGGTAAAGATCTTAACATAGTCGCCCAGGGCCTCTACATAAAGGATCTCATTAAGATTCACCTTGTAGGTCTTTTTGCTTGATTTAATGAAAATATACTCTTCCTCGGACGATTGTTGCTCTCGTTCTTCATGCTGAGGCACCTCTTTACTCCGGAGTATCTCCTCTGCCTTCTGGATGGCCCGAAAAAAACGGTCAAAGGCAAAAGGCTTCATCAGGTAGTCTACCACATCCATCTCGTAACCCTGGATAGCATATTCAGCATACGCTGTTGTGATGATCACCAGGGGAGGGTTCTTTAGCGTTTTAAGAAACTCCATACCGCTTAACTTGGGCATGTTGATATCCAGGAACAGGAGGTCAACCTGCTGGTTGTGCATTACTTCGATGGCTTCGATGGCATTGAAGCACTTTGCCACAATCTCCAGAAAGGGAACGTTCTCTGAATAGCGTTCAATCACCCGGTGGGCAAGCGGTTCATCGTCAATAATAAGCGTTCTGATCTTCATTTTACAACGAGGGTTAGTTCTACACGGTAACGGGTGTCTGAATCGGTGATATTCAGCGTGTATTTAGCAGGATAAAGCA
Source organism: Bacteroidales bacterium (assembly GCA_025355465.1). Lineage (GTDB taxonomy): Bacteria > Bacteroidota > Bacteroidia > Bacteroidales > FEN-979 > JANXZO01. Next base: position 31,924 of record JANXZO010000001.1, read on the forward strand.
GTTCCAGCCGCTGTTTGACGTTGGCCAGGCCAATTCCGCCACCCTTTATCGAATGAATTACCGGTTCCTTACTGTTCTCTATACTGAAAAGGATCTGGTTCTCTGATTCGAGGTTGAAGAAAATCTTAATATACGGTCTTGTACTCCCCGATTTTGAGCCGTGTTTGAAGGCATTTTCAATAAAAGCAATAAAGATCAGCGGCGCAACTTTGTTTTCAATGTGGTCTCCTTTTATCTCCATCTCGATCTGAAGTCCTTCTCCGGTGCGGATCCGTTCAAGGTAAACATAACTGTTTATGAATTCCAGCTGCTTCTCAATGGATACAGTATCCACTTTGGTTTCATAAATCACATACCGCATCAGTTCCGAAAGCTTCAGAATCAACTCCGGCGCCTTATCCGATTTGTCGAGACTCAGGGAATACAGGCTGTTGAGGGTGTTGAAGAAAAAATGGGGATTCACCTGGGCTTTAAGGGCCCTCAGTTCTGCCTCGATCTTTTGCCGCTCAACCTCTTTCATGCGAAGTTCAACATCCTGCAACGTGATTGAGTCTCGCATGAATTTCAACAAGGTGGAAACGATCAGAAAGATAAGAACAAGGATAAATTCCGCAACGAATTCCGACATGAAGTTCGGATGACCCCCTCCTTCAAAAAGCGTGGAAACAAAGTAATTAAGGAAGATAAAAAGCAGAATGTTGCCTGCCTCCAGCAAGGTGAAAAGCAGGAACCTTCGCTTGTTGAAAAACACAGGGATAAGGAACAGGAAATTAATGTACACAGAAACAGCAAGGAAGGCGATGGTAACGAGAATGCTGATGGCTGTCCGCAAATCAATATCCTGTATGCTGAAGTCACCCCTGGTGTAAAAGAGAACTACCGTGAACAGAACGATGCTGATCAGCCAGAAAAAAATGTGCTGAAATACAAAATTCTTTCTCCACCTCTTTAAAACCTGACCGATCATTGCCCTTGAATTTTGAGCAAAAATGAGAATTGATTTTGTGATTGTCAACCTTTTTTGACGTAACCGTCTAAATTCTTGTTAAACTGCCCTTATTTAACGCTCCCCAAACAACAATTTTAACCCCTTAAATGCCGTGGTCATCGAGAAATTCTATTGTTTGTCTAAATTTATTCGCCAAAAAACAAAATGTGTGTAATATTGCAACCGGTTTTGAATCAGACTGAAAATAGAATATTTTTCGCCATTTACTCTTAAATATTTATTTAAAACTCGTTGAATTTATGAAAACTTTGATGAACAAATTGAAACTGGCGGCCCTGTCACTGATGCTTGTTTTGTGCGTGGGTCCACGTCTGCTTGCCGAAAATCCGCCGGATGAGGGAATGTGGCTTCCGCTCCTGCTCGAACGCCTCAACTATGTTGACATGCAGAAAATGGGACTCCATCTTACTGCTGATGAACTATACAGCATCAATCATAACAGCCTCAAGGATGCGATCGTCGGTCTGTCCGGCAACGGCGCCTCGGGAGGATTCTTCTGTACGGCCGAGGTTGTATCCGACCAGGGCTTGCTCTTCACAAATCACCATTGCGGGTATGGCGCAATACAGAACCACAGCACCCCCGAACACGATTACCTTACCAATGGCTTTTGGGCGAAATCATTCAGCGAAGAGCTGCAGAATGAAAACATGTGCGCCTCGTTCCTGGTAAGGATCGAAAATGTAACCGATTCCATTATCCCCTTTCTGGGCGACAGCCTGAAAGAATCCGATCGCGGAAGCAAGGTGAAAGATATCTCCGGCCGGATTAAAAAAAGAGCGGAAGAGGGCGGAAAATATGAAGCTTCAGTGAAAGCATTTTATGCCGGTAACGAATATTACCTTTTCGTATTTAAAACCTACAAAGATGTTCGTCTCGTGGGAGCCCCCCCCTCGTCTGTTGGAAAATTCGGCGGCGATACTGATAACTGGATGTGGCCACGCCATACAGGCGACTTCTCAATTTTCCGCATTTATTCTGATGCCGAAGGAAATCCTGCCGCATATTCCGAAAAAAACATTCCTTACAAACCCACCTACCACCTTCCGGTAAGCCTTAAGGGCATCAAGAAAAATGACTTTGCCATGATTTGGGGTTATCCCGGCAGAACCAGCCGATATATTACTTCCTATGGAATGGAATACAATATGAATGTTTTTTATCCGGCCATCATCAAGCTTTTTGGTAAGCAACTCGAAGTTATGAAGGAACGGATGGACGTCGACAAAGCCGTTAAAATTGCCTATGCGGCAAATTACGCAAGCATTGCCAACACATGGAAAAATTTTATCGGACAAGCCAAGATGCTGAAGCGGAACAAAGTGGATCTAAAAAAGAAGGCCATCGAGGCCCAATTCATTGCCTGGTACAAACAGGATCCATCCCGGGAGAAAAAATACGGGAACGTGCTTGATAACCTCCAAACCAACTATGCCGCCATGGCAAAACTTGCAAGCCCATTCTTCTATGCCAACATCGGCGGAATGGGTCTGGATGTAGTACAGATGTCTGGTCAGTTCAGCGGTCTCAAAAGCGCCCTCGAAAAAAAGAACAAAGTGGCCATCAAAGAGGCCCAGGATGGTGCACGCGCTGCAGTTAAAGAACATTTCAAGGAGTACGACCAGGCCATTGAGAAGAAGACAACTGCCGAGCTCCTTAAAATGTACTATAACGATGTTCCGAAAGACCAGCTTCCGTCGATTTTTGCCCTTATCGAAAAGGAGTATAACAACGACATCAACGCTTTTACCGATGCGCTTTATGCAACCTCAGTTTTTGCAAGCGCCGATGCTGCCGGCAAGTTCATCGATAAACCAAACCTGAAAATCTACAAGAAGGACCTTGGCTGGAAACTTCAGGAATCGATGTCGGAAGCTCTTGGCAAATATTCCGCTCAATTTACAGCTGCAACCGGGAACGTTGGCGTTTCCAACCGCCTGTTCATCGCCGGCTTGCGCGAAATGAACCCGAACCTGGTAAAATATCCGGATGCAAACTCCACCATGCGTATGACTTACGGACAGGTACTTGACTATTACCCCGCCGACGCAGTACATTATGATTATGTTACCACCCTGAAAGGTGTCATGCAGAAAGAAGATCCCGACAACGATGAATTTATCGTGGAAAAGAAACTGAAGGATCTGTTCGAAGCCAAAGATTATGGACAGTATGGCGAAAATGGTGAAATGGTTGTTTGCTTCCTTACTACCAACGATATCACCGGCGGTAACTCCGGCAGTCCTGTCATCAACGGCGATGGCCAGCTTATCGGTCTTGCGTTCGACGGCAACTGGGAGGCCATGAGCGGGGATATTATGTTCGAGCCCGACATGCAGCGCACCATCAATGTGGATATCCGCTATGTGCTTTTTATTATTGATAAATATGCAGGAGCCACAAACCTGATCAATGAACTTACATTGGTGAAATAATCTGGTATTACGCAATCAAAAAAGGGGCGATCGGTTCGGTTGCCCCTTTTTTATTCAGGTTTTTTCCAGGGTTTGATTTTAAGGTTAAAACCGTTGCCTGTACAACATCTTATTGTCCGGACTGCCGGGTTCGTCGTACAGGTAATACACAAATCCTTTGTAGATCCGCACTTTTTGAGGAAACGGGTACATCAGCGTCAGCATCTTTTTCAACCCGCCGTTATTTAGGTCGATCCGGTATAGCGAACTTGTTCCTCCCCTGAGAAATAAGGTATAAACCTTTCCGCTGAATTCATCCACCAGAATTTCGGAGGTCCACCGTCCCTCATCAACACCACTGATCTGTAGAGCCAGCTTGTATGAATAATTCCCATTCGGGTCGTAAAACTCCATTTGTCTCTCCGGAATGTTGAAAATACAAATATAACTTCCGATGCGATAAAGGGCTGTCTTTATGGGCCGATAAAGGATTTTCTGGACGTAGTTCCAGTTCACAAAGTCGTCATGCGAATCGGGCTGTCTTGTTGTCCAGAGTAACCCCGCATCATCCTGGTTCCTCCGCAGCATCTTCAGGCGTTTTTCATCTTTCACCTCCGCAATGGAATACCTTGCCAGTGTTTTTCGGTTTATCCCGTAGTATTCAACCCGCAACCCCTGGTCAACTACCCGTTGAAAGAAAAAGGTCTCCGGGGTGGACACAACACAATTTTTCAGCACATTATCAAACTTGCGCAGATTTACCGGATGAATCAGTTCAAGCTGATCTCCGTTGCGGTAAACCTGGAAACCCGAATCGTTACTCAGCACATGCATATATCCCATGCAGTCGCGGAACAGGCGATTTGGATAAAATCGCAGAACTTCCGAGCGTGCCACGGTGTCACCATCCGTATTCTTACAAATAAGTTCGGCATTTAACAGCCGGGTCCGAAAAACAAGCAGATAAATAAACCCGCTGTCTATTTCGTAGTCCCTCACCGCATAATGCTGATCCTGGTAAAAGGGTTCATTCTGATACGCCGTGATCTCAACCTCCGGCAGCTCTTTCACCTGCTTTGAAAGATAAATTGAAAGTGTGTAGGAAGTTTCATCAAGCAAAATATTTTTTGTCTGATATCCCACATAACTAACGATCAGCATGGCCGGGATGCTGTCGGCAAAAAAAGAAAATTCACCGCTTTTTCCGGTAATTGTGCCGGTTCTGGCTCCACTCAGGGATAAATTTACGTTGGCCAGGGGCTGGTTGCTCGCCTGGTCAAAAACCTTCCCGTAAAAAAATTTATACTGTTCCTGTGCTAAAATTGTGCTTTGCGAAAAAAACACCGTAAGCAAGCAAACCAGCAGAATCCGTAGTTGATTTATCATGGTCGTTGTGCCATTCACAAAGTTACGGAAAAGGCTAACATGAAATGTTTCATGGGAGCCTTAAAGACAATTTCAACGTTCGGTAATGGCATTCCGTTACCTTTACATCGTTTAAGCCGGTTAAATTTAATGCGATGAAAAAAATATCAGGTATAACCTTTCTGTTTTTGCTGGTTCTGTCCGGATTGGCTCAGATTCCCAACAACAGCTTTGAAAACTGGACCACCGTTGGATCATACCTGATGCCCGATCAATGGGATAACCTGAATCCCTCCACCGCCGGCACCGGAGTCTTCACCTGTACCAAAGGGACTCCCGGAAATCCTGGAAATTCCTACCTGAAACTTACCTCAAAAACGGTGACCGGAATGGGTGTTGTGCCCGGAATCGCTACCTGCGGAGTCCTTGATCAGATCACCCACCTACCGGTTTCTGGTTTTGCGTTCAACCAGCGTCCCCAGAATTTTACCGGTAAATGGCAATACATGATCTATGGAATCAAGCCGGGATACATAGATGTAGCCCTCACCCGCTGGGATGCCTCCGCGGGAACGAGAGTCGTGGTTGCCAGTCTGCATAAAGTTTTAACCGGTATGGTGATGAGCTGGGGGAGTTTTTCGGTGCCCCTGGTATATCAGGATGGGCAATATCCCGACTCCTGCACTGTTTTCCTGTCGGCAAGCGGAACTTCAGCGGCAAACAATGACTACCTCTATCTGGACAACCTGCAGTTCCAGGGTACTGTTACCGCAGTGGAACCCGGACCATCTGCCGCCGCCGGACTGAAAGTCTTTCCCAATCCGGCCAATGACTCGTTTACCATCCGTTTCATTGCTTCGGAAACCGGGTTGGTGCCAATCCGTCTTTTTGACCTTAACGGTCGGCTTGTCTTTGAACAAAAAGTGGCCGTAATTTCCGGCGAAAACAGAATCCGGCAAGATGTCAGATCAATTCCTTCCGGACTCTATCTCCTTGTGGTCGGAAACTCCTCGCCTGCAATCTCCTCCAGAATTGTTATCCGTTGACGGTTACTGTTGGTTTTTTCTTCCCAAACCATAACGCAGCCCTTTGGATTGTGATCATTTGACCGTTTTTTTTTCCGGGATCGTCGGTTAAACTGCCAATCCCACAGAATGCACCGGCTAAATACTTTACAATGAAGTGTTTTATCGCTATTTTCGTGGCACAATTCAGTCTCCGTGAAAGTAAGGTATAAAGTTTTCATACATCTTGCATTTTGGGTCTACATGCTCAACCAGACCCTCTTCTCAATTGTTATGATGTCTGAGAAATCTTATGATCACTTTGGCGAATGGACCATCTATCCAGTCACCAGCTTGCTTACCTTTTATGTACTGTACTGCTGTTATGGTCTCTTTTTCAAGGTAAAAAACAAGCTCATTCCGGTCATGGTCTTGCTGGTATCCATCGCTTTGCTCATCCCGGTGCGTGTCGGAATGGAGTACCTCTTCTGGAACTATATCGGCACCGGTCACTCAATGTCGAAAGAGTATCAGACCGTCTCCCCGGTTTTCTGGTACAACTCCATACGGCTTGTCCTTATTTATGGTATTTACTCCTTACTGATTCAGCTTACCGTTCGCTGGTTCGAAAGCCAGAAGCTCAAATCGGAGTTGCTTCTCCAGACCAAGGCCAGTGAACTTGCACTCCTTCGCTCACAAATCAATCCCCACTTCCTGTTCAACACATTGAACAATATTTATTCACTGGTTTATAAAAAGTCGGATGACGCCCCCGAAGCCCTGATGAAGATGTCGTCGATCATGCGATATATGCTTTATGATGCCACCTCCGATCAGGTGCTGCTTGAAAAAGAGATAGAATATCTGCAAAGCTTTATTGAACTCGAAAAGCTCCGGGTTCATCAGAAAAATTTCGTTGAAATGAATATCGCCGGATCCATCGAAGGACGAATTATCGCCCCCATGATGCTTATCCCTTTTGTTGAAAACGCTTTCAAACATGGCAACAAAACTTGTCCTGCCCCGGGAATCCGGATCAATCTCTTCATCGACCCTCAATGGATACAGTTTGAAATTATAAACTGCATCCGCAGAAACGCAGATGGGCGGCATGATGAAGTTGGCGGAATCGGGTTGCACAACATCCGGCGCAGGCTTGAGATCCTCTATCCGACCAGGCATAAACTGGAAATCACCCAGACCGAAGTGTCGTATTCAGTGTTATTAATAATCTATGCCTGATGAAAATAAACTGTATCGCTATCGACGACGAACCACTTGCGCTGGAAATAATCACTGATTACTGCGCCAGGGCTACATTCCTTAACCTGATGAAAACTTTCATCAATCCGGTTGACTCCATTGAATACATCCGGATCGAGAAAATAGACCTCATCTTTCTCGATATCCAGATGGAGGAACTTTCGGGGATTCAACTGCTGAATGCCCTAAAACATAAGCCCTTTGTGATTTTCACCACGGCCTACGACAGTTATGCCATTCAGGGATTTGAACTCGATGTTGTGGATTACATGTTGAAGCCTGTTTCTTTCGAACGATTTATCAAAGGGGTCAACAAGGTTTGTGAAAGGATGCAGATGGAGGCCAACACTGGTCCGGGTGCTGAGCCCACAAAGCTAAGGTCCCACGAAGGGAACTTCTTTTTCGTCAAAACCGAAACCCGCATGGAGCGCATCGAAAACCACGATGTTCTGTATGTGGAAGGGATGGGTGACTACTGGCGTATTGTAACACGAACACGCCGGATCATGACCCTGATGAATGCCAGAAAATTGGAGGAGGTGCTGTCTGAACCACAATTCTGCCGGGTTCATAAATCATTTTTTATAGCCCTCGACAAGATTGAATCGATTGAGCGCAACCGTATCAAAATCGGCGACAAAAATATTCCCGTGAGTGAAACTTACAGAAAATCCTTTTTCGATCTCGTTGAAAGAAAAAAAATTTCCTGAACGCCACTACCTTACCAGGTCGTAGTCCATCTGTTTCCGGTCAAGATCTATCCGCTTCACACGGATTCGAACTGCATCGCCCAACTTATGGCGCTGGCCGTAACGCTGTCCGATGATCTGATAATTCTCCTCATCGAGGTAATAAAAATCATCCTCCATATCCCGCAGGCGGATCATACCCTCGCATTTGGTGCCGATGATCTCCGCAAAAATTCCCCATTTGCTCACACCTGAAATACGCGCATCAAACTCCTGCCCGATCTTGTCGAGCATGTATTCGGCCTGTTTGTATTTTACCGACATCCGTTCGGCATCTGCCGCCCTTTTTTCCATTTCTGACGCATGTTCGCAGATTGGTTCGTAAACCTCCTGGGAAACCGATGGTGCTTTATTCAGATAATCAAACAGAAGCCTGTGAACCATCAAGTCGGGGTAACGACGGATGGGCGACGTGAAGTGGCTGTAAAAAGAGAATGCCAGGCCGTAATGTCCTATGTTGTGAGTGGAATAAACTGCCTTCGACATGGTGCGGATGGCAATGGTCTCGATCAGGGTCTCTGTCCCTGTTCCCTGGATCTCCTTAAACAAGTTGTTGAAGGATTCTGCCATCGATTTTTTCGAAGTCAGCCGGAGCTTGAATCCCAGCCTTTCCAAAAACTTGCTGAAGGTCTCCAGTTTTTCCGGATTCGGACTGTCGTGTATTCGGTAAACAAATGTTTTCGGGGGCTGACCCTCCTTTTTCTTGCCTACCCATTCTGCAACTTTACGGTTGGCAAGCAACATAAAATCTTCGATCAGCTTATTCGAATCTTTCATCTCACGAATGTATATCCCCAGCGGTCTCCCCTGGTCGTCCAGCTTAAACCTAACCTCCTTCAATTTTGAAACGCAGGAGGTTAGGTTTAAGCTGGACGACCAGGGGAGACCGC
>JANXZO010000011.1 GCA_025355465.1 Bacteroidales bacterium
GGGTTCTGACAGAAAGACTGGAAAACGATGGCGACATTCCACTATTATCAGTAAACGATATCCGAATTCTGATTGCAAAAGAAATAAGGTCAAGATTCGATTATGACTGTGATGAAAAACGCGGAGAACAGTTGGAGAAAAAGCATCGGCAGAGACAGAACGACATCAACAGATATTATGAATTCAATTTACCAAAGTAGAAGTAACGTGGCCTGTATAATCTGTGTGCAATGATTAAATCGTAAAATGGGTTCCTGATCTATCAGTTTTTCACACATCGCACATTATAACCGGAATGCTTGTCGTTGTTGTCGCGGTTTACCGTGGTTTCATTGTGCCTCATGTAAAAGCAGTATCTGGTGCTCACACCGAACGAACTGCTTGTCCACCAGTAGCCGTACCTGTTGATCTGGTCATACCCGATGAGGTTGTAATAGTGGTATCCCCCGGGGAAGGCTGTAAATCCGGATTCATTGGTGGCGCCTGTATTGGGTGCAAGCCAATGCCCGGGGGATGTACAACTCCTGATTTGATCAAAATGTGACCAAACGGACACATTTGTGACGAAATGGAAGGCAGTGGAGGGATTATAGCAGGTCTCGCGGAAATTCGCGTGATACCGGTACAGGCTCCTCAAGATGTTCAAGAAAAAGTTCAAGTGATCTTGATCGTCCGCTTACCTGTTTGATGTAGGAGAGGTTTACCACCACTGACCGGTGACAACGCACAATGGTTTTATGGTTACTGACCTGTTCAAAAAATTTCGCGATGGGGATCCGCACCATCCCTGTTTTCAGCGAACCGTTTTGAAGGTAATGGATCTGGATATAATTTTCGACCGACCGTGCACAGATAAATTCATGATAGCGGAACCGGAGCTGAATGGTGCCGCTGCTGTTCCTGACGGTGAACTCTTCTGCGGAATTGTCGGGTACCGGCATCTCCGGCGGACGGGTTTGTTTCCGGGTCGAACATCCGTTTCCAGATCAGGGGGAAAACAAACAGCCAAATGGTGATCACCACCGTTGTATTGATGCCATACACCGAGATGAACAAGGTTTTGTCGACCGGGATGCCACTGAGTTTAAACGGCAGGAAGATCCTCAGGAAGAGAAATACGAAAGATCCGAAAAGTACAGAGATGAGAAGGCGGGCTGTGACCGACCGGGGAAAGAGAAACGGACCGTTAAGCCAGGAGACGATGAAGCGAAAGGGGTTGTTCAGCAGGCTGTTGGCAGTGCGTATGCGACCAGGTAACTTGTTATTCTGATGATGATTTTGATATTGCTGTTTCATTTGTCTTACATGCTTCCGGTCAGGCAAAGATACTTTTTTCCCACTATTTTCCTGTCGAAACCCGGCACCCGGGTTACGGTAACCTGCAAGGCAAAAGAGGGAATGTATCACCTTAAGGTCAGCAGCACCCCGGCACAAGGGACAACTGTTTTTGTGAAATTGCGCGAAAATTAGTATTTTTAGCAAACGAAACTCTCCTTGGGGATAACCACGTAAATCATGAAAAATTCCACTCAATTAATGGTAACGGCCGTTCTGGCGACGTTTATACTGACCGGTTGCAGAAAGAGTGAAACCGAACCGACTCCGGCCCGCGGGAAAATTGAACCCACACAGAATTACATTCCTTATCAAACCGAAACTTCGCTGCGTATCTGCTATATGCTGGATACGTGGGAGTATGAAAAGGAGGGGATGAAGCTTCAGCAGATCGTTGTACTCGACAAGGATACGAAGGCTGAACTGTTGACCATCGGCAAGGAGCAGCTGCCTGTCATTACCAAAGGGCCCCTGCCCCCCGTTCCGGGGTACACGGTAAACAAGATTGACCGGTATTATCTCTCCCTGCAGGTGCCGGTACCGCTGGGGGCTCAGGTTCCATTCACCCTGCTCCATCGGTTTATCCTCCGCGATACGGTGAAGAATGTGGATGTGACCGTGGAGGGCGGAGAGCTCCACCCAAGAACAAGTGAAGCCCCGCGGCTGATCTCATCACCCCACCGGGGGAAATACTGGTATCTGTTCAACCAGTCAACCCTGGGGTATCACTACTGGTATGCCATATTTCTGAATGGCGGGATCTGGACCAGCGAGAAATTTGCCTATGATGTGAACCGTACCAATGAACAGCTGCTAAACACCTTTTCCGGCAACCACCTGGTCAACGAATCCTACTTTGCCTACGGCGACACATTGCGGGCTGTGGCTTCCGGTACCGTGGTGAGGCTCACCGACGGGCGACCTGAAAATTCGGGTGATGCACGGGATGTGGTGCTGCATACTCCGGATGAATATGGCGGAAACTATATCGTGATGGATATCGGGGGAGGATGTTATGCCGTGTTCGCCCATTGCAAACCCTACTCCTTCATGGTGAAGCAGGGGGATCAGATCACCGAAGGACAGCCTATTGCACGGCTGGGAAATTCCGGTAATTCCACCGAACCCCACCTGCATTTTCAGCTCATGGACGGACCCGATTATTATTTCTCGCACGGACTGCCGTTCATCTTTAAACAATATACAAAGACCGGCATGCTTGTCCTGGAACCGACCCCGCGGTTTGTAGCCGTGGACCCCATCCCGGTCACCCATGCCAATATGGAAAACTACAGCATCGTAACATTCGAATAAAACCCTTCAAAAACTACAACCCATGAAACCAACACACTGTGCAGCCAGTATTCTCTGCGTACTCATCCTGGCAACTTCCTGCAAAAAGAAAAGTGATCCCGAACCAGCTTATTTTTACGCCTCAACGCAGATAAAGGGGGTGGCCACTACGTTCAAGACCACCTCGAATTTTTCGAAGTTCTGCATCCTCACCGGAGTCTGTAATACCTTTTACGGTGATCCTTCGGTGATCGACAAAAATGCTTTAATGATCGGGTTTCCGCTTAGCGTAAAAGCAGGCGTGACCTATACCAATGACTCCTCCTGGACCCAGGTGTTGTACACCGACAAAAACGGGCATCAGTATTTTTCACATACCGGCGACAGTCTCCGGATAACGATTACAAAATGGGAGGGGCACGGCGGAACCGGTGAAGGAACATTTTCCGGCAAGCTGCGCTATTATCCTGATCCCCCGCTTACCGCCGATTCATTATACCTGAAAAACGGAACATTCTCGGCGAAGATCTGGTATGTGATCCAGTAACATATTATTTCACATCTGCTCCGTTTAGTGTGCCTTCGGCCGGGGTGACGAAAAGGAGCGTTCCGTCGGGGTTTTCGGCCATGAGGATCATTCCCTGCGAGTCGATCCCTTTGAGTTTGCGGGGGGCCAGGTTCACCAATATGCAGACCTGTTTGCCAATCACCTCCGCCGGGCTGAAAAAGTGGGCAATGCCCGAAACGACCGTTCGCTGGTCGAGACCCGTGTCAATCTTCAGCTTCATCAGCTTGTCGGTTTTGGGTACCCGCTCCGCTTCCAGGATCGTCCCCGCCCGGATATCCATCCTGGAAAAATCGTCGTACTGGATCGCCTCCTTTCCGGGCTTTACAGGACTTTTTGACTGCACCGCAGCATTGGCCTCTTTCGTGTTGAGCAGCCGTTGCACCTGGGCCTCGATGGCGGGATACTCAATCTTATCAAACAGGAGTTCGGGGGTGTTGATGGGATCTCCCGCTCTGAGCCAGTTCAGCAGCGTGGCATCGGCCCAGCTGAACTGCGGAAGGTTAAGCATGGTCCGGATCTTTGCCGCGGTGAAGGGGAGGAAAGGTTCTCCGACAATACTCAGCTGGGCACAGATCTGCAGCGACAGGTTCAGGATGGTAGCCACCCGTGCGGGGTCGGACTTAAAGAGTTTCCAGGGTTCGTTCTCGGTGAGGTATTTGTTGCCCAGCCGTGCGAGGTTCATCATCTCGGCGAGCGCTTCGCGGAAACGGTAATGGTGAATACTGTCGGCAATGCGGCCGGGTATCAGCGCCATCTCTTCGAAAGCGGCCCGGTCGAGCTCGGTAAGCGCTCCCTGTTCCGGAACTCTCCCCAAAAAAAACTTTTCGGTAAGCACAATGGTGCGGTTCACGAAGTTGCCAAGGATGGCTACCAGTTCGCTGTTGTTTCGTGTCTGGAAATCCTTCCAGGTGAAGTCGTTGTCCTTCGCCTCAGGCGCATTGGCGGTGAGCACATAACGCAGCACATCCTGTTTTCCGGGGAAATCTTCGAGGTATTCATGCAGCCACACGGCCCAGTTGCGCGACGTGGAAATCTTGTCGCCTTCGAGGTTCAGAAATTCGTTGGCCGGCACATTTTCAGGAAGAATGTAGGTGCCTTCGCCTTTGAGCATCGACGGGAAGATGATGCAGTGGAATACGATGTTGTCCTTGCCGATGAAATGAACCAGTTTCGTCTCTTTGTCTTTCCAGTATTTTTCCCAGTCAGGAGTGAGTTCTTTGGTTGCCGAGATGTAGCCGATCGGGGCATCGAACCAAACGTAAAGCACTTTTCCGGCAGCCCCTTCCACCGGTACTTTTACACCCCAGTCGAGGTCGCGGGTCACCGCCCGGGGCTGAAGTCCCTGGTCGATCCATGACTTGCACTGCCCGTATACATTCGACTTCCAGTCATCCTTGTGCCCCTCCAGGATCCATTCGCGCAACCAGGGCTCATACTGGTCGAGCGGCAGGAACCAGTGTTTTGTCTCCCGCAGTACCGGCGGATTTCCGCTGAGCACCGATTTCGGGTTGATGAGGTCGGTGGCGTTGATCGAGGTGCCGCAGTTTTCGCACTGGTCGCCGTAAGCACGTTCATTGCCGCAGTGCGGACAGGTACCCGTGATGTACCGGTCGGCCAGGAAATGGCCGGTGGCCTCATCATAATATTGCTGCGAGACTTTCTCAATAAACTGTCCGGCATCGTACATCTTGCGAAAAAATTCCGAAGCAGTTTCGTGGTGTACCTTGTTTGAGGTCCGGGAATAGATGTCGAAAGAGATCCCAAAATCTTCAAACGACTTTTTGATGATCCCGTGGTATTTATCCACGATGTCCTGTGGCGAGACACCCTGCTGCAGCGCCTTGATGGTGATGGGTACGCCGTGCTCGTCGGAGCCACCGATAAAGACCACATCTTCTCCGTTCATTCGTAAAAACCTTACGTAGATATCTGCAGGAACATAAACCCCGGCCAGGTGTCCGATATGGATCGGGCCGTTGGCATAAGGCAGGGCGGAGGTAACGGTGTAACGCTTGTAAACAGGCTGATCGGTCATTGATAGGTGTATTTATACCCTCCCCTGCCGGCAGGGAGGGGGAAGGGGGTGGGTAACAGAAATTGTTCTATTAACGTGCAAAGATAGAAAATATGAAGAATTACTTAATTTTGGGGAATGATTCAGCCCCCCTTCCTGAAAAAGGGCGATAAGATCGCCATTGTCTCCCCGGCCCGGAGTATCTCTTTCGAGGAGGTTCACCCGGCCATCCGCTTCTTTCAGCGGCAGGGGCTGGAGGTGGTACTGGGAACCCATGTTTTTTCGAAGGATAACCAGTTTGCAGGCAGTGATGACCAGCGCCGGAAAGACCTGCAGCAGATGCTGGATGACCCCTCCATCCGCGCCGTGATCGCAGCACGCGGGGGTTACGGCACCGTGAGGATCATCGACAGGCTCGATTTTACCGGATTCTGCAGATCCCCCAAATGGATTGTGGGTTACAGCGACATCACCGTGCTTCATTCCCACATCCACCGCCATTTCGGCATCGAAACCCTCCATGCCACCATGCCCAAAAACATGGTTTCAGAGAGCCCCGACGATTCGGTTGAGACGATGATGAACGCGCTCTTTGGATACCGGATCGCCTACTCCTATCCAAAGACGGCACTTTCGCGTGAAGGCATCGCCGAGGGAATACTCACCGGTGGCAACCTCTCCATCCTCTGCAACCTGTCGGGAACACCATCGGAGGTGGACACAGCAGGCAAGATTCTTTTCCTGGAGGACCTGGATGAACATCTGTATCACATCGACCGGATGATGATGAACCTCAAACGGGCCGGTAAACTCAGCAATTTAAAGGGTCTCATCGTGGGCGGGATGAGCAGGATGAACGATAACCCCATCCCTTTCGGACAGACGGCCAACGAGATCATAGCGGCGGCTGTAAAGGAGTTCAGGTACCCTGTGTGCTTCGATTTCCCGGCCGGACATATGCCCCAGAACCTGGCGCTCATCCTCGGCCGCAAGGTCAGATTGTCCGTCGCCAAAGAGACCGAACTCTCTTTTTATTAACAATCCGGTTTACCTTTTTGGCTTTTTCCGATTAAGCTGCATGTCAGACACCATCGAACTGGGCAAAAGCGGTGAGGATATCGCCACGGAGTATCTTGTGCAAAAAGGATATAAGATCCTGGAACGAAACTGGCGACTGGGAAAGAACGAGATCGACATCATCGCCCGCGACGGTGACTTCGTGGTGATCGTGGAGGTGAAAACCAGGAGCTCGAACCTCTTTGCCGAACCGGAAACGGCCGTCACCCGCGATAAACAGCGAATACTGGTGAGGGCTGCCAATGCCTTCATGAATTTCCGGAAGCAGAAAGGAGAGGTGCGGTTCGATGTGATGGCTATCCTCATCCAGCCCGCATCACAGCAGGTAAACCACATCGTTGATGCCTTTTATGCGACGTTATAGATAGGTGTACCGGGTATAATACTTATTTCCTGCGTTGTTCGTCCTGATTTCCCATTGCACCCGGTTCATTGAATCAAAAACATAGGTGTGGGTGACCAGCGCCTCGCCGGTACTTTTGGAGGTTAGTACCAGGGTGTTGTTTTGTCTGCCGTAGAAGGAGAGCCCACGGTTCTGGTCTCCGATGCGATCCTGTGGTCGGAGTGCATCAGCGGAGTGCATTGAACGTACTCCGGGGTATCTTTCTTGCTGCAGGAGACAAGCAGCAGTGATACGAAAACGCGTATTACAAAGGGTAGAAGGCGGTTCGAAGAGAGGATCGGAACATAGTTGTCTGTTTTATTTTCTACCGAAATCAGCGGGAATTTCACCCCAGTATTCTGTTTCCCACTTTAAAATTTTGTTTGGCCACGTGTTCTCTTTCAGCCACAAAAGGGCGCGGTCGACCAGTTCGAACAGTTTTTTGTTTTTCGGATTTACAGCCAGGTTGGTATTGATGGCCTTTTTGCGTACCCAGGCCATGGCGGTGCGGGAGTCGGAATAGACCGGCCAGTCGCAGTCACGCTGCCTGAGGTAAGCCAGGGCGTGAACGATGCCCAGAAACTCCCCGAGGTTCACCGTCCCCTGCGGAAAAGGGCCCATGTGGAAAAGTTTCGCTCCCGACCGGGTGTCCACCCCCTGGTATTCAAGAATGCCCGGATTCCCGGCACAGGCGGCGTCAACGCAGATGCTGTCGGCGATGGGCACCCCGATCAGCGGGTTGGAGCAGACCACCTTTTTCGGAGCATTTAATCCCTTCTCCATGTATTTCCGCGGGTCGTCGCCATAGGCGCTTCTGGCCTGTTCCGGCGTGGGAAACCCTTTGAACTTCGCCCCGGTAAATCCCTCCACCTGCTTTTTGCAGTCGTCCCAGCCCTCGTAAATGCCCGGCTTTTTACCCTGCCAAACGACGTAGAATTTGTTTCTGGCCATGCGGCAAAGGTAAAGAAATGCACGAATGCACAAATGCACGAATGAACGAATGCACCAGAGGTGACTCACCAAAAACATTTACCTTTGTCTCAATGAACCCCCTTAAAAAACTTGCCGGGCAAACGGCTGTTTACGGACTTCCGACTATCCTCGGCCGCTTTTTGCAGTACCTGCTGGTGCTGCTGCTGACGCGTGTTTTCAGCACGGCGGAGTACGGTACGATCAGCGTTTTTTATTCCTATGCAGCCCTCCTTACGGTGATCCTTACTTATGGGATGGAGACGGCCTTTTTCCGCTTCAACGAGAATGAGGAGAACAAGCAACGGGTGTTCAGCACCGGCATGATCTCGCTGGCGTTAACCACCGGAATTTTTCTGCTCCTGACCAACCTGTTTGCCGCGCAGATAGCCGGCTGGATAGGTTATCCCGGCCAGGCCAGGTACGTGGTGTGGTTTGCATGGTTCCTCGGGCTGGATGCACTGTCGGCCATTCCTTTTGCGCGGCTCAGGGCACAGTGCCGACCGGTGCGGTTCGCTGTGATCAAATTCGTGAACATCCTTTCCAACATCTTCATCACGCTCTTCTTTATCCTGGTTTGTCCGGCTCTTTTCAGTCACGATCCCGGCGGGCTGATCCGGTTTGTTTACCGTCCCGACTGGGGCATTGAATACGTGTTTATCGCCAATCTTGCGGCCAGCATCATCACTTTGCTGCTCCTGGCTCCGCAGATCCTCAAAGTGGAATGGAAACTCAATCCGGAACTCTGGAAAAGGATGCTCCTTTATGCTTTCCCTCTGCTTTTTGCCGGGATGGCGGGGATTGTTAACGAAACATTCGACAGGCTGCTGCTGCGATACCTGCTTCCTCCCGGCATTGCCGAATCACAGGTGGGAATTTACAGCGCCTGTTACAAGATCTCCATCCTGATCACGCTGTTTGTGCAGGCCTACCGTTTTGCCGCGGAGCCCTTCTTTTTTGCCCATGCAAAGGAGAAAGACGCGAAGGTGCTTTATGCCCGCATCATGGATTATTTCATCATTGCCATCTCCCTGGTATTCCTGGTAACGCTGCTTTACCTCGATGATGTTTTTATCCACATGGTCGGACCGAAGTTCCGCGAAGGCAAAGGGGTCATCCCGGTGCTGATGCTGGCCAATATCTTCCTGGGTGTTTATTACAACCTGTCGATCTGGTACAAACTCACGGGAAGGACGAGATGGGGAGCCTACCTTGCGTTCTTCGGCGCGATCATCACGTTGATCTTCAACTTTTACTGGATCCCGCGAAGTGCCGGCCATCTGATTTACGGATACATCGGATCGGCCTGGGCAACCTTTATCTGTTATGGCTCCATGATGGTGCTTGCCTACCTGCTGGGTCAACATTTCTACCCGATAAAATACAATCTGCGGAAGTTCTTCGGCTATACCTGCCTGGCGGTTGCCATCTATCTTTTCAGCCAGTGGCTTCGTCCCGACGTGGCATTCATCCGCATTGCGTTTAACACCGCGCTCCTGCTCGGCTTTGCCGCCGTGGCTTTCTTTGTGGAGCGGAAGCATCCCGTGGCGGTATAAATCAGGAATTTTATTACCTTTGCAACCTTATTTTCCATCATGAAGATCAGGATTGTCAGCCACTCAAAACACCCGTTACCTGCTTACGAAACAAATGCTTCGGCAGGAATGGATCTTCGGGCGAACATCGACGGAGAGATACGGTTGAAGCCCCTTGGACGGGCGCTGATCCCCACCGGTTTGTTCATTGAGCTGCCTCTGGGATTTGAAGCCCAGGTGAGGCCCCGCAGCGGATTGGCCATCAAGAAGGGGATCACGGTACTGAACACCCCGGGAACCATCGATGCCGATTACCGGGGGGAGATCATGGTTATCATGGTTAACCTTTCTGACGAAGATTACCTGGTGCAGGACGGCGAGCGGATCGCACAGATGATCATCTCAGCCCATGAAAAGGCGGAATGGGATCAGGTGGAGGAGCTGCAGCAAACCGAAAGGGGTGCCGGCGGATTTGGACATACAGGGAACAAGTAAACTTTGTGAATCAGCAATTGATGATGAGGCGCTTTTCAATATTGGTTTTGTTTGGAATTCTGTTCGCTTACCGGGGATATGCAGGAGCTCCTGAAATGTTGATGCAGAAGCAGAAGAAGCACCGCGGAGGCAATCCGGACACCACCCGGGTTGAGATTTCGAACAACGGCATGCTGATCGATGCCAAGCGGGAGGCGCTAACCGGCAACAGCAAAGAGGCGATGTCGATGCTCAACAAATATATCGATCGTTATCCGCAGGATCCGGTGGGTCTCTTTGAACTCGGACAGCTGGAAGCCTCCCAGAAGATTTATGCCGACGCACTCACCCACGTGCGGAGAGCCACAACACTGGATCCGGAGAATACCTGGTACCAGTTGTTTCTGGCCGAACTTGACCAGCTCACCGGCAACCTCGGCGAAGCCTCCACCATCTATGAAAAGCTCATTGTTAAGTACGATGGCAACATGGACTACCTCTACCAGCTGGCAGCACTCTACATTCAGCAGGAAAAGTTTCCCGACGCCATCAGGATCTACGACAAAATTGAAGCTAAGAACGGGGTGTCGGAAGAGATATCCATTCAGAAGCAAAAGATATGTCTGCATGAGAACGATCTCAAAGGAGCCGAAAGAGAGCTTAAAAAGCTTATCGACGCTTTTCCTGCAGATAGCCACTATTTGTCAATCCTGGCCGAATTCTACATGGCCAACGGCATGCCCGAAAAGGCGCTGGTCACCTACAAGCATATCTCGGCGATGGATCCCGAAAATCCGTATATCCATATGTCGCTGGCCGATTACTACCGGAAAACGGGCGAAAAAGAGAAAGCCTACGAAGAGCTTAAGCTGGGTTTTGCCAACCCAAACCTCGACATCGATTCCAAGGTCAGCATCCTGCTCTCCTTCTACAGCGTGAACCAGATCTACAACGATTTGAAAGAACAGGCGTTCACCCTGTCGGGGATATTGACAAAGACCCATCCCAACGATGCCAAAGCCTGGTCGATCTACGGAGACCTTCTGGCCCAGGATAAAAAGTTTCCCGAAGCACGGAATGCCTTCCTCAAAGTCATTTCGCTCGACAGCAGCAAATATGCAGTGTGGGAAGAGGTGCTCAGACTGGATGCGCAACTTGGCGACTTCCCTCACCTTGCATCGGCCAGTCAGCGGGCCGTGGAGCTTTTCCCCGACCAGCCCCTGCCATACCTGTTCAGCGGACTCGCCGGCTTCCAGCTTAAAAACTACGAAGCTGCACTTAAGGCCATGACCGCAGGGGCAAAGATGGTGGCCGACAACGATGAGCTCCTGGCGCAGTTTTATATGTACATCGGGGACACACAACATGCCCTCAAGAATGATGACGAAGCATTCAAGGCCTACGACAAATCGTTGAAGTACAAGGACGACAATGCTTACGTGCTCAACAACTACGCCTATTACCTCTCGGTGCGGGGTACCGACCTCACCCGGGCTGAGCAGATGGCCAAGAAAGCCGTCTCCATGGATCCCGAAAATGCTTCGTTCCAGGATACCTACGGGTGGGTTCTGTACCAGCTGGGCAAATATGATCAGGCACGCGAGTGGATCGGAAAAGCATTGAAAGACAAAGAAGGTGTAAGCGCCGAAGTGATGGAACATTACGGAGATGTACTTTCGAAACTGGGCGATCAGGCCCAGGCACTTGAATACTGGCAGAAGGCAAAGAAAAAAGGCGAAGGATCGGCCCTACTCGATAAAAAAATCGCCGAAAAAAAACTTTTTGAATAGTGATGATATACCAAAGCAACCTTCTTCGCCAAACCCTGAATGCCGCCATCCTCTTATCTGTTTTATCACTTGCCTCCTGCAGCGCTTCGCAGAAGGCCATCAAAGCGCCAATCAAAGAGGAAGGGGCCGAATACCTGTTCAATAAGTTGAAGGAAAAGGAGCTGCAGTTCAACTGGTTCAATGCAAAATTTTCGGCCGAATATGAAAATAAGGGAAAGTCCAACTCCTTCAGCGGTCAGATCAGGATACGCAAGGACAGCCTGATCTGGATATCCCTTACGCCGATGCTTGGAATCGAAGCCGTGCGGCTGATGATCTCACAGGATTCGGTGAAGATGATAAACCGGCTCAACGACACCTATTTTATCGGCGATTATGAGTACGTGAACCAGTTTCTCAATACCAACATCGATTACGACTTGCTGCAGGCGGTGCTGCTGGGCAACGATCTGCAATTTTATGAAAACGGGAAATTCCGGGCAAGTGTTGACAGGGATGAGTACAAGCTTTCCACCATGGAACGCAGAAAACTTAAGAAGTTTGTACGCAACAGCCAGGAGAACCTGAAGATCTTTATTCAGCAGATATGGCTGGATTCACAGACGTTCAAGATCACCCATGCCGAAGTGAAGGAGACCCGTCGCGAAAACATCAGACTGGAATCCACCTATGCCAATTTCGAGGATGTTTCAGGACAGCTGTTTCCCAAGGATATGAAATATACCATCTGGGCAGAAAATACAATCAGGGTTTCAGCCGGTTTCTCGCGGATGCAGATCAATACACCACAACAATTTCCGTTTAAGATTCCGGCAAGTTATACAAGGGTCAGATAATACCTGCAATCTATGTGTTCTGAAGGGCATCGTAAGGGGATATTAAGCGCCGCATGTTTGCTGCTTCTCCTGTTTTTTGTCCTGCCGGTGACCTCCCGGGCTCAATATACCAAGGACAAGGACAAGCTTCAGAAGACCAAACGGCAGCTGGAAGATGAGATCCGCTATACGACCGATTTGCTTGACCAGACCAAGAAGAGCAAGCAAACCTCCATGAATAAGCTGCAGATGCTGAACCGGCAGATCCGGAGCAGGGAGGCGCTGATCGATGCCATTAACCGGGAGCTGAACAACGTGCAGGTGGAGATCAGCGTAGAGAACCTCCAGATCGACCGCATGTCGCGACAGTTGCAGGAGCTGAAATCGGAGTACGCCAAGATGATCTATTATGTTTACCATACCATGAACGGTCACAGCAAACTGATGTTTCTCTTCTCCGCCAGGGATTTTAACCAGGCCTATCAGCGGATGCGGTATTACCAGCAATATACCGCTTACCGGAGGCGGCAGGTCGAACGCATCGAATCTACCCAGCTGACCATCAACAGCAAACGAAAGGCGCTGGAGGATATCCGCACCCAGAAACTCACCCTGATTGAGTCGCAGGAGCAGGAGCGGCAGAAGCTGAACCGTGAAAAGGTCGAAAAGGACCGCACGGTGAAAGAGTTATCGTCGAAGGAGAAGCAGCTTGTCACCACGCTGAAGGCCAAGCAGCAGGCGGCGCAACGGCTGGAGAACGAGATCAGCAAGCTGATTGCTGAAGAAATCAGGGCCTCGGAAGACCGGGCACAGCGAACCGCCGGAAAGGATGGTAAGCCGGGAAGTTCGGCGAAGCCGGTGGTAAGGGGCAACACCATGGAGCTGACACCACGGGAGCGGGAACTCTCCTCCTCCTTCGCTTCAAATCGCGGACGACTGCCCTGGCCCTGCGAAAGAGGTTTTATCTCCAGCTCTTTCGGTGAACATAAGCATCCGGTGCTGGAGTATGTGAAGGTGAAAAATAACGGGATCGACATCATGACCGAACGCGGTTCGCTCGTTAAGGCGGTTTTCAGCGGTCGGGTTAGCCGCGTGATGTCGTTCAACAACCTGAACAAGGTGGTCATCATCCGCCATGGCGATTACCTTACGGTATACTCCAACCTGGCCGAGGTGAATGTACGCGACGGGCAGGAGATTTCGGCAAAGCAGGTTATCGGTCGCGTTTTCACCAATGCCGACGAACAGAAAGGCGAACTACATTTTGAAATATGGCGGGGCAAAGTTATTCAGAATCCTGAAGACTGGCTGGCCGGAAGATATTAGGAGGAGCGCATTGTGACACATCATGCCGGCGAATTTGCCGCACTGCTGACCGCAGTTTTCTGGACCATCACCGCCCTGGCCTTCGAAGCGGCCAGCCGGAAGCTTGGTTCCATGGTCGTTAACCTGCTCCGGCTGATCGTGGGATTCGTCTTCCTCTGTACGTTCGTCTACTTTTACCGGGGCTCGCTGCTTCCGGTCGATGCAACGCCCAGAACCTGGTTTTACCTCTCCCTCTCCGGTTTGATCGGATTTGTTTTCGGCGACCTCTGCCTGTTTCAGGCTTTTGTACTCATCGGCGCCAGGGTATCTATGCTCCTGATGGCATTGGCACCACCCATGACCGCCCTGATCGGTTTTTTCATCCTCGGCGAAAAACTGGCGCCGCTAAGCTGGCTGGGCATGTTGCTTACCCTGAGCGGGATCGCACTCGTTGTGCTGAAGCGCCACACCGAAGAGGAGTCCAATGGCGGACGGCGGGGCATGAAGTTCAACTATCCACTCTGGGGTATTCTCCTCGGGCTGGGAGGCGCACTGGGCCAGGCAGCCGGGTTGGTGCTCAGCAAATTCGGCATGAAAGATTACGACACCTTTGCCGCCACACAGATTCGCGTGATCGCCGGAATTGCTGGCTTTTCGGCGCTGTTCTTCGTCATGCGGCTCTGGAAGGAGGCCTTTCGCGGACTCACCTACCGCAAACCCATGCTGCAACTGTCGCTGGGCGCTTTTTTCGGACCATTTCTGGGTGTCTCCTTCTCGCTCATTGCCATCAAATACGCCGACACCGGGATTGCCGCCACCATCATGGCCCTCGTGCCTGTTCTGATCATTCCCCCGTCGATCATCCTTTACAAAGAAAAAGTAACCCTGAAAGAGATTATCGGATCATTGCTTGCCGTTTCCGGCGTGGCGATGTTCTTTTTTTGATTTACCCATCTTGTCCCGCTCCGCCGGCAAGGCAGAGAACTAAAAAGGTATTATAATGGAAAAGACCACAAACCTGAATGCTGCCCCGCCAAACCCAGGCTTCCGGTTCTACCTGGGCATAGGAATGTTTGTTACCTCCTTCTTTATGTTGCCCACCGGTCTGGTGTTGAAGGGGTTCGCGGATACTCCCTACCTGAAAGGATTGATCCTGGCTGCATTCTGGATCAGCGCGCCGGTGATGAAGATCACCAGCATCGCCATCATGGGCAAGCCTTCCTACCTCTGGATCCAATATAAATTCAACCATTTCTACCATCATGTGGCAGAGCTTCACCGAGTCAGCAAGACGCGCTACAACATCGGGCTGGTGATGTTTTTTCTGCCCTTCGTCCCCAATTACATCCTGGCCTATTCTCCAAACCTTTTTCCCGACGCTTACCTTTTGCGCTCGGGGATCCACTTCATCTTCGATCTGGTTGTGATTTCCGGCCTTTTTGTGCTGGGTGGAGATTTCTGGGATAAACTTCGGGCGCTCTTCATCTATACCGCCAGGGCAAAGTTTGAAGATGAACCGGAAGAGGGTCAGTTACCGGCGCAGTAAAAGCCGTTGAGTCATGGTTCCGGCCGCTCTTCGCAGCGTCAGGAGATAGATGCCATCCGGCTCCTCCTTCAGATCGATACGCTGTGTAAATTTTCCGGAAACCAGGATGTCGTCTGAATTCCAAATCCTTATCCCCGAAGCATTGGTTACCGAAAGGCTGATCGTCTCCGCCGCTGGCGCCCGGATCACCATCGAAAACATTCCACCGGAAGGATTCGGGAAAACCTGGCAGGAAAAAGCATTCAACTCCGTTTCCATCCCGGTACAGTTCCGGAAGGTGAGGTACACCGAATCGACATTGGTACAACCCGCAATACTGCTCACCTGTAGCTTCATCTTAAAGGTGCCGGTTCCATGGTATGTGGTGTCCATATGAATAACCGGTGTGGTAAAGTTCCCCGGAGTCCACAGGTAGGCGGAAATTCCGGCGGTGTCGGCCATAAGCACAATCGATTGTCCGGCACATACCGTGTCGTTCGGGATCATCGAAATGGCCGCCACCGGGATGGGAGCCAGGATAAGTTTCATCCGGGCGGAAAAGCTGCCATATTCATTCCATGCCGTCAACTTCAGGTAGGTGGCGCCATCGATAATGTCGTTTGCCCCCGGGGTGTAAACCGGACTGAGGATGCTGTCGTTGCTGAAGGTTCCATCTCCGGAGGTAGTCCATTGCAGTGAGTCGTAGCCCGTGGCAACTCCCTGCAGTGTATAGGCGGAACCGGCACAAACGGTGGCATCAGTCCCGGCATTTACCGAGGGAAGCACCGGCGGAGGAAAGGCGATGAAATCGACCCAGACACGGTCCTGTCCATAGGCATAGGCCAGATCCTTTACATAACTCCATTTGAAATTGTGTGTCCCGGCAGCAACGGCAAAAGAAGCCCGTCTCCAGGGTTGTTCTCCCGACCATTGATCCTGAAGGACATTGTCGATATAAAACATAAGAAAATCGTAATCCTGTTCACTGGAGGTTTTATAATAAAATGAGATGCTGTCGTCGGCCGGTGAGCTGTAATTGAGCGAAATAAAGGAGCTCTGGCTGTCGTAAATACGGCCCGACTGCGCTGCGTAAAGCCCCTGGTAGGGATTCTGAGCGGTCAGACTCCATGGAAGCGAACCACCCTGCTGCCAATTGAACTTGGTAAACGTATGGGTTTCCCAGTCTTCGGTAACCTGCCCGATCACCTGGTGAAAAACCTTTTTGGTGTGATAGTCGTTGGAAAAAAGGTCGTACCGAAGGTCAATGCCGGTGCCAACCGGTGCATCCGGACTCACGGAGAGGGTGTAAAAGGCATATTTTACCTGGGGCGCAACAAGGGTATCCATAAAAACACTGTCGTTCTGGAGGGTAAGGTACAACGGGTCGACCGACAGGATTCCGTAGGTGTTCGGACAGGGAAAACTTCCGCTGTTGGTGTTGGCCGTACGGATCCGTACCGTTTCGCCCGGATCGAGCCAGCCGTTTCGGTTCCCTGCCAGGGTGTCGAGGATCACCATGTTGACAATACGCAAGCCGGGAGCATGCGACAAAAGGCTGAAGTGGCTGTTCCAGGCGGAGTCGGGACTTGTCACCCGCACATCGAACCGCACCTTCAGGTTGTCGGGTATGGTATCTGACACCTTGAACGCATAACCGTTCGGAATAACCTTTACCTGCAAGGAATCCAGCGTTCCGTAATCCTCAACGCTGTCGGTAAACGTGATGTATGGCGAGGCACAGGCGATGGTGGCCGTGACGCCGATGACCTCCTGGTCGCCAATGTTTTTTAATCCCAGTGTCAGGTGAAGTGAATCGCCGAAGTTCAGATTCTCCGGTGCCCCCGAAGGGATGGCGGTCAGGGCATTGGAGTAATACACCACCCAGGGTTGTCCCGGCGCCGGTCCCAGATCGAAGGGCGAAACATAGGTCATGGCCCGGCCGCCGGGTGCATGGTTGTCTGTCCAGGTGGGGTAAACCTTCATGTTCCGCGACTGGATACCGATATAATCGCCGAAATAGTTGTAGGCAAGTCCGGGAATGGGCGATGGGGTGAAGGAGTAGTCGCTCACTTTCATGTCGGTCCAGCTTACGCCGCCATCGTAAGAGTAAGAAACATAGGTTTCGGCCTTGGTAGAAGGGAGGTTGCGGTCGTCGTAGTAGATGACACACAACCCTCCGGTTACCGGATCGCAGGTTATCCAGGGCAGGTAATGCTGCTTTCCCAACCCCTGCGGATCCTGGTTTACCTTCACCGGTACCGACCAGGTCTCGCCCTCATCCGTCGATTTGATGAGGTACAGGTTGATATCGCTGCCGGTGTTGATGCCCGGTACCCCGATGTTGGCCCACACAATATACACGGTGCCGCGGTAAGGTCCGGTGCTGATGTCCACGGTCATCACGGGGAACGAGCTGACGCGCATATTTTTTCCGGTGCCGCTCATCCTGATCCCCTTGATGTTGTTCAGGATACGGGTAGCCGGCGTGAAAATTCCTCCGCCATCCACCGACTTTGTGAATCCGATGGCGTTTTCGTCGGCCGGCCAGCTGTCGTAAATACTCCACACAGCGTACACTTCGCCGCCCGGGCCGGTTTGAAGGTTCACCCCATGGTTAAGTTTCTGCGCGGCAACACCGGCACTGATGTTGAACGGGGATGACCAGGTGAGTCCATGGTCATTTGACCGCGAAAGCTGAACCTGGTTGGTATCCGGTTCGCCGGGCACAAAATTCGTCCAGGCACAATAGAGGTTTCCTTCGAACGGACTGGAGGTGGAGTTGTCGATCCAGAGATGGTTTTTGTCGAGCAGTCCGAAGGCGCTGCCTGCGACTCCGGCAACCAACACCTCTTTCCAGGTTTTGCCCCGGTCTTTGCTGATGGCTACCCCCTGTCCGTAGTCGGCCCTGATTTTATTCACATACCACCATCCGTTCAGTCCGATCGCTGTGGCAGGGTCACCGCTGTTATTGCCGGGAACGCCATTGATGGTTCCGTCCCAGGTGAGTCCGAAATCATTCGTGTACAGCGCATCGGCGCCATATGGAGTCTCAGCATATCCGACGATCCAGTTCGAAGAGTTGTTCGAATTCAGCACCATCTCTTCACTATCCGGGTCGATGAAAACCGAATTCTCACTTTGCGTCACATCCGTCCGGTTGGTAACCGCTACATCCGAGGAGTTCTGCGGCTTGAGGCCCGGCGCAAAGATCAGGCTGGTTGTAAATTTTCCGGGAACGGCAGGCCCTGTTATGGAGGGTTTTACATAACCGAGCCGGACCATGCGCGTCCAATAACCCATATTGTCGATACGGGTATTTACTTTTCCTTTTCCCAACGGCGTCACAATGGGAAGGTTCCGCCCCGGCTGCGAAAAAATATTGTTAACGGCAAAGAGAAGCAACAAAAAGAAGGTCAGTATTTTCTTGTTCATGGCAGGTTCAGATTGCAGGAATAAACAAAGGTACGTACCTTTGGCTATTCAGATCAAATAAAATTCAGAGGATATGCTCACGGCAATACTTATATTAATCATCCTTTTTTTTATCAACGGAGCTTTTGTAATGGCCGAAATTGCCCTGGTTGCGGCGCGGAAAAGCAAACTTGATCTGGATGCGCAGCAGGGCGACAGGTTGGCTGCCACGGCCCTGGCCCATGCCAATAAACCTTCGCGCATTCTTTCCACCATCCAGATCGGGATCACGCTCATCGGAATCCTCACCGGGGTCTATTCCAGCGATGAAATTTCGCATGGCATGGAGAAGCTGTTGATCTCGGCAGGACTGAATCCCACCTACAGCCACTCGCTTGCCCTGACGCTGGTGGTGATCCTGGTTACTTTCGTATCGATGCTGATCGGCGAACTGGTACCCAAACGTATCGGACTCATCAACCCCGAAGGTATCGCAAAGGCCATGATCCGCCCCCTGCTCCTGATCACCAACATCACCTATCCGTTCACCTGGTTCCTTTCACGTACCGGCGACATGATCATCCGCCTGTTGCGGATAAAGCCCTCCTCCGAGGCGAAAGTCACCGAAGAGGAGATCAAGGCGATGGTGCAGGAGGGTACCGAAGACGGCGAGGTGCAGGAGATCGAACAGGATATCGTGGAGCGTGTATTTCATCTTGGCGACCGGAAAATATCCTCGCTGATGACGCATCATTCCGACCTGGTATGGCTTGATACACACGAAACAACGGAGGAGATGAGACAAAAAATGCGCGAGGAACTGCATTCTGTCTATCCGCTATGCGAAGATGATCTCGACAAGGTGATCGGGGTGATATTTATCAAGGACCTCTTTCTGGAAAACATTTGCGAAGAGAAGTTCAAT
The DNA here is from genome assembly GCA_025355465.1 of Bacteroidales bacterium. Taxonomy (GTDB): domain Bacteria; phylum Bacteroidota; class Bacteroidia; order Bacteroidales; family FEN-979; genus JANXZO01. Next base: position 19,419 of record JANXZO010000011.1, read on the forward strand.
ATCCAGGACCAGGCGAAACCTGCGCAGTTTGTGCTGGAAACCCAGACAGCCTACGAAACGCTTGAGATCTTCAAGCAGAACAAGATCCATTACGGGTTGGTTGTGGATGAGTACGGCTCCACCGTGGGGATGGTTACACTGAACGATATCCTTGAGGCGCTTGTCGGCGACTTTAACGAACCCAGCCCCGACGAACCCCAGATCAACATGCGCGACGATGGCTCCTGGCTGGCCGACGGGCAAATGTCTTTTTATGAATTCGCTTACGAATTCAATATCCAGGGTTTCGATAAAAGCAAAGTGAAGTTCGATACGCTTGCCGGGCTTGCCATGAGCATCCTCAAGCACATCCCCAGGCCGGGCGAAAAATTCCTCTGGCGCGATTTCGAATTCGAGATCGTCGACCTCGACGGAAACCGGATCGACAAACTGATCATTAAAAAACGATGACACTATACCAGAAACTTCAGACTTCAAAAAGCGAAGAAGACGTCAAGGATGCCTATATCAAAGCCCTGGGATTGAAAGGCTATTCCAAGAACCTCATCGACATTCAGACAAAGGAGATCTGGTTTGAAGCCAAAGAGAGCGGCAAGGTTTCAACATACGCCATGTTCACGCAACTGATGCATTATGTTCAGGCTGCTCTGAACCAGGGCGAATACATACCTCCGTTTCTGGCGGTGATCGACACGCAGAAGGCCGCGATCATGAAAAGCGCGGATGTAATTCCCTTCCTGGCAAAGAAAACCATCAGATGGGGCAAGTCGGCCAGCAGCTACACGCAGGAGGCGCTGGACGCCATTTCGGCTCATATCGGAACCCATTTTGTCTCCTTTAAAATTGAGACCCACGAAGAGGAATTCATACAAACCGTAAAGAATGCGATAAGAAGCGGGGATATCATCCGCACCCAGATCACCCCCAATAACCTGAAACAGGTGTTTGACAAGTGGGTGCAGATGATCGGTATGGAGATCAAAGGCGTTGCCGAAGAGGATTATGCCCTGTTGTTCTTTGCCGATATCATGAACGACGGAACGGTTTCCACGCATGATCATCTTCCGGCCGAGCTGATGCATAAAAACAATGCCCCGGTTTTCCTTCTGGCCGGAAAGGTTTATGAACTCAGCAATAAGGAGGGCTACCGTCAGTTCTGGGCGATTTATCACCGTCCGCCGAAAGAAGAATACCGTGATTACCTGCTCGAGCGCCGCGACAGTCTGATCCCGCTCGATGAGCGCAGTTTCAAGGGAGCTTATTATACTCCTTTGGCTGTGGTGGACAAGGCGTACGACAAGCTCACCGAAACCCTGGGCGAGCACTGGCAGAAGGAATATATCGTATGGGATATGTGCTGCGGCGTGGGCAACCTCGAAGTCAAGCATAACAATCCCCGGAATATCTATATGAGCACCCTCGACCAGGCCGATGTGGATGTGATGAAAGCCACCAAAACCTGCGTGGGTGCCCAGCGTTTTCAGTACGATTACCTGAATGATGATATTACTGCGGATGGCAGGATAGATTACAGTCTTACGAATAAGGTTCCTGAAAGTCTGCGGATGGCCATTGCCCAGGGGAAAAAGATTCTGGTGCTGATAAACCCGCCGTATGCGGAATCAGGTGATACTTTAGGGAGTGAAGCGAAGTCTGATGTTGCAAAAACCAAAGTTGCTGCAAATATGAAGGATTATAGCTACGCAACCCGTGAATTATTTACTCAATTTTTGGCAAGAATATCCATTGAAATGCCTTTAGCATTTATAGCGATGTTCGGTACTTTAAAATATGTGATTGCTCCAAATTTTGAAAAATTCAGAGAGGTTTGGAACGCAAAGTATTTAGGAGGATTCGTGGTTCATAATCGCGCTTTTGACGGATTAAATGGCAATTTCCCAATAGGCTTTTTAATTTGGAAAACAGATCAACAAAATAGATCTAAAATAGTACTCACTGAAATTACTGCTGAAGTATTAAATAAATCTGCGAATCCAACTGGAGAGAAGACATTTTACAATTTTTCCCAGAAAAGATCTCTTAATGCCTGGATCAAGCGTCCAAGTCCAAACCAGATTAGCGTAATTCCATTAAAAAATTCGTTACTAATCAGTGCTAAATCTTAATGTTATTAACAGTTTTAATCGGTAATGAACAAGGTGGTTTGTTGGTAAAATTTTGACTTTTTGAAATCCAAGACATACTAACAAATATTATTTTAAAAGTTGATAAACAAGCGGTT
>JANXZO010000023.1 GCA_025355465.1 Bacteroidales bacterium
CACTGATGCAGGGTGCACACTTTACGGCGGTTTTTATCAGTGGGACGAGCTCATGCAATACGATGGGGCAGACCGTGCGCAGGGCTTTTGTCCGCCCGGATGGCACATCCCCAACGAAATTGAATGGGACGCACTGGTACAGTTTGTTTCTACGAATGTAGGCAGTGGAATCGCAGGCTCCTTTCTTACTGATATTACCCCCGGCGGAATGTTTCAGGCGAATCCGGGTGGTATTTTTTATCTCGGCAAGATGGAATCATTTTCGGGCATACCCGTAAAATCTTCACTATTCTGGACCTCGACCCATGATGCGGTAACCAAAAAAACTGTCGTACGCGGAGTTAATGATATCGACCCGAGCGTAAATTACTACCAGGCCTCCAAAGCTGACGCCTTCCCGGTGAGGTGCATAAAGGATTAACAACGGATGAGCGTTGTATGATTCTCTTATTACCTTTGCACAAACTCAATTATGAAAATCCTGCTGATCGAAGACGAACGGGAGCTATCACAATCCATCGTACAATACCTTACCGGTGAAAACTACTTGTGCGAAGCTGTATACACGTATGAGGAGGCAGTCGAAAAAATAAACCTCTACCTTTACGATTGCATTGTGGTAGACATCAACCTTCCGGATGGCAGCGGACTGAGCATCATCCGTGAATTAAAAAGCAACAAAGCGGAAGCCGGGATCATCATCATCTCTGCGAAGAATTCCCTCGACGACAAGATCAGTGGCCTGAACATCGGAGCCGACGACTACCTTACCAAACCATTTCATCTCCCGGAACTAAATGCACGGGTGAGGTCAGTGATCAGACGGCGCAGCTTCGGTGGCGCTAAAGAGATTAATTTCAACGAATTACGCATTGTTCCGGACAACATGGAGGTTCATGTGTGCGACCAGATGCTTACCCTTACGCGCAAGGAGTACGATCTGCTGATGTTCTTTCTGGCCAACAAAGACAGAGTGCTTACCAAAGAAACCATTGCAGAACATTTGTGGGGCGACGAAATGGATCTGGCCAACTCCTTCGATTTTATTTACACCCATATTAAAAATCTGCGGCGTAAGATCATGGATAAAGGCGGGGAAGATTATATCCGCACGATCTATGGCGCCGGATACAAATTTGTTTCAAAGATTCCGGCCTGATGAAACTGCTTACCCGCACCACGCGATATTACCTTCTTTACTCCCTGGTGGTACTTGTAACCGGTGGCCTGCTGTTTTATCCGGCGCTCAGAAATATCATCTACAACCAGCTTGATGAGAATCTGACCGACGAAAAACTGATTATCATGGAAACCATTGATCATGCCGATAGTGTTCCTGATTTCCGGCAGGTTTTCGGACATGAAATTGAGGTGACAATCTTCAATACACCCCTAAAAAAAAAAGAATCGTTCCGCGACACCAATATTTATGTCAGAGAACAGGGAGAATTTATAAAATACCGGCATCTGTGGGTTGAGAATACCTCCGTCAGAAATAAAGGGTACATCATAAATATCTATAAACCTCTTCGTGAATCGGAGGCACTGATCTTAGAAATCTATCTTGCCATCACGATACTATTCGCCTCGCTCCTTTTGCTGCTGGTGGTTGTCAATTACTTTGTTGCCCGACGGGCCTGGATTCCGTTTTACAAAACATTGGGTATTCTCCGCGGGTATAACATTAATGAAGAGGCGCCATTAAGCCTTATCGATTCCAATATTCATGAATTCGTAAACCTCAACCAGGCGCTTGAGAAAATGTCGCGGAAGATCAGGAAGGATTTCATTAACCTCAAGGAATTCAATGAGAATGCAGCACATGAACTGCAAACCCCACTGGCGGTAATCAAATCAAAGATTGACCTCCTGGTACAGGATGAATCGCTGACGGTAGATCAGCTGAAACTCATAGCGGCCGTATCAGATGCCACCTCCAGGATGTCGAAACTCAACCAGGGACTTTTACTGATCTCCAAAATCGACAATAACCAGTTCAGCCTGTCTGAAGAAATCGAAATGGAAACTGTCATTGACCATACCACCGAACATTTCAGCGAAATTATGTCTCTTCGTGGTATCAGTGTGACAAAAAATTATTCCGGACCGCTAATTATCAACATGAGCCGGGCCCTGGCTGAAATTCTTGTTAACAATCTCATCTCCAATGCAATCAAACACAACATCAAAGGGGGAACAATCGACATCAGAGTTGAATCTGAAGGATTTTCCATCTCCAACACCGGTCATGAACTAAACCTCGAGCCCCACGTACTTTTCGAGCGATTCCGTAAATCCGATTACCATACTGAATCTGTCGGACTCGGATTGTCAATCGTTCGGAAAATTACAGATCTTTTCCGGTTGCAGATAACCTATGAGTACACCGATGGAATGCATATCCTGAAAATTGTAAAATAATTTCAGCCACTACAGATTTTATTCAGATTCATGCGTCACTTTTGCAGCGTTTAAGTTGCATCAGTTTTTTCCACGACCATGAAACATATCCTTTTCACCATATTTTTTGCAGTATCCGGAAGTTTGCTATTCTCTCAAACCCGCACTGAAATAAAAACCGCCGACCTTCAAACATCCATTTCAGAATACCTGGTTAAAAACCTGACCGGTTATATTACCGATAAAGTTTTTCGCCTTGACGCCAAAGGAATTATCAGCTACGAAGTTTGTGTGACTAAAGACAGCAACCATGAAAAACTGACTTTTGACAAAGAGGGAAAATTTCTCAAGAAAGAGTCGTGCGGTAGTGAATGCTGGAAGTCGTCGGTGAAAGATCCGATGTACAAAGGGAAACAGACAGAACAGCCGGCCGGAAACAAACCATTGAAAAAATAATTTTACCGTTTATAAATTCATAAAATTAAAACCCATCTATTAACCCAAAAATCTAAATCCAATGAAAAAAGTAATGTTAATTGTTGCCATGGCAGTGCTGAGCACATCCATTTTTGCCCAATCAAAAGAGGTAAAACCGGCAGAAAAGAAAAAGGAGGCCACTAAGACCGAAGCCGCTAAACCGGTAGAGAAGAAAGCCGATCCTAAAGCTGCGGCCAAACCTGCAAAAAAGAAAGAAGAAGCAAAACCCAAAAAGTAAGCGTTGCGGTGATTAAAACCAGGGAAGGTCACACAGGATGTGGCCTTTCTTGTTTTGATCCGTTCCGGACACTAATATTGACAATTTTGCGTTATCTTGGCACCGGTATATAAAATGCATAATCCCAAATCACTTCTTATGAAAAAGTTAACTTTGATCATGGTGGCGGTACTTTGCTCTACGCTGTTATTTGCCCAGAAACAAACGGAGATTAAGGCTTCTCAATTGCCGAAAGCCACAACCGACTATATTACCAGCAACCTTCCCGGCACTACGATATTCAGGGCGGTAAAAGCCGATGATAAAGGAACCATCACCTACAATGTGGCCGTTGATGTTAAAGGACGGAAACATATTTTCGTATTTGACAAGGATGGTAATTTCCTGAAAAAAGGAGATAATCTGGTTCAGGATGCAAAACCAGCCACGACCACAACTGATCCGAAGAATGCTGCGAAACCACCAGTAAAAGCAACTGTTTCGGAGCAGGCGCCAAAGAAATAACACGGCTGAATTATCCGATTTTAGCCATCACCAGCGCAAGGATCTCCGTTTCGGCCAGCTTTGCACTTTCGAGGAGTGCTTCCGCTTCGACTGTCACTTTGTCGAGAAACTCCTTGTCTTTAAAACCTGCCCCGTTCACCTTTACATTAAGGTAGGCTCCGATTACCGCTGAACGGGCACAGAGTGCACCAACACCTGCATCGGTTACAGAATTGGGATTGCCGGTTTCAACCATTGCCTTGATGATCGAGAACGAATCGTATGCCTTTTTCATGGTACGAAAGGGCACTTCAATGGCGTATTTTGTGGCATCCTGGATGGCTTGTGTACGAACTGCCTTCTCAGCATCAGATGCTTTTGGCAAGCCAAATGCATCCATGATCCGGTTGAAGGCGCGGGTATCCTCATCCACCAGGTAGAGCAATTCATCCTTGAGTTTCTGTCCTGCTTCTGCATACGCCGAGAACTCCTCCCAGCGCTCATCCCATCCGGCTTTGTGTGAGGAGAGATTGGCGACCATGGTGGCCAGAGAAATTCCCAGGGACGCGATGTAAGCAGCAACAGAGCCTCCACCAGGAGCAGGCGACTCGGACGCAGTTTCATTGGCAAACCCTTCTGCCGTCATACCAACCAGTTTCTTGTCGGCAGGATTTTCAAGCAGGTATTCAATGACTTTCTCCCGTGGGTTGAATGGTTTCAGGTCATCGAGGCCGAGCGACTTCACGGCGATCTTAATGATCTCTTCCTCCGAGACACCCACTGAACGTTGCTGTTTTTTTAAAAAATATTTGCCGGCATCAAGCATCGCCTGTTTGGGAACGAGGCCGATCAGCTCGGAACCGGTAACGCGCAAGCCACGTTTTCCCGCCATCTCGCATGCGGTTTCGAAAGCCAGGTGCACCGGGGTAATGGTTATATTGGTCAGGTTGATGGAGACCTGTGCAATGCCATACTCCTCAATGAACCAGCCGATCGCTTTGCAGGCTTTCAGGGCACCGGGCTCCCAAATCTCGTGGCCGTTTTCATCTTTTTTGATTTTACCTGTAACCGGATTACCTTCCCGAACCGGCCTCCCCTTCTCCCTGATATCGAATGCGATGGCATTGGCACGGCGGGTAGAGGTAGTATTCAGATTAATGTTGTAAGCAACCAGGAAGTCGCGGGCACCAATGGCGATGGCGCCTGTACGTGGTAAAAACTGAGCCGGACCGAAATCGGGCTTCCATTGAGGATCTGCCAGCTTTTTCGTTAATCCTTCATATTCCCCCGAACGGTTGTTTGCGAGGTTCCGTCGCTCCGGAATAAATGCCGCATTTTCGTAGCAATAAACGGGTATGCCCAACTCATTGCCAACCCTTTCGGCCAATTTACGGGCGTACACCACCGTCTCCTCCATGGTAATATTGGAAATCGGGATCATCGGACAAACATCCGTCGCACCGAAACGGGGATGCTCTCCCTTGTGCCTGCTCATATCAATCACCTCCATGGCTTTCTTAATACAGGCAAAGGCAGCCTCCACAACAGCATCAGGCGTTCCGACAAAGGTCACCACCGTCCTGTTGGTCGCTGCGCCCGGGTCGCAGTCGAGGAGTTTTACGCCTTCGATCTTCTCAATTTCGTCGGTGATCAATTTAATGACATGCAGGTCGCGCCCTTCCGAGAAATTGGGAACGCATTCGATAAGTTGTTTCATATAGGAAATGGTGAAAAGTGAAAATCCAGGCGCAAAATTAGAGAAAATGTTGAACCCCGTAAATAAAAAAGCCCGAACCTTTATTGGTTCAGGCTTTGTAAAGTGAAGGATTTATATGGAGAATCGACTTTATCTGTTACGCGGGATAGCAGAACTAACAGGGCGCTCATGCTGGATAGCCCCCCCCGAATTATCGAAATAGATATTATGTTCAGCATTGGTAAGCACTTTTCCTCTGGGCCCCTTTTCATTTGGAAACGTTCTGCTGTCTGTCAGCAATGCACCAAGAAAAATGGCGAGCCCGATAATTATCATCTTTTCCATGGTTTCAGATTTTTAAATTATTATTTAGAATAATTATACACATACTTATAACAATCTGAGGTACAATGTCAAGAAATTTAACAAATTTAACATTCCATCCTGAGAACAAGGCTTTTTTTTCGCTACATTTGTACCTTAACTATCAATCTGTCAAGCCATGAAAAAAACTTTCCTGCTCCTGCTGATTCTGCCATCCATAATGCTGCTGAGCAATTGCAAACCCAAACAGGTTACGGAACAGCAACCTGTTGCACAATTTATTCAGCAATCTGCGGTAGATTCCGTGATATCTCAGCTTGTTGCAAAATACGGAGAAACCAGCAAGGCGCGGATTGAGAAAGGAGTTAAACAGGTGGCTACCCTGTGGACTGAGAAAGACGGCAAGGTTGATGATTTCAAGACCTTCTGTACAAAGAATTTTGTTGGCGACCCGGCCAAGCTCGACTTGTTGTTTGACCGGCTGACCGGGAATTTCGAGCAACTTTTCGGCCATTTCAACATGATCAGTCTGGAGCTTAAACGTGCCATGCACCTGCAGGTTGGCGAAATGCTCGACATCGATGAAATATTTGCCTCGTATGAGCCCGGAGCCCATTTTAACGACGACTTTTTCAACAATAAACTGGCCTTTGTAACGGTCATCAACTTTCCAACCTATTCCCTCCGGGAGAAGGAGGAATCCGGACCGAAATGGAGCCGCCGCGAGTGGGCCCGGGCACGCATGGGAGACATGTTTACTTCGCGTGTTCCGGCCGAGTTTAATGTTAAGGTTGCGGAAGCTCTTACCCGGTCGGACAACTACATCTCAAATTACAACATTTATGTAGGCAACCTTGTCGACGCCCAGATGAAGGCTCATTTTAATAAAGATATGAAGCTGATCTCGCACTGGAATCTTCGTGATGAACTAAAGGCAAACTACAACAAAGGAGCAGAGGGCGATCTGAAGCAAAAGCTGATTTATGAGGTGATGCTCCGAATCATCAACCAGGATATCCCTGACAGTGTTATCAATAACCCCACCTTGCAATGGAATCCTGTTACGAATAAGATATACCGGGATGGCAGGGAGGTTACTTCCGGTGCCGAACCCAACACCCGTTACCAGTTCCTGCTCGACAACTTCAAAGCCATGAGCGGTGTGGACAAATACACTCCGATGTATCCGACCTTCATCATGCGCGCATTCGACGCCGGGATGGAGATCCCGCAGGAACAGGTGGAGAAGCTCTTTACCGATTTCTGCTCCGCTCCTGAGGTGAAACAGGTAGGC
>JANXZO010000055.1 GCA_025355465.1 Bacteroidales bacterium
CACTACTGACCGACTAACTTTTTAAGAGAGGGGGTCACCCCGAAGAGTTCCCCCCAATGTTGTAAGTTTGTGTTGCAAACCAAACTAAACAACATGGGTAAAGATACAGAAATAAAATTAGTCGGACAGCCGATTTTTAAACAAGTAATTGATTTGATAGAACGGGTGAACATACCAAGCATAGTCAAGAAGCATGATTCTGACCGTTATTACAAGGCCTTCAAGGCAAAGACACATCTTGTGACGATGCTTTTTGGGATACTCAGCCGGTGTGACTCGATGACGGAGATCTGCGAAGGACTGCGGGCAATGGGAGGCAAATTGAATCATCTGGGGCTGGATAAATCACCGGCAAAGAGCACCGCGAGTGATGGTTTGAGAAACAGGCCGAATAAATTCTTCGAGGATGTTTATTTCAGTTTGGTGGATCGCTATAAAAGTTTTTTGTCGGACAGCCGAACGTTTGGGCTTACATTCAAGGAGGTACTTCTTATCGATTCTACTACAATACGTTTGTTTAGCGATATTCTTAAAGGAGTTGGTCGTAACCCGAAAGATGATGGAAAAAAGAAGGGCGGTCTCAAAGTTCATATGCTCATCGATGCCGTTCAATCGGTAGGGCGGTTTGTTAAAATCACAGCTGCAAAGGTTCACGATAAAAACTTTCTGAAAGAACTGGAACTGATCTCTCACAGCATGGTTGTCTTTGACCGTGCCTATAACTATTATATGCAGTTTGCCCTATGGACAGAAAAACAGATTTTTTTCGTGACCCGGATGAAGAAAAACGCCGTATACGCTGTTATTGAAACGGTGCAGATGCACGAAAGGATCAAGGACAAAGCCATGGTGATAAAAGAGGAAATTATTGAACTGGAATATCATCCGGAAGATGGCAAGGGAAAGAAAATCATGAATCAGACCAAGACCCTGCGATTAAGGAAGGTCTGTTATCAGGATGAAAAGAACAGGTATTATGAGTTTCTGTGCAACAACTATGAAATTACGGCCGAAGAAATTGCTTTTCTGTATAAAAAACGCTGGGGTATCGAGCTGCTATTCAAAAAGATGAAGCAGAACTTTCAACTTCACTTCTTTTATGGTGAAAATGTCAACGCAATCTATACTCAGGTCTGGTGTACTTTAATTGCGCAGCTTTTAATGACGGTCATTCAGAAGATGGCTATGACGAAAAAGGCTTTCTCGGTAGTGGCATCCCTGATCAGGATCCATTTGATAAGCCTGCTTGATGTATTTGAGCTACTTCGCAGTACCAAACGATATTTTTCAATCAAAGATCACCCTATAAACCAAGCGGTTCAGCTGAAATTTGAACTGAAATAGGGGGAGGTCACAATTTGAAAACACCAAAATGAAATAATTAATGTCTGATATTCTGACTGTTACCAACAAGAAAATAAAAAATCAGACTTTAGTCGGATAATAGTGTTTCTGAGTATAATATTCTGATCACTTCTCTACAAATACTTTGGGCTGGAGAGATTTTTTCGCTGGTAAGATAACCTGTTGAGAAAAGAAGTTTTAGCCAAAATTCTGTTTCACAAGCCTCTTTATACGCAATGGCCATTCGATTACAGAATTCGCGTCTTGATTGACCGACAACTCCCTCGGCAATGTTCGCCCCAACAGACGTTCCATATCTAAGTATTTGCTTTGACAACACATATTCCCGTTTTTCCCTCGGGAGAAATTGATATAGGAATACCGTCTCCTTCGCCAGATCAAAACTTTTTTCCTTAATAACATTCTCTTTCATAACAAATTTCTTCCTTAATCGGGAAAATCCTTACAAGGTAAACTCCTTTTAATCATAATATTTTCCAATATTTGTGCATTTGTACATCCGTGCATCTGTACATTTGTGCATTAAAACAAATATGATCGCGCTCGACAACACCATCATTTCCGACGACCTCAGTGATGTCTTCTTCTGCTGCGACATGGAGAAGTGCAAGGGGGCATGCTGCATCGAGGGGGATGCCGGGGCGCCGCTCACGGAGGAGGAGATTTCGCTTCTGGAAGATCATATGGACGAGATCAGGCCCTTCATGGCGGAGGAGGGAATCGCAAGCGTGGAGCTGCTTGGTGTTTTCGATTATGATGCCGAAGGCAATTTCGTCACGCCGCTGGTGAATGACAGGGAGTGTGCTTTTGTCTGTTTCGACAACGGTATCGCCCGCTGTGCCATCGAGAAGGCCTATCAGGAGAAGAATATCCCGTTTGCCAAACCGGTCTCATGTCACCTCTACCCCATCCGGATAAAACAGGGAAAGTTCAACGACATGGTGAACTATCACAAGTGGGAGATTTGCAGGAAAGCACTTGAAAAGGGGCACAAAGAAAAAATACCCCTCTACGAATTCGTAGCCGGGGCATTGATCCGTAGGTACGGAAGAGGTTGGTATAACAGACTGGTTAAGTTGTTACGTTAGCTCAACCGCTCATGATTCGAACCTGATCACCATGGCCGTGGTGACTCCGCCACCTCCGCAGATCGAGGCCACTGCATGTCGTTTCCCAAGCCGTTTAAGTGCATAACAAGCTGTTACTAGGATCCGGGCACCACTGATCCCTGTAGGGTGTCCCAGGGCGATAGCCCCTCCGTGAACATTCAACTTTGAACGATCCCAGCCCAGAATTTTTTCATTGGAGAGGACTTGTATCGCAAACGCCTCATTTACCTCGATCAGGTCCATATCGGCAAGTAACATCCCCGCCTTCTCCAGGGCAGCCGGGATGGCGTGAGCCGGGCCTTCTCCCATGACTGCAGGATCCACAGCCACCTGGGCATAGGAGACAATGGAAAAGAGGGGATTAACTTCCAGTTCCGCTGCCTTTCTGCGGCTGGTCACCACGAGTGCCGTAGCGCCATCGCTCAGTCCGCAGGAGTTGCCGGCTGTTACCGTTCCACTCTTGCGGAAGGCGGGCTTCAGGGCAGCCATTTTTTCACCGCTGATCTCCTGCCGGATGGTTTCATCCTGGTCAAACTGTATTTTCTTCCCGCCATCAGATATTTCAACCACAGCGATCTCTTCGCGGAACCATCCGTTTTTCCGGGCCCCGGCCGCCTTCTGGTGACTGCTGATTGCGTATTCGTCCTGCTCCTCACGGGTGATGCCGTATTTATCAAAGAGGTTTTCGGCAGTCTCGCCCATCCCCTGCCCGATGAGGGGATCAATGCTGTCGCTCCAGCCATCTTCCAGAACCTTGTTCCCCATTTTAAAACCATCCCAGCGAGCACCCTTGAGCAGGTACGGGATGGAACTCATGCTTTCGAACCCGCCGGCAATCACCACTTCAGCCTCTCCCAGCCGGATTGACTGGGCCGCCATGGCCACCGACCGCATCCCCGACGGGCAGGCCATGTTCAGGGTTACGGCAGGAACTGAAACCGGAACTCCTCCCCGCACAGCAGCCGTACGTGCCGGGTTGGGGCCATTCCCGGCCTGCCGGCAACTTCCGAGGATCACTTCGCCAACCTGGTCGGCGCGCAGTCCGCAACGGCTCAGGGCCTCCCTGATCACAACAGCCCCGAGTTCATGCGACGGAACATCCTTCAGGCTCCCGCCAAATCTGCCCATGGCAGTGCGGCAGGCGGCAATGACAACGACATCGTTCATTTCCATAAGTAACTGTTAAATATACTGCCCCCCGTCAACTTTTATCACCTCCCCCGTAATATGCCGACCCTGTACCGAGCACAGAAAAACAGTGAGATTGGCAATATCTTCGGGCTGTCCCAGCCGTTTCAGCACGATCTCTTCCATGGCGGCACTGCGAACTACAGGATCTGCGGTCTTCATCATATCCGTTTCAATCAGTCCGGGGGCGATTGCATTCACATTCACATTGTATTTCCCGAGCTCTTTGGCCACCGACTTGGTGAGGCCGATGATTCCTGCCTTGGCTGCCGAATAGTTGGCCTGGCCGAATTTACCCCGGAGCCCGTTAATGGAGGTGATGTTGACTATTTTCCCCGACTTCTGTTCACGAAACATTGGGGAGACCGCCCTGGTGAAGTTGAAATATCCCTTCAGGTTTACCTGTATTACCTCATCCCACTGCTCCTCTGTCATTTTCCAGATCACCCCGTCGCGGTTGATGCCGGCATTGTTAATGAGGATGTCGACCCTGCCGAAATGTTCAACCGCCGATAGCACCGCCTTATCAACAGCCGGGAAATCAGCGATTTCGGTCCGGATGTATAACGCTTTGGAACCCGCCTCCGTGATCAACTTCATCAGGGCGGCCGACGCTTCAACAGCCTTGCGGTCGATGATCACAATATGGGCTCCGCACCGGGCCAGAGAGAGTGCAATGGCAGCCCCGATGCCCGAAACGCCACCGGTAACGATGGCAACCTGGTCTTTTAAATCTATCTTCATGAGGTCAGTTCTTGAAAACTTCTGTTCAGTAAAACGGTGATCATCTCTCTCCTGTATTCTTTTGAATAGGTATCGTTATCCACCAAATGCGATCCCGACACAGTCTGCCGAATCAGCTCTTCAACGCCACCGGAAATATCTCCGTCCACCACAACGGGTTTTGCATGAACCCCGCCGAGCACAATCCTGGTCTTTCCCTGGCTGTCAAGGTAAACCGTCGTTGTCAATGAGGTAAAGTCGAGGGATTCTCGCTTGCGCAGCTTTTTGTACACAGCCTTTGCACCGACTTTTAGCGGGACATTTATCGCCGTGATAATGGCCGTTGGGCTCAGGCTCCGGGAGTTGACACCATCACCGGAATAGATCTCCTCAAGGGGCAATTTCAACTCCTGGCTGCCATCATAAATTTCAATGGATGCCCCCAGGGCGATAAGGGCCACAGCACTATCGGAAACAAATTTCGAAAAACACTTTTTCCCCCCGCCTGTGGCCAGGCATACTGTGCCGTTGCATTTCAGGCACCGGCCTGCCGACGCTCTCCACCACTCGCTCTGGTTGTAATAAGAGCAGCGGTTTTCGCAGAGGAGGTTGCCGCCCAGGGTAGCGGTTTTGCGGATGACAGGAGCGGCGATGGATGCAGCGGCCTCTGCAAGGATGGGGAAATGGAGATTCACAAGCGGGTTGGCGACCAGGTCGTGAAGCGTGGTCAATGATCCGATGACAAGTCGGGTCTCCGTTGCCAGGATATTTTTCAGTTCAGCCAACCCCGAAATGTCTATCAGTACAGGGGATTCATCATTGCCCTGGTATTTATTCACCATTACGTCGGTGCCCCCGGCAAGATACCTGAAGCTGTGGTCATGCTCCCGGGCCAGTGAGATGGCCTCACCGACGGTAGTCGCCCGTAGATATTTCTGTGTGGTAATCAAGATGGTTGACTTTTTTCCGATGACATTTTCTTCTCCTTCAATTTCGAAAGGATATCCTCCGCCTGGATGGGCAGACTGGTTATCCGCACCCCAACGGCATTGTACACGGCGTTAGCAATCGCCGGGATCACCGGGTGAATAGCCCCTTCTCCGGCCTCTTTGGCTCCGAATGGCCCCTCGGGATCGATGGTTTCGATGATGCTTGCATGGATTTCGGGGGTATCAAGCGATGTCGGGATCTTGTACTCCAGGAAGCTGTTGTTAAACAGTAATCCCTTGTAATACTTCATCTGTTCACTGATGGCCTGACCGGTTCCCATGTGCCATGAGCCCTCGAGTTGTCCTTCAACAGCCAGCGGATTGATCGCTTTTCCGCAATCGTGGGCACCCCAGATATTGGTTACCTTAACATAGCCCGTTTCGGGGTCCACGGCTACCTCGGCAATGCAGGCGCCGAAAGAGTAGGATGGGCTGAGCCCGGCTCCGGCCCCCTTGAAATCTCCGCCCAGTTTCGGCGAGATGTATTTGCCGCTAACGCTTACGGCACCGCGGCCGGCGGTAAGTATGTCGACAGCTTCACCCCAATCCAGGTCAACCGTTTTGTCGTTGCTGAAGACCCGGTCACCAACGAAATTCAGCTCTTCGGGCATCGCATAATACTTTTTAACAAGGGCCTCGATGATCTCCCTTTTAAGGTTCTCCGCGGCATCTTTCGCGGCATTCCCGGCCATGAAGGTGACCCGGCTCGAATAGCTGCCGAAATCGACCGGGGTGAGCAGGGTATCGGCCGTCAGTACAAATATCTTATCCATGCCGATGCCGAGAACCTCCGAAACGATGATGGCCAGCATGGTGTCGCTGCCCTGGCCGATGTCGCTTGAACCGGAGGTGATCACCACGCGTCCGTCGAAATCGAGTTTAAGGTGAACCACCGATTGCGGCAATTCATTCCAGATAATGGGGAGCGCACTTCCGCTGATAAAGAAGCCGCAGGCCACACCAAGGCCTCTCCCCTTTTCCATCTTCCCGATCCGTTCTCTCCATCGCGATCGCTGCATAACCTTCTCCAGCGATTCGCGGCTGCCGTTGGAGGTGATGCGGTAATGCCCCACCGTGAAAGTGTTTGAATCGAGAAAGTTCCTCAGCCTCAGCATACAGGGATCCATACCAATCCGCTGCGCCAGGTCATCGATCAGCGACTCCACCGCAAAGCGTGAATTCACGGCACCATGTCCGCGCATGGCACCGCACTGTGGCTTGTTGGTGTAGACGCGGTAGGTGCGGAATCCGAAATTGTCAAGCCGGTAGGGTGCCTGCAACAGCACTCCGTTGTAGTAAGAAGTCACTACGCCGAAACTTCCATAGGCGCCGCCATCGATGGCCACATCGGCATCGAGCACCTGCATGGTTCCGTCGCGGGAAATGCCCATCTCAACAGTCATGCGTGAAGGATGGCGGCCATGGTTGGTGAGGAAGACCTCCTCCCGGGTGAGGCGAATCCGTACCGTTCGCCCCGTTTTACGGGCCAGGTGGGCCACAATGACCTCATGGGCGAAGGGATCGCTTTTACCGCCAAATCCTCCGCCCAGGTAAGGTTTTATCACACGAACACGGCTCAGCGGAACCTCCATCACCTTGGCCAACGCCCGGTGAAGATAGTGGGGAACCTGGGTTGCCGTGATGATGGTGAGCCCGTTTTCATCCCAGTAAGCAGTGGCCGCGTGGGGTTCGGTAAAGCCGTGGCTCACGCCGTCGAACTCAAAAACCATGCGGGTGGTGACCTCTGCATCCTTCAGACCCTGCTGCTGGTCTCCGAACCGCAGCTCAGCCTTTTTGTGGATGTTGTTGTTGAATTTGCCATGGTTGTGAATTCGCTCATCCTCACCGGCATCATTTAGTGAATCATCGATTGTTAAGAATGCCCTGATGGGCTGGTATTTTACTTTAATGAGCCTGCATGCGGCCACGGCAATCTCCTCCGTATCGGCAGCTACGGCAGCCACAATCTCTCCTGCATACCGTGTCTTCTCCACCGCCATGGCCGTCTCATCCTGGGAGATCGGAAGTACCCCGAATTTTACAGGCAGCTCACGCCCGGTGGCGATATAGTGTACCCCCGGCAACTGAAGCGCCTCCTGAAAATCGATCGCTGTTATCAGCGCATGGGAATGAACACTGCGCAGGAATTTGCATTGTAGCGCATTTTTACTGACAATGTCATCGGCATAGGCGGCGGCACCTTTTACCTTCTTCTCTGCATCGATGTAAGGCCGGGGTCTACCCACAGCACCCGTCGGGACTTTAGCCACAGGGGCGGAGTAATTCGTATTTTTCTCAGATAATCGGGATTCCGTCACATATTCAGCAACCGCCTCAATCACCTTTTTGTAGCCGGTGCAGCGGCAAAGGTTCCCCGAAAGACCCTCTTTGACCTTACGCATAAGGAGGGCAGGGTCTCCCGCGTTTTCGAGGGTTGGCGCCATCGACAGCGCCGTCATCACCATTCCGGGCGTGCAAAAGCCGCACTGAACAGCCCCCTTCTCCACAAACCTTTCCTGGAGTTTATGTAATTTCCCCTCGACAGCCAGCGCTTCAATGGTGGTGATCTCTGTATTGTCGCAACGCATGGCTGGTGTAATGCAGCTCAGCACAGCTTTGTCGTCGACCAGCACCGTGCAGGCCCCGCAACTCCCCTGTTCGCAGCCCACCTTTGTCCCGGTAAGTCCTGCCTTTTCGCGGATCACCCGGGCCAGCATCTCGTGGTCGCCGACCATGAGATGATAAAGTTTACCATTAATTTTCAGGGTAAGTGGACGCATTGTGCGGGGAATTTACGAGAAGGCGTTTTCGCCGGTGATGTCGTTTCCGGTAATCAGAAGGTGAACATCGTGGGTTCCCTCGTAGGTGATCACGGACTCGAGGTTCATCATGTGGCGCATGATGGGGAAGTCGCCGGTAATGCCCATGGCACCCAAAATCTGCCGCGACTCCCGTGCCACATCGAGGGCCATCTTTACATTGTTCCGTTTGGCCATGGAGATCTGCGCCGGCGTTGCTCTGTCGTCGTTACGAAGCACCCCCAGGCGCCAGATGAGCAGCTGCGCTTTGGTGATCTCGGTAAGCATCTCGGCCAATTTTTTCTGGGTAAGCTGGAAAGCTGCGATGGGCTTCCCGAACTGAATTCGTTCGAGTGAATACTGCAGGGCGGTATCGTAACAATCCATGGCGGCTCCGATCACTCCCCAGGCGATACCATATCTTGCGGAGCTCAGACAGCTGAGTGGTCCCTTGAGTCCTTTTACCCCTGGAAGCAGATTCTCTTTGGGGACCTTTACATTGTCGAATACCAGTTCTCCGGTGGAAGAGGCCCGCAAAGACCATTTTCTATAGGTTTCAGGGGTGGCGAATCCTTCCATTCCCCGGTCGATGATCAACCCCTTTACAGTTCCTGTTTCATCTTTGGCCCATACCACACTCACATGACAGATGGGGGCGTTGGTGATCCACATTTTTGTTCCGTTCAGGAGATAGTGATCCCCTTCGTCGGTGAAGTGGCTAAGCATACCGCCGGGGTCGGAGCCATGGTTGGGTTCTGTTAACCCGAATGCCCCGATCATCTCACCTGTGGCCAGCTTCGGCAGGTACTTCCGCCGCTGCTCTTCGGAACCATACTTATAGATTGGATACATCACCAGGGAAGACTGTACCGAAGCCATCGACCGGATTGCCGAGTCGCCACGCTCCAGCTCCTGCATGATAAGCCCATAAGAGATCTGGTCCATCCCCGATCCTCCGTATTCCACCGGGATGTAGGGGCCAAAGGCGCCAATTTCACCAAGCTCCTTAACCAGATGAGCGGAGAATTCATGTTTCTGGTTGGCCTCGTCGATGATGGGTATCACGGCACGGTTCACCCAATCTCTGATGGCACTGCGGATCAGCTTGTGCTCTTCGGTCAGGAGTTCGTCAACCTGATAATAGTCGGGGGATTTGTATCTGATGGTCGTCATAGTTGACAGTTATAAATTTTTTCATCCTGATCACCTTCCTCTTCCGGGGGAGGGCCGGGGTGAGGTAGATATTATATCTCGTACAAATTATCATAGTTATTCTCCCAACCCGGCAATTTACGCTGAACCGAAAGGTTCAGCGCAGGATTTTGTCCGCCGATATTCAGCAGGCGCAGTAAGGAGGTTGAAATATAGGGATTTTTTGCGGGATTGAACGTTTCTCCCGTTTCGCGGGTAAGCCTTTCGTCGTTGCAACCCTCTGCCTGCGCATTCTTCTTCTGCAGGTTATAAAGCGCAACGGCATAGGGGACGGCATATTTCTGCCTGAGCCTGGCCACCTCGAAGGCGTGTTCGAGCAACGCATAATCATCCTCCCCGATCCCGTTCGACAATCCAAGTTCATATGCGCGGTTGGCAGTCATCCCCTGGAGGAAGAGCTCGTCGATGAGTGATTCGCCAAAACCCAGCCTTACCAGCTCCTGTACTGCGCCAAAGCCGCCCAGGATGCCGTATTCGATTTCTGGCTGGTTGTAGTTTTTCTTCACCCGGTAAACATTTTTCCGCTCCAGGGAGTCAAACTCAACACCATGGAGAACCAGGTCAAAACGCTGGTTCAGAAAGTATGTGAACTCGGCGCCACCACCCCATTTCTCGCCAAAAACGCCGATGGTCCACACCGGCATCTCCTGGATAAACCGGAAGAGCCGCATCCCCGCCTTCGTGAAATAAGAGGCATCCTCCTCGCCCAGGAATTTGTATCCGCTCTTTGCATCGAACCACCCTTTGTTGAACTGCCGGGCATCGGCCCCGAGCATGCGCATTCCCTTGCCTGAGGCGGTAAAGATCAGCGCTCCCAGCGCTCCCTTCTCAAAAAGACCGATGGAAATACCCATGGCGTGGTCGAGCTGGTCGAGGGTGTTGCGGTTCCATACGTTGCCACGAAGCGGGTTGTCAAAGATCACCGAAGCTACGCGATCCTTTTTCGAGGGGTAGATGTAACGCAGGTCGTTGTAATAGATATCCATTTCCCCGGTAACGAAATTGCGCTGGCTTACGGGGGTGCGGTAGATCCGTCCGTAGCCCAGCAGGTTTGACCACCCCCTGCTCTTCATGGTGTGGAGCAACGAAGGGGTCCCCGTCCTTGGTCCTGCTTTTCCGTCAAGATCGAACAGACCGCTACGGTCGGGATTTTCAATTCCTGCTTTTTTAACCAGCCCGGTGAAGCCGTCAATGCCAAAATGGTCGATGAACTTGTCGATGATCTCGCACAGTCCGTATTTGAAGCGGAGTCCGGTTTTCGTTGAGGAATCGATATCGGCGGCCGTGGCAAAATTATCCTGGATGAGATCCAGCGCATAGAGCATGATGGGGAGTACATATCGCCTGAAGGTCTTCCCTCCCCTGTCGTCAGATTCAGCAATCAGGATCAGTCCGCCGATGCTTTTGATGGAAGACTCTCTGTAGTCGAGGGCCTTAGCCTCAGACAGGGACCAGAAATCTGCAGGGTTGATCTCTGAGGTTTCAACATACGACTTGCTTTCCGGATCATACACTCCGCTGATCTTCTCGCGGTTTGAGGCACCGGTCCATTTGAAGAAACCCTCCCTCTCCTTTGAACAGAGGCCGATCCTGCCTGATTTCTGCAGCTCCTCGATCCACAGCGGGTAATGGCGGCCATCCTGATTGTAAAGGCTCTTCAGCCGGTCGGAATCGGGAAGTGCTGCCCCCATGTGTTTCGCACATTCGGTGTAGGGCATATGGCCCGTCCGGTCGAGCACCTGGAAAGGGTTGGCGGTGAGCAGTTCGAAAACCTGTGGCAATTCCACCAGGTCCTGGCCTGTTTTTACATCCCACTGGATGATGGCTGCCATCCCCTCAAAGATCGGGTCGGCTACATAACCGTGGTGGTCATTCCGCAGGGCGATCACCTTCTTCTCAAGCACCTGCTCGGCGAAGGCAACCCCTGCAGTGAAGCTCTCTTCGGAGGCATATTTGCCCTTCATAACATCAAAAAGGCGGTTGGCATGAAAGGGAAAGTAGCCATGACCGGTAAGGAATTTATCCCGCAAAAATGCGTCATTGAAGAGGACCGCCAGCTCTGCCGTGGTGTGTGAAGAGGTGTTGGAAAAGATAAACACAAGCTTTTTCAGGTCGGCGTACTTCTCGATATTCGCGAAGATGACCCTCTTCACCTCTATCTTTTCGGTAGCCGCCTCCCAAATGACCTCAGCCTCGCTGAGTAGAGCGAAATCCTTTGTGTAGGTTACCCGCGTCAGAAGAGCGTTCGCCTGTTCCTCCAGCATTCTGCCCCCTTCTGCCATTGACGAAAAATAGCTCCCGATATCCCTTTTTGCCCGTTCCAGCGCACTGTCGGCCACATCCACAAAAATGACCTCAAAACCGGTCTTGTTGAGGATGTCAATACCTATCCCGATGCCCATGGTGCCCGACCCGATAATGGCAATCTTTTTAATGTTGTTGAGCCTGGCGACCTCCTTCTGGAGCAGTTTGTTTCCGTAAGCAAATACAGTTCCCATATTCTTATTTATTGATCAATATTTTCTAAATGATCTCCACACTCACTGCCCCGCCCTGCCCTCCGCCGATACAGGCCGATGCGATGCCGGTTTTCAGCCCCCGGCGCTTCAGTTCATATACCAGGTCGATGGTGATGCGCAACCCGGTGGCGGCGATGTTATGACCCATGGCAATGGCGCCGCCGTTAACGTTGGTGCGGTCACGCGGAAGTCCGAGCTCCTTCTCCACCCCCAGGTATTGGGCCGCAAAGGCCTCATTCACCTCGAAAAGATCGACCTCCTCCTTTTTCATCTTCAGCTTGGCCAGCAGGTCATTGATGGCCGGTACAGGGCCCTGTCCCATCACCTCGGGGGGCACCGTCGAAAACTGGTAACCCTTGATCTTTGCCAGGTAGGGAATGTGGTGTTTGTCGGCATAGGAACGCTCCATCAGCACGGCAGCCGCAGCACCGTCGCTGATCTGGCTGGCCGTCCCCGGGGTGACAAGTCCGTCGCGCTTAAGCATGGGCCGCAGGTTGGCAAGCTCGTCGAGGCTGATGTCGTACTTGGTCCCTTCATCTCGCCAAACGCTGTGGCTGTTGCCCTGCTGGTCGACAGTATCGAGTGTGAAAATACCCTTCAGATAGTTCTCCCGGCCCCCTGTGGCGAAGCGGTTCCACTGCTTCGACTGGGCATTGATGGCCCGGGTATGGCTGAGGAATGAGAACTCGTCACAATCTTTCCGGGTGATCCCGGTCTGTGCGCCATAAAGCTCTGCCGTCTTCGGCATGAGGGTGTTAAAGAGGTTGTGGTTGAACCCCTCCATCAGATAATCGCGGAGTGGTCCCTCCTCAAAATCCCATACGCTGTCTCGTTTTCTGCGCCCCTGGTGAATCAGGTTGGTTTGCGACATGTTCTCGGTGGCAAAGGAGAGCACACAGCCGGCATTCTCGCTGTCGGACATCAGCTGGTCGAATCCGTCAGCCAGCACCTGGAAACCGGTTCCGCAGATGCGCAGGGTGGTCTTGCCTGGCGCCACATGAAGATTTTCCCTGTCATTGAACTTAGCGGCTACCCGCACAGCCACATTCCGGGGCAGGTAGATCTGCTGGTTCTGCGAATCGATGTAGATCATCCCGGCCACCACGCTGTCGATCTTTGTCTTCGCCAGATCCATCCCCGAGCGCAGGATGGCTTCATAAACAGCCAGCACGGCCAGGTCCTCGGCTGACAGGTAGTTGTAGTAGCCTCCATGTTTGCCAATGGGCGTTCTTGCCCCGCTAACGATCACTACTTCTTTAGGTCGCTTCTCCATATATTTATTTGTTGTTACCTCTCCGAAACCCCTCCCTGCCTGCAGAGAGGGGCAGAGGATGTTATTATTTACTGTTTAGCAACACACACCCGTAGGCAGCCAGAAACTGCGAATGTTCCGGACTGTCGGAGTCGGGGTATCTCTTCTTAAACAGGCTGACGATCATTGGATGCATGGCAGGCAGCCCGCCGGTTATCACCACGTGTTCCTCCACCAGTGCCATCTCCACCGACCTTAAAATGATCGAGTTGTAAATACCGATGATGATGTTGGGGAGCGTAGCCCCGTTCTTGATCATCCCGATGATCTCAGAGATGGCGAATACTGTACAGAAGCTGTTGATCTTCACCTCCTCGGTAGCCTCTTTGGCAAAGGCGGTGAATTCTGCCGGGGTTACATCCAGCCGGAAGGCGATCTCCTCCAGGAAGGAGCCGGTCCCTGCAGCACACTTCCTGTTCATCTTGAACTTGTCGACCTGTCCCTGCGCATTCACCTGAATGAACTTGGTGTCCTGCCCGCCGATATCGATGATGGAGCAGGCACGCTGGTACACCTGGTAAACCGCCCTGGAGAGAGCGATCAGCTCAGAGTTGGAGACAAACGGCACCTTGATCTGCTCGCGGCCGTAGCCACAGGTGTAAACCGGGTAGGCTATCTCATACTTTTCCGAAAAATGGGCCACGATCTTGGCCGAGGCGTTGTTGAAGTCATATCCCGACTTCACGCAATGAACCTCGGTGAGCCGGTTTTCTTCATCTACCAGAACCCCTTTCGTATATGATGACCCGAGATCGATACCCAGACGATACATGCCGATTTACGATTATTTTGTTTGTCCGGCCAGTTGCTCTATGAAAGTTTCTATGGCGATGATGCTCTGCTCCTCGCTGTAGCAGCGGGGATCGTTCAGGTCGCCATTGATCTCGAGGAACGGGATGCCGGTGGTTTTAAAGAGGCGGTTCTGCAGCCCGAAGCGGTTGTTTGAGTTCCGGGCACAGGTTTTCGACTCGTGGTAGATGATCCCCTGCACGGTAAACTCCTTCATCAGTTTCTCCAGTACGTTCTCCTTTACGCTGTCGGATCGTACGATGAAGAGCTTGCTATAGGCGAGTGCTGACGATTCAAACGGGTCGGCCGGATCGAGGTCATCGAAAACCCAGCTGTTGCAATAGGTTGAAGCGACAATGCAGGTGTCGAGTTTGGCAAACAGCTTGGCCATGCTGCTCAGCCTGTACCATAAAGGCATGCCCTCCCAGTAGATTCTGAAACGTTCAACTGGCACAGCACTGACATTGGTAGCGATCCTCCCCTCCAGTTCGGCAAGCAGTATTTTATAATATTCCACGGCATGTGTCGTCCCCCGCATCACCACGATGGGCCCCATGTGTATGGCAGCGTCGAAGAAATTGATGGGCGACGGGAGATGTTTCGCCTTCTGCAGCACCTGTTTCCAGAGTACGCATCCATCGTGCGATAACCCGACAGTTTCACGGAAGGCGTCCATGTCGAACTTCCGGCCGGACACCTTTTCAATCTCGGGAATGATGCGGTGGTACTGGTCTGATACCCCTTTGATAATCTCCGGGTTCAGCTCGCCGATACAAAGCGGGGTGTGTATCCCCACAACGGGCACATGGAAATGGCGGCCATAAAAGCAGAACCAGTCCTCCACCTCGCGACACTGGTTGGTATTATAAACGAGGATGTCGGGACGGGGCACCGAGGTGAATCCCATCTTCTGAAGCGGGGTCTCATTCTGCAGGAAAGCACCGATGTCGCTGGTGAGGTAGGAGCAGATGTCGGGCGAATAGCCATGGGCAACAGCCGTCGGGATGTACTTGTCGGCATTCTTTCCGGCCCCCAGCATCGCCCCGTGGTTTTCTGGAAAGTATACCTCGAATCCCATCGAATAGAGCAGTTCAGCAGGCCCCACACTGGTGCACCAGGCGACCTTCCGGCTACGGGTTTCGGCAGCCTCCTTCAGCCGCGCGAAATAGCCGTCCATGGTCAACCGAAGGTCATTGGCCGACCGCAGTTTTACCAGCTCTTTTTTGTCCGTGGTTGTGTTTTGGTTCATGAGCAGACGTGATTTATTGCCCCTCCCCTGGAAGGGGAAGGAGGGCTGAGGTGTTAACAATTTCTCCAAATCGGTTTTCTCTTTTCGATAAAGGCGTTGATCCCCTCATTGGCATCGTGGGTCTCCATCATTTCATTCACATACATGCTGGCAAATTCGGGGAGTTGCCTGAGCATGAAGAAATCAAAGGAGGCCCTGGCAGCCCGGGTGGCAAAACGCAGCGCCGAGGCGCTCTTTCCGAGAATGTTTTTCCGGATCCACTCCTCTGTGGCGGCATCCAATGCAGCCTTATCTTCAAATACCTCGTTCACAAGACCGATCGATTTGGCCTCCTCAGCTGTAATAATCCTGCCGGTGATCAGCAACTCCTCCGCCCTGGCGTTGCCCACTTTTAACGGGAGCATCACAGAGGCGGGAGGTGCGAAAACACCCAGGATGACCTCGGGCTGACCGATCTTCGCGCTCTTGTCGGCAAAGATGAAATTGCAGGCCAGCGGAAGTTCAAACCCGCCCCCCAGGCACTGTCCCGACAGCTTGGCCAGCGTGGGAATGTGGAGTTCGATCAGGGCGAAAAACATCCGGTGAAACCCCTCCAGCATGGCGGCAGCCATTTCTTTGGTATGTTCAGCCACACTGGCGCCGTAAGAGAAGTTGTTGCGGGCCCCCTCAAAGGTGATCAGCTTGACATCCTGTTTCTCCTTCAGCGAAGCCAGGAACTCCGTGATCTCCGCCATCATGATGGCATCGAGAATGTTGGCCTTGCCGTCGTCGAGGATAACCCTGGCCACAGCACCGTCAGACAGAAATTCGGTTTTGATCTTTTGCATAGTAAAGTTTTTTTACCCACCTCATCCCCTCCCTGCCGGCAAGGAGGGGATGAGGTGGGTATTATTTTTTTGGTGAGATTGCCCCGATCAAATCATCATTCCATTCATGCCCTTCGGCCAGGAGCTGGCGGAGTTTGATAAAATCAACCTCGCGATTGTCCTTCGGTCCATCGTTAAAGGCCCTAAAACCGGCCTTTCCTTCGGTCATCATATTGAGGGCAAGCCAGTCACGGTTGCTCTCCTTGTTCTGGTCCCAGTGTTCGAGCTTGTGTTTGCGCAGGGAGTTGACGGTCTTACTGAGGCAGTTGGGCATCAAATACATGAGCTTGGTGCAGAAACGTTCAACGGCCTCATCAAGCATCGAAAGATCCACCACCCCCGTTTTCATTAACTCTTTCCCTTTGGCAAGCTCTTCGCCGGTTTTCATCTTTCCGTAGATGATCTGTCCTTTGCTGTTGACCCACTGATCGGTATAGACCAGCGGATTGGGAATGAACTCCCCGTTCACCTTCAGGGCGGGCACCACCTCGGTGATAAGTCCCCAGCGAACGGCTTCATGAGCCGACCAGGGGTCGCAAACCGTGCAGGAGAACATGGCATTCTCGATACCTACAAACAGGGGGAGAAAGTCTGTAGAACCGCCATCGGGAGCGCTTCCGTGCTTGGGACCCGCTTGTCCGAAACGGGCGAAATCCTGAGCGATGGAGAAATCGCAGGCCATTCCGATCTCCTGCCCGCCGCCGATACGCATCCCGTTAACCCGGCAAACCACCGGTTTGTCGTTCATCAGGATCGAGGAGACCATATCGTTGAAGAGACGCATATACTGCTTGTACTCCTGGGGATTCCCGGCATAGTACTCGGCATACTCCTTGGTGTTGCCCCCGGTACAAAAGGCCTTGTCGCCGGTGCCGGTAAATACCACCGCCACCACGCTGCGGTCGTTGGAGGCCTGTCGCATGGCAAGGATCACCTCTTTTACGGCTCCGGTGGTATAGGAGTTATACTGCTGCGGATTGTTCAGAATGATCCAGGCGTTGAAGAGGCCCGCTACCGCATTGCCGCTATTGTCCCTGCAAGGACGTTTTTCAAACAGGATCTCATTGTAGGTATTGTCGGTGAGATTGTGACTTGCTAACATATTCTCTAAGTTTAAGTTTCCTATTTTTTCTCTGTCTTCCTCCCCTTCTCCTTAAGGAGAAGGGGTTAGGGGATGAGGTGCCTACCCCTACTCAAAATCCGGCACCAGCACCGATCTTTTTCGGTAAACATGGTTCAGTGAGTTGCGGAACACCTCGTTGATCTTCGAGAGCGGGAAGGTTTCCACGAAGTCGTCGATCTTCAGTTTTCCTGTGGTGAGCAGATCCACCACTTCGGGGTATAGCTCAGGCTTGCATCCCCAGGTGCCGATCAGCTTGGCATCAAAAGCCATCAGGTTGCTCAGGCGCACTTCCGTGCGGTCGAGGGTGAAACCCACAATCGAGAGGGTGGAGGTGAATGTGATGAGGTTAAATCCGAGCTCCTGCCCGGATTTGGTGCCCGACATCTCGAATATCTTCCAGACATACCGCGAAACACCCAGCCCCTTCGCGATCTCCCGTACCTGCTCCTTAATCGCCTTAATGTCAAGTCCACGGATGTTGAGCACCGCGTCGATCCCGTGGATTTTGGCGGTCTCCAGCTTGGCGTCATCGATGTCGAGAGCAAGAACCTTTGCTCCGAATATCCGGGCGATGAGGGCTGCATAGATCCCGACTCCGCCTACACCAATCACGATGGCCAGGTCGCCCGCCTCCAGCTCCGATTTCCGGATCACCTGGTAGGGGGTGGAGATGGCATCGGCAATGACGGAGAGCTTTTCGAGCGGGTACCGCGTCAAAAGCGCATCGGGCACCGGGCAGAGAAAACGGGCCGGAACCTTGATGTGTGAGGCAAATCCGCCATGAAAATCGTTCCCGGGCATCAGCTGCTTCTGGCACATGTTGCTCCGTCCTTTCTTACACAGCTCACACTCCCCACAGGGGAGTACGGCCGGGATGATGACATTCCTTCCCACCCACTCAGCCGGTCCGGCTATCACTGTTCCGCTGATCTCATGGCCAAGGGTAAGGGGAAGCTCTTTTTTTGTCTTCACGCCGTAATGCCAGAAACTCAGGTCGGTGTGACAAACGCCGCATCCGGCAATTTTTACCAGGGCCTCATGCGCTTCCGGTTCGGGCATTTCACTTTCGTAAAGCTGCATGTCGCCATCCGGAACCATCATCTGCCACGAAAAAATCTTGCTTTCCATACGTATAATTTTAGTTCACCCCATCCCCTTCTCCCCTTCTTCTTAAGGAGAAGGGGCCGGGGGTTGAGGTGTTAATTATTTACATTTTCCCACGCCATCCTTGCAGGAGATGGCATTCACCAGGTTTGTGAGCACCAGGTTGATGGGGGTTTTTATATAGTGTTTCCGGCCATAGTCGACGATCTTCCCGTTCATGTAGTCGATCTCGGTTTCCCTTTTGTTGATTAAGTCAACCGCAAGCGAAGGCATGTGGTTCCCCGCATTGTTGAGGTACCGGATGGCCAGCTTGATGAAGTTATCGGTGAGCTTGATATCTTCGGCACACGCCACCTGTACCGCCTCATAAAGGATCTGTTCGATGATCTCCAGGGTATCCTTATTTGTCATGGCCTCTTTCATGGTCAGCCGCGATATGGCACACAACGGACTTAGTGCCGCGTTCAGGATCGTTTTTTCCCAGATCTTATCGTTAATTGTAAACGAGTTCACCTGCTCCGTAGCTAGTTCTACACTGGAAAGCGTGCGGGCAATCCATTTTGCCAGTTCCTCCTGAGAGTCATCCATCGATCCGATATAATTGGGCGGGTTGAAAAAGTTGATGGCCGTGACGTTGGGGGCCTGCAGATTCCCGGCAAAGTTGATGACCATTCTGAGGACCGAGGATTCAGGAAAATGGCCATGATATTTCTTCCCGATATCAATTCCATTCTGGGCACTGAGCAGGAAAACGCTTTTTTTCAGATTCTCTTCGATTATTTTTACGATCGAATCAACGTGGTAATCCTTGACTGCGGAGATGAGAATGTCGAAATCATGTTCGAGCATCTCTTCAACCGAATAATAGACATACTTGAAGAAGGATTTTTTCTCGATTTTCGATACAATTTCGATTCCCTCTTTGCGTATCAGGTTAAGCTTTTCTCTGTCAAGATCGGTAACCGCAACCTCACAACCGGCAAGTTTGAAATGTACCGCCAGTGTCTGACCAATGGGACCGAGCCCGATGATTCCGATGTTATACTTCTTGTCGTCCATTGCTATATTTGGTTTTAAGATTGTATAAAGGTCAAAGAATGATCCTTGCATCTACAACACATATTTCATCGCCGGTAGCAAAAAGCGGGTTGAGGTCCATCTCTCTGATGGTCGGAAAATCGCTTACCAGCATGGAGATGCGCTGAATGATCTCCACAGTTTTCAGTTTGTTTATTCCCTTTTCACCCCGGAACCCTTCGATCAGGCGGGCAGCTTTTAAAGCTCCGATCATCTCCATGGCCTCTGTGTCGCTTACTGGGGTTATTGCAAATGCTACATCCTTCATCACTTCGACGAAGATCCCGCCGAGACCAAACATGATGATATGACCTGCCCCTTCAGATGCCTTTGCTCCGATGATCAGCTCACGTCCTTTGAGCAGAAATTTCTGGATAAAGAATTTTATGTCACTCCCCAGGATTTTCTGCATGGATTCGGCCACAGCAGCTGCCTCCTGCATATTGTTGATATTCACAGCCACACCACCCACATCACTCTTGTGAATGATCGTTTCCGAAT
This sequence comes from Bacteroidales bacterium, assembly GCA_025355465.1. Taxonomy (GTDB): domain Bacteria; phylum Bacteroidota; class Bacteroidia; order Bacteroidales; family FEN-979; genus JANXZO01. The sequence continues at coordinate 19,925 of JANXZO010000055.1, forward strand.
CGGCCTTGATCACAACAGGGAAACCGATTCCCGCTGCCGCCTCCGCCACTGCGGATCGCTCTTTCACCACTGTCCACGGAGCCACCGGGATCTTATAGGCATTAAGGATGCCGTACACCTCCGCGGCCAAAAGCACCTCTCTGTTCTCTGCATGGGCATGCAAAAGAGTAGCCTGAACCACCTCCCTGTGAATATCGGTGAATTGTTTCACAGCACCTTCTCTGGCCGACCTGATCGCGTTGTAACGAACCAGTGAGTGGAGCGCCCTGGCGGCTGTTTCCGCAAAGTCGAAACAGGGAATCTCTCCCTCCTTCAGGATCTTGGAGGTGCCCCCCCACTTTTGCTTGTCGGTCATGTAGTTGCACACCACGGGCTTGTTTCCTGCCTTTGCGGCAGCAGCGATCGCGCGGGCCACATTCTCGCAGTCGACAAACGGCGGGGTGACGAAGTTAATGTAGATGCTGTCGAACTGGGGCTCATTCATCATCACCTCCAGCGCACTTTTAAAATGGCCCGGACCGGCGGTCGCCACTACGTCGAGCGGGTTGCGGATGGAGGCCGACTCGAGCATGGTTCCTTTGAGTATTTCGCGTCCCTTTTCCGAAAGTGGTGGCAACTCAAGCCCGCAACTTACCAGTTCATCGATGGCAATCACAGAAGGTCCGCCGGTATTGGTAATGATCCCGACCTTGTTGCCATGGGGAACGGGCTGCGACGACAGAGCCACAGCAGCATGGCAGAGCTCCGCCTGGCTGCCGAAGGTCATGATGCCGGCTTTCTTGTATATAAGGTCGAGGGATATGCTGCCCGCCAGTCCGCCGATATGCGAACGGGAGGCCTCGGCTCCTTTATCTGTGCGTCCGGCGGTGATGGCCAAAACCGGCTTGCGTGCCGTTACCTGCTTCGCCACCGCGATGAACTCCTGCGTATTCTCGATACGCTCGGCATAAAGCACAATGGCCCGTGTCGTTTCGTCCTTGCCATAATAACTGAGTATCTCGGTGATGGATACGTCCGAACCATTACCGGTTGAGGCATACATACGCTGGCCGATGCCCATGTCGTAAAATGCCTGCATGATCACGGCGCCCACACCACCACTCTGGGCAACCACCGAGATGTGTCCCGGATCCGGGTAGGTGAATGTGAAGTTGCAATAGGCATTGATCTCCGGATCCGAATTAATGATCCCCTGGCAGTTCGGCCCCACAATGCGGATACCGTAACGTTTCGCCCGGGCGAGAAAATCATCCTCCAGTGCCTGCCCTTCGGCTCCCATCTCCTTGAACCCTGCCGTATTGATGATGATCGCCCTGACTCCCTTTTTTCCACAGTTTTCAACCTCTTCGGGTACAAAGGGAGGAGGGATCACAATGTGTGCAAGGTCAACATCGCCGGGCACATCCAGCACCGACGGGTAGGCTTTCAGCCCGCGGATCTCGTCAACCTTCGGGTTGATGGGATAAACCGGGCCCCTGAAATGGTAATGAAGCAGGTTTTTAATTATGACATTCCCGATGGAGAGCTCCTTCACTGAGGCGCCGATCAGCGCCACAGACCTGGGTTTAAATAAGGGGTCAAGGTTATCGTTCATACGTTTGACAGTTTTAAATGTCTGAATCCGCCCCAGATGGCGGCCCCGATGGCCCCGGCATAGATCGAATCACCGTTCGCCCTGATCTCCAGGTCAAGCCTGCTCTCTGCAACAAGCTCTTTCACCGCCTGGATCATCCCGATGTTCATGGCCATTCCGCCAGTCAGCGTCACCGGTGAGGTTGCCTTAAGCGAAGAGAGCAGCTTCACGATCTTGTTGGCGATCGAGAGGTGGATCCCCTTGATGATATCTGGCGTAGCGATACCCCTCGAAACCATGTTGATCACATCGGTCTCTGCCAGCACCGAGCAGATGCCTGAAGGTGTTTCAGGCAGGGTCGATTTCAGGGAGGTCTCCCCAACATCTTCAATGGCAAGTCCGAGGTAGCGCGAAATGTTCTCAATAAATTGTCCGGATCCCGAGGCACACTGCCCTGTCATTTTATAATCCAGCACGCGTCCCTGTTCGTTGATCCTGATTGCCCTCACATACAATGCTCCCATGTCAACTACCGTCATGGATCCCGGATTGAGGAAAACACCCCCTTTGGCATGCGTTGTCATACTATAAAAATGACCACGCTTGCGTTGAAGCATCTCTCCTTCGCCGGTGGAGGCCAGATAGGCAACCTCACCATAATTCATCTTGTTTCTTTCAAGAATAATGTCAATCAACTGGTCTGCAACCATTTCCGGATTTCTTTTCCGGATCTTCTCGGTCTCTTTATCGATAATAACCGGTGTGTCGGAATAGGTCATCACCACCGCTTTGATGATGCTGCTTCCTACGTCCACACCCAGTGTATAAATTGGTTTTTTCATCATAGTTGTTTTTTTACCCTCCCCCTGCCCCCACCCTGCTGGCAGGGAGGGGATCGGGGTGGGTATCAGCTTCTTCTCGCAAACATTGCTCCACCCAGTGCCCCCATGAAAATGGAGTCCGTATGAACATTGATTTTAATGTCATCTCCGTAGTTTTTCAGCACCAGCTCCGACACATATTTCAGTACCGCCTGGTTGCGCGCTACGCCACCGGTAAAGGTGAATTCGTTGCGCACCCCGCCCGACCTGGCCAGCAGCGACATGGCGCGCATCACAATGGCGCGGTGCAAACCAGCGAGAATATCAGAGCGCTTCTGGCCTACGTTGAGCAGCTCCCTGATCTCGGCAGCGGCAAAAACAGTGCAGGTTGAGCAGATATTCACTTCATTGGTCGCCTCGATGGCAAGAGGACCAAGCTCATTCAGCGAAATACTGAACTCATCGGCGATATACCCAAGATACCGTCCGCAGCCTGCCGCACAGCGGTCGTTCATGTAAAAGCTGGTCACCAGCCCGTGACTGTCAACCTGGATGGCCTTGGTATCCTGTCCGCCGATATCGAGTACTGTTTTTGTTCCGGGGAAAACAGCATGTGCTCCAAATGCGTGGCAGAGTATCTCCGAGCGTATCGATTTCTCGGGGAAAGGCAGCAGAGCACGCCCATAGCCGGTTCCCACCATGTTGGTGATGTGGATGTCGAGATTGGCAACAAAGGTGATGTGTTCTTTCAGTCCGGAGACATCCATACCGCCGTACTTTTCTTTCAGAACCTCCATCGAATGCTCTATCAACTCCTTGAAATCATAATTGGTGAGCTCATTTTCAACATGGCTGATGCTCTTGTCGTAGACCAGCATCATGGGCTCGAAGTACTCTTTCGGGAGTTCGTTAACCTCCTTGTTATATTTTTCACTGACGATGTCGCGAAAGAACGGGTTCTTCTTTCCCAGGCTTCCGTTGAGGTATTCGAGTAGAATGGCCGGGCCGATCCCCTTCACGATATGTTCGATAAAACCGGTGATCTTTTCTCTCCTTTCACCGCCATAGGTCTCGTCGATCGTCTCTCTGAACTGGACGTTCAACCGGTCGAGTCTGCGCTTGAACTGCAGGTACTGGAAAACCGATTCCACATCGCTGATGTACCGCTTGTATTCCGGGTTGTGCTCCGTTTCATCTTCCAGCTTCATCTTAAGCAGCGAGAAGCGGGCGTTGTAAATGGCCTCCAGGCGGGCAATCTCGGTGGCCACGGTATAGTTGGCCCGGGTATTGGTAATCCCACGTCCGATGATCCGGTCTTCTTCATCAATGATAATGGCCTTTGATGTGGTCGATCCAAGATCTATTCCCAGGAAATATTTCTTCATTCAATTACCGGTTAGATGTTACTGTTCCTGCTCCCGCTGAAGGAGAATCGCAAAAGTGGTGTTGAAGTCCGGTTACCGGGTAAGGATCATCTTCCGCTGTTCAAGCATCTGGAAAAAAGATTCAAGCCGGTTTTTAATATTCGAGTAGGAGAAGTACCTGGGATCGACAAGGTCGGATTCGATGAACCCGGTCGGGATCTCGAGCTTTCGCTCCAGTTGCTGCATGATCATCAATTGCCCTGCAGAGAATGAATTACAACTCTTGATTGAATTCACCAGGAAGCCGTCGGCATGATAATCCACAATGCACTTCTCCAGCAACTCCACCCGCTGCTGCAGGTTGAGGTTGGTGTAGCAGTTCATGCAGTATTCTGCCAGACTTTCAAGGGGTTTATCGGGATTGACACGGAAACCCATGTCGTACACTCCGCCCACTTTTGTGTAGGAGGAGGCAACGATCACAGCGCCCATGTCATAAAAAAGTTTCCAGAATTCACGGAAATGGGTCCAGTTGGGAGGTCCTTCGACCACGAGGCGGAACCGCTCCTCTTCCATCTCCCCCTCCGGGGTGATTGGGCCAAGCCTTTTATCGATACGCACGAGGAGCTCCTTGTAGAGCTCGCCGTAATAGTCCACCGCCTCCGGCGTCCCCCTGAACCCGCTGTTGATGGGCCCGATGTAATAAACACCGGCAAAATAGGCATCAATGGGCGAGGGTCGGTTCTTGGTAGTATCGAATATCTTTACAATATAATCCTCTACTTTAGAGGAGTTCCTGAGCAGGCTCTTCAGCTTCTCCTCATCATATTTGTTCCCCGACACCTTCTCCATCTTCGGGATCACCTCCTCCTTAAGCTGCTTGACCATGTAAGCCGTCATCTCAGGTGTGATCTTGTGCGCCTCCTGATAGGGTGTGTGCAGAAGAGCAACCGGCACGCCGGGATAAAGGCGCTCGAGGGTCTCAAACCATTTCAGAAAGGTGAAACAGCCGGTATAGCTGAGCAGCAGCAGATCGGGATTGGGGATCTTTTCGCCCGTTGGGCCAATGTTCCCGTTCAGCATCATCCCCACATCGCACTTCACATAGGTGCACACATCCTCCGAATGGCCATGCTGTTCGGCATCGCGGATGTAGTCGCCCGACTTCTTACGCATTCCCGACTGCAGGGCATTGATCTCCGGGTACACCGGGAGCATGCCAAAGGAGAGGATCAGCTCGGAGATATTGCCCGGGACAAAAGTATATACCACCTTCTTCCCGGTCTCTTTCACGTTGCCAAGCTCTTTGAAAAGCCCTGTGATCATCTCCTTCTGGAGGATCATGCTTCTTTCTTTCGCAACTTCTTTGGCCATATCGTAAATCGTATATCGAAATTTTTTCCTAATCCCACAACTTTATAGAATCCGAAAAGGTTCCCACCTGCTCCTTGATCACCTTGAACTGGCCTGTATTTTCGCTGTAAAGGAAACTGATAAACCGTATCTTTTTATCGTTGCACTCCTTCTGAAGGATGGGATGATCGAGCAGTGCTGGATCGCAGAAGCTGGGTGCAGCAAAGATGACACCATCGACTTTTCTCCTCCGTATCAGGTCAAGCAAACGTGCCTCCTTAGGATTTCCCACATCGTACACCGAGGAGGAGAAGGTGCTCTTTTCCAGGTACGCCGTGGTAATGGCTTCCAGCGGATCTGCTGAGGTTGTATCAATGTCGCCCTGGATCCATCGCGACCCAAGGAGGAAATCGTCCTCCACGATATAACAACCGGCGAGTTCGATGGTGCGGATCAGGCCGGCCGGCGGCTGTTCGCAAAAGGCACCCATCACCAGCACGCGGATTTTGTCGAGCGGTTCTCCCGCTTCCTCGGCAATCAGGGATAACACACGTGCAAGGATCTCGTTGTGTTCCTCCACCGGAATAACATTTCCGGCCCGTACAACGTGATAAAGATCTGCAGCCGTCATTCTCCAGGGGAACTCCTGCCGGATTTGATAAAGCTGTCTGATCAGCCGGCGGTTCAGGTTAAACAATCCGATGGAGTGGTTAAGACGTTCAGCGGTTACTTCGACTCCGTTCAGCTTGTAAATTTCATCCAGTACCGTCTGCAGTTCGTGCCGGTAAAAGGTCCCCCCTATGTGTTGCTTGAAATTCTGCGGGAGGTCGAGATACTTGATGAATTTACCCTGGCCAAGCAGCTGAAACATACCCGAGAGGTTTCGGATCACATCGCAGATAGAGGGAAAGATAAATCCGTCAAAACCATCGAAATGCTTATCCAACGCGAGTTCTACAATACTGCGTGGCATGTGGCAGATGTACGACTGGTAATACGCGTCGCCTTTGATGATCAGCTTTTTGTCGCCCCCGCCAAGGATGCCGACAGCCAGGCCGTTCGCTGCATGGATGATCTCCCGCGGAAAATAAACCGGCATATATCCTGCAACAACGCGGCCGGTCTGTTCCGATTTCCATTCCCCCGCTCTTTTGAATGAAAGGTCGAAGGCCAACTCTTCACAACGGGCAACAATCTCTTTCAGTGTCTCCAATGCTACATTGATTTAACACTCAATTACTCAACAGAAAATTCAAGAAAAAGCAGACCTGGCGGATAGAAATGAGCGCAACAGCAGAAGTAGGTGGCAGATGGTCAAAAATAGAAAAAAAAACTATTAAAAACCAATTTCTGCGAAAAACATTTACATGAGATGTTGCAGGTATTTAGCCTTTCAGGGCCTCTGCTCCGGAAACAATTTCGAGGATCTCATTGGTGATAGATGCTTGCCTGGCTTTGTTGTAAGAGATGTTAAGGGCCTTGAGCATGTCCTTGGCATTATCGGTTGCCTTCTGCATGGCTGTCATCCGGGCCCCCTGTTCGCTGGCGAAGGAATCAAGCAGCGCTTTAAACACCTGGATTCTGAGGGTTTTTGGAATCAGCTCACGCACGATGGTCTCCTTGTCGGGTTCGAAGATGTAATCCGCTTCGGCTTTCACGGCAGGTGTTCCGGCAACCTGGGGTTGTGCGGCAATCGGCAGAAATTGCTCCACCACAAGACGCTGTGTAGCTGCGTTTTTAAACTGATTGTAAACGATTTCGATGCGGTCGTATTTTTTGTCGGCAAATGACTTCATCAGCGACTCAGCAAGCGGGGCAACATTGTCGAAGGTAAGCTTGTCGAAAAGTTCATCACGCGACTCCACCACATTAAACTTCCGTTTCCTGAAATATTCCGATCCCTTTCTTCCAATGGTGATGAAGCTCACATTGTTCTGTTCCAACTGGCGGGCGTAATCGGTGGCAAGGAGGTTGTTGGCAGCCTTGATAACATTGGTGTTGAAACCGCCGCACAATCCGCGATTCGAAGTGATCACAAGGATCAGGATTTTTTCGGGTTTGCGCTCCTGCGAATAAACATTCTCGTCCGAATCACCGATTGTTGTACTCAGGTTCTGCAGGACCTCCCGCAGTTTGGCAGCATAAGGCCGGAGCTTGACAATGGCTGTCTGGGCACGTCGCAGCTTCGAAGCAGCCACCATTTTCATGGCATTGGTGATCTGCTGAGTCGACTTTACCGAGGCAATCCGTATCCTTACTTCCTTGAGTCCGGCCATCTTAAATCGCTATTTTTTATCTTCAAACTTTTTAGAAATGTCCTTTGCCGCCTGCTCCATTGTCTTGATGTCTTCGTCAAGCAGCTGACCGGCCCGCAGATTGTCAAGCACGTTACGATGATGGGTTTCCATGTGATGAAGGTATTCAACTTCAAAGTTGTTCACATTCCGCAGTTGTACATTCCGCACCAATCCGCGGCTACCGCAGAAAAGAATAGCAATCTGATTCTCCACCGGCATGGGTGAATACTGAAGCTGTTTAAGGATCTCCACATTGCGGGCACCTTTGTCAAGCACTGCCTTTGTGGAGGCATCCAGGTCAGAACCGAACTTCGAGAAGGCTTCCAACTCGCGGTATTCAGCCTGGTCAAGCTTCAGTGTACCGGCTACCTTCTTCATCGACTTGATCTGGGCATTACCTCCCACGCGCGATACGGAGATGCCCACGTTGATGGCGGGGCGGATACCGGCATTGAAGAGTCCTGTTTCCAGAAAGATCTGTCCGTCGGTAATTGAAATCACGTTGGTAGGAATATAAGCGGATACGTCGCCTGCCTGGGTCTCGATGATAGGCAGTGCGGTAAGTGATCCACCACCTTTCACCATATCTTTAATGGTGGCCGGTAGGTCGTTCATCTGTTTTGCGATCTCGTCGGAGGAGATCACCCTGGCTGCCCGTTCGAGCAGGCGGGAGTGCAGGTAAAAAACGTCGCCGGGATACGCTTCGCGTCCGGGGGGACGGCGGAGCAGCAGGGAGACTTCACGGTATGCAACGGCCTGTTTCGAAAGGTCGTCGTAGATAACCAGCGCCGGACGTCCTGTATCGCGGAAAAATTCACCGATGGCGGCTCCGGCAAAAGGTGCATAAAACTGCATGGCAGCCGGATCGGATGCGGTAGCCGCAACCACTACGGTATAGGCCATGGCGCCCTTCTCCTCAAGCGTTTTCACGATGTTGGCTACCGTTGAGCCCTTCTGACCAATGGCAACATAGATACAATATACTGTTTCGCCTTTGGCGTAAAACTCCTTCTGGTTGATGATGGCATCGATGGCGATGGCGGTCTTGCCGGTCTGGCGGTCGCCAATGATAAGCTCACGTTGTCCCCGGCCAATGGGGATCATGGCATCAATGGCCTTGATCCCTGTTTGTAACGGCTGGTTCACCGGCTGACGGAAAATAACGCCGGGAGCTTTACGTTCGAGCGGCATCTCGTAACGAACGCCTTCTATCTTTCCTTTCCCGTCGATGGGTTCGCCCAGTGTATTCACCACACGCCCGAGCAGCCCTTCTCCCACTTCAATCGAAGCAATGCGGCGTGTGCGCTTTACAATATCACCTTCTTTGATTTCATAAGCTTCGCCAAGCATAACGGCACCTACATTGTCAGCCTCAAGGTTCAGCACGATGGCTTTCAGTCCGTTCTTTTCGAATTCGATCAACTCGCCTGATTCGGCATTGTTCAGTCCGTAAATGCGCGCAATGCCGTCGCCAACCTGCAAGACGGAACCAACTTCTTCCAGTTCCTTCTCGCTGTGGTAACCAGCCAGCTCCTTACGAAGGATCGCGGTAACTTCAGCGGGTTTAATGTCTGCCATAATTTGTTTTCTTTTGCGGAACTCGTGTCTCGAGACTCGTGTCTCATGCTTCGAGCTTTGTGACTATTTATCTTTCAATCGTAAATCTAAGATCGTAAATCGTTTAGAATCCTTTAAGGTACAAATTCACCTTGGCCATGGCCCTGCGCATATCTTCAATCTCCCGGCTGATGCTGGCGTCGTATTGTTTGTCGTGCCACGACAGCACAAAACCTCCGATCAGCTCCTTGTCGATCTCCTCAACAAGTTCAACATTGGCTTTGGTATAATTCTTCATCAGTTCGATCACCAACTTGCGGTTTTCGGCATCAGGTTTTTCGGGCGAAGCAAAATGGACCGTAAGAATATTCTTGTACTCTTTATACTCCTCAACAACCTGCCTGGCAATCTCCGGGATGTAGGCCTCCCGGCGCTTACGGATCATAATAAGCATGTATGCCATCGTAATCGGATTCAACCCCTTAGCGAAAATTTCTGAAATGATCAGCCGCTTTTTTTCGCTGTGTATGATCGGACTTTTGAGCAACAACCGCAACTCCTTGCTTTCGTCGCAGGTCTTTGTGATCAGCAGGTTGTCCTGGTATATTTCTTCCACTGCATTCTTCTCCAGCGCAAGTTGGAAAAGTGCATCGGCATATCGTTCGGCAACCAGGGTAACGTTCATTGATCTCTACAATTAATTGAACTTAACTTCTTTCAGCAGTTCGTGCACGTACTCCTCCTGTTTCGCGGGGTCGGACAACTCTCGCTGAAGAACGAATTTGGCCAGCGTCAGTGAACTCTCTGCAATCTGGTTCTTGAGCTCTGTCATGGCAGCCATCTTCTCATTCTGGATACTCTCTTTTGCACTTTCAATGATTCTCGAAGCCTCTTCGTTGGCCTTTGTCCGGGCCTCATCAAGCAGCTTGTCCCTGATCTTCCGGGCTTCATTCATGATGGCGTCGCGCTCGTTTTTAGCCTCCTGCAGCAGCTGTTCATTGCTGAACTTCAACTGTTTCATCTCCTCCTTGGCTTTGTTAGCCGCATTCAGCGCCTCAAAAATGGAGGTCTCCCGCTCCTTCAGCATCGAAAGAATGGGCTTCCAGGCAAATTTCCCAAGAAGGAAGACCAGCAACAGAAATGCCAGGGTCATCCAGAAAAGCAGGCCTAAACCCGGAGTTATCAGTCCCATATTATTGGTTTTTGTGAACGTTTAAAATTCTGTACGGGATAACCAACCGTTATACCGTACAGAATCTGTTGCCCTGCCTAGATAAAAAGGATCAGCAGACAAACAACAATGGCAAAAAAAGCTACCCCTTCAACGAGCGCCGCTGCGATGATCATGTTCGAGCGGATGTCGCCGATGGCTTCCGGCTGACGAGCGATGGATTCCAGCGCACTCTTGCCGATATTGCCAATGCCGATACCGGCACCAATAACGGCAATCCCTGCTCCGAGACCAGCTCCCATCTTTGCAATGGCCGAAAAATCACCGGCCAGCTGCAGTAAAATTGCTAAAAGATGCATACTTGGTTGAATTAATGGTTATTACTAATTGATAATTGATAATTGATAATTTTTTCACCATTTCACTATTTCACCATTTTTCAGTGGTGTTCCGGCTCAATCACAGCCAACCCGAAATAGAGCGCCGAAAGCAGGGTAAATACATAAGCCTGGATGAATGCAACAAGCAGTTCCAGCAGGTTCATGAATAGCATAAAGGCTACAGAAACCACCGAAACGCCCAATCCGAGTGAGGTACTGATCGCCCCGAAAATAAAGATGAGGCTCACAAAACCAAGAACGATGATGTGCCCTGCAGTTATGTTGGCGAAGAGTCGGACCATCAGAACAAAGGGTTTTGTAATGATCCCGATGATCTCAACAATGGGCATCAGGGGGATTGGCAATTTCAGCCACCAGGGTACCCCGGGAGTGTTGATGATGTCGACCCAGTAATGTTTGTTCCCGTTGATGGTGGTAAGCACAAAAGTGAAGGCTGCCATCACAAGGGTTACCGTGATATTTCCGGTTACATTGGCCCCTCCCGGGAAAAAGGGGATAAGACCAAAAAGGTTGTTGAAAAAAATAAAGAAGAACACCGTAAGCAGGTATGGCATGAATTTCTCGTATCGCTTTTCTCCGATGGAGCTCTTGGCAACGTCGTCGCGGATAAAAATGATCAGGGGTTCCAGCAGCGCCTGAATTCCTTTGGGGGCCTGGTTCGGATTACTTTTATAGCGATTGGCGATGGTGATAAAGATAAAGAGTATCAGCGCCGAACTCATCAGAATGGCCAGAACGACCTTGGTGATGGAGAAGTCATAGACTTTCGCCTTTTCGTTATCCTCCCGCACAATCTTCTGTGCATGAGGTCCTTCCAGCTCAATTTTAAATCCCTGATAGGAATGATTTTCATTGTGGAATTTCGAAGACAGGAAAGTATAAAGTTTTCCTTCATACCAGAGGATGACCGGCAACGGAACAATAAGTTGTACATCCCCGATCACGGCAATATGCCATTCGTGGTTGTCCATCACATGCTCAATGATCATTTCACCGGCATTGAATTTTTTATCCTCTTTTTTCAGTTCTGTGACGAGCTGCTCCACTGTTGTGTCGGGGGCGGCAACAAGACTGGTATTGTCCTGCATGGCAGCAAAACCATCGGATGGATTAAAAAAAGTGAACAGGGAGAAAAGCAGCGCCACCGGCAGGCTGAAGGAAAAATAGCGCTTAATGTTCATCAGTTTCACGCAAGGTTGGAATTGGGGTGCAATGTTACAAATATTTCCGGAAATTACAAATTCAGCGACGATTTCGTGTCTTTTGTAACCAAACGGGGAAGGATTCGTCTAAAAGTCGCTTCAGGTTCATCTAAAATTCCTAAATTTGAAGGCTTTTTGTGAAAACAGACCATCTATCCTATTAAAAACCAATGAAAATGCTTTTCAAAAGAGTTAACTCAGCGGTACTGCTGACCATGCTGACATTACTTTTCTACTCATTCGCAGGAGCACAGAAAATATGGACACTTGAAGATTGTATCAATTACGCCATAGAAAACAACCTGGATATCAAAAAACAGTTGCTGTCTGTTGAATCCACCAAGGCCAGCCTGCTCCAAAGCAAACTTAATCTCCTTCCGAACCTGAATGCCAATGGAACAAACGTTTGGAATTTCGGCCAGACCATCGACCAGTATACCAACACTTTTGCCACCACCACCGTGCGTTCAAATAATTTCTATATCTCCAGCAATGTTACCCTTTTTGCCGGAATGCAGAAATTCAACACCCTGAAACAAAACCAGATCAACCTGCTGGCCAGCAAATACGACCTGGATGTGCTGAAGAACAATATTTCGCTTTCAGTGGCCGGATTTTATCTTGACATCCTGTTCAATTCAGAATTGCTGGAGGTCGCAAAAAACCAGCTCAGAATTACAACGGCACAAGTGTACCGGATTAAAAAGCTGGTGGACGCCGGATCATCAGCGAGGGGAGACCTGTTAAACATCCAGGCCCAGAAAGCAGCAGAAGAGTTGCTGGTCATTGAGGCCGAAAACCGGCTCAGTATCTCCAATCTTTCGCTCCAGCAACTCATCGATCTCACGGTGACCAAAGATTTCAGGGTTGAGAAACCCAGGCTGAAAGAGGTAAAGGCTCCGAAGGAGCTGATTACCCCTGAGATCATTTATGAACATGCCCTCAAAACCCGACCGGAAATCGCCGCTGCTGAACTCAGGGTGCAGAGCGCCGGTAAGAGACTCGCGATTGCCCGCGGTTCTGTAAGTCCTGTGCTTTCACTGAGTGGTTCCTGGGGAACGGGTTATTCGGGTATCGCCAGGGAGGCTGATCCGAATACCCGCCCGGTAGTCAAAACGGTCTACGCCGGCTATGCCTCAACTGAAAATCTCACGCGCGACTCTGTTTTCATTTTCAGCTCATCACAGGCAACCCGCCTCAAAGCCTTCGATGCACAGCTTAAAGACAACAGCAACCAAACTGTGGGTTTCTACCTCTCCATTCCCATCTTCAATGGCTGGCAGGGCCGTACTGCAATTACCCAGGCAAAAATTTTGAAATCGCAATCTGAGTACGACCTGGGGATCCGTGAAAGAGACCTTCGCAAACTTATCGAGCAATCCTATGCCGACGCTGTATCTTCCCTGAAGAAATTTAACTCCTCGGGCGAGAAGGTGAGTGCGCAAACGGAGGCCTTCAATTACGCCCAGCAGAAGTTTGATGTGGGGATGATGACGTCGTTTGATTACAATAACAGCAAAAAAGATCTTACCAAGGCCGAATCCGATCTTCTCCAGGCCAAATATGATTTTATTTTTAAAACAACGATTCTTGATTTTTATATGGGAAATCCGATCAGAATCGCTACCGAATAAAACCTGTTTTTACAAACCCTCTTCAAGGATATTTTCATGACGGCAAAGAAATCAAAGAAAAAATTGTGGATAATTATCGGCGCGGCCGCGGTGGTTGTACTTATCATCATCGCTGCTGTTGTAAAGGGACAGCGCAATGACGGAACGAAAATTGCCACCGAAAAGGTGACCAAACGAACCATCATCCAAACGGTGTCGGCCAACGGTAAAATCCAGCCCGAAAAAGACATCAAAATCAGTCCGTATATTTCCGGTGAGGTTGTTGAGCTTTATGTGAAAGAGGGAAACCAGGTAAAAAAGGGTGACTTGCTGGCAAAGATCGATCCTGAAATTTACATTTCGCAATTCGACCAGAGTGAAGCCGCCGTGAATACACAGAAAGCAAATCTGGCAAATTCCAAAGCCCGGCTGGTGCAGAATAAAGCCAATTTCGAAAATTCCCGCCTCACATTTGAGCGCCAGGAGAAATTGTTCAAGGAGGGGGTTATCTCAAAAGCCGAGTATGATAAGTCGAAGGCTGATTTCCAGGTTACCCAGGCCCAGGTTGCCGGAGGAGAACAGGATATCATGGCCAGCGAGTTCATGGTGAAGAGTTCAGAGGCTGCCCTGAAAAAATCGAAAGAGGACCTGAACCGGACGGCCATATTTGCCCCCAACGACGGAACCGTATCGAAATTAAGCGTTCTCAAGGGCGAACGGGTAACCGGAGCCTCACAGTTTTCCAGCGGAACCGAGATCATGCGAATTGCCAACCTGAATGAAATGGAGTCTCAGGTACAGGTGAATGAAAATGATATCGTTCGCATCAGCATGGGCGATACGGCACTCATCGAAGTCGATGCATATCTTAACCGCAAATTTAAAGGGGTCGTGACGGAAATTGCCACCTCCGCAAATACAACCGGCACAAGCGTTGACCAGGTTACCAATTTTAATGTTAAGATTCACCTGCTGAAAAAATCGTACGAGGACCTGCTTGATCCGCTAAAACCGGATTATTCGCCATTTCGCCCGGGGATGTCCTGTACCGTTGAGATTCAGACAGAATTTGCGGTAAATGTATTAACCCTTCCCATTCAGGCAGTCACCACACGAATCGCCAAAGACAGTCTGGATAAAATAAATGAGAAAAACACGGTAAAGAACACCGATGGAAATCGCGAGGAAGAGGTCATTACCGCCAAGAAGAAAGAGGACGTGCAGGAGTGTGTTTTTGTCTATTCCGACGGCGTGGCCAAAATGGTCAAGGTGAAAACCGGTATTCAGGACAACACCTATATCCAGCTTCTTTCCGGACTCAAGCTCGGTGAGGAGATCATCACGGCTCCGTATACCGCTGTTTCAAAAACCCTTAAGGACGGCGACAAGGTGAAGAAGGTCGACAAAAAAGATCTGTTTACTGCCAAGGAAAAATAACATTGATTCTGCTAGCGATCGAAACGGCGTCCCGGGTATGCTCGGTGGCACTTGCCCACGATGGTGCAATCATCGGAACGCGTCACTCTTATGCCCCCAACGCTCACTCGGCGATACTCACGCAATTTATTTCCGAATTGCTGACCAGTGCCGGCATTGAACCTCCGGCCCTCGATGCCGTTGCCATCAGCATGGGCCCCGGTTCCTACACCGGCCTCCGTATCGGCGTGGCCACCGCCAAAGGTCTCTGCTATGCCATCGGGAAACCGATGATTGCCGTACCGACCCTTCTCGGAATGGCGAAAGGGATGCAAGATGCAGGATGCAAGATGCAGTATACTCCCCTTCTCCTTGAGGTGAAGGGGCTGGGGGATGAGGTGCAATCCCAGGGGGATGCGGTGCTTTTATGCCCTATGCTGGATGCGCGGAGGATGGAGGTTTATTGCGCTGTTTATGACAACAACCTTGCGGAGGTTATACCAACGGAAGCGAAAATCATAGACGAAAACTCATTTGCTGACCTGCTTTCGTCACGACCGGTTATCTTTGCGGGCGAAGGGGCTGAAAAGTGCCGCAGTTTGCTTGGCAACCATCCCAATGCGCGCTTTGTGCCGGGATTTGAAGTCTCCGCAGAATACCTTGTCCCGCTGGCGATGGAATGCTACCACAAAGGACAGTTTGAAAACCTGGCCTACTTCGAACCCTTCTACCTGAAAGATTTTGTGGCAGGAGCTCCCAGGGTGAAGGGACTTAGATAATGAACCAATGCACGAATGTACGAATGTACGGATGCACAAATAATTCTTAACTCTTAACTCTTAACTCTTAACTCTTAACTCTTAATTATTAACTACTTACCATGATCTTTAGCTTCAGCAGATTTCCCACCCGTGTTGTCAATATCGGCGATCTGCCGATGGGCGGCAGTTTCCCGGTGAGGGTGCAGTCGATGACCAATACCGATACGCTGAACACGATCGCTACGGTGGAGCAGTCGATCCGGATGATTGAGGCGGGGTGCGAGTATGTGCGTATCGCCGTACCGGGCATGAGAGAGACTGAAAATCTGCGCGAAATTAAAAAGGAGCTGCGCAAACGGGGCTACCATACCCCCCTTATCGCCGACGTTCATTTCAACCCCGGATTGGCCGAGGTCGCCGCCACCATTGTCGAAAAGGTCAGGATCAATCCCGGGAATTATCTCCCGGCACGGAACAGAAAACCCGGAACCCGGAACCCGGAACCCGAAATCCGGAATGCAGAACGCGGAGCCAGCGTCTCACCCCTCGAGACAGAACAAATTGCGGATAGACTCAAACCCCTCCTCACCATCTGCAAAGAGCATGGAACCGCGATAAGGATCGGCACGAACCACGGCTCCCTTTCCGGCCGCATCGTGGACCGCTACGGCGACACACCGCTGGGCATGGTGGAGTCGGCGCTGGAGTTTGCCAGGATCTGCGAGGCTTTCAGCTTTCACAACCTGGTGCTTTCGATGAAGGCCAGCAACACCCGGGTGATGATCGCTGCCAACCGCCTGCTGGTGGAACGCATGAAAGAGGAGGGGATGAACTACCCGCTGCACCTCGGCGTAACAGAGGCCGGAGCGGGGGAAGATGGCCGGTTCAAATCGGCCATCGGCATCGGCAGCCTGCTGGCCGACGGTATTGGCGATACCATCCGTGTCTCCATCACCGAAGATCCTGAGTTTGAGATCCCCGTCGCCTACGGTATCCTGCAGGCCGCCGGAACCCGCTTCACCAAAACCGAATTCATCTCCTGCCCCTCCTGCGCCCGCACCTTATTCAACATTCAGGAAACGCTGAAAAAGGTAAAGGAACGCACCTCCCACCTCACCGGCTTAAAGATCGCCGTGATGGGATGCATCGTAAACGGTCCCGGCGAAATGGCCGACGCCCATTATGGCTACATCGGCGCAGGCAAAGGCAAGGTTATGCTCTACAAAGGGCAGACGGTCGTGAAAAAAGATGTTGATGAGACGGCAGCCGTAGATGAGCTGGTTGACCTGATTAAAGCCAGCGGGGATTGGAAGGAGAGGTGATTCCGGTCTCTCAAGGGTCCGGGTTGAGTGCCTGGCGAATTACATCGTCCAAACAATTTCCCTCTTTTTCCAAAGGCTCTGTTGTAATAACCTTCGCTTTATTATCAATGATGTAAAGCTTCCTGGTGTTATAGAGGCGTTCCAGACTGTCATCGGTACCCATCCATATCTGCCCGTGGAATATTGAATCTTTCTGTTCCCTGATTAAGCTGCAATTACCCGTAATTTTAATCGTATCATCATTCGCAAAAGTTTTCATTCTGAAACTGACATGATAGCTGATACTCTTATGCCCGACATATTTATCATGAACGCGTTTCAGCAGATTCAGCGAGTCACCGGCACTGCAGGTCAGCCCGGATAATAAAGTAATTAGCAAAGCAAGAAATCCGATTCGGAAACAAATCCATAATTTCTCCCATGCTGAGCGGCATTTGCAATGCCGCTCAGCATCGGATATGCGTGTCGACCGACTGCCAATTCCCGACTGCCAACTGATACCATTCGTGCCTTTCTATTTCACCAGAAGTTTCTCTAAACCGAATACCCGTTCACCGGCCACAACCCTGATCATGTAAATGCCCGGTGGTAATGTGCTTAAGACGATCTCTGCTTTTTCATTGTCCGGCGGGAGCAGGGTGCAGGCACGCACCCGGCCGTATAGATCGAACAGTTCAATCCGGGCGCCGGAGTGGTTCAGATGGAACGCAACATTGAGCTTATCCATTGCCGGATTTGGATAAACTACGAATGGTTTATCGGGAGTAAAGGTCCTGACCCAGATCTCATCCTGCCCAACCCAGCAATTTCCCTGACTTTCGCAGCCCAAGCTGTCAACCTTGAGCACCCAGCTGTCCTGGGTGCCGGTGTCGGGCTGCACCGGCACCACCATACCGCAAGCCGGATCACAAATTGTAATTTGCAATAACCATTTACGATATTCCGTAAGCTTCTCCGCTAATGCTTGTGTTGTCTTCTTCTGGCGTTTTTTATCAGATGAATAGACTTCTTCAATAATTTGAAGTTCGTCTTTTTTTTCGTTGCAGAGTTTACCAATTGTTGAATCAACAATATATTTTGTGACGTACTTTGGAGTGTAAAAAACGCCATCCTTCTTTCTTTTAGATTTAGTTTTGTCTATTTCCTTTCCGTCCAATTGAGCTTTTATCTCATCTAACTCATTTAAGGAGTTCTCGAAAATGTGACCAAGGATGTTTACATCAACTTCACTCGCAAAATCATAATCAGAAAGCTTTAGTGTATGTTTGTAAAGTAACTCGTCATCGATTTTTAAAACATCCAATATTTCATCCGTCTTAAATAGGCCACCGTTATAAGCAAAGACATCATACCGTTTACCTTTGAAGCCGGTATTTAGATACTCGAAATATTTTTTATACCGGGAGTACAGAGGTATCTCGACATCCCTGTCTTGTAAAGCTCGCCAATCGTCAAGGATCAACCTCACAGAATTAGGCGGTAACAACTGCCTGTCTTCCGAAAAAAACAGGAACAAGAAACGGTCTAACAGTTTCTGTGATTTTTTAAAGAGCGTGAGAGGATCAACTTGTGGGTTTAAAAATGTAAGGTTTTGGTAAAGCTCTCTTTTAAATAAAGAGTAGTCATTGTACAGTTCTTTTGTTATCTGGTCCTCACGGCTGAGTGATTCCTCCTTTATTTTTTTTGGCAGGTCTCTTTCAACATTTTCGTATCCCAAACAGAGATAGAGTAATTCAAACTCAGTCTCTGTGAGGGTAAATAAATTGAATTCAAGGAATTCGATCGCATTTTCGATATAGAACCTTAATTTTTCAAAATTGGATGTTATTACATACAAACAATCTGGCTGGTTGTTCTTATAACCGAAGGCTTGAATTTCAATTTTACTAAAGTCGGTAGTATCCGTACCTTTTAGCTCTATAACTGCTTTAACCTTCTCCTTAATAATTATTGCCCCATCCGCTTTTTTAGCATCTTTTACATTTTTATATTCCGTTGTAAGGCTAAATCCGGGCGTTGGATTCTTGGTATAACCAAGAATATCGACAAAAAGGTGAATGAGAAATTCTCCCTGGTACTGTTCTTCCTTTATATTACGGATATTTTCCTGAATTTCAGGATTGTGAAAATGTTCCTTAAATTTCGAATAGGCATCTTGTAGGTGCTTTTTATCTAAGGTTTTGAGATATTTATTGGTTACTGAATTCTGAAAAAATCCCATTTTTTAACAATTACTTTTAATTCTTGATACTAAGAAACTGTTTTGATTTTATTTTTCGATTCTGTTAAGCATAAGCCTGATCATTGCTAATTGGATCATCGTTTCACTTGTATCAGTCAGGTATTCATAGTCTTTACTGAGTCTTCGGTAACTTTCAAACCAGGAGA
>JANXZO010000050.1 GCA_025355465.1 Bacteroidales bacterium
ATTCGAATCTTTCATCTCACGAATGTATATCCCCAGCGGTATCCCCTGGTCGTCCAGCTTAAACCTAACCTCCTGCGTTTCAAAATTGAAGGAGCCCTTTTTAAACCTTTCTTCCCGCAGTTTCTTGGCTATCCTGTCGAAAACGGCAATCTCTTCTGAAAATTCTCCCTGGCCGGTCTCGATAATGGCTTGCACCTCTTCATAGGCAAACCTTCGGTTGGAATGGATTATGGTTTTTCCGAACCATTCACCATAAATTTTTGCCTTTTCATCCATTTCGAAAACCGCCGAAAAACAGAGCCGGTCAACGTCAGGCTTCAGGGAGCACAGATCGTTCGATAACCTTTCAGGCAGCATGGGAATGGTCTTTCCCACCATATAAACAGAAGTCCCGCGCTCTTCCGCCTCAGTATCGATAGCCGTACCCGGTCTTACATAGTGCGAAACGTCTGCAATGTGCACACCTACTTCCCAGTTCCCGTTAGCCAGTTTCTTCAATGATATGGCATCGTCAAAATCCTTTGCATCCTCCGGGTCGATGGTAATAGTAAGCGCCTCCCTGAAATCTCTCCTTTTTTTTATCTCCGATTCCGGAATATCTCCCGGGATCGACTTAGCCTCCTTTTCTGCCGCGGCACTGAACGACAATGGAAAATCTATCTCCGCAAGGATTGATTGCATCTCTACCCGGTCATCGCCCGGCTTTCCCAGCACCTGGATCACTTCACCAACCGGATTGGCAGAATGCTGTGGCCATTCGGTGATGATGGCCACCACCTTCTGCCCATGCTTTGCCCCGTTGAGCTTTGGGATCGGTATTAAAATATCAACCGGCATATTGCTGCTGCCGGTGACAAGGAATGCAAAATTTTTCGAAATTTCAATCGTCCCGACAAATTGCTTCTTATGGCGCTTCAGAATCTCCGCTACCTCCCCTTCCCTTTTGTGACCCTTGCGGAGCGGAAAAAGGAAAACCTTCACCTTGTCGCCATGCAGTGCATGATTCGTATTCGTTGCGGCAATAAAGATATCGTCGGTCTTATCCTCCGGAATCACATATGCCTTGCCGGTCTGCTTCATGTCAATGATTCCGGTCATGTACGTTTTGATCTCCTTTTCATACCTGGGACTCGCCACGTTGATCTGGTACTTCCCGCGTTTCGATTGCCCGATCTCTTTGCTTCGGTATAATTGTTCAATGACCTGTCTAACCAGGTCCGTGGTGGCCCGGTCATTGAGGCCCAGTCGTGCTGATACCTGCTTGTAATTAAAGGCACTGTAAGGGTTCTTTTCAAATACACCCAAAACCGATTTCAGCAGTGGGCTGCTCTCGTTTTCTGCTATTTTCCTTTTCTTTGCCATCTTGTTTTTCATTTGATTGTGTCAATCCGCGACTACCTGATTGTTTTGGCTCTGGGGATCGAGTCAAGCAATAACCGGGTATACTCCGATCCCGGATTAGAATAAATGCTGTCAGCTTCGCCCGATTCTTCGATCTTTCCGTTTCGCATCACAATCAGCCGGTCCGACATATATTTTACCACCGAAAGATCATGCGAGATAAAAATGTAGGTCAGGCCGAATTGACGCTTAAGATCGTTGAGCAGGTTCAACACCTGGGCCTGTATCGAAACATCAAGAGCGGAAACCGACTCGTCGCATATCACCACTTTGGGTTCCACGGCCAACGCACGGGCAATACAGATTCTTTGCCGCTGGCCACCTGAAAACTCATGCGGATAACGGTAATAATGTTCCGGCATGAGCCCTACCTTTTCCAGAAGTTCGACCACCTTTTGCTTTCTTGTCATCGTGTTCCCATGCAAATGATGAACCTGCATCGGCTCGAGGATGGCAGCCCCAATGGCCATTCTGGGATTCAGGGATGAGTAAGGGTCCTGAAAAATGATCTGAATATCCTTCCGGAGCTTTTTCATGGCCGAAAATGGAAGGGAGGTTATCTCTGTTTCACCATAGAATATCTTTCCTGCGGTTGGTGGAATGAGATCAAGACTAACCCTTGCCAGTGTGGTTTTTCCACAACCCGATTCCCCGACAATACCCAATGTCTCTCCCGGGAAAACATTCAGCGAAACATCATTTACGGCATATACATCACTTTTTTTCCGGAAAATAATACCCATGGTAGTGCTGTATACCTTACTGATTCCGGAAACCCTGAGGATAGGTTCCTGTGCATAAATTTTCTCATGCTGCCTGACGCGCTGTTCTGGGGAAATAACTTTCTTGTCCTGCTGTCTGCCCTCGTTCATAAATTCATCTATGGTGGGAAGGCGCTCCAGCCGTATGTCAAGCGGGGGACGACAGGCCATCAAGCCCCGGGTATATGGATGCTCCGGATGGGTAAAAATCCGGGAAACACTCCCTTCCTCAACCGCCTTGCCCTTGTACATTACAAGCACCCTGTCTGAGAACCCTGAAACCAGACCCAGATCATGGGTAATGAACAAAATGCCCATCTTCCGCTTCTCCTGTATTCGCTTTAGCAATTCAAGGATGGTTTTCTGCACGGTTACATCCAGGGCTGTTGTAGGTTCATCTGCAATCAGAATCTTTGGATCGCAGGCAATGGCCATGGCGATCATTACACGTTGCTTCTGGCCTCCTGAAAGCTGATGCTGATAGGCATCAAAGATTTCGGCAGGCCTGGGAAGCTTCACTTCGGCAAATAGATCAATAACCTGTTCTCTGGCTATCCTTGCCGACAATCCCAAATGAACCCTCAGAATTTCAGCAACCTGATCCCCGCAGGTGTACACAGGATTCAGGGAGGTCATCGGCTCCTGGAAGATCATCGAGATCTCCCTTCCCCGGATTCCTTTCATTTCCCGTTCAGGCAGGCGAAGCAGGTCTACGGGACTTTTCCCGCCGCGATCAAACATTATCCCACCTCCGGCCAACCTTCCTGGTGGTGAGGGCAACAGCCTGAGGATGGAAAGTGCAGTGACAGATTTACCGGAGCCGGATTCCCCAACCAAGGCAAGGGTTTCTGAGCTGTTAAGGGTAAATGAGATATTGTCAACGGCTTTCGTGACCTGAGCGCCTGAGATGAATTCAACAACCAGCTCGCGAACGTCTAAAAGGGACTTGGGTTGCATTGTCCGGCGTAAAGTTTACTCAAACCTACAGGAATTTTTCCAATGAATCGGGATTGTTGAAAAATAATGGCTGTGCACAGTTTACCTTTTGGATGAATTCCTGATTAATGAGAAAATACAGTATGATCCGTGATTTTATTTCGCTCATCTACCCGCGTATCTGTGCCAGCTGCGGGAACAGCCTCTGGAAAAGGGAGGTTGTGATTTGCACATTTTGTAACTACCATTTGCCTAAAACCAGCTTTCATCTCGAGGAGGACAATCCTGTCAGCCGCCTCTTCTGGGGCCGGGTCAACCTGGTAGGAGCAGCAGCTTTTCTAAGTTTTAACAAAGGAAGCAGAGTGCAAAAACTTATTCACCAGCTAAAATATAAGGGTAGGAAAGATATCGGGGTTTTCCTTGGCTACCGATACGGACAATTGCTTTTGAATTCACCGGTTTTCATTTCGGTAAATATTATCGTCCCTGTTCCGCTGCATCGAAAAAAACAGCAAAAGCGCGGCTATAACCAGAGCGAGCAGATCGCAATCGGACTTTCCGACGCCATGAAAATTCCCGTTGATACACACACCCTGGCCAGGATTAAGGCCACCGAAACCCAAACCCGAAAATCGCGGTTCCACCGTTGGGAGAACGTGAAGGAGATTTTCTCGGTAACCGAACCCCGACCGTTTATTAACCAGCATATTCTACTGGTCGACGACGTTATCACAACCGGCGCCACACTTGAATCCTGCATCCAAGCCATCAGCTCAATCCCGGGATGCAGGGTCAGTGTAGCCGCCCTTGCAACGGCCCTGATCTAAAGCTTTCCGCACACGGTAATGGCCTTCTTAACCCGCTTTACCGCCCCGTCTGGATGAACCAATTCTACATAAAGTATGTAAATTCCCATTGGAACGATCGTTCTCTGGCCGGTTGCCCCATCCCAGTAAAAAACTCCTTCGGTTGGCAACAGTGCATTTGCAGCTATATTTCGCACCCTTCTTCCCATGGCATCGTAAATGTCAATAACCGCACTAAATCCCGGTCTGTCCGGACGTAAGATGATGGAAAGGATATCGTCGATGCCGTCATTATCCGGCGATATTACCTCCGGGAATAGGCTCACAACGGATTCATCCTCCATCATGGAAAGTTTTTGTGAATTCTGAAATCCTGGGGTCGCAAAACCTACGGTAGATGCGGCCGAATGCCAATTGCCGGCATCACCTGAAGGCCGGTCCGGATCAAGCCGCTCCAGCGAAACCCCCTCCTTCGTTGCCAGCAGCGGATATTGCATCTCCCGGGTATAAACTACCCGGTCTATCAACCCGAAATTGTCTCTTCTCGCAAGAACAACTTTTCCTGAATCATTATTGAAAACCGGGAAACCGGTCATCCTGAGAATCCTGTCCGGCGACGGGGTCTGATATCGTGCTGAGATGTCTGCCGGATCATTCGTAAAAACAATATATTCCCCGGGGAAAAACAGGTAACCCTCCGGAATCATTGGTTTCGCCTCAGGGAGAAGGCCCATCACCGTATCCTTTGCAGAAAGAAGAAGCACGGAAAGATCAAGGACCTTCGTGGAACGATTGTACAGTTCAACAAAGCGGGAACCACCAGACTTGGGCTCCGGCAGGAGTTCATTGATCACAACATCATTTTCCACCAAGGAATCGGCCATGCCAAAACGGACAATACCCGAGGTATCATTCAAATTTCCCGCACAATCATGCAGCATGGAACCAGCAGTCAGCAATAGAATTTCTCCTTTTCCGATAACTTCCGGTAATTTGAAAATAGCAGATCGGTAATCAGGAGATAGTGGTGATATCATGGTTGGATGGCGCCCGTCTGGTCCGAATCTCCAGGCAATGGTGTCGGCAAGTACAAGGCTGTCCATGGCCTCCGAAAAGTAAACCTGCAGGGTAACGGAATCCCGCATAATTGCCCGTACCAGCGAAGGGCTGGTAATATCAGGGTTGGATCCGCTCACGGAATTGACACGGCCCGGAGTTCCCCCGGCAGGATCGGCTGAACCGGCCCAGTTTTCATGACATCCGCAAGGATTTTCAACGTCGATCATCTCAAGCGACCAGCCACCCTCCTCCTTGAAGGTGCCATCGAACCACTCTGGGAGGTAGGATACCGAATGAATAATATGCTGATCAGCATCTTTGAGTGATACCGTGGTCCCTTCATTTGAAAGTGAGGCAGCCGCAGTAAACAGGAGAACACACGAACCATATGAAAAATAAGACGAATCCTTGGCGGCAATGAGATATCCATGGGGAGGTATGGAAATTTCCGGGAACTGCCTGACAGAGGAACCATAGTACAATTTCCAGCCACCAAGACTTATCGGAAATGGGGTACGGTTATACATTTCCAGAAACTCCCCAGACGGTAAACCCGCACTTGGCTCCGGATCTGCCAGGATTTCATCGATCACAATGTCGTATGCTTTTGCCCGGTAATAGCATGCAGGAAGCAGGGTGTCGCGAATTAAATTTCCGGCATTGTCTTTAATACCCTTTATCATCAGCGAATCAAACACGCCCTCCTCAAGCCCGGTTTGATAGTGCAATTTTATTTTCTCAGCGCCCCCACCATCCCGGTTCACACTGTCGGGCAACCTTCCGGTAACTTTCAACCGGTAGTTATTCCTGTCCGTTGCACTGACTGTCTCAACTGCTTCAGAAAAAGTGAGTAGGATCGAATTTCTGTCCAATACTTGCGTCGAACATATCGCAGGGCATTTGGTGTCGATGATCAGTGGGCCGGCGTAAAAATCATCAAAATAAAACCTGGAAGAATTGCTTGCTGTAAAACGGCACCATGCCCCAAGGGAACATTTTTCAATCGTCCCGGTGTCGGAGAAATTTCCATCGGACATAAAATTTTCTCCGCCGGTGGTGTCAATGAAGGTCTGCCATATACCTTCCGAAAACCGGATGATCCGGAAACGAATCATATTGTTTGAATGGGAGGTGCTGAAACTGTGAAAGCGGTATAAATGCGTTAATTTTAAGCCATCCTTCTTGAGCAGATCTATGCTGTCGGAACCTCCTCCTATTTGTAAATAATACCCGTCGGGATTAATGTTATACTCCTCCCCCCTGGAAGCCAGGTAAACTCTTGCATAGTTGTTGGATGAGGTATTGAAGGCCAGTCTGATCCAAAACCTCCATTCGGTTTCGGCCAGCCAAACCGATGGGGTGAAAAGTGCTGTTGTGTCGCTGCCCGTAGCTTGCAGCTGTAGTTTGTGATCAGCAGTCACCTGGAATTTAAGGCTGTCGCCCCGCCAGAGCGGATTGTGGTCAAAATCACCATCCGTGAATCCGTCAGAAATCTGTGCCATCAGGGTCACAGGAAATAAAATCAGTAAAAGCAACATTCTTCTCATGATCCTTTTATTGCTTAATCCCCGTTTTTTAAAAAGGTAAATCCATATGTGAATAATTTGTTATGGTATCTTTGCAAAACGAAAAAAAATGACCCATGAAACTGGCAGTAGTTGGAGCAACAGGACTGGTTGGAAGAGAGATCCTCAAGGTACTGGAAGAGCATAAATTTCTCCCCGAAACCCTGATTCCGGTTGCATCTTCAAAGTCAATCGGCAACAAGATCAATTTTAATGGTACCGAATTATCTGTTACGGATCACCTGGGGGCCATCGGGCAGCATCCGGCCATTGCCATTTTTTCTGCCGGAGCCGGGACCTCCCGCGAATGGGCCCCAAAATACGCCGCAGCGGGTATAACCGTGATCGATAACTCTTCCGCCTGGCGCATGGAACCGCAAATCCCGCTTGTAGTTCCGGAAATCAATGCGAATTTGCTCACACGGGAAACGAAGATTATTGCCAATCCCAATTGTTCAACCATCCAGTTGGTACTTGTGCTCGCTCCGCTTCACCTGAAATATGGAATACGCCGGGTTGTAGTTTCTACCTATCAATCAGTTACCGGCACCGGGTCCAAAGCTGTAAAGCAGCTCGAAAATGAACGTCGGGGAATCAACGGCCCAATGGCTTATCCTCATCCGATCGACCTGAACCTTTTTCCCCATGGAGGCGATTTTCTTCCCTCTGGCGATACTACGGAAGAGGCCAAACTGCTGAATGAAACCAGAAAAATTCTCGGCGCCGATTCCATCCGGTTAACCGGCACTGTGGTAAGGGTTCCCGTTGTGGGTGGACATTCAGAAGCTGTGAATATTGAATTCTATGATGATTTTTCTCTGGATGATATACGTTCAATCCTGGGCAGGACTCCGGGTGTGACCCTCAGGGACGATGGGCAAAATAATATCTATCCGATGCCTGTTGAAGCCCACGGGAAGGATGATGTATTCGTCGGACGTATCCGACGTGACCAATCTCAGCCCAACACCCTTAACCTTTTTATTGTTGCCGATAATCTTCGTAAGGGTGCAGCTACCAATGCAGTGCAAATTGCAAAATATCTTACCGAAAACGCTCTGTTTTAGAATTTTGCACAACTACCTGATAATTAATTAACAACCGAATTTTTACAATTTTTTGATTGACATATCTCAATTTAAGGGTTGATAAAAGATAACGATTTTCTTGCTTTATATCAATTAATCGTTAAATTTGTGCGTCTAACTACAATGGTCAGCACAAAATCAGGGGAGTTCCGGATGGTAAGCAAAGGAAATAATTCACACAATTGTACAGATTGTAACTGCAAAGTATCCATTTTTAAAAATCTTGGGCCTCTCGAACTTGAACAGATCAATCAAAGCCGGTTCCAGGTTAATTACAAAGCGGGTGAAATTATTTTCAAACAGGGAACTCCGGCTCCATATTTTGTTTGTGTTACTTCTGGCCTTGCAAAAATATATATTGAGGGCTATGGAAAAAATTTGATTCTCTCCCTTGTAAAACCTATTGATTATATATTCGGTCCGGGCATCTATGTCGACAATCGGCACTATTACTCAGCCTCTGCTGTCGAAGATTCAACAGCCTGCCTGGTCGATGTTGCCGTATTTAAAAAGCTGATCCGGGAGAACCCCGATTTCGCGGAAGAATTCATAAAACGTGTCTCTCTTCAGGCAATATTTAATTTCGACCAGGTAATAAGCCTCACCCAGAAACAGATGCACGGCCGTATTGCCGATGTGTTGTTCTACCTTACCGATAAAATCTATTCTCAGAATCCTTTTGATATGACCATCTCCCGCCAGGATCTTGCGGATCTCTCCGGAATGTCCAAGGAGAGTGCAATCCGTATCCTGAAAGAGTTTAAGGAAGAGGGCATCCTTACCGTAGACGGTAATACAGTTGAGATTCTGAATCTTAAGCAGCTTCGACAGATCAGCGAAACGGGTTGATCCCCGCTTCACAGTAATTCCCCTTCCCTTCCGGTCTTCAGACTACAAGTTGTCCGCATTCAAATTAAATTGTCCCGAAGTTGACAAATATCAACGAGTTGTTGACATATGGCCGTCAAGCTATTTACATATCTCACTATGTATATAATTTGTCCCTGTGAAAACTTAACCCGACTTGCATCCCCAGCTTCGGAATTTAGCCTGTGCCGGGTGGTTCAGTTTTTCGATCCACCTTTTCGGGTAACACGGATTTTTTAACAAAC
>JANXZO010000016.1 GCA_025355465.1 Bacteroidales bacterium
ATGTTTCCATTGTACTGAACCGTTGGCGATAAACCGGTCATGGCATCGCAGTAGTTAAGTTTCATGGCAAAGATATCATTTTCTGCAGCAATATTTTCCGGGTTATTGATATCCGTTAACCATCCCCGGATGTTGTAAAGGAAATCGGTCTTTTGCATGAATGGGTTATAACTCCCACCCGTTGCTTCGGCATGGACCAACTTGGCTGACAACTGGCCCGCCGGGTTGTAACGCATCGAGGAGAGCATCACTGCGGGTTGGTTTGGCAGCCCCTCAAAGGTGTGTTCCAGCACCCTCCCCCGGTGGTCGTACCTGAACCGTTCCGTATAGAAGGTAGTTCGGTTAAAACCGTTGTGCCATGTCTTTATTGCCTCAGCAGTCCCGTCGAAGGCGAACTTTGTGGTTACAATGTCGCGCCCGTTGGGGCAGTGGTTATCGGCCACGGTTTGAATAACACGATAATTGCTGTCGTAATATACCGCACTCACCAGCCAGGGCTTGAAGTTTGCCAGTCCGTTCACCACTTTCACCTTCGTGCCGGTAACCTTGTTCACTGGTCTTTCGATGCGCACAGCCGCATCAACAATGCCATTGACACTGCTGCTGGTCTCAAAGCCGTACCCCGGGTTGGTAAACTGGTAATCGTCGTAATAACTCACCGACATGATATCGTAAACACATCCCGAACCTCCAAGTTTGGTAATAACATTCCGGGTATAACCATGTTCGGTGTTGTTGAAATTCCCGTTGATGAATTCATTCAAACCAGTTACCTCGGTATCGTAGTGATTCTGCATCTGTATACGGGATAAAGCGGAGGAGTATTGGTAAATTCCGCTCATCACCGGTCGGTTGAACTGGTCGTAGCAGGTCAGCACCCATTTTTTTGCATCTTCTGCCCGCATCTTCCCATCCTGGCTCATCACCAAACGGTCGCGCTTGTCGTAAACCATCAGCGCCGAATCGGCACCGGGCAGCTTTTTCATCACCATGCGTTTGCGTGCATCATAGCGATAGTAGTAACACAAATCGCTCGGTCCGGGATTGTTCGCGGGCGAGGTGGCCTTGGGCGGAACCACGCAACGCAGCAGTCCGAAATCATCATAAATGTACCTTGTTTGATACCAGCTGTTTTCATGACGGTTCTCCACCATCACCACCCTTCCGCTCTTATCTTTATATTCCCGGGTTATCGACTGACTGCTTCCCCGGTTCTCGTTCTTTGTTTCATTGACAAAGAGTTCTCCGGCCCCGAAGGTGAACTGTGTAAAGTCATTGTTTTCAACCCTCCATCCGGTGACTCCGCTGGTATTGACCAGGTAGTCCATCTCCACCACATGCTCCTGCTGCGGGTTTCCCGGGTTGAATGCCCAACCGGCTCCCGGGGCCGACTGTTTGACGATCCGGTTCAGCGGAGAACCGTCGTACTGAGGCAAAGCAAACCCATAGTCCCGGTTTGCTGCGCCATATTGCGCTTCTATATAACTCTTTTGATTGGCAACAAAAGCTGTATCGAATTGTCCATTCTTTGCCTCCGGCAGCTCGTAGGGCAAATAGGCGTAGTCGGGCCGGCCGGCATCATCGTAAGAATAGGGTTTGATCATGTCATTTTGGAGGGGACTTGCCATCACCGAGACATCCTGAAGCTGGCGGCCCAATCCATCGAAATAGGTGATATCGGTGGAAATTTCGTTGCATAAGTAATTTGTTTTCCCGGGAAGATATCCTGCTCTTTTCGGGGTCGTTGTGATTATATAGTTCAAACCGGAGGAGGGTGAAACGGTTTGTACCCCAGGTTCAGGTGGCTCTTCATAGGCCGTGCCGCTGCCTGCAAAATCAGGATCGATGAGGGCCGTGTAATCCAGCCCGCTCTTTGCCCAGAAACCGGGCTTGTGAACCACCTCCTGCTTCGCCTTGATGGTCACATCGCCGATCATCATGCGGGTCATCTCGATGATATACGGAGACTGGGCGGTTACAGAAAGAAATCCGGTTGACAATAGGAATATAAGGATTCCTCTTCTGAAATTCCTTGAATCCTTGCGTAGTCTACTGGTCAAAATCATGTAAGCCTGAGTTACTGAAGAATAATTTTCTTTGAAGCAGCTCCGCGATCCGTTTTAATATGTAGTGTATAAAGTCCGGCAGGTAACGCGCCGAGATGAATCACGACCGGAGAATTCTTAACATACCCTGGAATTGATTTAGAGAGTAACACTTTACCCATTGGATCATGGACCTTCAGCACCAGTGTCTCGAAGGGCATGGTAAATGTAACCGATACTTTATCACTCGTTGGGTTTGGGAAGATCATGCAACTTTCCGAAACCAGTTCCGAAACCTGATTGGGAAGTGTTCTGACCATATTGATTATAATGTCGTCATTCCCCATACACCTCTTTTCGTTGGTTACAGTAACCTTAACAAGGTTACGCCCTTCCTGCAATTCGGCACCCTTGACCAGATTCAGATAGCTGGTATTGCCATTGTTCCACAGGTAACGGGTGAAGCCTTTTCCTGCATTCAACAGGAACAGGGCGGTATCGGTTAATGTTGTGTCGTTGCCCAGAAACACAACAGGTACCTGTACCTCTTCAACCTTGATGGTGTCAAACAGAATACATCCATTCGGCGCCAATAGTTCCAGCGAATAGTTGCCACCCTGATCAATGGTGAAAGTATGTTCCCTGCCGAGACCATTTGCCCAGTTGTAAGCAGTAAATCCCGGGCCTGCATCCAGTTTCATCCCGGTGCCTTCGCAAAGGAATTCCGGTTCTTTAAAAGTTGGCGCTTTCAATCGGCAGTTTTCAAGTCTGCAAATAAAAATATCCTCTTCGCCATTTGAGGTGACCTCCTTTCCATTCAGGTTCAGGGATTGACGGTAAGAACCTGCAATATAGATGTAGCCGTCAACTCCGGGAACCATCCCGACTGGGTAATCATCCCCTTTACCACCCAGGCTGCGAACCCAATTTATGACGCCTGAAGGATTGAGTGAAAATAGAAACACATCGCCTCCTTTGCCTGAGGCTCTCAATGTATGTTGTCCGATTTTCATCTCTTCACAAAATGACCCGGTCAGAAGAATCTCCTTGCCTGAATTAATTATTCCGGCAACCCGGTCTTTCTTTGTACCACCGAATTGTTTAAACCATTTGATTTGCATATCCCCGTCAATACACAGCAAAAAGATATCATCACTGCCGGCAGAATGTAAAACGTTGCCGTTAATGGTCACTTCATCACTAAAACTGCCGGTTACATATTGGAGTTCCCCAAAAGTTAACATGTTTGTAATCCGCAACTTTTTACCGGCAAGCAAAAGTTTGCTCGCCATCACATCACCCGCAGGGTTATATTTTACCAGAAAACCCCCTACGCTTTTTGTATTGCTTAGTTGGAGCGCTTTATCCTTTGAAAACCGGATGGTTTGTTGAAAGGTTCCGGCTGCAAATCTATCCCCTTCTGATGAGACAGAAAGACAATTGATGTTATCCAGTCCTTTTCCCCCAATGATCCTGACCTTTTTAATTTCTCCATTAAAATCAAAGCTTACGAGAAACCCATCATCTCCGCCACCGGAGACAAAGGTCTCTCCGGCAATGAGGAGCGTGTCGCGAAAGTGTCCGGCAAGAAGAATTTCACTTTTGAGGGTATCGACAATCATCGAGGTGATGAAGTCGTTCTTGCAGCACGAAAAGGTTTGTGTCCAGATTATTGTACCTGAAGTATCCAGCGAGGAGATGAAAAAGTTATATTTTCCTGGGTGGGAGGAACTCTCTTTCACGGCTGCTTCACTACCTCCGGAAATGATAACCCGGGAGGTGCCGATTGTCGATATCCGGCTTCCATACCCTGCTTCTGATTTCAGGATGTTTTTACTCCATATTAAATTTCCAGCAGTATCATACCTTGAAATAAAGAGAAGACTTTTTTTATATTCTGCAATTCCGTTCTTACCCGATTTATTTGCTGAATCGCTGATACTGCCGGTGATGTAAATATTATGCGAGCCGTCAAAGGCTATATCGTTAACAATATCCCAACTCCTGGTTCCGGCGCTAATGACCCAATCGGAGAATACAACCTGTCCAATGGAGAGGTTGTTTATAAATAGTGCAAATACCAGTAAAATGAGCAATTTCAATCCGGCTGATTTTCTCATTGCAGGAAGTGTCTTGGGTTAGCGATTGGAGATTTTGGCCTTTAGTTGTTCCACCTCTTTTTGCATGGCAATGATATACAGAGTCAACTCCTCCACCTTCTTCAGGAGTATTGCATTCATCTCTCCAATATTAATTCCGTCTTTTTCAACCTCTTTCGCAGTCGGAACATCAGGTAAATGGCGGTTTTTACGAACATAATTATCTAACGCACCAATGCTGGGCATTTTATAATCCGGGCTGAATACATCGTCAGGCCATTGACTCCTTAGCTTCACTTTTAATTCCGTGCAAAGTATTTTTCCATTTACGGCTAATCTGTAATCAGAAAATGTATTGACTTCCCCGATGCCAACCCTATCTTCGGTAATCGAGAAAACATCGGGACGTGTCCAGATTCCATTTCCATACAAATCCCTGCTCATTAAAACTGAGCCGGTTCCGGCATTCGTGTCCAGATTGAAATTCTTTATTTTAATGGTTGAACTCTCAAGAATGCTCTTTACGCTTATGCCCCAGGAATGAATTTTAAGCGGGTACCTCATTGAATCAACCGGAGGAGGATCAATGCCGACATCAAAATTGCCACTGCTTGCAACATAGGAAAAAACGAATGGGACATTACCATTCTGAATTGCGATCCCGGTATTTGATCCGATACAACCTATTGTGCCATTTACATCCAGTTGATTTGTCGGATTTTCGATGCCGATTCCGAGGCTGTTTTGAAGATAGTTTTTATGACCAGATTGTCCGGTTTGGTAAATCCCGTATAGAATGTTGTTGTGATAGCTCCAATTTTCAATGTTACCGATTGTTGATATCTGATTTATGGCTTCGACTGAGAATAATGGGGATACATCGGAAGGATTATATTTAATATGAACTCTTGCATTGGGCGTGATAAAACCGATACCCAATTTTGTAAAAGATCCGGTACTTAATTCGTAAATACTACTGGTTTGGTGTGTAGTTGTCCCCTTAATAATATAATCCTGAGTTTGTGCAGAAGTTAAAAGTGTTATCAAATTAATAAGGATCAGAAACAGTGACTTGCAGAGGATTTTCATAATTGGATTTTTTTTATTTCATGAATGAGCATCAAAAGCATCTGAACTTCGAAATTCTACCGTATCACGACAATTTTGACAGTCTTTGAAAATTGACCAGCCGATAAACGACAAAAGTAGGTGCCTGCAGGAAGGTCATCAACATGGCATTTAATGGTATGTTTACCCGGCATAAAAAATCGATTGTCCATGGTCATCACCGACTTCCCCAAAAGATTAAATAATCCGCCGGAAACACGCTCATCCATTTTCGTTTCGAAGGATACGGTAAAACTAGTGCTGCAAGGGTTAGGGCTTACTTTCAGCGACAAAATGGGTTCCGGCAAGCCTTGTTCAAGTATACCTGTGGGAGGCATGTAAGGTGCATCAAATAGCGCAACCTCGTTTCCATTGCTGCGTTTACCTGTCCAGCAATTCATCAACTGGTCATTTTGCATATTCACCCTGACGATTGGATCAGGGGCATCCATGCCAAAGGTTTCATTATAACCCGGGGTCAACACCTCCCAATCATCGGGTTTTATCAGATTCATACTATTTTTCAACAACGGCAGTTTTTGGGTTGTTGAATCGTAATAGGTAATGGCAAAGGATGTATCATATTTATTGAAGACTATATCCGGATGGATTTCATTATGGGAAGATGCGGCTATATTTAAGCGGGTGAAATAGTTGGCAGTAGCGGCTTTCTTGTTATAAAAACCGGTAATATCACAATCTCCGTTGCCTGCATTAAATTTCTCAAACAGTACTACCTGACTGATGTTAGCGCTATCATTGTCCATATTGTTTACCTGACAGGCAATCACAGGATTTCGGCAAAGGTTTGTGAGTGATGAATCGAGACCATCCAACTGGATAGGAGCAGTGAAAGCATTCCCAAGTTTAGTGCCAGAATGTGAGGTATATATATGACCAAACGTACTGTTACTATCTTGTTTTTGCTCCCATGCGGCAAAATATTTTCCACTGGTTTCAGAAGAACTCCTTCCAAAAGACAAGTCGACCTTGGGGAAAACTCCCGCAAATTGAGCGATTGTTTTATCCGTTAAAAAGGATAACCCGTTGTTGGTCGAATAAGTAAACACAAGACGACCTACTGAATAATTGTTCACTGAAAATAAACAACCGATGGATACCGGAGTCCCCATGCTTGACATGTTTCCCCAGTTAATGGCAAATGCCATGTCCCCATTCTTTTCAAGAATTCTGCTTAAAGGTGAATAATCATCTTTCACAAGGGGATCACCCTGCAATCTGATCACAGCGAGATCATATAGGTACCCACCGGCCCTATGACCGATTGTGCCAATCAGCACAGTTTGAGTTGCCAGACTATTTCCGAAAGCCAATATTTCAACTTTAGTAATACAGTAAGTCGTTGTATTAGGGCTGATAAAGTATTTCTTTGTCCAGGTGGTGCCTCCATCTATTGACCCGTAGACGATAATTTTTGTATGTCCATTGCTGTCGGCTATGCAGGCAGCGTATAACCATCCTTCAGGCGCACTGCAAATGGCAATATGTTTCTGGCTTATTTGTGAAAGGTCATCAATCACCACATCCTTTCCGAACATTACCGACCCGGGCTTTTTCAGCGGGAGGAGAGAACCTGACCCGGAATCATCCTGGGAATTTGCGGAGTGACTGAATACCAGGAAAATTCCTGTCAGAATTAAGAATAGCAGTTGTTTCATAGGGTTGTTTTTTATGGTTCTTTATCACTTTGAGTGGGTAACATAATGAGGATTGATTTTAGAAAAGTCGAGTTTTCCGGTGAGCAGGTAAATAATTGCTTTGATGGTGTCAGATCTTCGATAACCCCGGGCTTTTGCTTTAGCAGCCTGGAAAATGGAGTTGAACCCTTCCAGTATTCCGTTACTGATTTTGTAATCAAACCAATTGACAATGCCATCCCAATGACGTTGAATGGTGTAAGCAGCCTCCTTGATCGGATTGATACGGCTATGGGTAGCCCAGAAATACCATTTCCTGAGCAGTTTGTCAAACATCTCAGAAGTAGGAGCCTGGTATATTTGTTGAAATGCCTCACGTATGTTCAACGCCTTCATTGTTTTAAGGTTAAGTCCGCTAAGCTGAATCCTTTCAAGTTGTTGCTTTTGGTAGGCAGTAAGGTTTTCACGGTTCTTAAGAAAAATGTACTTAGACCCTTTCAAAATCGGGTTTTTCTCTACTTCGGTCTTTCTTACTTTATCAACGGCCTCATTAATCACCTTGGACACATGAAACCGGTCAAATACAACGGAAGCATTGGGAAGATTAGTTTCAACGCCTTTGATAAATGCAGGGGACATGTCGCACGAAACTTGCTCGATATTATCGGGTTTGCCTCCATGGGCAACAAGATCGCTTACGAAAGCCTTAATAACCGTATGATCCTTACCTTCGGTAACAAAAATGGTTCTTTTTTCCTCAATATCAACGAATAGCGAAACATAGACATGGTTTTTACGAACAGATGTTTCATCAATCCCAACTACTGTGACCCCGGAATAATCTTCTTCTGCCCGGGCTTTGTTGGTGTAAGCCTTGATCATCTTCCACAACTTGTTGTCATAAACGTTAAGTAACTGACAGACATTATGAACCGGCATTACCTTTACCAGTTCCAGAATCAAGGCTTCAAAAAGCAAGGTGAACCCCGGAGCATGTCCTTCCCAGGGAGCCTGAACCTGTCGGATCTTCCCATTGCCCAAATCAACCCGGGGAATCCAGGCATGAAGGTAACACTGGTACTGGAAGAAATTCAAATGCCTCCAGGTTTTCTCAGTGGTATCGTATGCCTTAAATTGCCCCTCAATGCCTAACTCTTTATCTTCGTAGTAGAATGATGAACCTCGTTCAAAATCAATCCAAATCTCAAGTTTACCAGCAGCCTGGTCGAAGTTTATTTCATGAACAAACCAGGGCTTTTCTACCAACAAGGCTTTTGCGAACAAATCTTTCTGAGTTAACATACCATACGTGTTTTAAGTTTCTGTAAATGAATAGAACAGGCAAGGTACAAATTGGTCTAAAATCAGCGCTAAAGAACTTTAAGAAAAATGAAATAAAAAATAAATGCAAAATAATCAGGTCAATATAGCTTTCAATCAATTGCCCTTAGAAGCTTTTTTTTTGGATGGGCAAGAACCTGTCAAGGGTGCCCATTGGGTTAATTGTGCGTCAGGCCGGGCATTTACACGCCCTTGACAGGTCCTTGGTCATCCAGTAATTTTGCGAATAAGGCAATTGATTGATGCCCGGGAAAATGTCAAATATTTTATTTTTTTGTATCATTACATGTTGTTCGTTGCTATAGTTTCAGTAAATTTACCCACTTAGATTGGCAAAGTGCC
>JANXZO010000043.1 GCA_025355465.1 Bacteroidales bacterium
AGTATTAGATGAGGTTAATACGCAGGTTACGACTTCACCGTTAACCGGAGTATAGGTGAAAATTGTGTTATTGGTTCCGGCACCCATGCCATTTACTTTCCACTGGTAGATGGGCAGTGTGCCGGGATTGACAGGAGTTGCTGTAAAAGTCACCGGGGTTCCCGAGCAAACAGGGTTGGCGGAGGGGGCGATAGTGAGATCAACAGCCTGGCCGGAGGAGACAATAATATCAAGACCACTTGAGGTGGCAGCAGCGCAACCATTGGCATCGGTATAGCTCACTTTGATCCATTGGGGACCCAGGGTATTCCAGGCTATGTCAATGAAATTATCCGTCACGGTACCCCCGTTGGTCATGGTGCCGCCGGGCGAATATGCCCATATATAGCCCGTTTTACCAGCTTCTGTAATGTAGTTTTTATTTTCTCCGACACATAGGTCCTGTATTCCGGTAATATTTGGTACCGGGCGAGGCAGGACCTGCACGGGAAATGTATTTGGTTCACCTGACCCGCATGTATTAACCCCTTTTACAGTAACAAATCCGGTCAATGCAGCTGCGCTAAAATCGACAGTAATGGCAGTCGTATTTTGTCCGCTGACAATGGTAGCGCCTGTTGGCACTTCCCATAAATATCCTGTTGCGAAAGGCATTGCATTGATTGAATAGGTAACGCCACTTGAAGGAATACAAAGAGAGTTTGTCCCGGAAATATGGTCTACCGTATCCGGCACGTAACAATCCCTAAATTTCACCAGGATTCCGTCATACCCTCCTCCAAAATCAGGTTGATAGGAGCCGGTGGTTACTACACGGGTTACTTCATTGGTTTGACCTCCGGCAAAGATTGTATCGCCACTAAGGGCAAGAGAATAAAAGTTTGTGTACATGGGGCCGCCATAGTAGGTACCCCAGATTCGTTGGCCAGTTGAATTGAATTTTACAAGGAACGCATTGGGGTTGTTACCCGTTGAAAAATTGATCGTTTGAAAGCCATTTGCTGTTGCAATGTTAGTTGTCGACACGGTCGAGGATGTCAGGAATACAAAGGAGCTGTCATCCGCAGCACAATCACCCTGATCGCCCTCCCAGCCAGAACCCCCGTAATAGGTAGCCCATTGCCTGACTCCTGACAGGTTAAACTTGGCCAGAAAATGATCAGCTAAGCCAGCAAGGTTGGGTTGAAAGCTGCCGGGTGAGGAGATATTGTTTGGCGACCTTGTGTTTCCCGAAAAGTAAATAAATCCATCCGTTGTCACGAAGAGTCCGTTCGTGTATTCAATCCCCGATCCTCCGTAATAGGTTCCCCATTGCCGCACTCCATCGTTGTTAAACTTTACCAGGAACGCATCTTCAGACTGGCTGCACGGAATGCTGCCGATGACGGGCTGATGAGAACCCGGCGTGGAGATATTGTTGGGGGAACAAGCTATTCCCGTCATAATTAAATCCCCACCTGATGTAACGCGAACCCTTCTTGCATGGTCCTGGCAGGATCCTCCATAGTAGGTGGCCCAGATTCTTTGACCATTGCCATTAAACTTGGTTAGAAATCCATCACTCGCACCGCTGAAAACTTCCTGTTGAGAACCTGGGGTGGAGATTCCCGTAATGGAAGCAGTGGACCCACAAAAATATATAAAACCATTATTGTCGGTCGCGCAACTTGCACCATAATCAACGCCATCTCCGCCATAGTATGATGACCACAATCTTTGACCCGATGCATCGAATTTTGCAAAGAAAGCATCCTCAAACCCACCTGCGAACGCTATCTGGAAAGCGCCCGGACTGGAAATTCCTGTTAGCGAATTTGTCGTCCCGGTGATCACACAATTGGCATTATTATCCAAAGCCATCTGGCTTGCCCCTTCGCTTCCTTCGCCACCAAAATAGGTGCCCCATATACGCTGACCATTTCTGGTAAATTTCAGAATGAAAGCATCAGAATTACCCGCGATAGTTGTCTGATAAGTGCCAGATGTGGCAATATTAGTAGCTGAGTAGGTGAAACCTGCCAGAAACAGGTAACCGTTTTGATCCAACTTGCATGATGTAATATAATCATTTGCAGAACCTCCATAATAGGTTCCCCAAATCCGCCCCGGAATCGGATCAATGATCAGTGTTGCTTTTTCAGGTATTTCCGTTTTAACAGCAAATCCATATACTCCTTTACTGATTTCCCTGAAATGCGCTTTAACCGTTGTCCTGAATCCTCCTGTGAGCAGGTACGACTCCGGGATTACCTCATTCACATCTCCGAGACTGGTTGAGAATTTCAGGGTATCTCCGCTCATGGCCATCTTATCAGGACCTTCAATATTCATCCTGATGCTGCCCACATCGCCGCCGGGATGTACCAGGAAATTGTATTTGTATCCACCGCCCACATCCGTCAAAAACTCCAGGTCAATGCCGGGGTAAACTTCCTTGCAGGTAATGCTGCGATAATGCCGCACCGTTGTGGCGCCTTGTGCAGGTGTTCCGGTGGTGTAGTAGTTCAGGTAATAGGCAGAAGGTCCTGATGGGATCACCTCGCAGGCAGGGTTGGAGCCGATAAGGTCAAAGTCGATGCGGTGGAAGTTCACCTCATCCCCCTGGCGGGGAAACACCTCATCCCTCAATCCCTTCTCCTGAAGGAGAAGGGAAGGGTCTGGCCGGGCCGGGGGTGAGGTGCGGCTGTACAGATCATAAGAAAATCCTCCCCGCCTTAGCTGCACATTCATCCCCGGGGTGTTTAGCAGGTAAAGAACGGCTGGATTGGGTTTATTGTTCTGGTCGATGATCTGGCCTTTGTTTTCGATGAAGCCGTAATTTGCGTTGGAGCCAGGTGCCTTTTTTATTGGCAAGTCGCCAGCTACCACATAGTGGTGCATGAATGTAAAAGTAAGTAGGACGATTACTGAGATGAGAAATCTTTTCATCAAACTTTGCTGGTCATAAGCCTCTTTTGAAGCTTAAAAACGTAAGAAATAACATGTAAATATAGTAAAAGACACGATAGGTTGCCTGGAGGTTGCCCGAATTGGAGGAAATGGCTGAAAAGAGGATATCCGGATTAACGGATAAATCTTCCAACTCTTTTGGAGTTCGGAAAATCGGCCTTTTCGGCTCCTATGCAC